>JANMSW010000036.1:0-183460 GCA_031389825.1 Spartobacteria bacterium
GGAAACATTGTTTACGCCGGAAAGATGGCGCTCACGAGAGCCCTACGCCATAAGTGTTCTTGTGAACAGTAAATAGCTCCTGAGGCATGAAGCCCAAGGAATGAATCGCTGGCACGCAACAAACCAAAAAAACCAAACGAAAGGAAGATAAGATCATGACCATCCACGCCAATAAACTCGACGTAATCGTGACTGCAGAGCAGGCCACGGGAATCACCACCGCAATGGCCAGTCTCTATACGGCAATGCCGTTTCTCGTGAGCCTGACCACCGCAGACCGCCGCCGGTTGCCCAAGCTGGGGGACAAAAGCGAAGGCTTCGTCCGGCAGGCTCACCAAATTGTCCGCGACTATGTGGACGTGCTCCCCATGGGGCTGAGCCTGCCGGCGATGGACCGCGATGCCACGATCCGGGACTTGCTCCTGCCGGTGCATCAGCAGCTCAGCCAGGTGCTGAGCATGGTGAACGACACCATCACGCTCGCCGGAAGTGACCTGATGGAGGCCTCGCACATCGTCTACCGGGCGCTGCAGTCGCACGGCGAAGAGGCAGGCCTCCGCGTGGTCCGCGACGAGCTGGGACGGCGCTTCGCCCGGGCACCCCGCGCTGAAGTGGTGCCGCCGGTGGTGCCGGTAATTCCCGCGACGGGAGGCGCGACGGGGACGCTCGCGTAAGGAGAAAAGCAGGAAGGGGAGTGAACCGCACACTCCGCAGATTTGTGCAGATGCGGAGAGGGGAGGATGTAGGAAGCGGCCGTCGGAGCATTGCTCCGGCGGCCTTTCTACAGCTTGGACCACGAGAGGGACCAACGAGGACGCACGTTTGAGAGGTCAGTTCGCCCCAACGATTCCGTGGTTCTTTCCACATTCGGGAAATCGAAACAACATCCTTGCCTGTGCAGTGTTGCGAAAATTGCCTCTTGACCGGTGATTCACGACGGTGGTTGAAGTATGTGCCTTCCCATACGACATCATGTCTTCGAAGCTTACTCTCGGCCTGGCTGCACTACTCTCGACGGCGCTGACCGTCCAGTCTGATGCGCAGATCTTCCAAATTGGCCAACCGGGGGACCCTCCGGCTAATAATCCTAATGGCAACTTCTTCCCAGGCGGCGAAAGCCCGCCGTTCGCTATCGATGGCGTAAATGGGACGAAGTATCTGAATTTTGGAGAGTTGAACACCGGGTTTATCGTGACTCCTACAGGCGGAGCTGCCACCACCGCCACAGGAATCGAATTCGTTACCGGGGGCGACGCGGCCGAGCGCGATCCTGCGAGCTACTCTTTGTACGGGAGCAATACGATCGTACTTACGTCGGCTCCAGCAGCTGGCACGACTTTTAATCTGAGTAGTTTCACGATCATCAGCAGTGGAGCACTCACGCTGCCAGGTAATCCGCTCACTGATGATCAGCGGGGAGTCACCAGCGCGATCAACTTCACGAACACCACTCCGTTCATCACCTATCTGCTTGTATTCCCAACCGTGAAGGATTCCGGGTCGGCGAATAGCATGCAGATTGCCGAAGCGGTGATCACGGGGGCCGGTGGAGATCTTACGCCGGCGGGAAGCCCAATCGGCGGTGGTCAGCTGATTCCAGAGCCTGCTTCTGCCGGAATGCTGGCGCTGGGTGCCATGTTGCTGCTGCGCCGCCGGCGCAACTAGCCGGGCGCAGCCGGGGCGAGGGTTTTGCTAACCTGCCGCGTCTCACGGCGCAGTGAGAGATGAATCGCGTTGGGAGGGTGGATTACCCTCCCTGCACTCGAACGCCCGGTCTGAGCAAACTTACTGGAAGAGGGACACTGGGCTCAACTGGTGATCCGGTCCAGTCGATCCAGGATGTATCGGGCTGCTTCCGCGAAACTGTCTACCGCGGACTCTGCACCCTCTGAGTTCTCAGTTCTTCCGTAGCCTGTCCTCACCAGGATAGAGCGCGTTCCTGCATTTCGCCCGCAGTGAATATCGGCGGCTTTGTCGCCCACGAACCACGAGCGCTCGAGATTGAGGCGGAGTTCGCGAGCAGCTTGAAGCACCATGCCGGGAGCTGGTTTGCGGAATAGCGATTCGACACCCGGAGGGTCTGGGCAATAGTAAGTAGAATCAATTCGAGCGGCACCAAGCAGCTCCAGCAGGCGCGCGTGAACGGAGGCGTATTCCGCTTCCGTGATCCAACCGCGACCAATCCCACTTTGGTTCGTGATGATTACTGTGGCGAAGCCGGCTGCTCGGAGTTCATCAAGGGCACCGATTACCCCTGAAAAGAGCCGAACCTTCGCTGGGTCTCGGCAATACTCGACCTCTTCCATGAGCGTGCCGTCGCGGTCCAGGAAAACCGCGGGGCGAAGCGGCCCAATCACTCGGCGAAGCTGGCCAGCAGCTCCTCACGACTCACTGTCGCGGTACCAAGCTTGCCCACGACGATCCCGCTCGCGTGGTTGCTGATCTCCGCAGCTTCTACTGCAGTCGCGCCTCCGGCGAGCGCCGCGGTAAAGAGCGCAATGGCGGTGTCGCCGGCGCCGGAAACGTCGTAGACCTCTTGTGCGCGCGGGGGAATATGCTGGGGAGATCCGCCCGCTTGAAAGAGCATCATGCCCTGCTCACTCAGCGTGACCAGTAGGGTATCGCTTTGCCACTTTTCCAGAAGGCGCGTACCAGCGTCGAGCAGGGCGGCATCGTCAAGCGGCGGATCCACGGGATCGCTCCAAGGTATACCGGCGCAACGGAAAGCCTCGATCCGGTTTGGTTTTACACTCGTTACACCCTTCCAAAGGATGGCATTGGTGGGGTTAGGATCCACGGTAACAATCTTCCCGGCAGAACGCGCGAGCCGCACGATGGAATCGACCAGCGGCTGATCGAGAAGTCCCTTGGCGTAATCCTCGAGGATCACGGCATCGAGCGTAGGAAGAACATATTCGAACTGCTCGAGCGCACGGGCTCGCTGGGCATCGGTGTAAGAGGTGCGCCGCTCCCGGTCCACCCGGACGACCTGCTGGCTGCGCGCGATGATCCGTGTCTTGCACGTTGTCTGGTAGTGGGGATCAACCTGGACGCAATCCATCTGGATGCCATCCGAGGTGAGAAGTTCACTGAGCGTCCGGGCTGCGGAATCCTCGCCGGCGAGACCTAACATGTGAACATTCTGGACGAATTCTCGAAGGTTCCGCGCCACGTTTGCGGCACCACCGGCGTGATAGGTCTGGCTGACCACCTCGACGACGGGCACCGGGGCTTCAGGCGAGATGCGCGACACCTTTCCCCAGATGAACTCGTCGAGGATCAGATCTCCTGCCACCAGAATGCGCTTGTGAGGATTAAGGACAGCATCGACGCGAGCGCGGGTGAGCATGGAAGAAAACAATATATGTTCGGATGCGAGTTGTAGTCGAGCGACTGTAAAAGGGAGCAGCATTCTCCAAAACCGCGGTGCCCCGGCCAAGTTTGCGGCCACAGGTCGGAGCATTGGCCAGACAGGGAACCCTTTACGTGTTCTGTCCCGAGGCGAGTTCCTCGGACACGGCGGCGAAGAGGAGGGGGATGTTCAGCTCGTGGTGACCGACGATATAGTAGCCATGCCCCCCCATTGCCGTGGGGCGCCGCTGGACGTTTTCGCTGGGACGATAGTGTCGGGTCATGTCGAACGTCGCAGTCGTGAAGCGCTGGACGGTGCTTCCCAGATTGCGAGCGATGGTCAGCGCTTTAAGAAAGACCTCAGGCATGATTACAGCACTGCCAACATTGAGCACTACGCCGCCCTCAAGCTGTGCTACCACCGCGGCGAAGGTCTGGAAATCGCGGTAGCTCGCCTCTCCGAGGTCGGCGCCGCTGGTCGTCGGATGCTGGTGAATGATGTCGGTACCGACCGCAATATGGACCGTGACTGGGATGTCGAGATCGGCGGCGGTCGCGAGCAAGCTGAGCTGGCGATTTGGGAAGCCTTCGGTAGCCAGACCCAGTGCCCGGCCTGCACCAAGGCCCTGTGCAACCCCTTTCGCGAGAGCGGCATTCATCAGCCGACCGGTCTCGTCGGCCATGCCAAAGCTCCCGTCGTTCAGCCCCCGCTGTACGTCCTCGCTCGTCTCGCCCTGATAGCAGAGCTCGAAGTCGTGGATTGCACCGGCGCCATTAAAGGCAATTGCATTGATCAACCCCCGCTTCATAGAATCCACGAAAATCGGATTGAGGCCGACCTTGATCGAGTGCGCGCCCATCATAAGTATCACGGGCCGCTTGGTGCGGACTGCCGCGGCCATTGCTTCAACGGTTCGACGGAGATCCTCGACCGCCAGAAAGGAGGGAAGCCCTTCGAGAAACGCGCGAAAGCTTCCACCCGCTACGTGGGGCTTTGCAAACGCATTAAGCGCCACCTTGTTCGTGCGTTCCGCGACGGGGTAGGTCTGGATCGCAGCGAAGTCGAGAGGGGGAAAATCCATGAAGCCGCGGATTGCGCCGGCAAAGCCCTCCACTGTCAATTCCACTTCGCTCCCGATGCGCGCGTGGCGCGTCCCTCCTGGTTGAATGCCTTTGTAAGGACAAAGGATTGCCTGTCGGTGGAATACACGCTCTGATCGATCCACGCCCGTTTCTCTGGATACTGGCTTCTTATGAAGAAAGCTTTCCTTATTGCCCTCGCGCTCACCCCTGTTGTCGCCTCGGCGCAAGAACCTCCGCAGAAGATCGACATCACGAAGCTGCCCGGTCAGGCTGCGGTGATCGATAATGTGGTAGTGCCGTTGCCCAGCGAGATTTTCCAGGTGTTGGACAAGATTGGGAAGCCGGTGTGGCAGGATGTGCTGCGCTCAGTGAAGGATACCCGGGCACGCGATGGGCGCGAGCAGACTGCGCTGCTGCTCGGAACAGTAATCGCCGAGGGCTTCATCGCGGTGGAGTCAGAAGATGCCGAAGAGGTGAAGAAGATCGGTCGTACTGTCCTCACATTAGCCAATGGGATCGGCGTGCAAAAGGCAGTCATTCGGCGCAGCAATGCAATCGTGGAGTTCGCCGACAAGCGGAGTTGGCAGCAAGTCCGGCTCCAATTAGATGGCGCGCTTGGTGATGTGAAGACCGCGATGGTGGAACTCGAGGACGAGTCTTACGCGCAACTGGTCAGCCTTGGAGGCTGGCTCCGAGGGACAGAGGCCCTGACTCAGGTTGTACGAAAGACTTACTCACCGGACGGCGCCGGCTTGCTCCACCAACCCGTGCTGCTCCAGTACTTTCTCCGGCGCATTGACGGAATGCCCGGTCGCATGAAAGATAACCCGCTCGTTAAGAAGATTCGTCAGGGTTTGGCCGAGATCCAACCGCTGGTTGGGACGAGCGACTCCACTATTTCTGAGGCATCCGTGAAGAACATCGGCGATATCGCCGAACGGCTCGTCCAAGAGATCAACGCAAAACCGATTCAGTGAGGTACACCGTGAAGCGCTTCCTGTGCTCTTTGTTAACTATTATCGCGCTCGTTCTGAGTTCGACGCCTGTTTTGGCGACGATCGACGATGCGCTCTCTTTCGCGCTCGAAGCTGCTGACCCCTATGTTAAGGAGGGGTTCACAGTCCGCGAGGACTATTGGGGCGGCGATCTGCCGGTGAAGCAGTCGAAGGCCATTGTGCATCAACTCTTCAAGGGTAATGAATATTGGTTCTGGATGGGAACCGACACTGCCAATGCCAAGATCTCGGTTCACATCTATGACAGCGAAGGCAACTTGGCCGAGGTAGCCGCCTGGCAGAAGCCGCATAAGGCAGCGGCACGGATTGTTCCGAAGAAGACCGGCAGCTATTACCTGATCGTTGAAGTGGAAAAGAGTCCGGAGGAACGCACCCACTGGTCCCTCGCCTACGGTTTTAAGTAATCGAAGTCTTGCTCGTGGTGGTGGCGTATTCGCGTTTGCTTCGCTGAGAATGGCTGTAACTTGAGATAGAGCACTCGGTGTTCTTTTGTGTCCGAAGTCCAAACTCTCCAGTTCGAAAACGGCCGGGTTCTCCAGTCGCTCTACGGCAATGATTTAAAGCTCCTGAAGGCATTGGAGGAGGAGCTCTCCGTAAAAGTCACCACTCGCGAGGGATGGCTTAGGGTCGAGGGTGAACCGGAGCAGATCGTGCGGGTGCGGAGGGTTTTCGAGCAGCTCGACAAGGCACGACAGAACGGGGTGTCCATCAAGAAGCACGAGTTTACCTACGCACTGAAGTCAGTGAGCCAGGCGGAAACCGGCTCTGGGCTCGACTCCCTAAGCGACACCCGTGTTCTTGTCTCCGCCAAGCGGGGGCCGGTCATCCCGAAAACCACAACGCAGCGGGCGTACATCGATGCCATGCGGAAGGATGATATGGTTTTTGGCATCGGCCCCGCCGGGACAGGGAAGACCTACCTCGCAATGGCCATGGCCGTTGCCGCCTTGAAGCAGGAGAAGGTTGGTCGAATCATCCTCACCCGGCCGGCCGTGGAAGCGGGAGAGGCGCTCGGCTTTCTACCTGGGGATCTGAAGGAGAAGATTATGCCGTACCTGCGGCCGCTCTATGATGCGCTGCAGGATATGCTGGAGCCGGAGGAAATGCAGCGCTACCTCGAGCGGAACGTCATCGAAATTGCACCCCTCGCGTACATGCGGGGCCGAACTCTGAGCCGTGCCTTTGTCGTCCTGGACGAAGCGCAGAACACAACCACGGAGCAGATGTTCATGTTTCTCACGCGTTTGGGCGAGGAGTCGAAATGCGTGATCACCGGCGACCATACTCAGATCGATCTGCCGGCAAATAAACGCTCGGGGATTGTCGAGGCGATGCATGCACTTCGCGGGGTGGAGGGCATTTCCTTCGTTCACTTCAGCGATCAAGATGTCGTCCGGCACGAACTCGTGAAAAGGATCGTCCAAGCGTATCGACGGCATCGCGGTACCGGAGAGGCTGAGGCGAAGACCTAGTGCTTGCTCTTACGCTCCTGGTAGCTGGTCAACGCGATGTTTGAATTCTTTGAGAGAAAGCGCCTGGTAAAGCGTGGACTAGCCTCCGCGAAGCTCCGGCGGCGCCGGACGGAGAGCGAGCTCCTGGAAGCCTTGGAGCATGGTGTCACGGCGAAGATGATCATCTTCATCAGCTTTGTATTCGGACTCTGGGCACTGATCTATTCCGATTTCCGCCAGCAGCCGATGGAGAAAGTCTTCATCGGGCTGCTCATCTTCCTCGTGGCCCTCGCGCAGCTGTGGATCAACCATCCCCACACATGGGATAAGAATTCACGGCTGCTCCTGACGTTTGGCGTGCTCTTGCTGCACATCGCAGTGGTCAAGGCTGTCCTGGTAACTTCGGACCATCAGGCGCTTCGACCGGGGTACGTGGTCCCCGGGGAATTGAGCAATCTTGAACGCCAGGTACTCTGGAGGCTGGCTGTCCCTTATGCATTAGCTCCCTTGACCCTTTCCGTGTTGCTTGGACGCAATCATGGAATCTACGCCGCGATCTTTGCGAGCCTCTGGAGTTTCGTCGTTTACCGCGGATCAGATGCGAAGTTGCTCGTGATGAGCCTGATTTGTGGCTTCATCGCGGTCTTCGTGACTTTGGAGGTACGGAAGCGCAGTCGGCTTCTGAGAGCTGGCCTCTTTGTTGGGCTGGCAACCTGGCTTCTGGCGATTGTCTTTGGGATCATTGGCCCAATCATTTGGGAGGCCCCCGGGAACACGCATTGGGCGATGATCGGACAACAGACTGCCATGGCGATCGCCAGCGGCTTTGTAACCGCGCTGCTGGTTAGTGGGGTGCTTCCGGTGCTCGAAAGTCTTTTCCGTATCACGACGAATATCTCCTGGCTGGAACTCGCCGACCTGAATCACCCGCTGCTCAAACGGATGACGATTGAGGCGCCCGGCACCTATCATCATAGCCTGGTGGTGGCCCACTTAGCCGAGGCCGCCGCGGAATCCATCGGCGCAAATGCTGCGATGGCGCGGGTATGCTCGTACTTCCATGACATCGGCAAGCTCGTGAAGCCGGACTACTTCACCGAAAACGCCCGGCACGGTCGCAATCCCCACGATGATCTTGCGCCGACGATGAGCGCCTTGGTGATCATTGCTCATGTGAAGGAAGGGGTAGACCTTGCCCTAAAGCATGGACTGAATCAGCAGATCATTGATGTCATTCAGCAGCATCACGGAACTTCGCTCGTGTTTTACTTTTATAAACGGGCTCTCCAGCAGCAGGAGGATGCGCGCGAAGGCGGTAAGCTGATGAATGTACGAGAGGAAGACATCCCAGGGGTAAGGGAGGAGAGCTTTCGCTATCCCGGGCCACGTCCGCAGACGCGGGAATGTGCTATCATCTCGTTAGCAGATTCAATCGAAAGTGCATCGCGAAGTCTCGACCGGGTGACTCCTCATAAGGTGGATCAGCTGGTCCACGACATCATGGAGCAACGCTTGAAAGACGGGCAATTAAAGGAATGCGATCTCACCATGCGCGAGTTCGAGGAGCTGGCCGACACCTTCAAGCACACCCTGCATAGCATGATGCACGCACGCGTGGCTTATCCGAGCGACCGGCCGGCAGGGGAGCGCAGCAGTGTGGAGAAGCGGGATCCCTCCGTAGCGGCGCGGGCTCACTTGCCGCCAGTCTCCGCGGGGTGACGGTCACATTGGCAAATCGGCAGCGAAAAATACAACTCGCTGTCCCGTGGCTCAGGCGGTTCACGTCGACAGCGTTAGTATACTGTCTAGAGCATTCGGATGACGGTAGATTTGCGCTTCGCGCGTTGCCGGAACTCGACGTCGCGATTGTTTCCGACCGGGTGATTGCCAGGGTCCACCAGCAATTCATGAACATCCCAGGGCCAACGGATGTAATCACCTTCGCACATGGGGAGATTGTCATGAGTGCACAAACCGCCTCCGCGCACGCCGGGGAGCAGGGGCACACGGTCGAGAAGGAATTAGCCCTTTACACGGTTCATGGCATGCTTCACCTGAATGGGTTCGAGGATACCACCTCGGAGGAGGCAGCACGGATGCACCGCGTTCAAGATCGCATCTGGAGACAATGCCTCGACGAACTTCCACCCCCCACTGCCTCATGATTCCTTTCTCTCCGTCCCGCCATTTAGCCACAGCGCTCTTCATCGTATCGGCGGCCGCCCTTCCCCTCCGTGCTGCAGAGGATGCACCCCCAGTGGACATGGCACAGATCCTTCAAGCCTTGAAAGGGTTGAAGACACAGCAGGTCCAGCAGAGCAAAGCTCAGAAGCTCCGCGCTCTCCAGGATGTCACCGCAGCGGTGAACAATCCCGCGCGTGCAGCTGAGATCTGGGAGGATGCTGTTCGGGCAACACAGTTTGCGGGCGCATCAAAGGAGGCGACGCAGTTTCGCGAATGGAAAGACAACGAAGGAAGTGCGCTTCGGACCAAGGAGGTAGCCACAGCGTTACGCCTGCATTTCAACTGGATGGCTCTGACCCTGCAGCGTTCCGCCGGCACTGAGGTCAAAGAGCTTCTCCCTGCAGTGATCCAGCACACCAAGGACGCCACCGCAGCGAAGATTGCGATGGATCAATTTGCAGAGAACATGAAGAAGGATCGTGATCTTGCAAACAGCGGGAAGCACGGGGCTCGTGAACGCAAAAACAACGACGAAGCGGTCAAAAAGCTCTACGATCAGATTGCGTCCAAGCCTGTCGGCAATGGCATCGTCGCACAGTGGTTGCGCATCGAGGGTCTGCTCTCCGATGCAGCTCAGGGAAAAGCAAAGGGTGAAGGATGGGAGATGTCGGCGGGCAACGTAGACGGGATCTACAGTACCATCGTGCTTCCTGTGTTCCGGGAGCAAAAAGATCCACGTATTTTGGAGTATTGGGACCTTAAACTGCGTCTCGGCGCCGAGGAAGCGACCCGCAACAAGCTCGATTTCGAGGCTGGGAAGTTCAACGTTGAAACCCGTCCTCAACTTCTCTGGCAGCGAGCCCAGGACATGGCTGCGATTGGACAGAAGAACCGGGCCATGAGCGAGATGTTCACACTCGTGAAAACGTATCCTGCGCACCCTAATGCAGCCGCCTGGCTGGCCAGCCTCGAACAGCAGCTAGCCCAAGCGCTGACTCCTGCTCCAGCACCTGTGATCCCGCCGGCAATCCCGGCAGCAGCGGTCGTTCCACCGGCGCCCTAGGCACACCCCGCATGGCTGAAACCACCGCTGAGCCCGAGATAAAACAAGACCAGGAGTTTGCGACGGCCTGGAACGTGGTGGTTCACAATGACCCTGTGAATCTGATGAGCTATGTCACCATGGTCTTCCGTAAAGTATTTGGCTATTCCCGGGAAAAAGCTGAGCGGCACATGATGGAAGTGCACCAACTCGGCCGATCAATTGTGTGGAGCGGCATGCGCGAACCAGCCGAGAACTACGTACAACAGCTGCACCTTTGCCTGCTTCTTGCCACCCTGGAGAAGCCCTAGTGCCCGCCGTGGAGATCTCCCGTCTCGACGAAGCAACCGTGGAAGTCTGGGGATTAAATCCCTTTCTCGCTGATCTCCTCAAGCAAATCGTATCCGCCGCAGATCCGTCGGGTTGCGATGCTGCGGAAGCCCGACTCTACAGCACCCCAACTGCCGGAGCCGAGCCGGAATTCGATGTCGAGTGGGAGGAACTCATCCAGCCCGACCTAGAGGAGTACTTCGCCTCCTCTTTGGATATTGTACAAACAGACCTCGTGAAGATGCCGTCGCACGAATCCGCTCTTTCCGATTATCGACTACGGATTCCCATGGATCACCTCGAGAGCTGGATCCATGCGTTGAACCAGGCACGCCTGGCACTTGTCGCGCGGTATGACATCTCGGAGAAGGAGATGAGCAACCTTCCGTTGCAAGGCGATCTCCGGGCATTGAGCGTCTTTCAGGTGCATTTCTATGGGTTTATCCAGGAATGCTTTCTTCGGGAGATGGATGGCGGGGAGTGACCATCCGATCTGGGCACAAGGTCTGTCAAAAAATTCGGCGGGAATCTCTTGCGCCAACTCCGCTACCGATACTAGTTTCGCTATTCCAAAAAAGCTCGGGTGGTGAAATGGCAGACACGTGCGTTTGAGGGGCGCATGCCGCAAGGTGTGGGGGTTCGAGTCCCCCCCCGAGCATCTCTTTGGAAAGCGGTTCAGAGCAGATGCGAGACGAGGTAGACGTTCAGTTGGGTTGGAAGTTAGCTCGCGCTGCTCGTTACCAGGTGAGACGCTGCGAGATGCCGAAGCGACCTAGCAAATCCAAAGCCGAGAAATCCAAACCAGCGAAGGGCGCAATGTCTGCAGGCGACTCACCCGCCGATCAACGATCGCAGGAGAGGCACCGTCAGTTCGCCACCCGTGCGATCCTTGGCAAGTTCCAAGGCAGAAAGTCGATTTAAGGTGCAAGGGGACTAGCGGTGCCGCTGTTGGACAGGAATGCTGAGCCGGCACAGCCCTGGAGTTTTGGATCGCCCACCCGCCGCGCTGTGTTTTTTCTCGGCAATCTTTGGCTCATCAGCAGAATCTGCGCGCATGTTCTCCCGACAAATCGCTCTTGCGCTGCTTCTTTCGTCCTTGGTATCCGCTGCTGATTGGGCGCAATGGCGTGGGCCTGCACGCACAGGACATGTGCCGTCAGGAGAGCCGATTCCGACCACGCTTCCCTCGGAACCGCGCATCGTCTGGCGACTCGCGGTAGGCGATGGCTTCTCATCGCCTGTAGTCGCCAACGGTCGGGTCTTCCATTTGGAGAATCAGGAAACGCAGGAGGTGGCACGTGCCTTCGATGCAGCTACGGGCAAGGAACTTTGGAGCAAGCCGGTCTTCTCATCGCACAAGGATGGCTTCGGCATCGGGCCGCGCTGCACCCCGCTGGTCGATGGTGATCGCGCGTATGTGCAATCTGCCAAGGGGGAGTTCCAGTGCCTGAACGTAGCGGATGGCGCGCTCGTCTGGAGGAAGAACTTTGTGGACGACTTCGGTGCAGTGTACACGGGCGAGAAGGGCAAGGCAGCAGGGGCAAGCCGTCATGGCGCGACCGGTTCGCCGCTTATCGATGGTGAAAATGTAATCGTTCAAGTCGGGAGCGCTCAGGGTGCGAGCATCGTGGCCTTTCGTAAGATCGACGGGGAGGTGGTATGGAAATCTCAAAACGATCAGACCGCGTACGCCGCTCCGTTTCTTTCTACCATCGCCGGGCAGCGCCAGGTGCTGTCATTTACGTCAGAGGCGCTCATTGCCCTCTCACCCGTAGATGGGAAGCTCCTCTGGCGCGTGCCGCTGGAAACGGCGCTCGGTCGCCACGTGACCACGCCAACAGCCTGGCAGGACCTGGCGATGGTGGGTTCCCATCAAATTGGAATGATTGGTGTGCGCGTCCAGAAGGACGGGGAGGGGCTGAGTGCAAAGGAGGCCTGGACGAATAAGAAAGCTGCGATGAACTTCACCAGTCCGGTAGTTGTGGGAGATCATGTCTACGGCATCGGGCCGGCGAAGAACGTCATCTGCGTAGCGGCCGCCAACGGAGAGATTGCGTGGGAGAAGACGGGCGTTATTCAAACCAGCGCAGACCGTTCCGTTGGTGCATTCATTGTGATGGGGTCGAACATCCTGCTGCTCACGGATTCCGGTGAGTTGGTGATGTTCGCAGCGGATCCCAAGGAGTACCGGGAGATCGGGCGAACTCAGGTTTCAGGGAAGACGTGGTGCAATCCGGCCTACGCGGATGGGCGTCTTTATCTCAGAGACGAGCGGGAGCTGCTCTGCGTCGACCTTCTGCCTCGGTAGTCACCCAAAAGAGACTGGCATAGTTCGGGCTATGAAGGTGCCGGGAGGTATTTCGCCTTCCACGACTCTCCATGGTGCCCAATTCTCCCCTCGTTCACTTCATCCTTCTTTGTGTAGGTCTGCTCAGCGGTGCACTGCTGCCGCGGAGCGAGGCTGCACTCAATAGTCAGGAGCAGGCGATTGCCGATCTGATGGCGGGCGCCTCGGGGCAGCGGCGGGCTTTCCTCAAAGTAGATCCTGTTCTTTCGCAAGTTGCCCGAGCCAGAGCGACCGATATGGCGCGGCGCGATTACTTCGGACATGTGAATCCCGACGGCTACGGCCCGAACTATCTAGTGCGCAAAGCAGGCTACCAGCTGCCGCCGCTGTATAGCACGAGTGCGGATGCGAACAACGTGGAGTCGATCGCGGCCGGAAGGGATTCGGCATCGGCTACCTGGAGCGATTGGATGGGTTCGTCTGGCCACAAGCGGCATCTTCTCGGTGAATCTTCCTTCTATGCAGAACAGACCTCGGTGGGTGTGGGGTACGCGTATGCCGCAGATAGTCAGTATCGCGGGTATTGGGTGGTCATCAGCGCGCCTCCGTCGGACGCAGTGACGCTCACGATAAGCAGCCCGGCAGCCAATGCTCGGCTGGGCAGCAACGCCGTCCTTGTAACTGGTACCGCAGACGGTGGGACGCCCGTTCACACCGTGCGGATGCGCGTAGAGAACTCGGCGGGAATCAGCGCGTTTCAGGAAGCGGCTGGAACCGCAAACTACAGTTTGCCGCTCGACGGACTTGTTCCCGGAAACAACACGATCCGGGTGCAGGCGCTAGATCCGGCGGGCATTGTGCTCGCGCAGGTTACGCGCATTGTTCAGTACGTGGTCTCGCGAGACCTCGTAATCAGTGTCATTGGCGATGGACGTGTGACTGATGGCTTCCTCGGCACCTCGAACCGCGCCTTGGGGAGGAAGTACACAGTGACGGCGTTTCCTGTAGCAGGCTCTCTCTTTGCAGGCTGGTCGGGCGGAATCACCAGTGCGCAAGCGAAGCTCACTTTCACCATGACGGAAGGGCTGGAGCTTGCGGCAACTTTTGTGCCGAACCCGTTCAACGAACGAAAGGGGATCTACACCGGCCTACTTCTTGGCGATGGCGACCGATCCGTCCCCACGACGGGGCGTCTGCAGATAAAGGTGAACGGAGTAGGTGCCTTCACGGGTCAGATCGTACTCGGCGGTAAGCGCTACTCAGTGAAAGGACGATTCAATCCTGCGGGTGATGCAAGTGTGAAGCTAGGTAGGTCTGGCGGGAATGCCGTGCTGCACCTGGATACCGAGGGAATGGGCGGTGTGACGGCCGCCGTGACCCTTGAGAATTCGACCTCCTCGTCAGTGGCCTCTCTTGGCTTGGCTAAGAGCGTTGGCGCCATGCACGCTGGGCGGTATACGGTTTCCATTCCGCGCAATCTGGCAGAGACGAATCCGGCTGTACCTGCTGGAAACGGCTACGCGACACTTCGAGTGAGCAAAAGTGGGCAAGGCCGCCTGACCGGTTCACTGGCGGACCGGAGCAGCTTTAGCGTCGGGGGGAGCTTCGGAGTCGACAGTGCAATGACGATCTATGCGCCACTTAACGGAGGCGTAGGTGTGCTTGCCGGGACACTCCGCATCGCGCCAACGGAGATCAGCGACCTCGACGGGACAGTGCTTTGGGTGAAGCAAGCAGCGTTCGCAACTGACGCTCTATTGGTGGCCTGCCGGTTCGAGCCGCCTGCCAAAGGTGAGACGATCCTCGACGTCGCCGCAGGTGAGAACAATGCCACCATCTTTCTGGAAGGTGATCTGGTGGAACCAGTCACCCAACCCGTGACACTGGACAGCGCTAATCGCGTAAGCTTGTCTGCCTCGCTCCTGGAAGGTCTCCGTTTGAAGGTGAATCCCGCAACTGGCACTTACTCCGGGAGCTTTGTGCATCCGGAGACGGGAGCTAAAGCCCGGATCGGCGGTGTGATCCTCCAGAAACAGAATGCCGGTTTCGGGTACTTCCATGGAACGCAGGCGAGCGGCTACACCAGCCTATCGCGCGTCGAGTAGCGACGGGCGAGCGGCTACAGCATCTGGTCTACGAAGACCCGACTCTCGAAGAACGCAAGATCCTGGAGCTTCTCGCCGGTCCCTATGAAACGAGTGGGTATTTTCACCTCGTTCTGAATAGCCACTACGACGCCACCTTTGCCGCTTCCATCAAGCTTCGTGACGATCACACCGGTGAGATCCGCTGCCTGGTGAAACTCGCGCGTTTGCTGCAGCGCGTTGCTCCCAGTAGTCGCATCCACCACGAGGAAAGACTCGTGCGGCGCAGCCGGATCCAGCTTCTGCAGCGCGCGCTTAATCTTGTTCAGCTCTCCCATCAGATTCGACTTCGTGTGCAGACGCCCCGCGGTGTCGCAGATCAGGAACTCAATGTTCCGCTTATCGGCTGCCTGGTAGGCATCGTGACAGATCGCCGCAGGATCGGCGTTGTACTGCCCTTGGATGATGTCGCAGCCGATTCGCTCAGCCCAGACGCCGAGTTGCTCGATCGCCGCTGCGCGGAAAGTATCGGCAGCGGCCAGCATTACGGAGTGACCCTTCTGTTTCAGGAAATAGGCGAGCTTTGCGGTCGATGTTGTCTTGCCCGTCCCATTCACGCCGACGACGAGCACGACCTTCGGCTTGGATGCCAGGGGGCGTAGCATCAGGTTGTCGCGGGGAAGTACTTTCAGGATCTCCTCACGCGCAACCAGCACGATGCTTTCGGCCGTGAGCTTGTCCTCCCGTCCTTGCAGCGCCGTGAGAATGCGCGTGGTCATCGGAACGCCCAGATCTGAACGGATCAGGGCTTCCTCCAACTCATCCCAATCGACGGGACGACCGGTAAACTTCTGGACCAGGGATTTGAAGAAACCGATAGCCATGATGCCAGGTCAGGCAGGGAAGCGCGGGTTTGGACGCCCGCTGGGTTCCCGGGCCGGGCGCTTCACGTCTCCGCGTACCCGATCGAGGATCCCGTTGACGAAACGCCCGGATTCATCACTGCCGAACTTCTTTGCAATCTCGATGCCCTCGTTGATGGCCACTACTGGCGGGACGTCTTCGCAGTGCAACATCTCGTAGATCGCCAGCCGTAGGATATTGCGGTCCACCGCGGCGATACGGTGGAGTTCATAGTTGGCTGCGTACTTTTTGATCAGGCCGTCGATCTCCTCCGCGTGCTTGGCTACGCCCGCGACGAGTTGCTCCGCATGGGCGCGGGTAGCAGCGGTGGCGGCCGGTTGCGAGGGCCCGGTCCGCAGCTCCCAAAACTCCGCAATGGAGGCGTTCAACTCCTGCCCGTGGAGATCGAGTTGATAGAGGTACTGCACGGCCGCTTCACGGCCATCACGACGTTTTCCCATGGGTTAGGTTCGTTAGCGGCGGATATCGCTCAAGGCTTGAGCCATCCGCACCGCCACGCGAGCGGCCTCCGTCCCCCGGTGCAGGTCTGGCTCCAGGCAGCGCGCTCGGGCTTGGGCTTCGTTCTTCACCACGAGTACTTCGTGAATCACCGGGATTCGATGCTCCAGCGCGATGCGCTGCAGGCTATCCGTGACCGAGTCACCGATCATCGTTGCGTGCCAGGTCTCTCCTTCGATCAGCACGCCGAAAGCTATGATTGCATCCATCCCTCCCCGGATCGCCACTTCTAAAACTGCCAGGGGAATCTCGAATGATCCAGGCACTCGGTACACATTCACCGGAGAGCCGGGCGCGATCACTTCGATCTCGGCGCGGAAGCCTTCCACCAGCCCATCGGTAAACACGTCGTTGTACTGGCTCGCCACGACCGCAAAGTTGCGGCGCTGGCCGCCACTGCGGGGACGCGAGGGAAGGATGTTCGCCATAAAGGTGCGGGATGTTAATGCTGCACGGTGGGTGCGCAACCCCCGATGCGCATGCGTGTTGAGCCCGCCGGTCCGGGACGCCGTGCCTCGTTGTTCAGAGCAAATGCCCCATCTTCAGCCGCTTCGTCTCGAGATACTTCTCGTTGTGCGGATTGGGGAGCGTCTTGATCGGGACCACTTCCACGATCTCCAGTCCGTAGCCCTCGAGCCCGATTACCTTTCGCGGATTGTTGGTAAGGAAGCGCATCTTCCTTACGCCGAGATCCACAAGGATCTGCGCCCCGAGCCCGTAGTCGCGCAGCTCCGATGGGAACCCCAGCTTGATGTTCGCCTCCACTGTATCCAGTCCCTCTTCCTGCAGTTTGTAAGCATGAATCTTCGCCGGCAGGCCGATCCCACGTCCCTCCTGCTGGCGCATGTAGAGCAGCACGCCGTTGCCTTGCTCCTCGATCTGCTGGAGTGCCGCGTGCAGCTGAGTCCCGCAGTCACAGCGCCGCGAACCGAAGACATCGCCCGTCAGGCATTCGCTATGCACGCGCACCAGCGTATGCCCCGCAGCGGAGATCTCGCCTTTGACCAGGGCAAGATGGTGCGCTCCGTCGACCAGCGACCGATACATGTGCAGGTCGAAGTCCCCGAAGTCGTTCGGCAGCTTCACCACCTGCTCCAGCTCGACCAGTTTTTCTCTGGTCCGGCGATAGGCAATCAGGTCCGCGATGCTGCAAAGTTTAAGACCGTGCTGTTTGCGAAACTCCAGCAACTCCGGGAGGCGCGCCATCGACCCATCTGAATTCAGGATCTCGCAGAGCACGCCCGCCGGTTGCAGGCCAGCCAGGCGCGCCAAGTCGATGCTCGCCTCCGTGTGCCCAGCCCGACGCAGCACTCCACCCGGTTTGGCGCGCAGGGGGAAGACGTGGCCCGGCTGTACGAGATCACGAGGCGTTGCATCCGGCTCTACGAGCAGTTGGATGGTTCGCGCGCGATCGTGTGCGCTGATCCCGGTAGTTATCCCCACCGCCGCATCCACGGACACCGTAAAATCCGTCCGGTAGCTCTCCCGATTCTCCAGCACCATGCGTTGGAGGCCCAGTTTCTCGGCGCGTTCTTCGGTGATCGGTGCGCAGATCAGACCCCGTCCGTGCGTAGCCATGAAGTTCACCGCCTCGGGCGTGATCTTCTCCGCCGCCATCACCAGGTCGCCCTCGTTTTCGCGGTCTGCGTCATCGGTCACGACGATCATGCGGCCCTCACGGATGTCGTGGAGCACAGCGTCGATCGGGTCAAACTGCGTCATACCGGAAGTTCAAAGTTCCGGTCGCAAAGTGCAAGGTCAGAAGAGGAACCGCACCGCCCTGCCGGTTGTCTTCAGCTTCGAAGAGCAGCCTTCTGAGTCGTCTTGCGAGGACCGCGGAGAAAGGACGTTCCGCACGGCCAAGGCTGTCGCAGCCGGAAGTACTCCGCGAGCGTCGCGGCAACATCGGTGAAGCTCCGGCGCGTGCCCAGCGGCCCCGCCTGACCGCCATGCAATACCATGAGCGGCACTTCCTCCCGGGTGTGATCCGTCCCCTTGTAGGTCGGATCGTTGCCGTGATCTGCCGTGATGATCACCAGATCCTCCGGTTCAATTTGCGGCAGGAATCCAGCCAGCCATTCGTCAAAGTCGGCGAGCGCCCCAGCATAGCCAGTCACGTCGCGCCGATGTCCGTAGAGCGCATCGAAGTCCACGAGATTCGCAAAGATCAGCCCGTCGCGATCCTGAGCCCACAGTTGCTCGATTGCCTCCATCCCTTCTTCATTCGACATGGTGGCTTTCGACTTCGTGATTCCGCTCCCCGCGAAGATCTCGCTCGTCTTCCCGACACCATCGACCGGCAGCCCTGTTTCGGCGATCGCGTTCAGGATCGTGCGCGGCGGCACCATGGAATAGTCGTGACGTCCTGCCGTTCTTTGAAAGCTCCCAGGTTTGCCCGTGAACGGCCGCGCAATGACTCGCCCAATACGCCACCCATTCGCATGTCGCCGGGCAATCCGGCAAAGGTCATACAGGCGGGCAGGGGAGATCACGTCCGCATGGGCCGCGATCTGCAACACGGAATCGGCAGAGGTATAAAGGATCGGTTTTCCCGCTGCCAGATGTGCCGGGCCGAGCGTCTCCAGGATCTGGGTTCCCGAGGCGGCGACGTTCCCGATGAACTCGACCTTCCCCTCCTTTTCAATTGCACGAACCAGCTCGGGTGGGAAGGCGGTGAAAGTGGCGAAGGGCTGATCCAGCACGACCCCCGCAATCTCCCAGTGCCCTGTCGTGGAGTCCTTACCCGGAGAGCACGGGCGCATCCGCCCCCATCGGGCGCATGTTCCCTGCGAGCGCGCATTGAAGACATCGCCGGTCACAATCTTCCAGAGACCCACCGAGCAGAGCGCCGGCAGCTCTAGGGTCGGCTGTTCCCGGAATATATGCCCCAGGGTATTCGCGCCGAGGTCACCGAAGTCCCCGGCATCCGGCGCGGAGCCACAGCCGACGCTGTCCAGGATGAGAAGCAATGCACGCATGCGAGTCGAAGGTCGATCGCCTATGCTTGCCGCTGTGCGGAACGGAGGGAAAGCTGATACTCGTAGTGTCGCCACCTCCTTCAAAGCGCACGAGCAGGATTAGCAGCGGGCACTGGACGCGCGTGTTACCGTCCCGGCGTGACGAAGTCCGACAAAGTATTCATCGCCGGGCACCGGGGTCTTGCCGGTGGCGCTATCCATCGCGAGTTCCAGGATGCAGGTTATACCAGCCTGCTTACTCGCACCCGTGCCGAGCTCGACCTTACAGATCGTGAGCAGGTTCGGAGCTTCTTCGCTGCCGAGCGGCCAGAGGTTGTGGTCGTGGCGGCCGCAAAGGTTGGCGGGATCAAGGCGAACAATGACTTCCCGGTCGAGTTCCTTCTGGAGAACCTCAAGATCCAGAACAATCTCATCGAGGCGGCTGCGGATCACGGAGCAGTGAAGCTGCTCTTTCTTGGTAGCTCCTGCATTTACCCGAAATTCGCCCCACAGCCGATCCCTGAAAGCTCCTTGCTGACAGGCGCGCTCGAGCCGACGAACGACGCCTACGCGATCGCGAAGATCGCCGGGATCCGTCTTTGCCAGGCGTACTCTCAGCAGTACGGGCGAAACTTCATTTCCGCCATGCCGACCAACCTTTATGGCCCCGGTGATAACTTCGATCTGCTGAACTCGCACGTCCTCCCCGCCCTCCTGCGCAAGGTCCACATCGCGCGTGAGGCCGGTGCGGAGGAAGTGGTGGTCTGGGGCACAGGCACTCCACGGCGCGAGTTCCTCTATGTGCGTGACCTGGCGAATGCCTGCCTCTTCCTGCTGGAGAACTACGATCAGCCCGACATCGTGAACATCGGCTGCGGCGAGGATGTTTCCATCCGGGAACTAGCCGAGCTGATCTGCGAGGTCGTCGGATACACGGGCCGGCTCCAGTTTGACACGAGCAAGCCGGATGGAACACCGAGAAAACTCCTCGATACGACCCGCCTCCAGCAACTTGGCTGGAAGCCGCGGATCGGCTTACGCGACGGGATCGCGCAGACTTACGACTGGTATCGTAAGACTGAATCACGCCGGGACTAAGGCGCGTCTTCTCCGCTCGGACCGTTCCTCCGCCACGGGGAGGAGGTCCACGAAATACGCGAAACACACGAAAAGGGGAGGGAAGAATGAGGGATATGGGGCGGGTGGCAGGCGAGGTCTGAGCTGCAAAGTGGGCCAAAATGCTCCGACGCCGGGGCTCCGAGCTGCGACGGAGGAGCAAAATGCCCCGGTGCCGGAGCTCCGAGCTCCGACGGAGGAGCAAAATGCTCCGGTGCCGGGGCTCCGAGCTGCGAGGGAGGAGCAAAGTGCTCCGGTGCCGGGGCTCCGAGCTGCAGCGGAGGAGCAAAATGCTCCGGTGCCGGAGCTCCGAGCTCCGACGGAGGAGCAAAATGCTCCGGTGCCGGGGCTCCGAGCTGCGAGGGAGGAGCAAAGTGCTCCGGTGCCGGGGCTCCGAGCTGCGACGAAGGAGCAAAATGCTCCGGTGCCGGGGCTCCTCACTAGCAAAGTTGAGAGTGGTTCGGAGCAAACTTCCGCCTGCGGGCCAGCTCTTCGTCCTTCCTCGGCCGGTTTCCCGTTGGCAAGCGTGAAAAGGTATGTCACTTCTCGCCGCCGCTCTCGCGAATTGACCTTCGAAGTCCCATGGCCTTTCTCAACGACAACTACTTAAAGCTGCGTGCTGGTTATCTCTTCCCGGAGATCGGACGCCGCGTCGCTGCTTTCTGCACGGCGAATCCTTACTCTGCAAAGCGGCTAATCCGGTGCGGGATCGGTGATGTCACCGAGCCTCTCCCGGCGGCGGCGCGCAAGGCGCTGCATGAGGCAGTGGACGAGATGGGAGAGCGGGAGAGCTTTCACGGATACGGGCCGGAGCAGGGATACGAATTCCTGCGGAAGGCCATCGCGCACGGTGACTACCGTGACAGGGGGCTCGAGGTCGCGGACGACGAGATCTTCGTTTCCGATGGGTCGAAGTGCGACTGCGGCAACATTCTCGATATCTTCGGCGATCAAAACAAGATCGCGGTCATGGATCCGGTGTACCCGGTCTATGTGGATACGAATGTCATGGCTGGGCACACCGGAGAGGCCGACGAGGCGGGTACGTACGCGGGGCTCGTCTATCTGCCCTGCACGGCGGAAAACGGCTTCGTGGCCGAGCCGCCTACCGTGCCAGTCGACATTGCGTACCTTTGCTTCCCCAACAATCCGACGGGCTCGGTCGCGACCCGTGAGCAGCTGACTCGCTGGGTGGAGTACGCGCGGGCAAATGACACCATCCTGCTCTATGATGCGGCGTACGAGGCGTACATCAGCGATCCGGCGATCCCGCATTCCATCTACGAGATCCCGGGCGCGCGGGAATGCGCGATTGAGTTCCGCTCCTTTTCGAAGAATGGCGGGTTCACCGGCGTGCGCTGCGCATTCACCGTCGTGCCCAAGGAGCTGATGGCGAAGACTCGCACTGGGGAGAAGCACCCGCTGCATCCGCTCTGGAGCAGGCGGATGAGCACGAAATTCAACGGGGCCTCGTACATTGTGCAGCGTGCGGCTGAGGCGCTTTACTCAACAGCAGGCCAGGAGCAGATCCACGCGCTGATTACACTCTATATGGGCAACGCCGAGATCCTGCGCTCAGGCGCTGAAGCGGCGGGTTTGCAAGTCTGGGGCGGAACGAATGCGCCGTATCTCTGGGTGAAAACGCCAGCGGGGATGACCAGTTGGCAGATGTTCGACCGGATGCTGCTGGAGGCCAACGTGGTGATCACGCCTGGCAGTGGATTTGGTGCCGCCGGCGAGGGGTACTTCCGAATCAGCGCCTTCAATAGCCGGGCCAATGCCGAGGAAGTTTCCAAGCGCATCCAGGCGATCAACTGGTAAGGGGATCGGACGAGGAGAGCGAATCCATGGCCTCGCACGAGTGCGTGGTTCGTCATTACTGAGAAGCGGAGAGTCGAAGCGGCGAAGCCCGGCGACTCGCGCGCGCCGTCGGAGCTTGGCAGCGAGCGACGTCGCGAACCCCTCTTCCAAGGCGCTCTAGATTGAGGCGCTGCTACCTTGAGCGACATTCAAGACGGAAGCATGCTCTCCCACCGGCAATGAAGGAAGCGAGCCGCCTGACGTTCGAAGCCATGAAACTATTCCGACATTTAATTACCGTTGCTCTGATTGCAGAAACTTCTGTCGCTAGCGTTGGCCAGCAACTCACTGCCGACGCTAAATGCGTTGTGGATCAAGCACCCAATGCAGAGCTGCAACTTCTCCAGGGAACATGGGAGGGAGTCTTGGTGGGCGATAAGGCGAACCAGAAAGTCACCATCACGATCACTGGCGATTCTCTCCGTTTTCACCGGGACACAGATTTTTGGTTTGAGACGACGATTACAGTCCCAGCTGGTAGAGATCCAAAGCAGTTACACGCGACCATCACAGGATGTCCGTCATCACAGGCCGACAGCATCGGCCAAGTTGTCAGAACCTGCTTCAAGATCGAGGCCGGGACCCTGACCCTTGCGACGATAGGTGACGATGCCGAACAGACGCCGACAGCCTTCGAAGGCGCTGGGACCCGCTACGAACTCCGGAAGGTTCAACCTCGAGAGAAGACTACCGAACCAAACAAAACCAGATGAACGGAAATGCCTAACAGACAAAGCCGTTCTGTGGAGACCGGTGTAAGCTAGGGCCTAGAATGCCCGCCAAGATACACCGGCCCAAGATTAATGAGTCACGGGACTGCTGGCTCGTTCTGCTTTGAAGCGGCTTCCAGCGTGTCACGGATATGTTGCGCGTGAAGGATCTTCGCGAGCCCAAGGGGAGTGCGGACATTAGATACGAAGTAGTGCTGCTCGATTACCATACCGACCACTAAAGGGTCGCCATTAGCGCTGGCAACAATAGCCGGTGCGCCACTGTCACCTGCGGATGCATTGTAATCGGCGAGGAAGGTCGGGTGAAGATTCCAGGGCTGCAGTGGGGAGCTGGCGAAAATCCCCTGCCGGGCCACCGGGCGACCCGCTGCGTCAGCCTCCAGGCCCTGTGGATAACAAAGGACGAACAGCGGACTGCAAACATGGATGTTTGCAGCCCTCAGCTGCTTCTCATCTGCCAAAGCGGATACTGGCAATGCGGCTACGGAACCAGGTAGTGGCTCATCAATTCGCAGCACCGCGACATCGTGCTCTTTGTGGCGCGCCCAGAGGGGCTTGCCGCCCCGTCGAAGTAGGACATGGTGTTCGTGGCGTTCCTGCGTTCCGTCAGCGGCCGCCTTGCGGAAGATGAGCACAGCAGCCTCGTCCGTGTTGTCATCGAAAGCATGACCTACGGTTACTAGATATACGGCCGTATCCGGAGCCCCGCGGCGCATCAGAAAGCAAGTTCCGGAGGGACCTTTACCGAGTTTAAAAGTGGCGTCCATCGCGTCCGAGGCATAATCGCCAGCCACGACGACGTGAACGGTAAGCGCCGTGATAAGCGCAATGAAAATGGCTCGGTTCATAGTGCGTGTGAGGAAACAAACAGGGTCGCAAGATCAACACGAGCGAGATCGTCCCTGCCGATCCTGCGCTCATAGAAGTTAGCTTTGTCTGTGGGCTCTCGTCCCAAGGTTCGGAGAACCACTGTGACGTATCATGGTCAGTTCCCATGGGGCGGAGTTGCCCGGGAGTGGATCTCTACCAGGCCTGACATGATGCAGTGTAGCACTACTGCCCGAAGCGGGGTTTCGACTTCCGTTTCTGGTTGTCCCAGCACTGCCTGCACCTCGGTGGCGAGTTCCGGGAGTGTGAGGCGCCGCCCAGTGTGACGCTTCAAACTCTCCATGACTGCCTGTGCAAGACGGTTGGTTGTTGCGAGGGTGGCACCCTCTGTCTGGAATACGAGCTCCCCTTCGGCTTGCCCCGGCGACACGTTAACTCGGGACGAGAAACGCAGGCCTTCCAAGGTCGCGCCATTCAGTGACCGGTTGATTTTTCGACCGGTGCGGCAGAGGAGGGTCTGGCGAAAACCGCGGTGAGTTAGGATATCAAGGTATTGCTCCATCTGCGTGAGCTTTGCCAAGCCCGCGAGACGCTCCCGCACTTTGTCCGGGAGTCTCGCAGGATTCATTGTAGAGACGTCAGCCTCTGCCAGAAACTGCAACCCGTGCGTCGCGGCGGTCGCGACAAACTCGTGGAAATAGAAGGCTTCGTTGTGTTCCGAAAGGTCGTCGTGAAAGATTACATAATCTGGCGTGCGCTGGAGCCGCTGCGTTTCCTGCTCCGCCAGGAGCCGGTATAGACTCGCTGGCGGATTGGCTTCGATGATCAGCTTCAGGAGTGCGCGCGCTTGATCGATGCGCTGCTGCGGTTGCTCGAATTGCCGCACGTGAAAGAACATCGACTCGCGAAACGCATAGCGCAGGTGACTACCGGGTTGCGCGTTGTAGTCGATATAGGCGACGCCCGTTGGACTAAGATGCCTCTGAACGACGTTTAGAATCGCGGTCCGGGTGTCGGAAGAAACCCAGGAGTATACACCATGCGCGATGATGTAGTCGAAGGACCCTGCGTCCTCTGGAAAGTCGGCGATGTCCATTCGCTCCAGAGTGACATTGCGCAGCTCCTGCTCTGCTAGACGTGCCTTGCCGTTCTCGATCGCAGATTCCGCGAAATCGATTCCTACGAAGGTGCCGTTCGGCGTCGTGGCCGCCAACGAAAGCAGGTTGCCTGCATCGCTACAGCCGATCTCCAGAACGCGCGCAGTTTCAGGATCTGGTCGATCCATTCCGAACAAGGTGGCTACTGCCGCGATCCGATCCGGCGAAGTCGCCTCGCGGGGAAAGCTCTGATAGAGAACGCTGTCGTAGGCAGCGCGAAGATCACTCATGCGAAAGGCTCTGCATCTTTCGACAAAAGTGACTTGTTCATACGAGACGGTCAACAGCAGGTCCCTGCCGCAGCTCGGGAGAGTTTCCGATTATCGATGCACCGCTTCGACAGCAGCTACGTCGAACGCTTTCCTTGATGGCACCACTTGATCAGCTCCGCCTCAACGAAGCCATAGCAGCTAGCTCTGCCTCAACTTCTACTCCGAGCCCCTGCGGGGTACGCGGGAGGCGCATAGACTCTGAAGGTGCGGGCGTCGGAGGTGTTTTCGTTCGCGAACCGGTGGGGAATGCCTGCCGGAATGACCACGACATCGCCCTCCCTCATACGGGCGCGCTCCTCACCGATTTGGGCAAAGACTTCGCCCTCGAGAACCAGGAGAACTTGGTCGCCGAGGTGAGTCTCGACGGATTCACCGCTGGCCGTTCCCGGAGCCAGATTCATCGTTGCCGTCTGGCTTCCTTCCGAAGTCTGAAGGACCTGAAACCATGCACTGGAAGAATGGATGCTGGTTATGAACATGCGCCTAAGCCGCCAAGGTTTCGGATCTCACGCGCGGGCTGGACGGAGTACCGAACCGCCGCACGGAGAACTCTCTCTAGACCTTGCGGCCGAACTTTTTCTCCAGCTCCGAGTAGGACAGCTGAATCATCGTGGGGCGTCCGTGCGGGCAGCAATATGGGAGCTCACAGGCCAGCAGATCCTGAATGAGCCGGACAAGCTCTGGCTCGCGCAGGTAGTCGTTCGCCTTCACCGCATGGCGGCAGACGGTCTTGGCAATCATGTCCTCGCCCAGCCGGAGCTTCGAGGTCTGTGCGCTGGTCTCCTGAAGATCATCGACAATCTCACGGAGAAGCTGCGTGGGATCACTAGCGCGAAGGAAGGTCGGGAGAGCGTCGACCTTGAAGGTGCCCGGACCAAAAGGCTCCAGGCCAATGCCAGCGCGCTGGAGGACCGCAAGGTTCTGGGTCATCCAGTCGGCGTCCTTCGGCGTGACCTGAAACGTCAGGGGAAGCAGCAAGCGCTGGGTGGGAACACCTTGTGCCTCCATGCGGCTGCGCATTTCCTCAAAGAGGATCCGCTCGTGCGCGGCGTGCTGATCCACGAGCACAAGGCCCTGAGCATTCTCCATCAGCACGTAAAGACGTCCGAGCACCCCCAGGATGCGGAAGTCGTGGGCTGCCGGTTTGCTGGACGGGATTGGGAGAGGTGCTGGGAGATCGCTCGGCACGAGCGGGAGCGCAGGTGCCCGAGGCTGCTCTTGCGGAGACGCAGCCTTGGGAAGCTCTGACCAGTCGCGTCGCAGCGCGTGCTGTTCGGCGGGTGGAATGAGCTGCGGTTCATCAGGGAGCGGAGGCGTCGGTGGAGGCGGAGCCGCGCGGAAAGCCTGTGACCAGGTATCCCGGTCGGTTTCGAGCGCACCGCGGACCGCTTCGACCACTGCGGCCTTGATTGAACCGGGATCGCGGAACCGGACCTCGCGCTTGGAAGGATGCACGTTTACATCCACTTCCGCCGGATCCATGTGGACGAAGAGAAAGGTCACAGGAAACTGCCCCTTCATCAGCGCCGTATGGTAGCCCTCGCGCAAGGCGTGGCTGAGGGTGAGATTCTCCACGGCACGGCCGTTGAGAAAGACCAGTTGCTGCTGCCGGGTGGACCGGCTCATTCCGGCCTTTCCGACGAAACCGCTGATCCGCATGTCGCCGGAGACCAGTTCTGGTATCTCTAACAGCTCGCCTGCGAGGGCGGGTCCGCAAAGATCCCGGATCCGGTCACGGAGATGGCGCGTGGGCGGGAGCTGATAGACGGGACGATCGTCCTGGACAAAGACAAAGCCCACCTCCGGATGCCCGATGGCCTGCAGGTGCAGCTGATGCTCCACATGATGGGCCTCGGTCGTCTCGGTCCGGAGGAACTTCCGCCGCGCAGGAAGATTGTAGAAGAGCGAGCGGACCTCGATCTGAGTTCCTGGGGCGTCACCGCCATCGCGCACCGCTTCCACCTTGCCGCCCTGCACCAGCACCTCGGTGCCAACTAGGGCATCGCGCTCACGTGTGCTGAGACGGAAGCGCGAAACGCTCGCGATACTCGGCAGCGCCTCGCCGCGAAAGCCCAGGGTGGAGATGGCGGCGAGATCCTCGCCCGAGCGGATCTTGCTGGTGGCGTGCCGCTCCAGGCAAAGCAGCGCGTCATCGCGATCCATGCCGGTGCCGTCGTCGACCACTCGCATATACGAGATCCCACCCCGTCGAATCAGCACCTCGATCCGGGTAGCTGCGGCGTCCACCGCGTTCTCCACGAGTTCCTTGATTACCGAAGCGGGCCGCTCCACCACTTCGCCCGCAGCCACCTGGCTGGCGACGGTTTCTGAGAGGAGGGCGATGCGGGACATGCGGCAGTGGCGCGAGGCGCATACCTCTACGGGAGAACCATCCGAGACGCGACCCCCGATTCTCGCGCAATGTGGACTCCAAACGCCCCTCGACAGGCGGAAAGTCGTGCCTTAAATATTTGCCTAGGATGATCAGCCTCACCGACTCAGCTGTACGACAGCTCCAGACGCTCGCTCCGGAAGAGGGCAAAGGACTGCGGATATACGTAGAGAATGGGGGCTGCGCCGGCATGCAGTATGGGATGACGGTTGACGCCGCTAGCGAAGCCGACGAGGTGACGGAGCGTGACGGTGTCCGCGTGATCATCGATGGCGAGAGCGCAAAGTTCTTGCAGGGTTCAACGATCGATTATTCCGATGATCTCGCGGGGGCCGGATTTCGAATTCGTAATCCCAACGCGGCACGCAGCTGCGGTTGCGGCACCTCCTTTGAACCGGGCGAGAACGCCGCCGCGCACTAGAGCGCGCAACAAACGCTGTGCGGCAACTGAGCAATGGCTGAGGACTTCTACGGATACGAGGCCGAGAAGGAGCCCAAGGGAAAGGACAACCTTTTCCTCTGGACCGTTTTCATCCTTCTCCTCATCGGCGTGGCGTTTGCCTGCTGGTTGGGGAGCTTCTACATCTTCGGGCATCCGGAGCAGCCGAAGGCCTACGAGATCCTGAAGAAGCTCGGGAAGATCGATGCACCGCGCCGGTTTGAAGTTACTGCTGCGCCGCTCGGAGAGTTCCTGAGTGCGGCAAAGCTCTTTGAGCGTTACAGCGGGATGACTCGCCTGGAACTCGAGCGCGAGAATGCGGATCTAATCCGGAACTACATCAAGAACTACCGGGAGACGAAGAAGCGGGTGCCCTATCTCACTGGAAAGTACGAGATCATCAGCGCGCAAGAGCTAAAGCCGACAGATCTTTTCCCCTCGGGCGTGGTAGCCCTGGCCCAGGCCGCGGACTTCCCTCAGGTCTTGATCGAGCATGTGTACTCTTCTGCTCCGTCGGCAGTCCCTTCACTAAAGCAGATGCTGCAACCCGGCTTGGATGTGAAGCTGGAGCGCACACATGACCTCTCTGCGGTAATCCATGCGGAGCGCACTTTTGATGGGCGAATGCAGTTCACGGTCGTTCCGCTCCTTTACGGCAGGTATGCGGTTAAGCAGGGGGTAGGGACCTTTGGTTTGGAGCCTCCAGGTGATCTCAATGTCGCGGCAGGCGTGCCGGTGATCAAAGGACCTGCGTTGCAGGAATCTCTTCGAGCTTATGCAGAGTTCCGGAAAGCGCGCCCGGCAGCGAATCTCGCGGCAACTACCGCCGACAAGATTCCTGAAGGCCCTGAACTGGTCCGACTTGAAGCTGATCGACCAGGCGCAGGGGTGCCGGCTACCGGGGCGCTTCCCGATGTTCCAGTGGCCACGCCAATCCCCGTCGGCCCTTCTGGAGGCAAGCCGATTGTACGGGCAAGCCCAATTGCCAAGGCGACTCCACCACTGATTGTGATGAACACGACACCGCGCCCGGTGGTTGCCACGCCTCCACCCGCTTCGCCGGTAGTTCGCGCAACCCCGCCAGCCGTCTCTCCGCAGGGCGTGCCACTGAATCCCTTCATTGCTTCGGCTCCCGCTCCAGGTATGCAGACCGCGAGTGCCTCCTGGCGCACCTACCCTCCAGGTCGTCAGCCGTCGGGCCGCACGGTGACGCCGAGTGAAGCGAGCGCTCTCGCAGATCGCGGAGAGATCAATGAACGAACCTATCTGCGCGGTAACTTCGTGGTGACTGCTTCAGGCGAGAACCGGGCGGTACTCCGGGCTCAGGGTGCTGCGGGTGATCCATCGCGCGCTGGCGCGGGAGCAGCCCGGATTATTGTCGAGTACCCGGCGAGTGCCGCGCCGCCTACTGAGGGTGCATCGTTCGCCAGGGATGAGAGCCGGGGCTTCGAACTCCGCGACGTGCGTCGAGGCGCGGATGGCCAGATCAACATCTACGTCCGGGAAGTAACACTCCCCGAGTAGACTGCTTCACGCCCCCCTGCGGAGAACCGTGCAACTTTGCACTTTGCACATCGTCGTGCATTGCCAGAATCCCCGCTCTTTTCCATCGCCATGACCAAACCGAAAGTCCTCGTCGCCGATCCTATTTCTGAACGTGGTATCAGCGAACTGCAGGAAGGCGGTCTCCTCGAGGTGACGGTAATGACGGGTCTAAAGGAAGAGCAGCTCCTCGAGATCATCGGCGAGTACGCGGGGCTGGTCGTACGCAGCCAGACCAAGGCTACTCCCAAACTAATCGAGGCCGCCACGAATCTGAAAGTTATCGGGCGCGCGGGAGTCGGTGTCGACAACGTGGATGTCGAGGCAGCGACCAAGCGTGGGATCATCGTGATGAACACGCCGGGCGGAAATACCATCTCCACCGCCGAGCATGCATTTTCGCTCATGGTATCGATCGCCCGCAATATCCCGCAGGCGGATGCCAGTGTGAAAAGCGGAAAGTGGGATCGCAAATCCTTCGAAGGCGTCGAACTCTATAGCAAGACTCTGGCGATCCTCGGCATGGGTCGGATCGGCACCGAGATCTCCCGCCGCGCGATCGCCTTCGGTATGCGCGTGCTGGCCTATGATCCATATCTTTCGGCAAGCCGCGCGCGCTCCCTGCAAGTCGAGTTGGTCGAGCGGCTCGATGACATCATCCCTCAGGCTGACTTCATCACGCTGCACATGCCGCTTACGCCCGAGACGACCCACATGCTCAACCGGGAGCGGATTGCGCGGATGAAGAAGGGCGTTCGAATTGTGAATTGCGCCCGGGGTGGCCTGATCGACGAAGCTGCTCTCTACGATGCCCTGAAAAGCAAGCAAGTTGCGGCAGCTGCGCTCGATGTGTTCGAAGTTGAGCCGCCTCCAGCAGATTACCCATTGCGCTCACTGCCGAACATCGTTTTTACCCCGCACCTTGGCGCCTCGACTGCCGAGGCCCAGGAGAGCGTGGGGATCGAAGTCGCCCAGCAGATCCGCGCGGCGCTTCTGCAAGGCGAGATCCGCAATGCGGTAAACATGCCCAGCATCGACGCCAAGACGTTAGCGGTTATTGGCCCCGACATCGAACTCGGCCATAAGTTAGGTATCTTCCTATCGCAGATTGCAGCCAAGCGCTGCGATAGCCTGAACATCAACTACCACGGCAAGTACAACGACCTGGACACCACGCCGATCACCCGGTCTGTGCTCACGGGCTTCCTCCGCCCGGCGGGCGGCGGTGAGGTTAATGTCGTGAACGCTCCGGCCTTCGCTGAAACGCTGGGGCTCAAAGTCACCGAGTCTCGCGAGAGCACGAGCAGCGACTTTGCCGAGCTGATCGAGCTAACCGTAACTGGCGAAGGCGGGTGGGTTTCGGTAGCAGGCACGTTCTTCGGCACCACCCCTCGGATTGTGAAGATCAATGGTCGACACGTCGAAGCGCGGCCCGAAGGCGTGCTCTTCCTCTTCGAAAACAAGGATCGGCCCGGGATCGTCGGACATGTGGGCACCCTATTTGGGAAACACGGCGTCAACATCGCTGGCATGTCTCTCAGCCGGAATGAGGTCGGCGGCAGCGCCCTCACGGTTTTGAACCTAGACTCCGTCCCGGGCCAGGAGCTGGTTGACGACTTGCTAAGCAATGGCGACATCTTCGCCGCGCAAACCGTGCAGCTTTGAAGATTTCGATCAACGGACGCGCGGACGCAGGCGGGGCTTTGCTCGTCCGCTTTCTGCCGCGTGATCAGCGCGCGAAGCTGGATCCGCAAGTCGCAGAGTCAGAATTTTCTGGTAAGGCGAACTCTGTACTCTATCTGCGCGAGTCCGGTGTACTCATCGTGGGGCTGGGCGAACGCGCCGCGATTGATCAGGGCACGATTCGCAATGCCGCAGGGACAGGCGCGATGTTCGCGAGGAAGATCGGGCGGCGCCGGCTTACGCTAAGTCTGGAGGATTGGGCGGAGTTCACAGGTGCCGCAGTCGAAGGAGTGCTCCGCGCAGACTACCGCTTCGAGGACTTCAAGAAGGCCCGCACGCCAGAGCTGGAGAGCCTGCGCATCACGGTGCTCACCGAAGACGCTGCCTCTGCCAAGAACGCGGTGCTTCGGGCGCAGGCCATTGGAGCAGGTGTCCGGCTCTGTCGCGAGATTGGCAACCAGCCGGGAAATCTTCTTTACCCGGAAACCCTGGCTCGCCGGGTCCGGCAACTCGCCGTCGGGCGCGGGTTGAAGGTCACCGTTCTCGATGAGAAGCAGCTCCGCGCGCAGAAATTCGGTGGAATTCTCGCAGTCGGAGCCGGGAGTGTTCGTCCTCCCCGGCTGATTATCCTAGAGCATCGCAAAGGACCTAAAGACCAAGCGCCCTTGGTTTTCGTGGGCAAGGCAATCACCTTCGACAGCGGCGGCATTTCGATCAAACAGGCTGCGGGTATGGAGCACATGATCTTCGACAAGTGCGGCGGGATGGCCGTGCTCGGAGCGATGGCCGCGATCGCGGATCTCGGTATCAAGCGCAACGTGGTTGGCCTGGTTCCAAGCGCAGAGAATCTGCCGAGTGCCTCTGCTTACCGCCCTGGCGACATTGTGACCGCGTATGATGGCACGCACATCGAGATCATCAACACCGACGCCGAGGGCCGGATTGTCCTCGCCGACGCCATTGCCTTCGCCCGCCGCAAGCTCCGGCCGGCGGCCATTGTTGATCTCGCCACGCTTACCGGCGCGTGCGGGGTAGCGCTCGGCGAACATGCGGCAGGGTTGTGGGCGAACGATCCGGACCTATTGAAAGCTCTGGAGCTGGCATCGCAACGTGTGGGAGAGCGCCTGTGGCCGATGCCCTCCTACCCCGAATACGACGAGCAGATTCGGAGCGATGTCGCGCAGCTCAAGAACACTGGTGGCCGGCTTGCAGGGGCATGTACCGGCGCGGCTTTTCTCAAGGCTTTTGCTGGTGAGATTCCGTGGGCGCATCTCGACATTGCGTACACCGCGAATCGCGAGAAGGATCAAGCCTTCATGTGCCGCGGCGCAACGGGTTTCGGTGTGCGTACCCTGGTTGAGATGGCCGAGCAGTATCCCGTCGGTCGTGCTGCCCCGCGGTCTGTGTCCGCTCTGTAGAGACGTTTAAGCAAGTTGCTTTCGACACAACATGCGTTGTCGTCCAGCCAACGACCCATGCCGGCGCGATAGCAATGTGTATGGGCATCATCTGGACGATTATTATTGGCCTAGTTGTAGGCGCACTCGCGAAGTTCATCATGCCGGGCAAAGATCCCGGCGGCTGCATCGTCACGACCCTCATCGGTCTGGCCGGTGCCTTGATAGGCGGATTCATGGGGCGGCTACTCGGGCTTTATAGCCCAGACGAGCCCGCAGGCTTCATCGGATCGCTCATTGGAGCACTCATTCTCCTAGGCATATACCGGCTAATCGTTGGCCGGAGAGGTGGCGGCGGAGCGGGCCCGACCGTTTAGTTGAACTTTTCTCTTTAGCGAGATGCCGGGAGGTTCCACACCTTCCGGCTTTTCCATTTAGCGATGCCGGCCGGAAAAGGTAAGCCCCCGCGAACCTTTAGAGTTGTGGAGAGTAGGGGGTTCGAACCCCTGACCTCGTCATTGCGAACGACGCGCTCTACCAACTGAGCTAACTCCCCGTACCGGCGTGGGAATATGGCAAAACGGAGAGGCGGAGCAAGGGTAATTCTGGCTCACCTTGACCGACAAAGCGGGCTGTAGAAATCAGCCACTCCTTCTCTATACGACGCGGAATTCCGGACGGTAGTCACGAGTGAGCCACGACGCCTCTCCCGTCCCGCCCGTAAACTCCATCTTCACCGGCTCCCATTTCACGGGCTTCCCGTAGCGGTACCCGAAGTTGAGCAGATGGCAGGCAACAATCGTGCGTGCTCCCACTTCCACGTCGCAGATCGGCGGCTTTCGCGACGCGATCGACGCCAGCCAGTCGCTCGCGTGATCCGTGGATTTGTAGACGCGGACCTTGGCCTCCGTGAGGTACTCCTTCTCCACCGCATCGAGCTGTGCACCCATCGGTGTGGGGGACTCCTTACCCATGAAGCTGGCTTTCTCCTGACCGCCGACGGTTAGCTTGAACCTTCCGCGGTTCACGTAAAGGGTGCCGTTCTCGCCGTAAAAGGTGACCCCGTTCTCTTCGATGTGCGTGAGTTCGACCCCATTCGCGTAGCGGAGCTTGTTGCCAGCCTTGGCGTTCTGCGCGTCGGCTACGGGGATCATCTCCACCGGGCCACTCTCGTCCATGCCAAGACCCCACTGCGCAATGTCGACATGGTGAGCGCCCCAGTCCGTGACCATGCCGCCACCGTATTCCCAGTACTTGCGCCAGTTCGGGAAATTGTTGTGGACCCCGCGCGGGCTCAATTCGGAATGGTATGGGCGCATCGGAGCTGGCCCGAGCCATAGATTCCAGTCCAGACCAGGCTCAATTGGCTCCTCTGGCAGGTTGCAGGGAATTCCCGGCGTGCCGAAGCCTGTATCCACTCGGGAGATCTTCCCGAGCACACCATTGCGCACCAGCTCCACCGCAACGCGGAACTCGCGTGAAGAGCGTTGCTGTGAGCCGACTTGCAACACGCGCTGATGCTTGCGCGTGGCGTCGATCATCGCACGAGCCTCGTGGACCGTCTGGCAGAGTGGCTTTTCGCAGTAGATATCTTTCCCAGCAGCGGCTGCGGCGATGGAGATTGGGGCGTGCCAGTGATCCGGGGTTGAGATGACGACCGCATCGATGTCCTTCCTCGCGAGTAGCTCTCGATAGTCGTTGTAGACGTCACAGCCCTTGTAAGTACCGCTGTCGGTCTTCTTCGCGTAATGCTCCTCGGCGATCCGCTTACCATCCAGGCGGCGGGTGGTGTCCACATCGCACACGGCAACGGTCTGCGTTGCAGCCTTGCCAAGAAAAGCTGGCAGGTGGCCATGAGCCATCTTCCCCATGCCGATGAAACCAAGATTGATCCGGCTGTTCGCGCTCTTCTCGGCAGACCAAATGCGAGAGGGCAGGAAGAGCGGGGCCGCACTGGCAGCGAGTGCGGTTTTGAGAAAGGAACGCCGGGAAGACCTGGAGGGTAGAGCCATGGGGCACCTTTGAGCGGCGCTGATTCCCCGGCAAGCGGGAACCTCGACCCTGGAAATTTCTCCTTCGAAGAGCTAAGCCGTTGGGTTGTCTTTATCTGCTGGCTGCTCGCCGACTTTGGTCGATACCACCCAGAGATAGAGATCCTCGACCTTCTTCCGGGCCCAAGGAGTCTTGCGCAGGAACTTCAGGCTCGATCGTACGCTCGGGTCGGAGTTGAAGCAGCCGACGTTGATGATTTCACCAAGCTGCTCCCATCCGTAATGCTCCACCAGCCTGTGGACGATCGTCTCCAGTGTGATTCCGTGGAGCGGGTCTTTAGCTCGGGGTTGCTTCATGCATTGGAATGATGCGCGACGCCGGCGCAGCCCGCAATCTCTCGGGAGAATCCTTCCTCCCAGACGATCGAGCGCGTTTACTCTTGAGGGATATGGCAGCGATCGGTCAGCGAAACGCACTCCGCGTCGTGCGGGAATCCACACCTGGGCTCTATCTTGACGGTGAGGAGCTCGGCGAAATCTTGATGCCGGGGAAGTACATCCCCACGGGTACCGTTCCAGGCGACTACCTTGAAGTTTTCGTGCATCGCGACTCTGAGGATCGGTTGGTTGCCACGACTGAGATTCCACGCGCTTGTGTGGGCGAGTTTGCCGGGATGAAGGTAATCAATGTGCACCCGAAGATCGGCGCATTTCTCGACTGGGGTTTGAGCAAGGATCTGCTTCTGCCCATCCGGGAGCAGGCGCGCCGAGTCGCAGCGGGCGAAAGCGTGGTGGCCTATGTCTTCCTCGATCAAAGGACCGGTCGCATTGTTGCGACCACCCGGCTGGATGGTTACCTGGACATCACGCCGCCGGATTACGGGGAGGGCGCACGCGTGCGGCTGCTCGTAGCCGACGAGACACCGCTCGGCTACAAGGCGATCGTCGAATCTCGCCACTGGGGCCTGCTTTTCAAAAGTGATCTCGGCTCGCCTCTGGCCATCGGTCAGGCGCTGGATGGCTACGTTCGTGCGGTACGGCCGGATGGAAAGATTGACCTGCGGTTGGATCCAGCCGGTTACGAGCGCGTCGCTCCTCTCACCGAGAAGATCATTGCCGCGCTGAAGACCAGCGGTGGACAGCTGGCCTTTAGTGACCGGAGCACGCCGGACGAGATACGTACGGCCTTTGGAACCAGCAAGAAGGCATTCAAACAGGCGATCGGCGCGCTTTATCGCGAACACCGTATCCGGCTCACGGAGCAGGGGATCGAGTTGGTTGTGGGTGATTAACGCTCCGGCAGGTAGAGGCGAAGGAAGGCGTCCGCACGGTGGAGCTTCCATCCGTTCATCCCGAGGGATTCGGGCGTAATGCTATCTGGCTGGTCGATCAGGATAAGCGCAGTGACTTGTGGTACCGGAGCAGTTGAAGCATTGCGCACTGCAACATGCTTGAAGGTCATACCCGGGTACTCGTCCCGGGCGACCTGCCAGAGCGGATACTCCCAACTCTCCTCGTTCATGATTAGACCCACAACGACGGGCTGTTGCCTGCTCCCGATCTCTGCGAGCGCGGTTTGATAGGACGCGTGTAGATCAGGTCGAGCGATGAAGCTGATATGCGCACCCGGCGAGACAAGCGCCTGAAGCGCGCTTGGAAATGGCCGTCCTTCCGTCCGCCAGATTGCCGGCAGGGCAGCGACAAAAAGGATTGCGGCGAGTACCGGTTCGAGTCGGAACCATCGCCGATGCGCGAGGGCAGCTGTAACCGGCACAACCCCGAGAACCAAAAGCGGCGTATGCAGCCGACTGTGCCACGGTTGCCATTTGAGCAGCAGGAGAAAGAGCAGCGCTGCGGACATCCAGCATAGGCTGACTGCAATTAGACGCGAGTCCGTGCTTCGCCGGATAGCGCCCGCGGTGACTGCCGCAAGCCCTGCCAGGATCATCCCGGCGTGGAGCGGGTTCCCGTGGAAGTCCTCGTGCGGAACAAAGGAAAGCACCTGAAAGCGTTCGCCGCGAAAGGTGGTGCCTGGGTCTTCGGGATCCAGCCCCAGCCAGCCATGCACCGCTACCACCGCGCGCTGCGAGCGGCTTGCCCATGATCCAGAGAGTGCACCGACGTGCAGCGCGGCATTGCGCAATCCATTCGAGACGAGTGGCCGCCAGCTCAGGCTGTCGTTGTTCACGGAACGGAGGAGCTGCGAGTCGCCAAGCGGATAATTAAACGTCTGCACGTTGCGGACCCAGAGCGGACCATTAAACGCCACAATGCAGATGCTCACGATCAATGCCTGCCGTACGGATGCGCGCCACCCTTGCAGCCTCCAAAGCGCGGCAAATCCCGCCATCGCAAAAGGTGCGCCGAAGACATACGCCGTCCCCTTGGTCGCGATGGCCAGCGCGAGCGACAACCCAGCCATCCACACGAGATCCGTTCGAGGTTCCCGGAGCGCTCTCAGCCCGAACCACACGAACGCCACGAGGAAGCATGCGCAGACCAGATCGTTCTGCGTGGAACTGGCCTGCAGGAGCAGCATCGGGGCGGTCCCGACGAAGGCCGCGCCGAAGCATTGCGCGAGGCGATCTCCTCCCAACTCCCGAACGAGCAGCGAACCGGCCGCGATGCAGCCAACCCAGGCAAGCCATTGCACGAGATTCGCCATCGTATCGGATCCAGCACCGAGTACGTGGAACTGCAGGATCAGCACCTCCGCGCAGTTCCCAAACATCAGCTGCCGGAGAATGTGTGTGGGGTAATGGTCGATTGATCCGTTCGCCCGCCAATGGGCTACCCGCGCAAGGTGGTACGTCATCGAGTCGAAGGTCATCGGCGGCGCGACCAGTCCAACGAGCAGCGTTACGAGCGCGAAGATCCCCACGACCGTGAGGCAGACCCACCCTACGGCTGTTGGTCTCACCCAGAGTTTCGGGTTCATCCCTGTGCACCAGGTAATCGCAAGTGGTGCAATCGTGCTGATCACCCACGCGCAAACCAAGGATGGCAGATGTATTGCGTGGAACCACGAGAGCACCTCCGAGATCATCATCGCGAGTGCAGCCCAAGTAATGAAAGCGCGGAGCAGCGCCTCGCGCTTGCCATCCACCCCTGCTTTCCGCCACCAGAAGAGCCACCATGCCACGAGTGCGCAAAGCGGGAGCCCCATGAGGAAGTTCATCCAGCGGCGTTATCGCCGCGCCTGTCCGCGCGTGTAAAGCCCTCAGCTCCGAATGGCCTTCAGAACGGGGGATCAGCGAGAGAGTGTAAGATCCTCCAAGCTAACCTAACACTGGCATTCTCAACCGCTGCCTTCTAGGTTCCACCGCTCTATGTCTATCCGGAACCAAGCGCATCCGTGGCTTCACGATCTGGTCGTCTACGAGCCAGGCAAGCCGGTTGAGGACGTGGCGCGCGAGCTGGGCCTGGAGCCCTCGCAAATCGTGAAGCTGGCCTCGAACGAGAACCCGCTTGGGCCTTCCCCGAAGGCGCTGCACGCGATGCGGGAGGCCTTGGAACGCTCGCATTTTTATCCGGACGGAGGGGGCTACTATCTGCGGGAGGCGATTGCTCAGAAGTGCGGTCTGCAGCGGGAAAACGTGATTCTCGGATGTGGCTCGAACGAGATCATCGAGTTCCTTGGACATGCCTTTCTGAATCCCGGCGATGAGGTCATCGTGGCGCGGCACGCCTTTGTCGTGTACAAGCTCATGGCGACCCTTTTCGGCGCGACGACTATCGAGGTGGACGATCCCGGCTTTGCACACGATCTCGACGGGATTCTTGCGGCGATCACTCCGAGAACGAAGGAGATCTTCATCGCGAATCCCAACAATCCCACGGGCACCCTGCTCTCGCAGGAGGAGATCGATCGCTTCATGGCGCGAGTTCCAGAGCACGTGGTCGTGGTCTTCGACGAGGCCTACTATGAGTTCAACGAGAACCCACCCGACACCCTGCAGTACGTCCGCGAAGGGCGGAACGTGATGGTGCTTCGTACCTTCTCGAAGATCCAGGGTCTGGCAAATCTCCGGATTGGCTACGGCCTCGGGACTGGCGAACTTGTGGGCCTGCTGCAGAAGACGCGGCAGCCCTTTAATGCGAACGGGATCGCGCAAGCGGGAGCGCTGGCGGGTTTGCTCGATGAAGATCACCAGCGGCAGACGCGAGAGATCACCATCGAAGGTCGGGACTATCTACAGGGTGAGTTTGCCGCCATGGGTCTGGATTTCGTGCCGAGCTTTGCAAACTTCGTACTGGTGAAGGTGGGCGATGGACGAGCCGTATTCCAGGCACTGATGAAGCTGGGAGTAATCATCCGCGACATGAATGCCTACGGTTTGCCGGAATGGGTGCGCGTCTCCGTAGGGACTCCACCGCAGAATGAGCGCTTCGTTGCAGAGCTGCGCACGCTCCTCGGGAAGCCGGCGAGCGCCTGATCGCCCAGCAGATCGCCGGCTGATCAATCCCGCATGATGGACGACACGATCGCCGCGATCTCGACTCCGATCGGCGAGGGTGCGATCGCACTCGTGCGGCTGAGCGGACCGGACGCAGTGGCGATTGCTGAGCGCGTCTTCGTAGGTAGCCGCGAGGTATCGGCGATGCGTTCGCGACAGCAGCACTTTGGCGCGATCCTGGATGGCGATCGGAAAGTGGATGACGTAGTCCTCTCGGTAGCGCGCGGTCCGGCGAGTTACACGGGCGATGATGTGGTGGAAGTAGCCTGCCACGGCGGGGTGCTCGTCACGCGCCGGATTCTCGAGTTGCTCCTGCGATCTGGGGCGCGGGCTGCGGAAGCGGGCGAGTTCACGCAGCGAGCATTCCTCAACGGCAAGATGGACCTTACGCAGGCTGAGGCAGTGATGGATCTGATCTCCGCCCAAACAGACCTCGCGCTCCGAGCAGCCACTGAACAGCTCGAGGGGCGTCTGGGCGCGCGAGTCCGTGGGCTGCTTGATGGCTTGCTCGAGTTGCTGGCTCACATCGAGGCATACATCGATTTCCCGGATGAGGACATCGATCCAGAGACGGGCGATTCGCTGCGCCAGCGGCTTGGGGGAATCCGCTCTGAGCTGGAACGACTGCTCACGACCGCGGACCAGGGTAAGATCCTCCGCGACGGCGTGCGCACCGTCATCTACGGAGTGCCTAATGTCGGTAAGTCGAGCCTCCTGAATCTGCTGCTGGGCTACGAACGGGCCATCGTGAGCGCATTCCCGGGCACCACAAGGGACACCCTGGAGGAGGTGATCAACCTACGGGGTATTCCCCTGCGGTTGATCGATACTGCAGGGGTGCGCGATTCCGTGGACGAACTCGAGCAGGCGGGGATCGAACGCACGCTTCAGCAGGTGCAGCGCGCAGACCTCGTCCTGCATCTTGTGGATGCGGCCACCGCTCGCGCGATCGCAGAGCCGATACACGCGCACGCGATCCTGGTTCTAAATAAGACCGATCTCGGGGAGCATCCGTCATGGAGCGGAGTGGAAGCGGTGCGCATCTCGTGCCTTCAGGCGGAGGGGATTGATACTCTCGCTCAAGCGATCGAGGAACGGGTAATCGTGGGCGGCGTAGCCGCGCGCGACTGGTCGGTGGCGATCAATGCGCGGCATCAGGCGGCATTGCAGAGTGCACTGAAGATGGTGATCGCGGCGGAGCAGGGGATGTCCGACGGGATCTCGGCAGAATTCATCGCCGAAGAAGTGCGCGGCGCTCTGGATGCAGTCGGGGACGTTATAGGCAAAACCGATACGGAGGATCTGCTCGGCAAGATCTTCAGCACGTTCTGCATCGGGAAGTAGCGTTCCCCGGGTTCTGGGGTGGAGCGGAGTGAGGACCTGCGGCGAAGCAGAACCGGCGCCTGTAGCCGTTGGTACAACGACGCTCATAGAGCGACGCTACAGCGGAGAAGAGAGCGCCGCGTCCTGTAGCGTCGGTCTATGACCGTCGATTCCGAACGTTCCCCCCGAAGGCTCTAACTTCTCTTTCTTCCGGTGCCACACTATGGTCGCCGCACATCATGTCGCCGCTGCTTTACCAGAAGCTCATTCGCCCGTTGCTCTTTTCCGTGGACCCAGAGACGGTCCATCACCTTGCGATTGCTGCTTTGGAGCGGGCCGGCGGGATGATCAGCGGATTAACCCGCCCCCAGGATCCCAGACTGGCGCGGACTGTCTTCGGTGTAACCTTTCCCAATCCGGTGGGCCTCGCTGCGGGTTTTGATAAGAACGCCGTGGCGCTGCAAGCATGGCAGACCATGGGCTTCGGATTCGCGGAAATCGGAACGATTACCGCACGTGCGCAGCCGGGGAATCCCAAGCCGCGCATCTTCCGCCTAACGGAGCAGCGCGCGCTGATTAATCGCCTGGGGTTTAACAACGATGGCGCGGAAGTGATCGCGAGCCGGCTGAAAAAGGCGCAGGAGACCGACTCGTGGCCGGCGATCCCTGTGGGAATCAATCTTGGGAAGTCGAAGATCACTCCGCTGGAGGAGGCAACGGGAGATTACCTGGAGTCGTTCGACCGCCTGCGAGAGTTCGGAGACTACTTCGTGCTGAATGTCTCATCGCCGAACACGCCAGGCCTTCGGCAGCTTCAGGATCGCGCAGCTTTGGACGACCTACTCGGCACGATTCAGGCACGCAACTCGGCACGAAAGCCACTGCTGCTCAAGATCGCACCAGACTTGGAATGGTCGGCGATCGAGGAGATCCTCGGCCTCGTGCAAGAGCATCGGCTCGCGGGGATCATTGCGACGAATACCACGATTGATCATAGCTCCGTCCCGGAGTCGCAGCGACAGCAGGGCGGGCTCAGTGGTGCGCCGCTGAAGGAGCGCTCGACAGAGATCGTTCGCTTCATTGCGAAGCACTCGTCGCTCCCGATCATCGCTGCCGGCGGCATCATGAGTGCGGATGACGCCTTGGAGAAGTTCGATGCCGGGGCAGCGCTGGTGCAACTTTACACCGGCTTCATCTACGAAGGCCCCGGCCTGATTTGCGCGATTTGCCAGGCCTTGCTGGCCCGGCACGGCGAGTCCTAGCTGAGATCGCGTTACTTGCCGCCGTTGAAGTTCAGGTACGTGTACCCCTTCAACGCGCGTTCATAATTCGCCAGCAGCCGCATCGCCTCGGTGGGCTTTAGCTTGTCGCTTTTGATTGCGGAGTCGACTTGCGCCTTCACCAGACGGACGAGTTCGTTCTGATTCCACTGAGTCAAGGCAAGCACCTCGCCGATCGTGGAGCCATCAATCGTCTCCTCGATGTACCAGCCGTTGTCCTCGTCCTCGTCGAGGAAGACGTGCGCTTCGTTGACCCGGCCAAAGAGGTTGTGCAAGTCGCCCATGATGTCCTGGTAGGCACCGATAAGGAAGAAGCCGATGTAGTACGGGCGACCGTTCTGGAACTTGTGAAGCGGGAGCGTGTCCTTCACGTCCTGCAAATCGATGAACTTGCTGACCTTCCCGTCGGAGTCGCAGGTGATGTCCACCAGAGTCGCATTCCGGTCCGGGAATTCATTGAGGTGATGAATGGGCATCACTGGGAAGAGCTGTCCGAGCGCCCAGTGATCGAGGAGCGACTGGAAGACCGAGAAGTTGCACACGTACTGATCGCATAGCGCGGTCTCGAGTTCCTTCACCTCGTCCGGCACGTACTTCATGCCCTTGCAGAACTCCACGACAGTGTGTGCGATCTGCCAGAAGACCGTCTCGATCTTCGCCTTGCTGTCGAGTTCCAGGTAGCCGAGGTCGAACATCGACTGTGCCTGCTCCTTGATCTGCTGCGCATCGTGCAGGCTCTCCATCCGGTTGGGATGCCCCATGTTCTTTTGGATCTCCAGGATCTCCGTAACCAACTTCGGGTCGCGTTCCGTGATCTCCAGGTTTGCCGTGGAACGGTCCTTCTCAATCGCGCCAAAGGCTTCCACTACAAGGATGGAGTGATGCGCCACGAGCGCGCGTCCGCTTTCCGAAGTGATGATCGGGTGCACGACCTTCTCGGAATCGAGGACGTCCATGATGTTCCAGACGATGTCGCGCGCATACTCGTTGAGCGTGTAGTTCGTAGAGCTCTCGAAAGCCGTCCGCGATCCGTCGTAGTCCACGCCGAGCCCGCCGCCGACATCGAGATGCCCCATCTCATGACCCATTTGGCTGAGCTTCGCGTAAAAGCGCGCTGCTTCCCGGACGGCCCGCTTGATCGTGCCGATATCCGGCACCTGTGAGCCGACGTGGAAATGCACGAGCTTTAAGCAGTGCGCCAACCCGGCCGCCTTGAGCGTCTCGCTGGCGGTTACGAGTTCCGAGGTGCTCAGGCCGAACTTCGCATTCTCTCCGCCGCTCGTCGCCCACTTGCCCGCGCCCTTGGCGGCAAGCCGGACTCGCACACCAATCATCGGCTCGACGCCGACTTCCTTGGAGACCTGCAGGATCGCCTGCAGCTCCTCGAGCTTCTCCACCACGAGAATGACTTTTTTGCCGAGCTTGCGCCCGAGGAGGGCGTTCTGGATGAAGAGCACGTCCTTGTAGCCATTGCAGACGATCAGGCTCTCCGGATCGCGGTGGATGGCCAGTGCGGCGAGCAGCTCGGGCTTGCTCCCGGCCTCGATACCGAAATGGAATGGCCCGCCCGCATCCATGATCTCCTCCACGACCTCTCGGAGCTGGTTGACCTTTATCGGGAAGACGCCGCGATAGACGTTTTTATAGCCCATCTCCGCGATCGCGTCCGTGAACGCCTGGTTGATCTTCTGCACGCGATGCCGCAGCAGATCCTGAAAGCGGAGCACCATTGGGAAGGTCAGCCCGCGCTCCTGCGCCTCGGCAACCAGCTCCATCACATCGATCGGCGTCTTCGGATCCTGCGTTGGGAGTACAGAGACGTTCCCGCTATCATTGATCGTGAAGTAGCCGGTGCCCCAGCGATCGACGTTGTAGAGAGAGATTGCGGCGGGGATATCCCAGGGCTGCTTCATGTCGGCGGGGAGTGTAGAAACGAGCACTGGCAATGCAACAGGTGCTTTGGAATATTCGGAAGGCAGAAGGCGCACGCGTCCTGCGGTGCCGGTGGGAGTTCTTTCGATCTTCGCCTGCTCCTCGTACTTGAGCCTGCCCAGCGCTCGCGGTAGCGTCCCGTCATGAATAAGTCCGTTGTACCGGTAGAGATCCGCACCGTGCTGCCGTTCAATGCGGGGCGCGCGGTTTTCATCGGCAACGATGACAAGGTCTTCGTTATCTACGTGGACGAGAGTGTGGGCGCGGCGATTTCCATGTTCATCAACAGCACGCCCAAGGAGCGTCCGCTGACTCACGACCTCGTAGGCCATCTCATGGCAGCGCTCGGGGCGAAGGTGGAACGGGTGATCATCAATGACCTGAAGAGCGAGACCTACTTTGCGCGTCTGATCGTGAGCTGTGAAAACGAGCTCTTTGAAAAGAAGATCATCGAGCTGGATGGCCGCCCGAGCGACTGCATCGCCCTGGCAATCCAGCAGCGCGCGCCTATCTACGTGAGCCGCGAAGTCTGGGAGGAAGTGGAGGACCGCTCTGATGTCCTCAGGCAGATTGAGGAAAGCGATCAGCAGGGCGAAGGCGAGCCCGACGTTTGATCAGGTGTCGAAGGGGCAGCCATCTCTCTTCTCTGACGGAAATGTAACCGACCGAGTCACATTTCTGTTGACGAACCAGACGACTGGTCTATTCTCGCGTCAGTTGATGACCGCTCCAACCACCAAGGTGAGAATTCTGGAAGCCGCGCAGGGGATTATGCTCGAGAAGAGTTTCCACTCCGTCGGGCTGAACGAGATCCTTGCGTCGGTAAAAGTGCCGAAGGGTTCCTTCTACCATTACTTCGCGTCGAAGGAACAATTCGGAGCCGAGTTGCTCCGGCACTACGTAGACCAGAACTCCGAGCGCATGAGAACGATCCTGCTCGGGACTGATCTGGATGCGCTGCAGCGGTTGGTCGCGTATGTGGACGGCGCGGCTGCGATGATGCTCGAGGGCTGTTGCAAGCAGGTGTGCCTGGTCGCGAAGCTCGCTGCGGAGGTTTCGACCTTCAGTGAGTCGATGCGCGAGGTATTGGCGCAAGGTAGCCGTGATTCCCGGGATATCTTCGAGCGTGTCGTCCGAGAGGGGCAGGCGAGCGGGTGTATCCGGAAGGACCTTGCGCCTGCGGTCGCCGCTGGGATCGTACAGGATCTTTGTCAGGGTGCGATGCACCGTGCCCATATCGAGCGATCAGCCGCTGCGCTGCGCGGTGCCGCTCAGTTTCTCCGCGAGTACCTTGCCGCCTGATTTCTTACCCACGTTCTATACGACTGGTCTAATGCAACTTATCCTATGATCACTTCCACAACTTCCTTTCTGCGGTCTCAGCACATCACCACAGAATATACGGCCTCTTCGGCTCGATACGGCAACGAGCTCCGCGAGCTCGAGGAGTTACTGAGCGGGCGACTCAGTGCCGAGTGGCGCCACACCGTGCCGGCGGTGTTGGTCCGCCGCGCCGTGCGTGAGGCTTCCGAGATCGCGCGCAGCACTGATTTCGCGCCGCTGTTTCTCCCGGAACTCGCGGCTGAGCAGGTCCGTCGTGTCTCGACCGCGCTGGAGGAAACGTCGTCCTACGTCGAAGCCGCCTGAGCGGCACCAGCCATTTTCACGAGTGTTCCCCTCAGTGCACTCACTCACCAAAACACCGCAATGGATACCCGTCCTGTCTCCAACGAAACCGTGCTCCGACAACTTCAGTGGCGCTACGCCACGAAGGAGTTTGATGCCGCCCGCAAGATCTCCCAGGCCGACTGGGAGACACTCGAGCAGACTCTGGTGCTCGCACCATCGTCTTATGGGCTCCAGCCATGGCGCTTCATTGTCGTTCAGGATCCCGCCGTCCGCGCCCAGCTCCCCGCCATTTCCTGGGGACAAAGGCAGACGGTCGACGCTTCTCACCTCGTCGTCTTCGCCGTACAGAAGGAACTCTCTGTCGAGCACGTGGACCGCTACATTCGCCGAACGGCAGAGGTTCGTGGCACGACGGTCGAGGCACAGGAAAACTTTCGCCAGATGCTGCTCGGAGCAATCCAGGGCGCAACCGATACCGGCCAGCTCCGTGAGTGGAACTCCCGCCAGGTGTATCTCCCTTTCGGTAGCCTCATGACTGTCGCTGCGTTCCTAGGGATTGACTCCTGCCCGATGGAAGGGATCGAGACGGCCAAGTACGACGAATTGCTCGGGCTCGAGAAGCACGGTCTCACAGCCCTCGCTGCCTGCGCTCTCGGTTTCCGCTCGAAGTCCGATAAATACGCCCAACTTCCCAAAGTCCGTTTCCCGCGCGATGAGGTCGTCCTTTACGTGTGAGTAATCTTTTCAACTGCCAACTACCCATCCTATGAGCGACCTCTCTGCACCAGATCTCACCCAGCGTCCTCCTCGCAGCGCCCGTGCCCGCCTCGGTGGCTACGTGCTGCTCCCGCGCATGCTCGACAAGGGCCGCGCAACCATCGCCGGAAAAAATGGAGCCTATCACTACAACTGCCCGTTGGATCAGCAGTTCACGAGCTACACCGGGATTGATCCCGAAGCCCTCCGCGCCCAGCTCGAACAGGGCAAGGGAGACGGCGAGATTCTCGCATGGATCGAGGAGACAGCGACGTTCAAGCGCGCACCGTGGGAGGTCCAGCAATGGTCACACTACATGGACCATCGCTCCCCGACTGATGTAGAGACCCGCGACTTCTTCAATGGCATGCACAAGGAGGCAGGCTCAACGCGCGAGGACATCGGATCCTGGGCGGACGTACTCGATCTCGACGACTACGTCTCCTTCGGCGGAAAGGCCTGACAGTTTCCCGGCAAGTCGTGGGAGGGTGGGGCTCCGGCTCTGCCCTTCCTCGATCCCAGCGATCGCTTTCAGCGTTCAGTTCAAGAGCAGTACTCGCTGCCGCAGGTGGGCTGAGAAGTGATGCATGTCCTGCGACCGGTGCCCGGTCCTCAAGCAGCAGCTCTGCGCGACGATGCTCGTTGCAGGGCGGCTTGCGCAGTTACCAGGCTGCTATACTGGCCCGCTACCTCCCCATTGCAGCACGCTGCCGACGCGTTCCCAAGAAGAGCAGGCTTCCCAGTGCAAGGAGCGCGGTTGCGGGCTCCGGTACCACTGCCACACCGACATTCATCCCGTTGAGGGCGCTGCTTGCCCCTTCGTTCGCGCCATCGCCGCCCGGGATCGGTGCACCGCTGCCCTGACCGCTGTACATGGCGCCGCCGACGGCCAGAGAATAGCTTCCTGCGGGGAGCGCGAAGGTACGCGACACCGCGCCGTCTGCGAGGCCGTCACCGTCGATCCCCGGAGCGCTCCCGAAGTTCAGCGGCGTGCCGTCCGCAGCATTTCCCATATAGGTAAACGTGCTGAAGTCGTCAAAGCTCTGGCTCACGTCGTTGCCCATCTTCCATGTTGCGAGCGCATTGAAGGCTCCCTCCTTGGCCGCACCAGGAAGTGTGGCCAGGTACTGGAAGGTGATGTTGTTCTCGTAATCTGGCGGCGAGGCATGGGCCAATCCCGAGTAAAGGGAGAAGGCAGGCAGGAGCAGGGCTGGATCAAGAGCCGCAACGGAGATCGTCACGCTTGCAGGATTTTCGAGCGTGAAGCGGAAGAACTTCAATCCGTGGCTGTGCCCGAAGTCTCCATCGGTTCCATCCGCCCACGTCCAGTTCATGGTCGTCTGCCCCGTGATCGTGTTCGATTGCGGCTCCAATCCACTGAACGTTCCCAGGACGCGGTTGCTGTAGGTCAAGTGCCCGAGTGCGGGCCCAGTGCATAAAGCGATGCTGGTCGCGGCGAGGAGGAGACGTTTGTTCTGCAGGCTGATCATTGGAGAGGCGGGAAAGTGTGCGGTTCAGCGGCCGACAGTTCGGCGCAGGTCGCCTCTAGCACCTCGTATGCCTGCTCCTTTGTAATGATCCAAAGCTACTCGGGTTGTTCGACTTGCGTTCGCTTACCGAGCGCCAGCGGAGCAGTTTCGCCGTCCCCGAGAGGTGCTTAGTTTATCTCGCTGCGCAATAACTCACACGGGAGGTGCGCAAAGCTCTACTTCCTACTTTGTCCGGGACGCGCCTGGCCGATGTCGTCTGCTTTCCAGGGGGCGATCACGGGTAAATAATCTGCAAAATCCCCTTGCAACACCTCTTTGGATTTCTATCTTAGCGGCCTTCGCGGAAACGCGGGTGTAGCTCAGTGGTAGAGCACTTCCTTGCCAAGGAAGACGTCGAGAGTTCGAATCTCTTCACCCGCTCCACTTCCCCCGGCTTGGGAAGTAATGCTCACGGATTCAACTCCTGAGCTTTGGATGGGAACAACGAGAGTCTAGGTGCCGCCGCAGGTCTCAGCGATCCGATTTGCAATCTCCTGGAGCTCGGCGGTCTCTGCGACAGACCAATCGTACGCACTGCTCTTGGCGATACCGAGCACCCCTCGAAGTTCGACTCCACCCGCGGCAAGCATCGGCACCGCGATCGATCCCTCCATGCCGGTGGCCCGCGCCCCCGGCCGAGCCTGACCGGAGTCGTCGGTCTGAAGATTGCAGATCGTGATCGGTTCGCGCCGCTCCGCAGCCAGTCCAGCGATCCCTTTCCCCACCGGCACGGTCTCTACGATCGCCACCACCTGAGGTGGTATTCCGCGGTGCGCTGCAAGTCGAAGTTGGCCGGCATCAAGAAGATGAATAGTCCCGGCCTGGCAACCGAAGTGGCTGATCGTTGCGGCAAGAGTCTGTCCGAGATCGGCGCCGGCGAGGGCCTCGGCAACAGCAGGAGGAAGGGCTGGTCTGCTCATGGGTGTATTGCCAAAGGTCGCCGCACGCGCTTGCGCTTGGCAAGCGCACACACCCGGAACAAAATCGAAGGCCATGGTTCCGAACCGCCTCAAGCAGATTCTCGAAGTTAAAGCGACGGAGGTCGCACGCATCCTCCCGCGGCTGGAGCATCTCCGGGCAGCCGCTCTGGAGCGCAACGAATTCCGCCCTTTTGCGCTCGCGGTGAACCGTTTTGACGAAGGCGGTCTGGGTCTGATCGCGGAGGTGAAGAAAGCGAGTCCGTCAGCAGGAGTCATCCAGCCCGACTTCGATCCCGTCCGGATCGCGCTGGCGTACCAGGAAGCGGGCGCCCATGCGCTCTCCGTGCTGACCGATGTGCAGTTCTTTCAAGGCAGCCTCGCCTACTTGAAGAGCATCCGGAAAGCCGTCGAGTTGCCGGTTCTCCGAAAAGATTTCGTGATTCACGAGGTGCAAATCTTCGAGGCGTCGGTCGCGGGAGCGGATGCGATCCTGCTGATTGTCGCGGCGCTCGATCAGGAGACGCTGCAGTCGCTCTTCGACACGGCTGCGATGTGCCAGCTCGATGCGCTCGTGGAAGTTCACACGCGGGAAGAGCTGGACCGCGCGCTGGATCTCGGTGCCACCTTCATCGGGATCAATAACCGGAATCTCACGACCTTCGAGGTGGACCTGCACACGACTGAGGAGCTGAGCGAAGAGGTGCCGGACGACGTGGTCCTGGTCAGCGAGAGCGGATTGAAAACGCGAGCCGACGCACAGAGAGTCTTCGACTGCGGGTGCAATGCGATCCTCGTCGGCGAGAGTCTGATGCGGACCGGGGACGTCGCGGCCCAAGCGCGCGAGCTGCTTGCTGTGGAGTAGGTGCTGCGACCTTCGCGCTGCTAAGGCTGAGCGAAGGGAAGGGGACCATCGGCCTTGGCGATTGCCGCCTTTGCCAGTCGGGTAATGTACGTGAGCGCAATAAACGAGGCGACCAGGCCCACCACCATGAGCACGTACTCCACGGGGTGGCGCGGCCGACCCGCTCCGGCGACTGCGAGCAGGCCTTCCTGGGCGGTAGCTCCCATCCAGGTGAAGAAGAAGTTCCCCGGAATGATCGCCACCAGCGTGGCCAGGAAGTACGGCCAGAAGCGGATCGCGGTGAGACCGTAGCAATAGTTCGCGAATCCGAACGGAATCGGACAGAAGCGCAGGAGCGCGACGATCTTCCAACCGGCTTCTCCGATAGCATTGTCGATCAGACGAAAGCGGTCGCTCTTCTGCAGGCGGCGCGCCACTGGCCCGCGTGCCACATAGCGTGCGATCAGGAAGTTCAGCGCCGCTCCGACTCCGGTCCCGAGAGTGACAATCAAAAACCCGCGCTGCAGGCCGAAGATCAGGCCGCCCGTGATCGCGATCGGCGACAGCGGGGCGATGAACATCTGTGCGAGCACGATGATGCCCGCATAGAGCAGGATCCCCATCCACCCGAGCTCCATGAAATATTGCTGAGAAGAGGAGAGCCAGTGGAGCAGCGTGGACATCGGGCAAGGCGTGTCCCTGTCTCTCTCAGAAAACCCGGGCTTTGCAATCACGAGCAGCGGCCGGGGCGAGCGCTGCGTAAAAAGTGGAGGAGTCTCTGATCGTCACGCGAGAGTCCCAGCGTGACAATGGTCGAGTTGCGCAGCGTTTCTGGTGTGGCGTCAGCGAGGTGATGCGGATCCGGGTGAGTTGGTCGCTGGGGTGAGGTGCTTTGCTCTGCGGACAGAGGACTTACCCACCCTCCGCTTGGAAAAGTATTCGCTTCGGTCGCTGCCGGGAGGAATCATCACAGGAAATCGATGAGTCTATGAGCATTGCGAATGCGCAAGGTAGTGCGGCTGGACTGCCCGGTGAGGAGACAGTCCGCTGGCTCATCCAGTGGGTCAGGCTGGGCATAGAGACCATCGGCGCAGCCATCGTAATTGTCGGCGTGGTCCTGGCGCTGATCGGACTCATCGGAATGTTGCGGCACCGGGAAGGCGCCACCTTCAACAGTGTGCGGCTCACGCTCGCGAGCTACCTCGCGCTTGCGCTCGAGTTCCAGCTTGGCGCAGACATCCTTACCACCGCGATCTCACCCACTTGGCAGCAGATCGGGCAGCTTGCGGCAATCGCAGTGATTCGCACCGCCCTGAACTACTTCCTCTCCATCGAGATGGATCGGGAGCGCAGAGCTCAGGAGGAGGAAAAGGGAATCCAGGGAGTTCAATAGAACCGTCTTCTACTCGCTCCACCTTCTGCTTTTGTCCACCGGTGCTGAGGGCGTCTCACAAACGTCCACGGAACCAGGAGGCAACCAGATTGTGAATAGATTCAGCGAGGGTTCAATGACTCACGGAGATTGTAAATCCAACGGTTTCTCCGTTCCACGGAGGCATGTCGCGCCTATGAGTAGGCGTGCGAAGGCTTGGACTCTCTCAGCGATTACCCGGCGAAGAACGGGACTGTTATCGTTCGGCCTCTTTCTTCATCGATAAACTCGGCCGCACCTTCACCGGCCCCCTTCTTCGAAATCGCCAATGCCGATCACAAGAGCGCTGCGCTCAAGGCAGCGATCGATTTGGATCTCTGCACCCCATCGGCACCACGCCTTCGACTGCGGCTGATCGCACTCTACCTAATCAACTACTATGGATTGGCTATTTGAAAGCGTTTACCTCCTTCTCGACTGGCTGGCGGACGGCACCGGGCTCACGTATCAAGAAGTCAATATCGTCGCGTACTTCCTTCTTCTACCGGCAGTTTATCTACATCTGATTGACCGCATTTTTGGGCGGAATTTCTTAGCGCCGACCTTCATCCTGATTGCCGGGATCAGCATTGCGCTGATGAGGGATTTCACACAGTTCGCAGGTTGGATGTTTGATCGCTCCGTCGATTTTCTGGAGTCATTCGACGCAATCGGGTGGAACTACAGCACTGCGTCGGTATTCATCTGCGTCTTTGTCCCGCTCGCGATCTTCATCGCGCTCCTCCACTTTGCCTACCCATCCGTCCTGCGACTGAAGCCCAGAATTCCTTCGCGTGAGGCCAGAGAACCGTAGGCGCGGCGGTGACAGGGTGCCTCTCGACCGAGACTGAGAGCGACGAAAGTAACACCTGCCCCACCTACACATTAGAGCTATAATACCTTGAAACCATGCACGCTACCACGCCTTCGCTCTAGATAAAGAATCTCCATCTGTAAGACGCGCCCTTCTTTATCTTGAAGTGCGAGCAGGTCCAGCGACTCCAGCTCCCGCAGGCACTCGCGCTCCTTTTCCTCAATGCCGCGCAGCCGCCATATGAAAGATGAGAACCGAAACAATCGGAGGACAGACGCCCAACGCTGCTCTCTTCTAAAGACTCCCCACAGCACATTATGACACTTATCAAGAAGATTTCCGATCCGTTGCGCGTAACTATAGCTGTACGCCGCACTAAGGAGAGCTTGATCGTTATCGCTCAAGTCAGAAATTCTAAAATGCGATCCAAGAGCTGATACTTTCTCGATAATCGCTCGCGTACGGCTATAATTATCTCGCGCGGAGTAAATGACCTTTTCCACCCACTCGAGAGCCTCCTTTGGTTCACTCACCGCATGAGCAAGGTCTAGCGCGATGTTGTTTGCAGCGCGCACTCGCCCCTTGTTCCTTGCTTTCTGTTCTAGCTCTACAAGACGCGACTTTCTGGCGCCACCGGAAAGGGTCAACTCCGCTACTAAAGATTGAGCTTGGTATCCAGGATCTGATTCCTTGTGTACAAGTTTGAGCACGTCGCGGGCGCAGGCCAGCGCCTCCTTATCTCGCCCAAGATCCTGATATGATAAGGCTAAGCTCAACTGTATGCTGGCACGATTCTCATCGATCAGCATACTCCCACCCCGGCTCAATGCGCTGTTAAGCATCTCAATTGCTTCCGGAACCCGGCCCGTCATACGCAGAGAGCGCCCACACATGTGCGCGGCATCTGAGAAGTACAAATGAAAGTCGGTGTCGCCGAGGAGGTCCACAACTGCTCTTGAGGCGATAAGCGAATCCCGGAAACGATCCGCTCCGATCAATTTGTGGGAGTAGGTAAGAGCAAGCTTTGCATACCTGTCGACCTGTCTCTTGTTTCGCTTATCCAACGCTTTCGCCAGCAAGTGCCGCGCGACCACATGTTCGTTTCCCGGTCCCGCGATTGCGCTTTGTCCGTAAGCGTTCGAGAGAGAATTCCGCACACGGACCTTTCCTTGCCACCATTTCTCACCAAAGAACAATCCGGTAGATGTTCCTATGATCTCGTCACGTTCATCATCATCTACTATTGAATTTACATGATCCCGCACCTGTCGAGGCACTCGTAGTAGCTGAGGCGTGTCATAGGCCCGAGTTCCCCGTTGACCGGAGTGAAGGGAAAGCACCGCTACAGTTTGAGAGATCGGCACATCCTCTAGAAGCGCGAGGCTTACGAGTTGATCAACATTCCGCTGATGAAACGGATGTTGAGGATAGAATCTGCGAATGGATTGAAACGTCTCACCGTCACGAAGAATTGTAAGGACCTTCAGCAGCCGAAACGTTTGGCGAGAAACACTATCCTCGGAGTTGGTCAATACTGCCACCGTGTTACGTAATGAAACCGGAAGCGCTTCCGCCAGAGTCCCTACCTGAACTTCGTTGTCGTCTTCAAGTATATCAGACAAAGAGAGGTATTGAAGACGCTCGAGTAGGCGATCTAAGTGCATCGGAAGCCCACCAGACCATTGGTGAATCCGATCCACTTCATGTTCTCCGTCAAGCCCAGGTCTGGCGTGAATATGATGCTTAAGGTAGTTGCGCGTTTCTGGTGCTTCCAATGGCAACAGCTGAACAACCTCGCCTGGATCCGTAGCTCCAGGAACTTGTCTCGTCACGAAAATCAATCTGAGTGACGGACAAAAGTCGACGATAGACCGAATCCGACGTTCAAAAACCTCCCGCTCGTCACCCTGGAGCAATGCCGATGGTAGGTCATCGAAAACAAGAACCGCGTTAGGAATAGCCGCTACTGCTGCAAAGTATTCCTGAAACGAGAGGCCAAGTTGTGTCTCAGCCTCCGCCAACAGTTCCTCGCAGTCCTTCATCACTCCGCATTGAAGTCGGAAAACGTCCGCTAGTGCTTCGGGACCACCAAACCGCTCAAGTGCGGAAGCGAGGAATCCCTCCTTACCCATGCCCCAGTCTGCAACCAGCCACGCCACATGGCCAGAAGAGATGATAGTTTCGAGGAGCTCCTGTTCACTCCTACGGACGGCCCGGTGGTGGTTCTCGGCTCGCAGTCGAAATCTGGGCAAGCTCCTGAGGCGGGCTCTCGCAGCCTGAGCACCTAGAGGCTTATCAACGTGAACGATTTGGCGATCTTCACTAGTGGGTTTAACGGTCGTTGACTGCGTTCCAACTGCAAAAGTTTCGTTTACGCTGGAGAAAGCAACATCCTTGGAGAAATGCCAAGAATCTCCCGCCGGGGAACAACGGGTATCACCGATCCACCTCTTCTGACCACCGTCGTAGCGTCTAGTTGCACGCTCGAAGCGATCCGGCCAAAGACGAATCCACTGGTACTGGTTCCCTACATCCTCCAGTCGTGCCTCCTTCTTTAAAGAAGCACTTCCAGTGGAGATTATCGGGACATTACTGTCAGCCCATCCCAGGTCATCCTTGTGAGTATGTCCGTGTAGAATCATGTTCAGGAGCGGCCCTGTCCGCTGTTTAAACATTTCGGCATCGCGCAAGTTTTCCTCGTCGTCTACAGCGCCCCTTACGACGTTGTGGTGAACCACGCCAAGACGGAACCACCCCTTTTCTTGGTACCCGGCTAGGCGATCACCAAACCAGCGTATTTGGTCTTCACCGATCCACCCGTAGTGATCCTCCTCTCGGTGACTTTCACGTATAGTCGAATTGAATCCCGCAACTACAAACTTTAGCTCTTCCATCTCGAACAGTGACCAAGGCCGGGGCTCATCAAACCTCGATTCATCAGTGCTGCCATAGAACTGCTCCATAAGGTGACGGAAATGCTTCCATTTCGGCCAGTATGGCTCTTGCGGCAACACGTCGTCACCCCTGCAGTTTGCAAAGTATCCTTCGGATAGAGACCTGTTGATGTCGTGGTTCCCTGGCACCACAACGACTCGCTTGTGATCCAGTCCCGTAATCCGCGATAGGCTAACTAGGAAGTTGAGCGCGTCCGAAAACTCTTGGGGCAATCCCCATTCGGCAAGATCTCCCGAAACGACAATGACCTGTGGGTGCCATCCTTCCTTCGCGCGTTCAGCTAAATCATCGGCCAGTCGCTGGAAGACTGTATCAAATGGAACATTTGGGGAATCTTGGTTTGCCAGCTGGCCGAACCGGTGGTTGTGACCAAATTGTATGTCAGAGACATGGAGTATTGTTACCGGGTCAATCTTACCAGCCATGCATTCTCTAATGTTTTGGAAGTGGGCGAGGTTTTCTCATCTGCGGGGTTGAGGAACGATCACTTGCAGCGCGTTAATAAATCGCGAGCATCTCGATGAGTGCCGGATGATATGGCGACACCTTGAGCGCAACACTCCTATATTCCTCAATTCGAGCAGAAGTGTTGCCCCTGAGCGAGGGTTTATTTCGAATAATCCCTCGCCTATAAAAACCGATTTAGAGATAGCAGGCGACGAGGCGACCGGATGCTCGCTCGTCATGTGTGGAACACTACATTCTTCGCTCTTTGGCTGAGATGCAGAGGAGTATTGGTTCAGTCGCGGAGACTAGACCGACAGTATCCGAGTACTGTCGCGGCAGGCGCGAGGCACTGTTGGCTGAGGTGAAGTTGCCTGTCCGAGCAGCGGTCCAATGCTGTTGCGAGTGGGCCGGGGTGCTGTCTCGACAGGCTGGGAGACTGTCTCGAGAGGCGGAGTTGGCTGTCACGACAGGCAGGTTTACCTCACTGGTGAGGTGCTGGATACTCTTCGGAGAGGTGCGGAGTACTCGTTTCTCCAGGGGCCGGATACTGTATCAACAGTGGTGGGAGCCTCAAAGTAATCGGAGCCCTGCGTGGCGTGATTCGTGTAAGCTGCTGCTGCGGCATCGTTTTACGCAGGTCGGGTATTCTGCGAGTTCTATAGGAACAGACCTCCAGGAGTGCGCGAGCGGGTGTGTGGAACAATTCGGTAACGCGCATTCCCCTCGGCCGTAATGTGGGCGCTGCAAGCGCACCTCCGTGCTGCGCCCAACCAGATCTATGCAAAGCTCAAATCCGCGGATGAGCGGGTGTTATCTCCGGAGGCGGTGTCCTATCACCCCGTCAGTCTCCCGCTCGTTGGGACGACCCTTGGGGCGTTGCCTTGAGGCGGAGGTAGATCGCCAACATGGGCCGGAGGCGGAAGGCGGCGGAGAAGATCGGAGAGCGGAGGTCGGATCGGAGAGGAAGTGCCCTGGAACGTTCTGAGCGGAGAGCGTAGTCAGTCGCAGCCCCACCCTGTCCCGTCCTTCATCAGTCCCAAATCATGATGCTCGAACGGCCACCAACGCCTCTCGATGTATCCTCCGGCTGCACTCCAGCTTTGGAGGACAAGATACTCCTGTGTGCGAGCAAATACCTCGACCGCCAACACACAAAGACAAGTGAAGGCAGTAAGCACAGCGAACTTCCTACGCCAACTCACTCCGATGAGCGGAAGGAATCCGAACGGGAGTGCAAAGATTGAGAATACAAGAAGCGTACCCCACAGTTCCCGCCAAAGATCGTCGTAACCCCAACCCGACGTGCGGAACATCGCACAGAAATACCATCCCCACAGCCCCACGAGAGCTAGAACCAGGAATCGAAAGATAAAGACTGGAGTCGAGCCATTGCCTTTCATAAGGAGACCTGCTGGAGCTTCGACCGCTCCCTCAGCGCAGTCAACGATTCGACACCTAGCACCCGCAGACCGAGCTCAGACGTGGAAAAGCTGATCCAAGCCGAGGTTCTCGAAAAGCTTACGAATCTCGGGATGGGTGTTCAGAAGGCGCAGGCTGACCGTTGGCGCTCCGAGTTGCTGCAGCCGTAGCGCAGTTCCCGCCAGTGTACCCATGAAGGTTGAATCCACCGCGGAGCATTCCTCCATATCGACCATGAACTGGCGGACTCCTTCATTGATCTTCTCACGCGCGAAGGTCTTCACCTCCGTCGAGTTCCAGCGCGAACCTTCGCCTACGACGCGGATCCATGCGCATCCATCCGACATCCAAAGGTATACAGGGTCGCCTTTCATAACGGCGCTACTGTACGCGCTGCGATTGGGCGCGGCAGCATCAAAACGCCCCGTGCAGGAGGCTGGCCCCGTCAGGATGGAACTGCCGACCAGCGGTTTAGAAGACCGCTGCTCTATCCATCGTTTACCTACAGGACCGATGATTGGTCTCTCAGCAGCTTGTTTATCCATGATTGAAGAAGCACTAAAGAACGGATTAAACAGGATTTTCTCTGATCGTATTCCAGATGTTCCTGCACAGGATGTTGCGATGTACGGCGAGAGAGACTGGGCGAGGATAAAAAGGGCTTTACGTATCTGGGAGGAAGCAGGATTTGTGAAAGTGCTTGTCGATCCTGAGCGTGCAGGGCCGGGTGAAAAATGCGTTAGGATGTTCAAGTATATTCAATAACGCCGCGGCAGGCTGGTGAGCGCTTGTACCGTGCCGAAGCGCTTCGGTAACGACCCGCAGCCCTGCGCGCGATCAGCCCTCATCTCGCTGCTGCAACTGCACCCCCTGTGAGTCCCGCCGGGAGCGTCTTTGGGGCCGAACGGGGGAATCTCCCATCTGGTATAAACTGACATTGCCTGATGTAAGTAGAGCAAGATGAACTCTCACGGCGCCGCCTTATCTTATCGGGAATTAAGGCGAGGACTCGTCTGCGCTCTAAAGCTTGCAGCTTTGATCGCCTTTTCTTCGGCGCAAGGGCAGAGCGAGGAAGATTGCCACTCGTCGGTAAAGGTCAGCAATATCGTTTCTTCCAAGAACGGCCGGGTGGCGGTCGAGATGCTTCGAATGATGAACGAGAAAGGGGAGCCTGAGGCGAACGTGGTGGGCGTGTACGCAAGAGACCTGAAGACCGGCAAGACTCATGGCCTTCCAATGGCGGACGGCGGTCTTGAGACAGCAGCGCTATCCGAGGACGGCCGGTATATTGTGTTGGAGTATCACATCAGCTCAGGCGGAGACGCCAAGGGCTTTGTCAGGATGAAGAACGGCGAGTACCGGGAGTTTATCGAGAATGGATATGCGGCTGAGCAAGTTCGGGCGGGGAAGGTGAAGGGGATCCAGGAGACGGATTTCCCGAATACGCACGGCCGGAATATGTATCATGGTCTCGGACTTGCCCACTCCCCGGATCGCCTCGTCTTTGCGCTGCATAGCAGGTTCCTGATCGACTACTCCCTTGAGAAGCGCCGAATCACGGGCTGGCAACGATCCATCCTGAATTGCGAGTGGTGGGGAAAAGGGCGGCAAGCGATCCGTCTGGATGAGATGTCTGACCAGCGAGGCATCGGCTTATTCCTCTGTATCTCTCGCCGCGATGGCTGGGACATGTACGAGCGCCTTGTCACTTTCCCTGCTCCAGACAAAGCGCTCAGGCCTGCGGAATCCGTCGGGGACATACGTTTGAGATCAGGAGCAGAGGAGTTCGTGGAACTTACCGCAAAGCACATTGCGCCTCCTACACTGGAGGATGACGGAACCTGGCGCGTGGAGATCTCGGGAAAGGGAGCGAAATATGAAGGCTTAAAACGAAGATTCGCTGCTGAGTGGAAGGAGCATGAGAAGCTGCCCGGCGACCGAAAGGCGGTGTGGCCCGCTCCGATGCAATTTCTAGCGACCCCGGAGTAACTTGACCACCGATAGCCCGCGCTTCACTACACTACCGAATCCCGCCGCTGCGACTCCGCCTCTGTGCTTGCTTACTGAAGGCAAGGAAATGGGGCGAGCAGACGAGACGCTGCGTGAAGCAAAGCGGAGGTTCCCGAGCTGTTCCATTGCGGGTCGCATCGATAGCGAAATCACGGTTTGGATGTAGGGGGGATCAGTCATATGCTTAAGAACGCGTGGCTTGCCATTCGATGCTCCAAGGAAGCTGTTTCACTTCACCGCGCCATCTCCAGGATTTCCGTTAACCTACCAAACAGACGCTGAACCATGATTGCCGTTCCCTCCTCTATAGGCGCCACTCTTTGCATCTTTGCGCTTACTTCGACTATCAGTTTCGCCCAAGCATCACCTGCAGACAGCCCAGCTACGCCTACGCTTAGCGAGCTCGGCGCATTCTTGCAGGTGCGGTCGTGGCGCTCCGTAGTGCCGCTGCCCTCAAAGTCGTTCACTGCAACGCTCTACCACTTCGCAGACGGCAAATTGGGCAAACGCCTAATTCCGTCGCCGGCGGCGCCCTCTGAGCAGCCGGAGTCAAACCTCACGATTATTGCTGGGCACGACAACGGAAACTATAAGCTCTATCTCAGCCTTGGAGCCGGTCTGGCGCTTTCGCAGACCACGTCCGTGCCAGTGTTCGACGCCGAGGTTCCGCAGACCCTCCCGGAGAGGCTCGCGGCTGGTGACTACGTATTGTTCGGAGTCGCGCGGAATGACTTCAAGGATGGAGATAAGCCCAGCATTGAGACGTACTCCAAAGGCATTCTTCTTCGCGTCGAAACTACCGAGTGAACGTGGTCAAGTAGAGCGGCGAAGGTTCCCGCTCGTACGTAACGATCAGCAATATCATTCCTCCTAAGACGGCCAGGTTGCGGTTGAGACGATTCACTTAAAGAACGAGCAAGGAGAGCTTTAGAGGCACGTGGTAAGCGTGTCCGCGAAAGACCTGACGACCGGCAAAACCATCTCGTCTGATAGGTTACGGTTCAAGCTCCCTGGAGACTTGCGTGTACTTGGGCCGCGCAGATCATGCGGATAAGTAGGGTCACGTCGGCCCGTTGGATGCGGGGGAGCAGCAGAGAAGATTGTCCATGACGCCCTTGCCGAGCTGCCCGAGTTTGTCTCTGACGAATGTCGAGGGCGCGATGTCAGCTAGATCTCTCCCGTGCCATTGGCAATTCCGCCATAATCTCGCGAAGGGCGTGACGTAACTGGGTGAAATCCACGGGCTTCACAAGGTGAGCGGCGAAGCCCACTTCGCGCGAACGGGCGATGTCGTCCTCCATCCCGTAGCCTGAGAGCACAATGCCACGCATGCCATAGGTGGCGCGCAAGTGCGTCATGAGTTCCAGACCGGTGCCATCGGGCAGGCCAAGGTCGGAGACGACAGCATCGAAAGGCTGCACCGCCGCGGCAGTACGCGCGGCAGCGGCGGTATCAGCGGTGATGACGGAATGTCCTGCGCGAGTAAGCAGGCGCGCGAGCACGACGAGAGTCGGCTCGTGGTCCTCCACAACGAGCAGCCGCATGGGGTGATCGCCCGTGGTCCCTGCCAGGTGCTCAGAAGCGCTCACTGCGAAATTGGCGGCTGTCGGGCGCAGCACTGCACCAGGCAGCTCTACAGTGAAGGTCGCACCGCGGCCGGGGCCCGCGCTTTCGCCGCGGATCGCGCCGCCGTGCAGCTCCACAATTGCCCGGGCGATGGCCAGACCGAGCCCGAGTCCGCCGAAGCGGTGATCCCCCTCGCGTCCCGCCTGCTCAAAAGGTTCGAAAAGGTGCTCCGCTGCTACTGGATCAAAGCCAACACCCGCGTCACTGACTTCGATGCAGAGTCGCCCCTCGTGATCCTGACCGAGTTCACCAGGCGCATCAGTGGAGCGGATTCGCACCACCCCACCGCCTGGCGAGAACTTGACGGCATTGCGGAGCAGATTCCAAAAGACCTGCTGGAGCCGTGCCGGGTCACCGACGAGATGCGAACGCGAAGCCCCCAGGTCGAACTCGAAAGCAACCTGCCTTTCCCGTGCGTCGTCGCGCACCACTTCTGCGGCAAGGCCGATTAGCGAGTGCGCATCGCAGGGCGCAGCGCGCAGCGTGAGCTTGCCCTTGGCAATGCGGGTAAGGTCGAGCAGGTCATCAATCAGACGGGCTTCCACAGTCACGTTCCGCTCGATCATCGCAAGCGTCTCCCGGACGTGAGCGGGGAGCGACTCGTCTTCCCGCATCGCGGCAGCGCTCATCAGCACGGGCGTGAGCGGGGTGCGAAGCTCGTGGGAAAGCGCCGCGAGGAAGTTGTCCTTTGCCCTTGAAGCAGACTCGGCCTGTTCCTTCGCCTCCCGCAGCGCAGACTCGGCTAGCTTGCGGTCGTGGACATCGACCCCCATTCCGAGGAAGCCGGCAAACTCGCCCGCCACGTAGCGCGGCACGCCTTTGATCGCTATCCAGCGATGCTCATTCGATTCGGGGTGGCGTAAGCGCATTTCCAGCGCGTAGGGCAGCTGCTCTTGCGCGGCCTTGCCAGAGATGGCGTAGACGCGCGCGAGATCGTCCGGATGGGTCATGGATTCCCAAACTCGGCCGACGAACTGATCCATCCGTTCCAGCCCAAGGAAGCGGAGAAAAACAGAGTTCACATAGGTGACGTTGATGAGGGGGTCCGCCATCCAGATGAAGACTGGCGCATCATCAGCGACCTCGCGGAAGCGCGCTTCGCTCTCACGCAGCGCGGCCTCGGCAGTCTTGCGCTCGTGGATGTCGAAGACGGTGCCAATGAAGCCAAGATACTCGCCGTTCTCACCAAACCGTGGACGCCCGACATCAACCGCCCAACGATACTCGCCATCGGCCCGGAGCACGCGGTAGTCCAGGGTGAAGGCGCGGTGCTGCGCATTGGCCGCGAGGAAAATTTGCGCCGCTGCTTCGCGATCATCGGGATGCACCGTCCCGACCCAATCAAGGCCAAGACCGCTCCCCAAGGGCGTGCCGGTGAAGTCGTACCAGAAGCGGGAGAGAAACGTGCACTGACCCTGCGGATCGGAAATCCAGATCATTGCCGGGGCGGTGTCGGCGATCTGGCGGAAACGCGCTTCGCTTTCACGCAGGACCTCCTCGGCCTGCTTGCGCTCTGTGATCTCGGCCGTGGTGCCCAGCATCCAGAGCGGCGTGCCGCCCGCGTCTCGCGTGATGCGACCGTGAAACTCGATCCAGCGCAGTGCGCCGTCTTCGCGAACGAAGCGGCACTGGAAAAAGAACGGCTCCTCGCTCGCCAGCGCCGCTGCAATCGCGCTCTCGAAAGCTGCGCGGTCCTCCGGGACGATGAGCTTCTCGGCAAACTCTGCGGCATTGACGGGCCCCTCCGCCAGTGTGCGGCCGAACTGGCGATAGACCTGCTCGTTCTCCCACTCAACGCGATCGTCGGAAATGTGCCAGACGAAGATGCCCAGCTGCGCCGCCTCCGTGGCGAGGCGTAGCCGGGCGGCGCTTTCGCGCTGAGCCTCCTCCGCTGCGCGTCGCGCGGTGATGTCGGTATTCATCCCCACCCAGCCGCGCACCAACCCGGCGGAATCGCGCAGCGGCACGCCACGGGCGAGAGTGGAGCGCCAGCCGTCGCGTGCGTGGCGCAGCCGGTATTCCACTTCATAGCGCTCGCCGCCGACACTCGCCGCCTGCCAGGCGGCGGCGGCAGCGGCGCGATCATCAGGATGAAGCGCGTCGAGCCAGCCCTTGCCGAGCCATTCAGCTTCCGTCTGTCCGGTGAAGGCGCGCCAGGAGGGGGAATCCTCGGAGACCATGCCCTCCGCGTTAGTCGTCCAGATGATTTGCGCGGTCGCTTCCACCAACGCGCGGAAACGCTCCTCGCTGCTCCGCAGCGCTGCGGCTTGCTGACGTGAATCGAGCTGTGTGACCACCTGGCGACCGAGCACGGCAAGTGTCTCCAGATGCTCCGGGGCCAACTCGCGCGGGCGGATATCGACCACGCATAGCGCGCCGAGCACGTGGCCGTCGCTATTGAAAAGTGGGACACCGGCGTAGAAACGGACGCCGCCGTGAGTCACCGCGGCGCGATCGCGAGTGCGTGGATCGAGTGTGGCATCCGGAACAAGCAGCGGCGCGCGTGTGGCGACCAGCAATGTGCAGATGCTCGCGGTGGCCGGCACGGTGTCGCCCTCGCTCCCGATTGCCGCTTTAAACGAGCAACGCTCGGCCTCCACAAACGTGATGTAAGCTTGCGGCATCCCGCAGAGCCGAGCGGCGAGGGCCGCGAGTTCATCGAAAGTTGGTTCGGGCGGCGTGCCGACGATCGCGTAGCTATCCAAGGCTTGGAGACGCTCGGATTCAGTGAAAAGAGCGGTAGTCATGCAGCGCGAAAGCGTAAGGTATACGGAAGCGCCCGGTGAATGGCGGTAAAAAGTGGGGAAGACCTGACCCGGGGGATGGCCCCGCTCCGGCGACTGCAGAGTCGGTGCTCTCGGTGCGCCTGCGCACGAAGAGTGAATTCGTGGTTCGATTGATGACTGGAAGCCGCCGCAGAGGTGTTCGACGCTCAGAGTTGAGCATCCGGGGAGAGCGCTTGTCATAGGTTGATCGACCAGCGACCTTCCGAACTCGATGGAACGTGTCGTGAACATCCAGGAGCAGATCGGGAAGGTCGTGGGCCGACGGATACCGAGGAAGAACCCTTTGGCTCTTGTTCCAGGAGAGATTGAGGACGTGAAGGCGTGGCGGGCGGCGTTTCCGACCCCTTTCGTCCCCCGTGGGGTGTACCGCTTCCATTCTCACGAAGAAGCTGATGAGTGGCTATGGAAGATGCTGACCCGAAAGAAGGCTCAGAAGACGGAGATCTAGAGTCGCGCGAGCCGACTCTCGCCTGTAAGTTGGCCCGCGGTGTTTGACCGGTGTAGCCGATCCGCGCGTGATGTAGGCAGCGGCTGCCGCGTGGTGAGGTGATCGTGGCGCTGGTCCGCAGTTTCGGCGGCTGCTACGCTGCGGCTCTCTCCTCCCGTTCACATGCCCTCTTTTCCCCGCACTCGCCGATCCTTTCTCCGGGATCTCACCCTCGCCGCCACAGCCGCGCCCTTTTTCGGCCGCACGCTGCTCGCCCAGACGCCCGCCGTAAAGATTCGGCACGCCACCTTCGGTACCTCCGGAATGGGTTGGGCGGACGTGACGGCTCTTGCCAGTCATCCGGCGGTCGAGGTCGTCGCCGGGTGCGATGTGGACGAGCGTTCGACGAAGAAGTTTCGCGAGCGCTTCCCGGACGCGCGGATCTACTCAGACTACCGCCAATTGCTCGAGAAGGAGAAAGATCTGCAGACGGTGAACGTCTCCACGCCGGATCACATGCACGCGCCGATCGGCATGGCTGCGCTACAACGCGGGCTGCACGTGTACGGGCAGAAGCCGCTCACGCACGACATCTATGAATCGCGGCGGCTCACCGAGGTCGCGCGGGAGAGGCAGCTCGTGACGCAAATGGGCATTCAGATTCAGTCCGGCAGGGAGTACCGGACAGCGGTGAAGCTCATCCAATCGGGTGCGATCGGGAAGGTGAAGGAGGTCCACGCGTGGAGCAGCAAAGAGTGGGGAGGTACGGGGGTCGAGCAGTTGCCACCCGTGGCGGAGGTGCCCGAGGGTCTCAACTGGGATCTCTGGCTGGGCGTGTGCCAGGCGCGCCCCTTCCTGGGCGGCGGCTGGTACCATCCGGGGCAGTGGCGGAGGCGGCTCGACTTCGGCACGGGGACTTTCGGCGATATGGGCTGTCATATCTACGATCCCGTCTTCAAGGCTCTGGCGCTGACCGCGCCTCTCACCGTACGCAGCGAAGGGGCGGCCCCAGGCGAGCACTCCTGGGCAACGGATGCGGTGATCCATTACGTCTTTCCGGGCACGGAGTTCACGGAGGGCGGCCCCATCAAGATCACCTGGTATGACGGCAGATCGCTGCCGTCGGAGGAGATCCGTGCACTTGCGGAGCAGAAAGAATCCGCCGATCAGAAAGAGATGAAGTTCCCGGATCAGGGCTCGATCTTCGTCGGAACGAAAGGTGCGATGATTCTCCCGCACGTGAGCATGCCGCGCCTGGTGGGCGAAGCCGCAGGGATGAAGATCGAGCCGGAGAAAGGCACGGATCACTACCATCAGTTCATCGATGCCGTGCTCGGTGGCAGCAAGCCGGGAGCGAACTTCGACTACTCCGGCCCGCTCACCGAGGCTGTGCTCCTCGGCAGTGTCGCTTCCCGATTCCCAAAGGAGACACTGGAGTTGGATGCGGCCTCACTCTCCTTCACCAACGTGGCGGCGGCTAACCAATATATCCGGCGTGCCTATCGCCCGGGCTGGGAGACGGCGGGTTTGTAGCGCGAGCTTCCGAGAAGCGTAGAGGGCGCGAGCAGGGGATTGATTTCGTCAGGCGATTCCTTACCGTCTCCCCCTCATGCCCTGCTCCAAGATCGACCCCGCGCTCCATCTGGCCAAAAAGCCCGACTGGATCAAGGTGCGGCTGCCGTCGAACCCGGTCTTTTTTTCCACGAAGGCGCTCATCTCCGATCTCCGGCTGCACACTGTCTGCGAATCCGCACAATGCCCAAACCGTTGGGAATGCTGGAGCCAGGGGACGGCCACCTTCATGATCGCTGGGGATCGCTGCACGCGGGCCTGCGGCTTCTGTGCAGTCGCGACGGCAAAGCCCTTCGCGCTAGAGGCGGATGAACCCGCCCGGGTGGCGGAAGCGGTCCAGCGCATGCGGCTGAAGCATGTGGTAATCACGGCAGTGGCTCGTGACGACCTGAAGGACGGAGGCGCGGAGCACTTTGCGCTAACCATCGAGGCCATCCGCGCAATGGACGCGAAGATCGTCATCGAAGTGCTGACGCCTGATTTTCACGCGAAGCAGGAGTGCCTGGAGCGGATTGCGGCTGCCGCGCCAGAGATCTTCAATCACAATCTCGAGACAGTCGAACGCCTGACGCCGATGGTGCGTTCGCGCGCGAAGTACCGGCTTTCGCTGGAGGTACTGCGCCGGATGAAGGAGATCTCCCCGTCGATTGTGACCAAGAGCGGGCTGATGTTGGGACTCGGCGAGACGGAGCCGGAGATCTTTCAGGCGATGGACGACCTGCGTGAAGTAGGGGTGCAGGTGCTGACCATGGGTCAATACCTGAGGCCGACCCCGCAGCATCTACCGGTCGTCGAATACGTGCATCCGGACACCTTCAAGCTGTACCAGGAGATTGCGGAGAAGAAGGGCTTCGAGCATGTGGCCAGCGGGCCGTTGGTTCGCAGTTCGTACCATGCGGCTGACTTCGTTCCAGTGACTCGGAGGTAAAACTTCTCCCGTATACTTGCAAATCCTGTAAAGGTGGAGCACAGGACCTGCTTAACCCGTGGTGGCTATGATCGATCGCACCAACGTCGCCGCAGTGATTCCCGCCTACTTCGAAGGGCGTAGCATCCGTGAAGTAGCGGCTCGGGTGCGTCTGCAGCTCGATCGAGTACTGGTCGTGGACGATGGGTCAAGTGATGCGACGGCGGAAGAAGCTCGGGCGGCTGGGGTCGAAGTACTCCGCCATGAGGTGAATCAAGGCAAGGGTGCTGCAATCAAAACCGGCCTGCGTCGTTTCTCCGGAACGCCGGGTTTGAAATACATCCTCGTGCTGGACGGTGACGGACAGCATCTGCCAGAGGAGATCCCGGCTTTCATGGATGAGGCAAATGATAGCGGGTCAGCACTGATCGTGGGGAACCGGATGAACGATCAGCAGGCCATGCCGCTGGTCCGCCGGTTGACGAACCTTTCGATGTCATGGAGCATCAGCCAGGTCTGCGGGCAGGTGATTCCGGACACGCAGTGCGGCTTTCGGATGATCCGGACCGATCTGGCGTCGGCGCTGTATTGCGACAGCAACAACTACGATTACGAAACAGAGATGCTGGTCATCGCGTCACGTCTTGGCTGCCAGGTGGCAGCGGTGCCGGTGAGCACCATCTACGGCGACGAGACCAGCAAGATTCACCCCGTGCGTGACACCATCCGCTTCGTGCAGCTATTGGCGCGGTATCGCCAAGAGAATCGTGAGCTCGTCCGCGTTCCGCGGGCAGCCTAGTTTCGTGTCGAGCGTCACCGCCACGCCGATCTCGACCCTCGACCCTCGACCCTTACGGTGTTGGTGCCGGGGTGGCGCTGCCAAACTCCTTCGCCAGTTTCCCCACGATCGCCTCGAGCCGGGGCTGACGTTTCTCATTCATCTCGTTCCGTAGCTCCTCTTCCAGTTTGCGCCGCTCCTCGGTGTAGCGCTGCGAAAACTGCTCCTTCTGGGTCTGATCCAGGGTGAGGCCTGCCTTCTGGATCGCCTCATCGATGTCCTGAGCCATCCGCTTCCTTCGCGATTCATCGCGATGACGCAGTGATTTCTTTTCCTCGGGAGGAAGATTTGACCACTTGTAGAAGTTCTCTTCGAAGCGCTTCTTTTGCTCCGGACTCAGCGCCTCAAGTGCGCGCCGTACGTTCTGCATCTCCGGGGACTTGTCCTTCCCCTCCCGGTAATGCTTGCCGCGGTCACCCTCCTTTTTCTCATCCCGCTTACCATCTCCCACGCCCTGAGGCGGCTCTTGAGCGATCCCCGACGTAGCGAGCGCGACCGCCGCGAGCACCGGAATCAATAAACAGTCTGGTCGAGCCATACGGAGTTCTCTTCGGAATCCAGCAGTTCGTCCAGATGACTGATCACCATGTAATCCGGGCTGTCTGAAACGCGCTCCGCCATCACGAGCAGCCGATCCGGATCCAATTGCATGGCCAGATCGTCATCCCGAGAGGAGAGAAGGCCGAAGCTGAAGACGATCACGCAAGCAGCAGCCACCGGGATCTGCCAGAACTGACGCAGCCAGGAGAGGGCGCTCGGGCGCTCCTGTTGAAGTTCACGGACTTCCCGGAGGACGTTCCGAGAAAACATAGGCGAGGCGGAAGGCTCCCGAGCCTTTCCGAGCAAGCGCCAGAGTTCATCGTGTTCTTCGGTATTCATGGCTGCATGAATCAACCCAATGCCGCACCGGAAGTTGCGGCGTTCCGCTGGGCGAGACCAGTTTCTACTTCTCGTGAGCCTCGAGGAAGCCCTCGAGCTGCCTAATCCGGGTCGGGTGCCGCATCTTGCGCAAGGCCTTGGCCTCGATCTGCCGAATACGCTCGCGGGTGACGCGGAACTGACGGCCGACCTCCTCGAGCGTGCGGCTGTAACCATCGACCAAGCCAAAGCGCTGCTCCAGGACCTGCCGCTCGCGCTCGGTGAGGGTATCCAGTACGTCGCGGATCTTCTCCTTCAGGAGCATGATCGCTGTGACGTCGCTCGGATCCTCTGCCGAGTTGTCCGGGATGAAGTCGCCAAAGCTCGTGTCGTCGCTGTCGCCGACCGGGGCCTGAAGCGAGATCGGCTGCTGCGCCATCTTCAGGACCGCTCGCACCCGCTCGACGGGGAGTTGAATCTCGTCCGCTACCTCCTCCGGAGTGGGCTCGCGACCGTAATCCTGGACCAACTGCTTCTGCACCCGCATCAGCTTGTTGATCGTCTCGATCATGTGGACCGGGATGCGGATCGTGCGGGCCTGATCGGCGATGGAACGAGTGATCGCCTGCCGGATCCACCACGTAGCGTAGGTGGAGAACTTATATCCGCGGCGGTACTCGAACTTCTCGACCGCCTTCATCAGGCCCATGTTGCCCTCCTGAATGAGATCGAGGAACGAGAGGCCGCGGTTGGTGTACTTCTTCGCGATGGAGATCACGAGACGCAGGTTGGCTTCGACCATCTCGGTCTTGGCCTTGAGCGCGCGCTTCAACCAGTTCTTGAGCTCCTGATAGTCGGCTTGGAATTCATCCCCGCTCATCCACGTGCGGAGTTGAACTTCCTTCAGCTTCGCCGCGTAATCCACCTTTGCCGCATCGGACTTGCTGCTCTTCTTGGGCTTCCGGATCTCGTCCTGGATCTGCGTTACCAAGCGTGCCGTCTCGTCCGCCTGGTGCACGAATTCCTCCGTGACCTTCTGCTTGAAGAAGAACTTCGGGTAGAGCTTCTGGACCGAATTATGAGCCTTGTGAAACTCCTGGTACGACTTGGCGTCGTGGCTCTTACCCCCATGGCTCACGTACACCTTGTAGAGGCGAGTGGCATCGTTTGAGGCGTTCTCGAGATTCGAGCAAAGCTTGGGGAGCTGCTTCATGTAGCGCTCCCGGCTCTCGATCTTCTTGTCGAGAATCACCCGATCAAAGCGCTCGCGGCCTTCCTGTAGCTTCTGCGCGAGATCGAGGTAGAGGCGAACGGTGAAGCCGAAGCGGTTGATGTGCTTCTGCACATTCAGCTCGGCCTCTTCGATGCGCTTCGAGATCTCGACCTCCTGCTCGCGAGTCAGCAGGGGGACCTGGCCCATCTGCTTGAGGTACATGCGGACTGGGTCGTCAAGGATATCGAGCTTCTGCTCCGTTTTATCCTCCTCTTCCTCGTCCTGATCCTTCTTGCCGTCCTTGTAACGGTCGACATCAGATGCATCGATGATGTCGATCTCCATGGCGCGCAGCCGCGTCATGATCGTCTCCATCTCGTCGGGGTCGCTCATCCCATCCGGGAGCGCCTCGTTCAGATCGTCAAAGGTAAGGTAGCCTTGCTCCTTCGCGAGCTTGATCAGTTCCCTCAGCTTCTCTTGGAGATCAGGCTGATCCAGTGGCGATCCCGTGGCGCCCTGCACCGGCGCGTTTGCGGCAGCCGTTGCACTCCCGTTCTTCTTATGTGAAGACGCAGGTGCGCTCGATGACGACGATTTCGCCTTTTTAGGAGCCGAAGCCGCAGGTGCGGGAGCAGCGGGCGACTTGTCTACTTTCTCAACCTTCTTGGGAACTTCAGCTTTCTTCTTAGAAATTGGACTCGGGGCGGTCTGACTAGGTGCGGCGGAGATCGGCTTGGACAAAATTTTCTTCGTCGTGGAGGCTTTGGGCATACCCGAGTAAATAGGAAACTCTAACCCCGCCGCTGTCGCATCGGGCGGTCAGAGAGGCGGGGACAAAGGCGGCGCAATATCGAGAAGGCGTTTTTGACGGTCAAGCACTTCTTTCTGTAGAAGCGTCGCATCGGCGTCCGTAAGCCCAGGCGAGCGCAACTTTGCATGCAGTGCGTCAATCCGGCGGCGGAGCTGGCGCCTCTCCAGATCGTTCCAGCAGTCGCGAGCAATGGCGAGCCCGTGACTGGGTGGCTTGTCGTCGAGGATGGTTGTAATCCGTGCCTCGTCTGCTGAATCGAGGGTCGTTAGTAAGGCTTGAACGGAGGCCGGCTCAGCTGGGCGGAGGTCGGCCTCAAGAATCCGGATGAGGAGCTCAGCTCCCGATTCTGGCTCCAGACGCTCCCGCCATTCCTCCTCCAGAAGCCAGTCCCTCGCATCAGCGTCGTGCAAAGCAACCGTCACGAGGAGATGCAGGGTGGGATCGGGTGGCGTGACCGATGGCTTCTGCTCCTGGCTCGCGGCCGAGTCTGCAGGTTGATAGCTTTTCGCGGGCGTGCTGCGAACCAGCCGTGCAAACTCGGCAGGTGAGATCTCCAGGCGCATTGTGATCCGGCTCATCACTGCTTCCCGCATAACAGCGTCGCCGAGGAGGCCGACCCAGCCGGCCAGCTTGCGCGCCGCTTGAGTGCGCCCGCGAGGGGAGTTGAAGTCCGGTCGTGCGGAGAGCTGGTCGAGCTGGAACTCGAAGAAGTCCCGTGCGCCGGTCACGCGCTCCCGGAAGGCATCAGGTCCAGCGGTGCGAATTAGTGTATCCGGATCTTCCCCCGGCGGCATTGCAACCACGCGCACCGCGAGACTCTCGGCGAGCAGCGTCGCCAGTGAGCGTTCGGCGGCTTTCTCTCCCGCAGCGTCTGCATCGAAGCACAGCACCACTTCATCCACATAGCGGCGAAGAATCCCGGCCTGCCGCTCGGTGAACGCCGTCCCTTGCGCGGCGATGACGTTCTGAATCCCGGCCTCAAAGGCGGTGATCAGATCGAGCTGCCCTTCGCAGACGATCGCTGACTTCGCATCGATCAGCGCCCGCTTCGACTTGTGCAGCCCGAAGAGCACTGCGCCCTTGGTAAAGAGTATGGTCTCAGGTGAGTTCACATACTTCGCGGCCTTGGCGTCGGCTTCCAGCACGCGCCCGCTGAAGGCGATGACCTCACCCATGTCGTTGCAGATGGGAAACATCACCCGATTCCGGAACCGGTCGTAGATCCCTCCGCCGCCTTCCTTCTCTGAGACCAACCCACTCTGCACGACCTCCTCCTTCTGATACTTTCGCTCACGCAACCAGCCGATCAGTGCATCCCACGACTCCGGCGCAAACCCGAGCTTCCAGCTTTTCGCCACGTCTCCCTTGATCCCGCGGCCTGTCAGATAATCCCGGGCGACCTGCGCCGACGGCTTCTTCGTGAGCTGATGATGGAAGAATTCCGCCGCATCCGCGTGAAGCGCGAGCAGCCGCCGGCGCATGCTCAGCTTCGCTGAATCCTCCGGGGTGAGCTCCTGCTCGACCAGCCGGATGCCCGCGCGTTCCGCGAGCTTTCGGACGGCGGACACGAAGTCGATCTGCTCGTAATCCATCACGAAGCGGAAAACGCTCCCACCCGCGCCACAGCCGAAGCACTTAAAGATCTGCCGCTGCGGGTTGACCGTAAAAGAAGGCGTCTTCTCCTGGTGGAACGGGCAGACTGCCTTGAACGTTCCGGCCGCGCGTTTCAGCGGGAAGTACCCGCCGATCACTTCCACAATGTCGTTGGAAGCGGCGACCAGCTCGATCGTTTCCTGAGGGATCTGCGGCATGACGCGGCGCGCCTATTTGGGGGAGATCGCCCAGAACCGCCGCCCAGCCTCGGCCCAGTCTCGGTCCTGCACTGCCTCGCGGGCCGCCAGACTCATCGACTTGCGAAGCGCCTCGTCCTTCACGATGCGGACCACTGCATCGGTGAAATCCTGCACGTCCAGAGCACGCGTGACGTAACCGGTCACACCCGGGATTACGAGATCCTTTGGCCCTCCCTGGTCCGACACCACGTTCGGGAGCCCGCTGGCCAGGGCTTCCAGAACCACGTTTCCGAAGGTGTCGGTGGTACTCGGGAAGACGAACACGTCGGCGGAAGCAAAGGCCTGCGCGAGTTCTAGGCCGGTGAGGACTCCGGTGAAGACTGCGTCCGGTAGCAGGCCGCGCAATTCCTTCGAATACGGCCCCTCGCCGACGAACGCGAGTGCCGCGCCTTCTTCCCGAAACCGAGGCCAGGCGCTGGCGATGATATCGAGATCCTTCTCCTTCGAGACCCGCCCTACGTAGAGCAGCACTGTCTTGCCCCGTCCCACTCCATGCTCCACCCAGAACTCCGGATTCCTGCGGGACGGATGGAAGAGCACGGTATCGAGCCCGCGCGGTAGGATCCGGATCTTCGTCTCCGCAATCCCACGTGATACCCACGCCGCGCGGTAGGCATCGGAGTTCACATAGAAGAGGTCGAGCTGATCGTAGAACCAGCGCATGTAATTCCAGGTGAGCGTCTCGAGATGACTGTCCTCCGTGAGGATGCGCACGTACTGCGGAAAGTCGGTGTGATAGATCCCGCTGGTGCGCAGGCCGAAGAGCTTCGCTGCGAGCAGCGCTGTCACGCCCACCGGGCCGGGCGTGCTGATGATCAGTTCCGTAAATCCCTCCCTCTGGATGTAGTCCAGGATTTGCATGATCGGCGGGAAGGAGAGCTTCTGGAGCTCGTACTCAGGCAGCTCGAACTCTCCGATGGGCGTGAAGTTCTTCAGCGGGATGCCGGTTACCGTGGTCGCCTCTCGGGACGTGATCACCGTGAGGTCGTTCCCGTCTGCGACACAGGCTGCAGTGAGCCGTTTGATCGTGTTCGCCACGCCATTGACGTCTTCCAGCGTGTCCGTGAACCACGCGCGCTTTTGGTTTCGCAGGCCGGGCGCGAGTTCGCCAGTGAGAGAGACCGACATCTCGCCGAGCCAGCGCCGGTCGGGTGCCTGCGACCGGAAGGCGTAAATGTACGGGCCGAGCGGCGCGAGCACCGGGAGGAGCGTGCTCATCTCCTGGATCGCCTGGATGATATTTCCCGAGGAAATCTGCCGGACGAAGCTGGTGAAGAAGTGGAACGCGAGTTGGTTCGCAAAGAAGTTCGCGATTACAAAGGCCCGCCGCTCCGGCTCGACGATCCCCTCCGTCTCCCGCGCGAGCAGCGCCTTCACGTCGCTCTGCGAAAAGTAGGTCGAGAACTGCTTCCACAGGGACGCGTTCGCCGGCTTCGCGAGCTCAAAGATCGCGCCGGTCGCGACTCCCTGCGCCACGAAGCCGATCTTCTCCATCCAGCTAAACTCCGTGGGGTCCTGCCCCTCCATGAATCGCGAGAACGCCTTGCCCACCAGCCCGGAACTCTCGGCACCCGTGAAACGATCCTGCAGGAACTGCCGCAGATTATTGTAGAGGCCGTGCGAGAGGATTAGCGGATTTCCCCCTCGACCTCCCGTACTGCAGCGGCCCTCCTGAATATGCTCCAGGAACGAGTCGATACCATCAGCGGCCGGAGTTTCCGTCCAAGCCTGAGCAGGGAAGATTCCGCCGTGATCATCTGACCCGCCCACCAGTACCTTCCTCCATGGCTCGTTGTGCGTGGGAGACAGATCGTGGCGATTGGCCAGCTCTTCGATCTTCGCTGGCGTGAGTCCGCCAAGGATGAAACCGGCCACATCACTGAGTAGCTGATTGCGCAACCCATTGAGCCCTTCGAAGTGCCGGAAGAGCAGGAGCAGTCGCTCGAAGTGATGTTGCGAAAGTCGGTCATTGGTCCGGTACAAAGGATGCGCGACTGCATGTGCGAGCCGCTGGTCGGCGAGGTACCGCTGGAGCTGGTAGATATTCTCCCGCGCTGCCTGAATCTCCCGGTGCTGCTCCTCACCACGCACTCCCCAGACGAGCAACTCGACCGGGCATCGATCTTCTGGAAAGAGTGACGTGACCTGCTCGCTGAGGAAGACTCCGGGCCGGTCCGCGATGCGCAGACATCCCTCGATGTTGTTGTGATCCGTGATCGTCACGTAATCCATCCCGCGCTGCTTCAGTGCGTCGTAAAGTGCCGCTGGCTCGGTATAGCTGTCGGGAAGGCCGGCCCTCCGGAAGAGCCATTCGGGCGCACGGTCGCTGAAGCGGGAGTGGATATGCAGGTCGGCTTTCATGCGGCAGGCGGGGCGGAGCTTGCGCGAAGAATGCGCGCTGCTTCAAGGACCACAATCGTGGATCTACGAGGCTCTCCGCTGGCGGGTTACCCAGTCGCCGTAGGGCATTGCGCAGCGAGTTTTCTGCGCCCTTCGGACGAAGGTGCAAATCTGTTTCCAGATCGCCGGGTGCTGGAGATCGACCGGATGAATGGAGATCCGGAGCAGGGGATTCGACGCGAGCCGGGTGAAGAGAAATGCATTCCAAAGCAAACTCACTTGCCGTCTCCAAGCCGCGCGCACACTCCAGACCAGCGACTGCGAAACATGGCGCACTCCACTCTGCAGATCCAGCACCTCCCGAAGCCGGGTCGTGTATTCCACGCCCGCCTCGCGGACGGCGACCTCCGCGGGAGCGCCCAACAGCCAGGCGGGCGCGATGAAACCGCGAGGCCTCAGGCCGAGTTCCGCGAACTCTGCGCGGGCCTTTTCTAGCAGCCTCGCCGCCTCTTCCTTGCTGATGTCGTAGAACTCGCCCTCATCTGCCGTATAGACCCGCGTAGTCATTCGCGTGAGCCAGCTCTCGCCGGTACCGCGAGCGCGCTGGTGGTAATACCCATGAATCACTGCTTCGTGCCCAGCTGCCGTTTGCTCCAGCAGGCCCGCTCGAAATCCGTCATCGGCGAGGAAGTGCCCTTTTCCATGATGATCCGGGATCACGAGCAACGACACCCGAGGCGCGCCCAGCTGCGCGAGTTGCGAGAGGATTTCCCGGCATGCCGACCAGGTATGTGGCGAGACGTCGTGCAGCGAAATCGCCAGCGAGCGCTCGGTGCTCATCGCACACTGCGCCGCCGCCGGGTACCTGCCGCCAGTCCCCACGAAGCCAGCGTCGCCCCTGTAAGTGCCGTGCTCCACTGCGCGGCGAGATCCCCGTGCCGTGCATAGAAGGTCATCGGTCCTCCCGTGCGCACGGCCACCGCCGTGGAAGTTGCGCCTTCCTGGAAGGGCTCAATCCACCGGTTCACGCGCCCCAATGAGTCCACCCCGCAAGTTACTCCGGTATTTCCGCAGCGCACCAAGGCGCGCCGCGTCTCCACCGCGCGGAAGATCGCATTGGCCAGGTGTTGCTCCGCCGCTTCGGTCTCTGCAAACCACCCATCATTGGTGATATTCACCAGCAGATCCGCGCCGTTCAGCACGAACCGCCGCGTGAGATTCCCCACCGTATCCTCGAAGCAGATCAGCGCCGACACGCGTACCGCCGGCTCTTTGAGCTGGAAGACCGTGTACTCCTTGCCCGTGGTAAAATCAGAAGGCACCAGATCGCCCGCAATCATTGCGAAGAGCGGGAAGCTTTTCCGGAGAGGCAGGTATTCGCCAAAGGGCACGAGATGCATCTTGCGGTACACCTCATGCCGAGCGCCTTCCTCGGTGACCATTGCTGCCACGTTGAAATCCTCTCCCGTGACCTGATCCGCATCCACGCTCCCGATGAGCAGCGCGAACTTGCCCTTCTCTGCCTGCTCCACCACGAAGTTGTAGCTCTCCTGATCGGCGAACATCCCGCGCGGCGTCGCGGCTTCAGGCCAGAGCAGAAGATCCGGAGCGAACGCTGCGGCCACGTCCGTGAGTTGGCCCAGCTTCCGCATGTTCTCGTCTTCGAGAGTGCGGTTCCACTTCTCGTGCTGTGGGATATTCGGCTGCACCGCCGCAATCTTCACAGGCACAGTCGTCCCACCAGCGGGAGCCAGGATCGCGCGCACCCCATACGCAAAGACGCCGGCAATCATCGCCATGGTCATGCTGAACTCCCAACGGATGCGCTTGAGAAACTCCGGGCCAAACTCGCGCACGATCCGTGCAACAATGTTCACCGCCATCAGATTCGTGAAGGCCACCAGCCAGGTCAGCCCATAGATCCCGACCACATCCGCGATCTGGATCATCGCCAGCGACTGGTGCAGCGCCACACCCAACCCATTCCAGCCGAAGCCACCGAGCAGCCACCCGCGAATCCATTCTCCGGTGACCCAGGCACAGGCTCCCAGCGCGCCGACGGCCAGATTCTGCCAGGAGGAAGAGTAGTTACTCCAGCGCCGCCGAAGGTACCCGATGAACCACGTCCAGAACGCCACGTACAACCCCATGTATAGCCCGAGTAGCAGGGGGATGGTGACCAGCAGCGGCGTCTTGAAGAGCCCCGCCAGGGTCGAGAGCCAATGGAAGGTGCCCGCGATGAAGACAATCCCCGTGACGTAGCCAAGCAGCACCGCACGTCTGTTCCCCTGGGGACCTAGCCAGACCGCGCAGATCACGGGAGTAAGCGCAATCCAGACCAGCCAGCCCTGATAGAAACGAGGGAAACAAAGGATGAGCAGCAGCCCGCTCAGTACCGCGGCCGCCCACGGCCAGGTACGCTGAAGCGAGGACGCACGCACGACGGCAGATGCGCCTGCTCCTTCTGACTCCACCTCCACCGCCAACGTCTTACTCACGCCGGACACGTCGGCTCTTGCCCTGATCGCGCGGGCTCGGGTCCATGGCTTCCTTCAGATCCCGCGCATAGCCGGAGTTGATGTGCATCTTCGCACTCTTCAGCTCCTCATTGTTCTGCAGTGGCGACTCACATTCGACGTAGCCCATGGCGATCAGCCCCTTTAGTGATTCGACGAGTTCGGTCGTTCCGAGGTCGCGACAACGGTCAATGAGCGTCTCGCCCGTGATCTCGCCCCCGCCGAAGCCGATGCCCTTGAGCACGGACGTTTCAGCGCCATCGAGAGTCAGATCTTTACCCATTTGAAAACCTAGCCGTGATTCCCCTAGGAAGCGAGCCGCTGCTGCACATCCTGCTGCACCCAGTTCCATAGGCCGTCCAATGTGGCCTGCACCCGTGCCTTCATCTCGCCGAGTTCATCCGTGCGAAAGCGCCCGCCAGCTTCCGGGACCACCCGGCCAAACATATAGAACTTGATCTTCGGCTCTGTCCCCGAGGGGCGCACCGCGACCCGGCGTCCGTCGGCCAGCTCGATCATGATCATGTTCTCCTTAGGAATCTGGTCGCGCTCCACATCGAGCGAGATGTCCGTGGCAAAGTTCTTCAGGGTTGTCACCGTCACACCCTCGATCTCCACCGGCGGATGCTGTGAGTAGGAGGCCACCAGCTTCGCGATCTTCATTGCGCCCTCGGCACCTTCAAAGGTCAGCGAGCCATTCTTCTCCAAGTATACACCGTACTCCGCATACACCTCGTCGAGCAGTTCCGGCAAAGTCAGCCCCCGCGTCTTCGCATACGCCGCCACCTCGGCGAAGACTACGGTTGCGCCATTGCCGTCCTTGTCGCGGACGAAATCGGCTGCACTGTACCCGTAGCTCTCTTCGCCTCCGCATACATAGAAGCTCGAGTGCTCCAGCCGCGCCGCGCGGGTTTCCGCCTCGGAGAGTTCACGGTAGCGATCGCGGATGGAGGAGGGGAGCGCCTGCTCGTACTTGCCAAGCTTCTCGCCAATGTACTTGAAGCCGGTCAGCGTCTCCACGCATCGGATCCCGTGCCGCGCGGCGATTGCCTTCTGCAGGTCGGTCGTGACCAGCGTCTTGATGATCACGCACCGGCTGGCGTTCTCGTCTGTGATCACGCCCTGTTCCTTCAGCTTGATCACGCGGTAGTAGGCCATCAGCGAACCGATCTGGTTTCCTGTGAAGAGCTCCATCTCGCCCGCGCGATTGCGCACCGCCACGCCCATGCGATCGCAGTCTGGGTCCGTCGCAATAACCAGGTCCGCTCCCTCCTTGCGCGCCAGGTCGATTGCCATGGCCAACGCTTCTGCATTCTCCGGGTTCGGCGACTTTACCGTGGGGAAGCGTCCGTCCTGCACCTCTTGCTCAGGCACCACGATCGCGCGAAATCCGAGCCGCTCCAGCATAGGTCGGCTAATGATCCCGCCAGTCCCGTGGATCGAGGTGAAGACCACCTTAAAGTCTGGCGCATTGCGCACCATCTCGCGGTCCAGGATCAGCGTCTCCAGCCGGGCCATGTAGGCATCGTCGTTCGCCTTGCCGAGGATCGTCAGCTTGCCGCGCTGCGCCTCTGGCACTGGCTCAAAGAGATCCGAGCCAATCGCCGTCACTCGCGCAATCGTCGCATCGGCGTGCGGGCTCACCACCTGCGCCCCGTCGGAGAAGTACACCTTGAAGCCATTGTCATGCGGCGGGTTGTGGCTCGCCGTGATCACCACCCCCGCATGCGCGTTCTGCTCGCGCACCGTATAGGAAAGCTGCGGCGTCGAACGCGGCCCTTCAAAGAGACAGACATCGCACCCGAGATTCATCGCCACCTGTGCTGCCAGCTGCGCGAAGTCCGGCGAAAAATGGCGCGTGTCATGCGCGATCACCAGCTTTGGCCGCGCCCCACCGCCCAGCCCCGCCACCCATTCCATGACGTACAACACCAGGCCCTGCGTAGCCCGGCTGACGTTGTAATAGTTCATCGCGTTTGTCCCCACGCAGGGGAACTGCGGCCGTTTGAGCGCCTGCGTCTCACCCTGCTCCGCGGGTGGCACCACCTTCCCGATCGTCCGCCCCCGAAGTCCACCCGTCCCAAAAGCTAGTGTCTTAAAGAAGCGGTCATTCAGCTCCGTCCATTCCCCGGCCGCCACGAGCTGCGCAATGCTCTGCTCATAGAGCGGTGAAGATGAGCGATCGAGCAGTACAAAGATGTTCTTTGCACTGGCCTGCAAAAGCTCGCCAGTGTCGGCTGCTTGCTGAATACGGAGGCGAAGATCGCTCATACGGCGCGGAGTGTAAGAGGCGAGTTGCAGGTTCAAAGAGGAAAGTGCTGTGGCTCGCGGGGAGTGTGGAGTCTCAGTCCCCGGCGAGGCGGAACACAGAGGAGCAGGTCCACGAAATACGCGGAAAACGCGAAAAAGGGGAGGGGGTGAAAAGGGGGGCGAGTCTGGAGGCGACGAGTGCGCGCGGGTGGAGGGATCGGACTGCATGGATACGATGCGACCGAGAAGCCGAGAATATCCCGGAGCAAAGCCGCAGAGAGGTCCACGCAGAACCGCAGATGGTCTTGGAGCGGCTTGGAGATCGATCCCGGAGCTAAGCCGGAGACCGTCCCTGAAGCCGCAGATGGTCCGGGGGCAAAGCCGCAGATTGTCCCGGAGGGACTTCGTATATTAGCCGGGTGGGCGCAAGCCCCTGGAAACCGTCCATTCGGATACGTCCTGGAGGGACGGCGAATACAGTAATGGCTCCGTGCTCCAGCTTTGCAGATCATCCGGGAACGACTCTCAAAGCGAGACCCTCGCCCATAGCCACCGCTACTCTCGTTCCGGTTTCCGGATCACGCGGAGCGGAACGCTGTCGGGAGCGCTACACTTTTCGGTTTGTCTCTCCTGTTAACCTGCCGCTGACGAGTCGCTCGAGCCCCATCCGCCGAGATGGTGCGCCTATGGGCGCGCTAATGCGATTTTCTCCTACTGATACTTCGATTCTTCAGCTTGAAGCTGTGGTGGCAGTTCGCCCCACTGCTCACGCCCGCGAATAAACATGACTTGCATAGTGTAGCCTCCAATATACTTGCCGTCGGGAAGCTCGACCTGCCAGTCGACTAAATCGGACACGGGATGGGTATGCAGACGCTCCAGTCGCCCAGTGTGCGTCACTGGTGGAGTTAGATATCGAACCTGCATCTGCTCGCTGTTGAGGGAAAGAACCTCGGCCCAAAGGAATTCTTTTGTATCGGAGCTGGTCACGAAAGGCACCTTAACGCGGACGCCGTTGTTAGGCTGCGCGTGAAGCTCGCGGAGGCGTGGAATGGTATCAGCGGCTTTTCGCATGGCTTCGGCCATCAGTGGGTCGTCAGGATCGATGGAAAGCGGCGGCATCTCTGGGCCCGCGATATAAAGAAAACGCCACCACAGGAATAAAGCTGCGATTGCTACCACGAGGACTACGAGCGTGATTGAAAGGATTTGCATGGCTAGTCCCCAGACATGATGGCTGCGTGCGAGTCGCTAAGCCACATCCATCGGGTGGAAGTAAAAAAGTGTATCTTGCAACACGGGGGTCAGGTCTGAGATCAGTCTCCACGCGGCCTGGTTATCACCTATCGCGGCCCTTCAGGCCGCCTGACCGGAAACCGCTGACCCCAGGCCGTTGCCACGGGCTAAGGAATGCACCGCCCTTGGCGCAAAGGAGGGCTCAGGCCTAAAGGAAGCAGGCCTCAGGCCCAAAGGGCCGAACGTTCCCTAGCCCAGGCCAGCGGCCTGGGTAGACCCGTCCACGATCCTGCGCCCTGAAGGGGTGCGATCCTTATCGATGCTCGATCCCCAAATTAGAACTATATCCTGCGAAGGTGTATGAACAGCGGGCGGAGCCGCTGCATCGTGGCTGACTGAGAGCACTGGGAAACAGCAGCCCTCGATAGGCGAGCCGCCGAAAGCTCGTGCGTTGCACTGGGGCTCCGCCCCGTTTTCGCCACGCGCTGGATTCCGACATTCATCCCGACACGTAGCAACGCCGCCATCCTGGAAGGGCGTGATCCGCTTAGCGCCCGCGTCGTGCAGAGCGTGACGCGGCAACCCCTAGCCGAACTTGGCGCTTGGGCCGAGCGTCACACGGCGCCTGCCGTCGTGTTTCTCATCCAGGCGAGAATCCGTCCAGGGTGCCTAATGAGGACCAAATTCACGGTTCGATACCCCGGCAGGGGTGCCAGCAATTAGCCCGTGGTTGAGCTCCGCGACACCTCGGGGTGTGCCAGATACAGTGTTTCGATCCCCTAGGGATCACAGCACTCTGCGAGTGCGAGTCTGGCATGTGGAAGTGCTGCGACCCCGCTGGGGTCTGGATCGTCGGCGCGTGATTCCGGGGGTGTCGCTTCGCTCAACCGCCCGGCTAATTGTTGCGAAGCCTCCGGCTTCAGAGCGGACTCATACTGCGTTCCAGGCAGGCCTTCAGCGCCGAGCGCTCTGAAAAGCCAAATCTAAGCTAAGCGACGGTGCAGCTCCACCAGCCTGTTCAACCCTGGCTAGCATTGCGGCTTCGCACAATGTCAGCCCTTGTTCATTAGGCTTCGGCCGAGCCGAGGCGGATTCACCTTCTGACGTAAACCTTACGGGTCCCGTCCTCGGCCCAACGGTAACACGTTTTCTCGGTGAAACCCCATTCTCCAACGAGTTTCACGGCTGCGCCATTGGTGTGCCACTGGAGGTCGGCCTTTGCATCATTGGAACTGGGATTTCCCCGTAGTTCTCTCCCGTAGAGTCTACTATTTTCACAAAGCAGGGTTTGTCGTTCGAAGAACCGGGAGACATCGGAAGGAATGAAAGGTATGTCCGATATGAGCAGATCGCTGTGTATTTGCCCGTCGGATCATGCCTGCGGTAGAAGTCAGTTCTATGACTGATTCCCGCAATTCCGAGGCCAGCCAGTGCGAGGAACGTCATGATCCAAAGCTTCTTCATCGGGCTATCGGAAATCCAAGGCATCAGCGACGGATGCCGACTGGCGCGGCAGCTACGCATGCAGCAGGCGTGATAGGCGGTATCAATTCGCTGCGTTCCTGGTTGGACCAAGCCGCTGCGCGACGGTGGGAGCGCGGTCGGGCGTGGAGCGGTGGATTGTCTATTCTTGCCGGTGCGGCGCAAGGTCAGCGACAGCGACTCGCTGGTTGCGGGCGAAGGTGGTTAGGGGCAGGGGGGCGCAGGCTGTGGGATGGCAAGCAGCAGCCAGCGTTACACGCGGGCACCTCGCCAAGGGTATGTGGTTGTGGATAGCGGGCGGATCCGCTGCATCGTGGCCGAGCGAGAGCACTGGAAAACAGCAGCCCTCAGATGGCGAGCCGCCGTGAGCCCGTGCGCTGCAGTGGGGTTCTTCCCCATCTTCGCTGACTAGGCTTCATGCCTGCAGCGCATGGTTTGGCGTTGGCGGGTGTTTGAAGTTAGTAGTCATCTTCGTTGACGCGTTCGACTCGCTTGATGACGGGTGTCTTTGGATTGGTGATGTCCACGGTGAAGGAATACACCGCCCAAAAGCCAACGTCGCCGTCAGCAAACGGTTCGATGAGCGCACCAGTGCCCGCAGAAAACTGAATGGTGTTGCGACCAGGCCAGCCTTGGAAGTGATGGTGCCACCGAGAGCGGAACTCCTTGAAGCGTGGAATCATCGCTTTAATCACCGCTCCGGTGTTGGGGAGCGTAACAGTCACGAATGTTTCGGGGGCAGCGAAAGTGCCTTGGAGGCGATAAACAACGAGATGGGTGTAGAACCGTTCGGAGAAGGTGAGCGCCACGATCGAGCCGTCACTGTTCCAGTGTGTTCTGATCTTTGTGCGGAGCGGTTGAAGGTCTGAGGTTGGATCTGCGGCAAAAGGAAAGTCTGCCAAAACTTTGTTGCTGGCGGTGGCGACGATCTGAACGTCGGGAGCTGCATTGCTTGGCGGGTCGGTTTCCTTGGCGCGATCGTGGGTCAATCGAATCGTGAATGCACCGTTGGGCGAGTCGGAACTAGGGACGGCGACCGGCTCGGCTGCGGACAAAAGGTGTGCGATGGCCAACGAGATGAGACCGACAAACGCTTTCATATTAGAGTGCGCGAGGCATCGCCGAACTAGATGCGGCCTGCTAGTCTACAGCCTGTTCCTCGCTTCGCTCCTAAAAGTTGCTGCTAGCATCCGTCACAGAAGTATAACCTTGCCGCCTGTTGCGGCGGCCAGCAAGCCGAAACCCTGGAAGAGGTCTCGCCGACTGATCCGCGGTCCGGAGCCCGTTGGGTTGAGGAGGTCGCGGAAGAGATCGGAGGTTTAAGCGTTAGAAGCGGGAGCGGTGACTTGGTTCGACGGTTTAGGTGTTTTTGAAACTCCGGACACGAATGTCCGGGCTACCAGTTGGGAGGGACAACACTCCGGGTAGGCGAGTGCAAGTTGCCTCGCAGGTGAGGTTGAGGAGGTAAGGTCGTCGGACGGGCAACGGACGGCCTCGCTCGCAGGAAATGCTAGCACCTCCCACGCCATGGGAGTGTTCAGGCGAACAACCCTCGTAAACCAGTCGTTTTCGGCAGAAATTGCCCATCTGGAACTCAAAGCTCCGAGTTACTTCTACTCAACGGAGCCTCGTTTCGACGGGAGCTTCCCTCATTTTGTGGCAAAGCTGAGATGCGTGTCGGAATCGCTTCCAGTTATATGGGGGAACGGTGCCTCCTGGATGGGGGAGCTTCCCTCCCGGAGAGGGGAGCTCCGAGATAAAAGGGGCAAGGTACCCCAAAATAGTGCGGAGCTTGAGTAGTTGGAACTCGGAGCTTCCCTATGCCGATACTGAAGCTTCCCTGAAATTGCTCGGAGCTTCCCTCAATCTGTCGCAAGCTTGAGACTCGGGAACTCGGAGGTTGGGTATCGGGAGTGGGTCCGTTCCCTCATTTTGAGGGAAGGGAGGGTAGATCGAACTCGAGGTTGGGTCGATTTTTAGGGGATGTTGCCGTCAGTAGCGGCGAGGTCGGGTCATTGAAGGAAGCGACAACCTTCCGTCATGTTACTCGAAGGCAACTGGACTGCAGACTTGTTGTCATCAGGTCGGCTGACTGGATGCGATCTCCTGACCCGCTCTCGTGGATCAACCACACGGGCGTCGGGGCCAAGGTTCTTTACGCAGTTCGAAGCTCTCTTACGCAGAGGTGAAACGGCGAAGTGAGCGAGTTTTGCTTGTCGACCTAGTGCTCACGCATTGCACCCCACCCAGTTGTGTGGGAACCTGCGCCTTCGATGGCTGAGTCTACCTTTGATTCCTGGCAGATGCTTTTCCTCGGGGGGGCGGCGGCGTTCATCCTCTATCAGATGGTCCGCGGGTGGCAGATGGGGGTGGTCCGCGTGGTCATAAAGGTCCTCGCAGTGGTGGTGGCGTATGCGTGCGCATATTTAGGCGGCCCAAAGCTGGCACCTGCGCTTCGCCCGCTGGGCTTCCCGGATCCGCTGCTGATGGCAATCGGCGGAGCGCTGATCGGGATCGTGGTCTTCGTGGCAATTTCGCTCGCCAGTGCCGTGCTCTTCAAGAAGACATCCGATCAGAGCGTCGGAGTAGTCAGGTTCGGGTATGGTGCGGCCGGAGCGTTTGCGGGGATGCTCGTGGGGATCTTTCTGGTCTGGGTGGCGATGCTTGGAATTCGGGTACTCGGGACTCTCACGGAGCAAGGAACGTCGGCAACTCGAGCAGGTGGGAACGTTGAGATCCGGCCTCGTGGGTCGGCCTCCTCATCTCGCCAGCCGGGAGCTGTGGCTCGCGGGCTGACTCAGATGAAGCACTCGCTGGAGCATGGGCCGGCGGGTGCGGTGATTGAGCAGATGGACCCCATCCCGGGGACGGTTTATTCAACGATCGAGCAGATCGGCACAGTGGTTTCGGATGCGCACACCACGAAGCGTTTCGTGGACTTTCCTGGAGTCGCGCCACTGATCACTCACCCGAAGATGATCGCGCTCCGTGACGATCCTGAGATTGCCCGGGCCGCACTGGATCGTGACTTCCTTTCGCTGATGCGAAACCCGCGGGTGGTGAGTATGACGAACGACCCCGAGATCATGGAGCTGGTGCGTCAGTTGGAGTTCCAGAAAGCGCTTGATTACGCGGTGAGTTCACCGGACAACCGCCCCGCTCCTCGCCGCGAAGAGTTGTAGCGCGCGCTGCCAGTGTTGGTGCACGCGCATCGTACTGCTTCCGCCAGGCTCGGGGCGCCGCAATAGTGTTCCGATATTCGACCTCCTTCCATGGCCAGTAAATACATCCCGACGATCGGACTCGAAGTTCACGTTCAGCTAAAGACGCACTCGAAGATGTTCTGCGGGTGCGCCGTGGAGTTCGGGGCGGAACCGAACCGCCATACCTGTCCGGTATGTCTCGGCTACCCGGGCGCGCTGCCGGTGATGAACGAGGAGGCACTCAAGATGACGGCGCTGACCGGGCTGATGCTGGGGTGCGAAGTCGCAGAGATCTGCAAGTTCGACCGGAAGAATTACTTCTACCCGGACATGCCGAAGAACTACCAGATCTCTCAGTACGACCAGCCGATCTGCGTGGGCGGACGGGTGCCGCTGCACGACCTCGCCTATCCGAAGGACGCGCAGAAGAGTATCGTACGCCCGGGGAAGGCCGTGGCGCTGGTGCGCATTCACTTGGAAGAGGACGTGGCGAAGAGCTTTCACTTCGAGACGAGTTCCGGGATCGACTTCAATCGCGCGGGCACTCCGCTCATGGAGATTGTGTCTGAGCCGGACATTGATTCACCGGAGGAGGCGTTTGCCTTTCTGACCTCGCTGCGGCAGATCCTCGTCTATGGTGGGGTCAGTTTTGCCGATATGGAGAAAGGGCAGATGCGCTGCGACTGCAACGTGTCGGTGCGACCTGAAGGACAGGAGGAGCTTGGAACGAAGATCGAGATCAAGAACATGAACTCGATAGGCGGTGTCCGGCGCGCGCTAGCCTATGAGATCACGCGGCAGATGGAGGTACTGGGGCACGGTGGAACGCTGCAGCAGGAGACGCGTCGCTGGGACGATGCAACCGGCCAGACGTCGCTGATGCGAGTGAAGGAGTCCGCGCACGACTATCGCTACTTCCCAGACCCGGACCTTCTCCCGGTAAAGACGTCGGTCTTCATGACGGAGGTACGAGCACGCCGGCCAGAACTGCCGAGCGAGAAGCGGGAACGCTTCATCGAGCAGTACGGAGTCACGCCCTACGATGCGAGCGTGCTGGCAAATGACCTAGAGCTGGTCACTTACTTCGAAGCGGCTGCGAAGGGTGCAAAGAAGCCGAAGAACATCGCCAATTGGATCCTGAATGATCTCTCGAGCGCCATTGGCGATACAGGCCATACCCTGGCGGACTGCCCGATCGCGCCGGACGCCTTGGACGAGCTGGTGAACTTGATCGACGTCGGAATCATCAGCGGAAAGCAGGGAAAGGAAGTCTTCGCTGAGATGTTTGCCACTGGCAAATCAGCCGGCGTGATCGTGGAGGAGAAAGGGCTGAAGCAGGAGAGCGACGTCGGTGCTCTGGAAGGTCTGTGTCAGCAGGCGATCGATAACAACCCCAAGGCGGTGGCGGAGTATAGGGCGGGCAAGCTGGCCTCGATCAATTTTCTGAAGGGGCAGGTGATCAAGCTCTCGCAAGGCAAGGCGAACCCGGCCGTGGTCGGCGACATTCTTGCCAGGCTGCTCGCGAGCTAGGTGCGAGTTGCGATCAGGCTCTTGGTTAATCCCAGGAGCCGCTCCTTGTGGATCTCGCAGCCGGGGAACAGCGCGCGCATCTCGCGCGCTGAGAGAAGGCGGAGTTCATCAAAGAGCGTCGTCAGGTCCACGTCGTCATTCGCCCGCAGAAGTCCGCGGAGTGAAAGGTGGCGGTAGAGAGGTCGCTGGGCGCGCTTTGGGAGATAGTGGAGAAAGAGCGAGAGGAAGTGTGGCTCGACGGGGAACCAGCGGTTCGGCGTCTGGACGAAGACGCGCCGTCCAACGCGCAGGCATTCCGCGGCGAGACGCTGCTGATCAGAGAAGTGCGTGAGGTGCTCGATGACGCTGTTGCAGTACACGATGTCGAAGCTCTGCGCGGGAAAGGGGAGTGCACGGCCGTCGCCCTGCCGGTAGGTGAAGTGCGCCGGGTATTCGCTCGATGGATCAGTGGCTGCGACGTTGAGGATCGTGATCTGTGGAGAGACGAGGAGGTCGCTCCAGTCGTACACGTTCCCACCGACATCGAGGATGGTGGTAGCGTCCGTAGGCTGGAAGCGCTCGAGGAAGAAGCGGCGCCGATTCCGGCGGAAGCGCGGTTGGAGCGCGCTGTAGAAGGAGTAGATCCCGAACTTCATCGCGCCCACTCAGCAGCAACGAGTCACGCCAGAGAAGCGGCGATCTGTGCTGGTGAGGTACACATTCTGCCGCCCACGGAAGGTTTGTGCCTCCTCGCAATTGCAAGCGATGGCCGCGGCCTGCTCGCGGGTGATCGCTGCCTCACCGGAGATCTCCTCGAGCAGCGCGCATCCGAGCGCAAAGAGTCCAAAGAGATGCACCGGCTTCTCCGAGAGGAGCTCGGAGGGCGTGAGCCATACAGGTTCTGTCTCGCGCAGTTGCGCGAGCTTCTTGCGCCCGAGCAGCAGGAGCCACTCGCGCACGCTGAGCACTACGATCACTGAGACGAGCACCATGAAGATGCCTGCAACAATTGCGTCCACCTGCTGATTGAACCGCTCCGTCCGATTGTTGCGGACGACCTTGCGAGCGGCTTCGACCTGGTCGGGTGCGGCGGTGGCGACCGCTGCCTCGAGCTGTGGCAAGGCGAGATCCAAAGCGCGAGTCTTCGCCAGGAATCCGATCCGTGGATCGTGGTGGTAGATCTTCTGATACCCCGCGGTGAGCGTGACGGTGAGCAACCAGACGAGCGGCAGCAGCGTGACCAGCGCGTACACGGGCCTGGGAGTGCGCACCGCGGCCTCTGCTGGCGTGGCGGGGAGGTGCATCTTCAGGATGATCGTCGTACCGAGGCAGAGCGCGATTGCAGCGAGTAGCTGATTCGCAATACCGAAGAGCGGCCAGAGCGAGTTGATCCCGCCCAGCGGATCGTTCACTCCCTGGATGAGGAAGTACCCCCATCCGGCCACGAGCAGAACGCTCGCAAAGAGGTTCGCATACACGTTCTTCGTGTCCCCGAGCGGCTTCCACGCAGTCCCGAGAAAGTCCTGCAACAGGTAGCGCCCGACCCGTGTACCGGCATCTATGGTCGTAAGGATGAAGAGCGCTTCGAACATGATCGCGAAGTGGTACCAGAGATCCAATCCGCGCCCGCCGACTACGCGGGAGAAGATCTGCGCCATGCCTACGGCGAGCGTTGTCGCGCCGCCGGTCCGTCCGAAGAGGGAGTGTTCACCGGTCGTGCGCGCGAGTTCTTCCATCTGCGCGACGGTCACCGGGAAACCAAGGGCGGTCACTTGTGCGACCGTTACGTCAGGTGCGCCCTTGATGTTCATGCTGAGGTACACGCCCGGATCAAGCGTGCAGGCAGCGATTAACGCCATGATGGCGACGAGGGATTCCAGGCACATCGCGCCATAGCCGATCGGGCGCACGTAGCTCTCGCGACTGATGATCTTCGGCGTGGTCCCACTCGCAATGAGCGTGTGAAAGCCGGAGATGGCGCCGCAGGCAATCGTGATGAAGCAAAAGGGGAAGATCTTTCCGGCGACCACCAGGCCCGAGCCATCCATGAACGCCGCGTTGATCTTCGGCATCTGCAGATCGGGGAGCACCAGGAAGATGCCAACCGCGAGGGCACCGATTGTCCCGAGCTTCATGAAGGTGCTGAGATAGTCCCGCGGCGCAAGCAGCAGCCAAACGGGAAGCACACTGGCTGCCAGGCCGTACAGGATCACTGCCCAGGCCAGCGGCTCGGCCGTGAGCGTGAAGGCGCGCGCGAGATCCGGCGAGGTGTGAACAAACTTCCCACCCCACACTGCGAGCAGCAGGAGGATCACCCCAATAGCCGTTGCTTCCATGACCTTCCCGATTCGGAAATAGCGCAGGTACCCGCCCATGAGCATTGCAATCGGGATCGTGGCCGCGACCGTGAAGACGCCCCACGGGCTCTCGGCCAGCGCACGCACGACCACCAGTGCGAGCACCGCCAGGAGAATCACGATGATCGCAAGGATCGCCACAAGCGCGATGAAGCCAGCCGTCGAGTTCAGCTCCTCCTTTACCATCTGCCCGAGCGACTTTCCATCGCGTCGCATCGAGCAGAAGAGAATCACCATGTCTTGCACGGCGCCGCCGAGCAGGACCCCGATGAGGATCCACAGCGTCCCGGGTAGGTAGCCAAACTGCGACGCGAGCACTGGCCCAACCAGTGGCCCTGGACCGGAGATCGCGGCAAAGTGGTGACCGAAGACGATCCACTTGTTCGTCTTTACGAAGTCCTTCCCGTCGTCGTGCACCTCGCAGGGAGTCGCGCGGCGGTCGTCGAGCATCAGCACCTTGGCGGCGATCCACTTCGAGTAAAACCGATAGCCAATCGCGTAGGTGCAGAGTGCGGCAGTGAGGATGAAGACCGAATTGAGATGCTCCCCACGATGGAGCGCGAGCGTCGCGTAGGCGCCGGCTCCGATCACTGCGACCGCCAGCCAGAGGAGTACGGAAAAGAACTTCTTCATGAGGGGAGAGGCGCACTTGTTAGTGCAGAGGCAGCGGGAGTGCCAGTCTGCCGTGCAGCTCGCGGCAAAGGCCTGCTGACATTCCGCTCGCCTCTCCTACGACCACGCGGCTATCTCGTTGAAATGACCCTCCGCTTGTTGCTTCTCGGTGTGCTGATCGTGGCCAGTTTTGCTGGGTGCGAGACTCCTTATAAGAAGAAAGAGGAAGATGACAAAAAGCCGCTCAAGGACCAAAGCCGGGACCAGGCTTTCCAAGCATTCCTGGGCCGCTTGCGCACGGCGGTAGGGAAGAAGGATCGTGCGATGCTCACCTCGCTAATGACGCCCGATTTTGGGTATCGCTGGGATCCAGCACCAGCTGGGGAGACGGCCTTTGACTACTGGGAGCAGATGAACCTCTGGCCGCAGCTGGATCTCGTGCTTCGCGAGCAGTTCGTCGCTAATGATCTCTACATGGTCGCGCCGGCTCAGGTGGTGAGTGATGCAAACTACTCGGGGTACCGCGCAGGTATGCGCATCATCCAGGGGAGCTGGAAGTTCGCCTACTTCGTGCCGGGCGAGGCGGGTGCTGCGCAGTGAGCGAACTCGACCCCCTCGCACTCGGCCTTCCGCATCGCGAGCCGTTCGTCTTCGTCGATGCCGTACTGGAGCTGATTCCGGGTGAATCCGCTACCTGCAGGAAGACCTTCCCTGCGACGCTCGACGTGTTCCGTGGACACTTCCCTGGCGATCCGCTGGTCCCTGGCGTCCTCCTCACGGAAGCGCTCGCGCAGACTGCGGGCATCGCAGCCGGCGAGCCCGGCAAGGCGTACCTCCTGTCGGCGATCCGCTCCATGAAGTTCCTCCGCGCTGTCCGCCCCGACGACATCGTGATCCTCTGGGCGCGCAAGATCGGCGGGGTGGGCGGATTGTTGCAGTTTGAAACGAGCGCGCGTGTCGGCGAACACGTGGTCGCGGAGGGAACGATCGTGCTTAGCGATCCCAGCGCAGCTACGGCGCGAGTGTAATCTGTGGCCCGAGCCGCTCCATGTCGGGCCCGGGGCGCAGGTCGTAGATGGTTCCCCAAGTGCCCGTCGCAACCACCGGCAGCTCCTCACGCCACGGCTGGGTGGAAGCCGGAAATGCCTCCGCTTCGCGACTACCCCAGAAAAGGTAGCGCGCACCTGCTCCGATCGCGCGCTCCCGCCAGCCCTCCTCGCCGCGCAGGATGCTCTCCACTCGCGCGAGTGGTTCCTGCCACGAGTACCCATGGCTCCAGATGTGGCCCGTGTACCCAAGCAGCAGCGGCCGACCGAGGAGCAGGAGTGGGTGATTGTAGGTAGGCTGCGCGACGAAGCGATCGTCCGGCGCCAACCTGCGGAGCGGCTCCACCATTGCATCCACCTCCGACCGCTGCGCGATTGTGTACCCGCGTTGCGTGCTGTCCAACCCTCCGAGCAGCGACACGAAGCCCGACCAGAAGAGCGCAAAGCACGCCGCCGCCCGCCACGGCATCGCCCAGTTAGAGATGAGATCGCGCCAAAGGAAGGGCAACACGATCAGGTACGACCAAAGCATCAGCTTTGTGTTGTCCCATTCCCACGGAGCGAAGCGCACCAGGCAGCAGAGCAGGAAGATCCCCAGTGCGGGGAAAACCGCAGCCCGCGTCCACTGATGCTCCGGCACCACCGCCACCCGGCTTACCAGCGCCGCGACAAAGAACGGGAGGAACCCAAAGTTCACCAGCCAGAAGAGCGGCGCGCTCAGCAACGGCGAGCTGATCCCCAACGTCTCGCGGCTGTAGGTGCCCCAATCTGGATCGCTCTGCATCCATCCGGGCATCCACCCGAGCAGCGCCGGTCCGCTGAGATTTCCGGTCACGAGAAATACGAGCGCGCTCGCCGGAACGAAAGCCATCCCAACCAGTCGCAACAGTGCCCCGCGTGCCGGGATGTTCACGATGAACCAGGCGAGCAGCAGGATCGAAAAGAACAGGAAGGTGTGCAGGTGAAACACCGGCAGCGATGCATACAGCAGCACCTCCACCCACGTCGCTAGCGGCTTTTCTCCGTCGTCTGAGGGGAAGAAGCGCGCGCGCCAGGAGCAGAGCAGCGCCAGCCCGGCGGGTAGTGCAAAGAGCAGCCCTCGCTGCGTGACGAAGAGGGCCAGCGGCAGACTCTTCCACGCAAATTCCGCCTGGTAGTCCGCCATTTCACCAGACCGAAAGACCGCGAAGCCCGCCAGTCCGCCCGCGCAGAGAAAGCCCGTCACGACGAACGCACCACCCCAGCGCCAGAGCGCCAGTCCCGTGAGCAGCGATCCGGCGAGTCCTACCCACACGAGACTGCGCAGCGTATCCGCACCCGCGAGCACGAGCAGTGCATTGAAGAGATCCACCCCGAGCGGATAGGTAAGCCGTGAGCCCGCAAGGATCGGATTCTCCGGCCAGAAGGGCGCGCCATTCGCGAGCTGGTGGATGTACGTGAGGTGCAGCGATAGGTCGCCGAGGTTATTCGGCGAAAGCACCTTGACCGCATCACCTTCCCGGAAAACCAACCAGAGAAACGCGCGCAGTGCGAAGAGCGTAAAGAGCAGCACCGCACCGGATTCCCAGAGATTCAGCCCTCGGATCAACACGGCTTCGTCCCGCTGACGCCAGTACATGATTGCCGCCAGCCCGGAGCCTGCGCACAGCGAAGCTGCTGCAGTCTGCGCGGAAAGCCCGCCTCCGATGAAGCCGAGCACAATCGCCACGAGCACCGCCGTGCTCACACCGCAGAGGACTGGAATCGCGAAGATCATGGTTCCACAGTGGTCTTCACCTCATCGTCCAACAGGAATTGCGCATCTCCCGCTTCCTGAACTGTGTGTTCCGGCACCGACCGCGGAACGAAATCCGGCTCACGTCCAGGGAAGAGCACTCCAAAGATCGACGCATTCAGATACAGAGTCGCCGAGTTCCCCCAACTCCCGCGCAGCACGAAGCTCTCCTTGAAGTAGCTCTCCCGCAGCCTTTCCTCCACGTCGGCTACGATCGCATCCTCCACGAGCAGGAAGCCTACGTCCATCTGCTCGGGAATTTGCTCGTCGTCACCGAAGCCGATATGGGTGAAATCCGCCAGCATCCACGGCAGCGGATGCAGATCGTGCGAAGGCAGCAGCAAGTGGCCGGGTAGATGATAGTTTGCGGGGTCAGCCCCCGCCAGCGCGAGCAGCGGGTCCGTCAGCTTGCGAATGTCCGGCAGCGTCTGAACATAGACGTAGGGCTCCGCTTCATCCGCGTAATTCCGGAAGTTCAACCGCAAGCACTGGAGGAACGAGCCGCCGATGAGCAGCACCAGCACCCCATACGAGATCCACCGATCCAGTCGCCCGGCAGCATAAAGCAGAGCCCGTCCGAGCAGCAGGTAAAAGGGCCAGATGATGGGCAGCAGGCACCATGGCGTCTTGTATTGGATGCTGCTGTAGGCCACGAGCGTGCCCACGCCCGCGATCGTCACGTAGCGCAGCGCGCGGCTCACGTGAGCCTTCAGCACCAGCGGTGAGAGCAGCAGCCCCAGTGCGGCCGGCCATTCGTACCGAGCGAGCAGCTCGAGCCAGTAGAACCACTCCTTCTCGTGCCCGCTCTCCCCCGACATCCCGGTGCGCGTCCAGATCAGGAAAGTCTCATACAGCCCTGCGATCGAGCCCACGTGGCGGGGCGGATCCTCGTATAGCCGCGAGTAGTCCGGCCAATCAAGCAGCCCGCCAGTATAGAAGAAGATCACCAGCCCGCAGCACGCTGCTGTGCAGACCGCGAGATCCCGACCTGTCCATCGGCGCGGCGGTCGCGGCAGCACGGGTGCGGAGGGGGTGAACTGTTCCACGAGCAGCAGGGTTGGTATTGCCAGCAGCAGCGCGATCCCATGAATCACGTATGTCTCCTTGGTCAGGATCATCCCCGCAATCCCCAGCCCTACTGCCCAGACGGCGATCCGCGTCCGCTCCCAGTAGAGCGCTAGCATCCCCCAGACCGTGACCATGAGCGCGAGCACCAGCCAGCTCTCGTGGATCGCATAGCGTCCATAGAAGACCATCCCTGGTGACACTGCCATGGCGACTGCCGCCAGCGTGCACGTCCCCGCACCGAAGAAGCGGCGATACGCGAACATCATTGCCACGCACCCCGTGCTCACGAGCACGATCGGCAGCCGCAGCACCCATACATCCCGTCCCAGGAGCGTCTGCGCCAGGAAGAGTGCGTAGAAATGGAGCGGCCCGTGAAAATTGCTCGGGTCGTAGTGATAGAAACCATCCCGCGCCATCTCATCCACGAAGTACCCATTCACCCCCTCGTCGAAGTGCGCCGGCTTAATTCCCAACCAAGCCACGCGCAGGAGTAATGCGAGCCCCACGACGGCTACCGGTATCCACGGGAACGCCGGGAGCGCCTTGGATTCCGGAGGCGTTGCCGAAATTAACGCCGTGCTCGCTGGCAAATCCATGGGATGGATTTACAAGATCTCCCGCAGTAGCCCCAGCGCGGCGGGGGAGCAGGGCAGGGGCGCTAGTGAAACGGCGGGCACAATCAAAGAGGGTGGCGTCCGCGTGGCATACTGGTTCACGCGCATCCGCAACAAGATGCAAATCCGGTCAGCCTCGGGCGGGTTCAGTCACCCGGAACACCTGCGACCGCAAGCCGTTCAATTGTCCGGCAGATCGCCTCGTCAAGATCGGCCACACGCACGGGCTTGGTCACGTAGTCGTCCATGCCGGCTGCCAGGCAGATTTCCCGGTCGCCCTGCATGGCGTGTGCAGTCATGGCGATGATCGGGATGGCCTGGTTTCCATCGGTGAGGTGGCGAATGCGGCGTGTTGCATCATAGCCGTCCATCTCGGGCATCTGGCAGTCCATAAGGATGAGGTCGTACTTCTTATGACTAATAGCCTCGAGTGCTTCCAGCCCGTTGGATGCGATGTCTGCCGAATGTCCCAGCTTGCGCAGCTGCACGAGCGCAATCTGCTGGTTCACCTTGCTGTCCTCGGTGAGGAGGATCTTCAGTGGCGGGCATTCCGTGCGGATCGGTGGCGGTGTGGTCCCGGTTGGTGCCCCGGCAGGTTGCTCACGCAGCCGCATGGTGAACCAGAAGCAGGCACCGTGACCGGGCTCGCTCTCAACGCCGATCCGGCCGTCCATGATCTCTACCAGGCGCTTGCAAATGGCTAGGCCGAGGCCGGTGCCTCCGTACCTGCGAGTAGTGGATTGGTCCGCCTGCTCAAAGGCATTGAACAGACGCTGCTGGGCTTCCGCCGAGATGCCGATTCCGGTGTCGCGCACTTCGATGCGCAGGCTGACTCCGAGATCACTCTTCTCTTGTAGCTGAATCTTCAATACCACCGCGCCCTGTTCGGTGAACTTGAGTGCATTGCTGAGCAGGTTTAGCAGCACCTGCCGAATGCGGTCACAGTCGCCAATGAGCTTCGATGGAGCACCGGGGGGCAGGATGCACGAGAGCGCGATTCCTTTCGCGTGCGCACGCTCCGAGACAAGTGCGAGAGTGCTCTCGACCAGCTCCCGCAGATCAAAAGGCGTCTGATTGAACTCCAGCTTACCTGCCTCGATCTTCGAGAAATCGAGGATGTCGTTGATTACGGTGAGCAGCGACTCACCGCTTTGCTTTACCGTGTTCGTGAAGCTGCGTTGCTCCGGCGTGAGTTTGGTATCCAGGAGCAGGTTGCTCATGCCGATGACTCCGTTCATGGGCGTGCGGATCTCGTGCGACATATTCGCCAGGAACATGGACTTTGCACGGTTCGCGGCTTCCGCCGTTCTGCGGGCGTGCTCGGCTTCCCGCGACTTTTGGTTCAGTTCCCAAGTGCGCTCATCGACCCGCTGCTCCAGCGCATCGTTCACTTGCTGCAATGCCTGATGCGCATCGTTCAGCTCGTCCCGCGTCCGCCGGAGCACGCGGTTCTTCCGAAGAATAAGGAGTATCCAGGTGGCGGCGATTGTCGTGATAGCGAGCAGGGTTCCGAAGATCCAGAGGATCCGGCGGGCGTTCCACCAGGCGGGCCGATGGAGCACGGTCACGTCGCCCGACGATGAGAGCAGCAGTTCGAAGTTGCTGGTCGGCTCGGGGCCGTCGTCAATCCGCCCCGGCAGGAGATTGCAGGTGCCCGTGAGTTCCAGGGTGCTTCCGCGCTCGATCTCTCCCAGGAAGCCCTGACTTGAAGGGAGCACCGCACGGAAGACGCGGTTCTGAATCTGGAGCTGGAGGAGTTCGTCCGCACCGTCGTGCAAACGTCCGAGGAAAAGGGCTTGGAGCTGGATGCGCTTGGATGCGTAATCAGGAGCATTGAAGCCTGCCTTTCCGATCTGTTCGGGCGCAACCGGCAGGGTCATCCCGGTCTTCCGAGTCAGCGCTTCCCGCAAAGTCGTCGCGCGATCGCGAATGACGAGCCAGCCTGCCGCTTCGATCTCATCCCCAGGAGTAACGCTTGCGGGTGCTTTCGTGAGAAGCTTGAGCCCACCTGTTGCGTCTTGAAGGACCACGGTCTGATTCCCCGCATACGTGACGGTCCCCTTTACTTGCACGAAGCGTGTCTGTTGTCCTTGTGCGTCGAAACGCGTGAGGCTCCCGATCTCTTCGGGCGAGCCGCGGAACGGATCGCGCAACGCCTCGCGCTCGACCGTGACGTGTGCGGCGGAGGGGATCAGGAGCCGCATCCCGAGCAGTTGGCGCTTGTCGTTGAATTGAGATGCGCTCACGCAGCGAACCCGCACGAAGGCTCCCTGGAGCTGCTCTGTAGCCGCTGCGTCCAGGTTGGTGGCGAATTCCCCATGGATAGTCCCCCCTTCCATCATTAGCGTCATCTTGTTGCCAGCTACGTACCGAGCCACGCCTCTCATTTCTACCCACTGGCATTCCTTGCGGCCTGCGAGGAGCTGGCTCAGGGAAAGAGGAAGCGGGTCGGGGAATTTGCCCGTGCCGAGCCGATTAATTCTGTTTGCGATGATGGTGGGAGAAAAGTCGCCGGGATGGCTCCGGCCTTCGATCTCCACGAGGTCTCCGATCTCGAAATGGGGGAAGGTTTGCTCCCGATCGTTGACGTAGATCCCAGCGGTGGAATCCTGGACCATTAGGTGATTCCCATCGCGAAACGTCACAACGCCGCGGATTTTCACGGGATGTCCTTTCCGGATTTCGTCGAGCGGCATCTGCCAGAGCTCGCTTACCGTGGCAACGACTTGCTTCTGAGCTTCCTCCATGGAGCTCTCCACCTCCGTTGTGGGTACGAGCGTAGCCTCCGCGCGATACGTGGCACTGTGGATGAAGGGGCTCGTTTCATCCCACTCGAGGATTCCGAAAACCTCAATCCATTGTCCCACGGACACCGGTTCGACCTCCCCACTGGTCTTTACCTGTATGAGGTGATGCCTGCGGGAGAGCCTCAGCCAAGGGTAGACGCCGTCTTCCAGAATGCTGGAGGGATCAGTGGGTCCGTCATTTGTGCGGCGAGTTTCGAAGATCACCGCCCCATCCGGGCGGCGGGCCAGGAGAGCGTACTTGGAGTCTTGGGCAAGGTTCTCGCGGATTTGAACACCGGCTTTCGCCCACGGGTGAGTGTCCTCCATGGAATCCACCCGCGCCACCATGGTAGGCGCGCCGTAAAGTGGCCGGTATGCGAACTGAAACTCCTGAATGTGCGACGCCAGGTCCCAGCCTCCTCCTTGCACGATGTATCCCGTACCTTGTGCCACGGTGCTTCCGACCTTCTCGGGGTTGCCGATATCCATGCTCGTCCAGTCGGAGCCCAGCCCGGTGACCTGGGAGAACGCAGCGGTGTTGAGGCGTGTGCCGTCGTGGGAGGTCACCGTCAGCCCGATGTGCGCCGAGCTGCTCATGGTCATAGTGACGTTGGCCGCAGTGACCCAAGCTATTCCGTCTTTCGAAGCCTGACCGCTTACTTCGTTGAGCTCGTCGTCAATCGTGAGCGACCCGGGCTTGGCGTCGATCACCAGTCCGCGAATGCGAACAGGCCGGCCATGGAGTGGCTGGCTCGCCTTCTTCGTCAAATCCAGGGAGCGCAGGCGCGGAGCGCGGGCCCAGCGGTGGTCGGTGATGCGGGAGAAGGCTCCTTCGAGGGACGCCCCTTGTACATCCCATGCCATCCGTCCTACTACTTCGACCGCCTGCCCAAGTTGGGGCAGCTCCTCATTTCCAGCCAGTTTGATGGCTAGCGTCCTGCTGCTGGTCGTGAGCTTGAGCCAGCAGGGGACTTGGGCCTTTGCCTGTATTTCCACTGTTCGGCCTTCATCCGCGCCTCGATATTGGAACTCCACGCCATTGGTGGCAGTGAGCGCCAGGCTGGCGAAACTCGAGTTCGGGGTAAGGTTCTCCCGGACGTGGATTCCCGCCTTCGCAAGCGAGCCCTGGGCTTCGAGGGAGTCCAGGCGGGTGACGATCGTGCTGTCTCTCTCCAGCGGCTGGTGCAGATAGTGAAACTGTTGCGTGTCGTTATAGATGTCCGCGCCGGAGCCCTGAATAACGAACTTCGCTCCGTTGAAATCGGCGTAACCAGCTTGCCCCGGCGCACCCACGTCTCCGCTCTTCCATTCGGTGCCGATTCCTTCAGTCCCGGAGAAGGTCGCGGTGGCCAGCGCGGAATTGTCATGAGAGCAGACCGCGAGACCTGAAAGCACAGAGCTATCTAGCCGGAGGCTGGTCGAGCCTATTTCCGTCCACGCCACTCCATCTTGCGAAATATAGCCGGTGACCTGTTTTGCACCGTCATCGATTACGAGGACGCCATTGCCAGCCTCGATTACACGGCCAATCACCCGGACCTGCTGCCCCTCCGGTGGGGCGGCGTGCCCGTCCAAGATCTGGCTGAGGCGGGTGATCGGCAGCTCGGACCCCTCGATTAGGCTGAGGTCCTCCACGCGAGGTACCACGAGCTTCCCGGCAATCCGCTGCCCTCGCACATTCAGCACGGCGTGGCAGAAGCCGCGCGCTCGGATGCTGGCACCCCGCAGCGCGGAGAGGGACGTGCCCGCGCGTGGATCATCTACTTGCAGCGTGATTCGGCGGTTGCCTTGCGAAAGCTCCAGAACTGCGCCCGAAGGGGTCTGGGCCAAGGCGGTCACGTTCCCCTCTACCTCGCGCCATTCGTGGGCCTCACCGGGAGGCATTGGTTCCTCAGGTAAAACTTTCCGGGCTGTTTCCGGCCGGTTGCGCAGCAGGGTGAGCCGTAGGTTTGCGATCGTTGGAACGCTGGGACCGTAAGGTTCGCTCGCGAGATCGCCCAGAGTGCTGTAGAGCCCAGGCCAGCTCTCCATGAGGATGGAGCCGAGAGCGGGAGAGGATGGATCTTCCCTCAGGCCCGCGGATGTCCATGGAGAGAGGTACCTGCCTTCCACTACATCGCGTCGTAGGTTCGGACCCTGCCAGGCGACCGCGCAGAAGTCAGGGCCGTTCACGTTGCGATGGCGCACCTCCAGGTAGTAGGTCTGCCCTTTATCGAGAGTTATTGTAGCCGAACGCTGCGAGGGGGTCTGGTCCCAGTTCCGCGACACCGATATCCAGCCGCTCACGTAGGCAATCCGCTCGGCATCCGCAGGCTCGGCACTTTTGCTGAGCAGCAGTTCCGAATCGTCGTCACTCGCAATCCAGAAGGTATACTCGCCCGTGGACGGCGGATGGAGGAATCCACGCAGCCGAGCAACGTGGGGGACGCCAGAATTGGGGGGAGCCTCAAGCGTGGGGAGATGGACGCGCCTGTCCGGATTGGCAGGGTAGCGCGTGGTCTTCGCGTCCGTCTGTCCCTCAAAGCAAACCTGCTGGCCCGCTTGGAGCGAGGGGCTTCCCGGCGGTAGATCGAGCTCCAGCTTACCCGTAGCATCGCCGAGCATCACGGCGTTTCTGATCGGATCAATGGAGAGCACGCAGGCCTCCACCCGCACGCGATGGTGGCGCGCAGCTTCGCCGGCATCGATCGCTTGATACTGTGCGATGGTCGAGATCACCTCTACCACTTTGATGGCGGCCGGCTCGGGTCCAGCGGCGGGGAGCGAGGTCCCTTTCGTCCATGGAGTCAGGAAAAGAGAAAGGGCCAGCAGTTGGGCCGCCCGGCTGCAGCGCCGGCCATAGTCGTTCACCACCCGAATACCCCCCATGGTCTTCCCACTCCATAGCGCTGTGCAGCGCCGGTTCTCCCAGAGTGGGTGATAACGATGAGCCATGTTCTGCGAGTGCGTGGACGAGGGGGAGTCGTGGCTGCGTGTGGCAGACTCCACGAGGGTCCGCACCGACGTAGCAACGCACATGCCTGTCACCGGATTTTCACCTGACACTCGGAAGCGAAGCGTCCAAAGCTGCGTGGATGAGAGCAACGCAACTGGAATGTTCTTTGCGAATGGCTACGCATGGCCGGCAGGTCTATAAGTAAGGGGACTCGATGCGGGTGCCCGGTCCCCCTGACCACAAGGCGGGCGCCTACGCACCACAGCGTACGCTGCCGGTGTCGGAGCAGGCCCGAAGTGCTGTCGCGACAGCGGGTCACTCCAGTCGCGCCAGTCAAATCGGCTGTCGCGACAGGCATAGTTCGCTGTCGCTTCAGTCACTCCCTACTGTCCATACGTCACTTGCGACTGACTCGCGAGCCAGATTCCCTCACGCTCCAGTCGGCTCTCCCTGTCGGAACAGAGACTCGGCCCTCAAGCAACAGCCGAATTGGCTCAGCGAAGAGGCAAGGACAGCTGAAGCAAGAGCCAAGGCTATGTGGAGTCTTTGGTACTTGGGAGAGGACCGGCGGAGTAAGAAGCTGGATTCGCTCCGAGTGCCGGAGCTCTCCATCACCCGTGCATCTTGAGCGATGCCCCCTTTTGGGCTCGGGTATAAGCATTGTCAGCAGGTTCCAGGAGTTCATCATGATCCAATGATGCGCTCCGTGCTTTTCGCCCTCTTCATTGCGGTGACCGCACTGGGAAATGCGGAGGGGCAGACGAATTGGCCACAGTTTCGAGGGGAGCAAGCAAGCGGATCGGCACAGGGTCCTCGTGCCTTGCCAACAGACTGGAGTGTCGAGACGGGAAAGAACGTCTTGTGGCAGACGCCGATCCCGGGAATCGGGCACGCGAGCCCGATCGTATGGGGCGATCGGATGTACGTAGCCACCGCAGTCTATCCCGGACAGGAGAAACCGAAGCTCGGACTCTACGGCGATATTGCTTCGGCGGATGAACAAGAGGCTGTGGAGTGGAGACTCCTGGCGCTCGACAGGAAGAGCGGCGAGATCCTCTGGAACGCCCTGGGGCACACGGCGGTGCCGCGAGTTAAACGGCACCCCAAGGGGACTCACGCGAATTCCACCCCAGCAACCGATGGTGAGCGAATCGTCGCAGTTTTCGGGTCGGAGGGACTTTTCTGTTTTGATCTGCAAGGAAAGCTTCTGTGGAAGAAGGATCTCGGGCCGATGGATTCGGCTTTCTTCCAGTCGCCGACGGCGCAGTGGGGATTTGCGAGTTCACCGGTGATCCATGAGGGGAAAGTAGCGGTCCTGTGTGATGTGCTGACGGACAGCTTCCTCGCCGTCTATGACCTAGCCGATGGCCGGGAGCTCTGGCGGACGCCGCGCAACGACGTGCCTACTTGGAGCACCCCGACCGTAGCTAAAAGTGGTGAACGCACACTCATTCTCGTGAACGGCTGGAAGCACACGGGCGCTTATGACTTCACGACGGGCAACGAGGTGTGGCGTCTAAACGGCGGGGGAGACATTCCCGTACCCACGCCCATCGTCGGCCATGGCTTCGGCTTCTTTACCAGTGCGCACGGGCGCTTCCGCCCGATGCGGGCCATTCGCCTCGACGCGACGGGCGACATCACGCCGCCGGACGTGGCGCAGGCAAACGAGGCCATCACGTGGGTGCATGCACGGCAGGGGAACTATATGCAGACACCTATCCTCACGGGAGAACTGCTCTTTGCCTGCTCGGACAACGGCATCCTCACGTGCTTTGACGCAAAGAGTGGTGCAATCAAGTACAGCGAGCGCCTTGGCAAAGGTGGGCAGGGCTTCACCGCTTCGCCGGTTTCGGATGGACGTCATCTCTTTGTCGCGGGTGAATCAGGCCAGGTCTTCGTGGTCGAGGTGTCGGAGAAGTTTTCGGTCAAGGCGGTAAACGAATTGGGAGAGCCTTGCATGGCGACGCCAGCCGCTTCGGATGGGACACTTTTCTTTCGAACCCAGGGCCGGATCATTGCCCTCCGGTCGCCGGAGTAGTGGATTGCATTCTGCCGCGTGCCGCGGAGGGGTGCAGTGAGCATTAAAGAGGGCGCGAGCGCGGGTGATTACGGCTGCTTTTGCGATTGTCACAGCCGGGAGGTCTGGATAAAGACCTCCGCAACTATGAAGCGACTCTCCCTGTCAGGTCTCGGACTGCTCTCGATTCTGGTCCTCGGGGCCTGCGAGACAGAAATGGAGGAAGTCGAAGTGCGCGAGCGTGACCGGGGCGGGTTCCGGCCGACGTCCGAGCAGCGTCGCAACGTGGTCGTCGAAGGAGAGGAACGTACGACTGAGCGCGACCGGGGTTCATCCACGACGACGACCGAGACGACGACGACCCCTTCGACCACGACGGAAGTGGTTGAAACTCCCGCCACCACTTCTCCTGCCGCGCCCGTCGCGAACTATGACTATGGCAAGCAGGTGCCGGGTAAGCCAGGGTTTGTCACCAGCCCTCACTCGCCGTACTCTGGATATGTGGATGTCCGTGGCTTCCCGCCAGGGACAGAAGTGAAGGATCCCTATACGGGGAAGATCTTCCTCGTTCCTTAGCCGAACGCGAAAGCTCCCAGCTACCGTCGTGACCTTCGCTGCGCCGGAGGCGTTTCATTGCAGATGACCAAGCTGGCCATCATAGGCCCCGGTTTGCTCGGTGGCTCCCTCGCACTCGCGGCACGACGTACGGGACAGTTCACCGTTCATCTCTGGGCGAGGCGTGCCGAGGCACTCTCGGAACTTTGCGGATTAAACATCGGGGACCACGTTTCGAACGACCTTGAAGAGGTCTGCACGGGTGCAGATCTCGCGGTTCTCTGTGTTCCCGTCGGGGCCATGCCTTCGCTGCTCGAGCAGGCTGCTCGCTTCCTGCCGGCGGGAGCAATCGTGACCGACGTAGGGAGTGTGAAGGCTGGAGTAGTGCGTGACCTTTCCGCGATAACCGGAGACACGCTGCATTTCGTGGGAAGCCATCCCATGGCGGGCTCAGAGCAGACTGGGGTACATGCCGCGCGTGCCACCCTGTTCGATGGCTCTGTCTGCATTGTCACTCCGGTGCAGCATTCCGCGCCAGGTGCCGTCCTGGCGATTCGGACCTTCTGGGAGAAAATGGGCTGCTCGGTGCGAATGCTTTCGCCGGAGGAGCATGATCAGACGGTAGCGCTGGTGAGCCACCTCCCGCATCTCGTAGCAGCGGCCTTGGTAGAGGTCGTCTCATCGCAAAACTCCCGTGCTCTGGACTTCGCCGGACCGGGATTCCGCGACACGACGAGGGTTGCCGGAGGTTCACCGGAGATGTGGACGGAGATCCTGACAGTCAACCGCGAGCCTTTGCAAAAATCCGCCGAGGCAATGATTGAAAAGTTGCGCGAGTTCATCACACTCCTCGGCGGCGACCACCCAGACCGCCCCTCACGAATGAACGATTTTCTCACGCAAGCCAAAGTACACCGCGATCGCTTGCGGACGCCCAGAATACAATCATGAGTGAATGGAAAATCCGCCGGGCTCCTGCGCTCCAATGCGAACTGGAGGTCCCTGGTGACAAGAGCATCTCCCATCGAGCGGTCATGCTTGCCGCGATGAGCAACGGGCCATGCGTGATCAAGGGTTTCCTCCCCAGCGAAGATTGTCTCTGTACGATTGCTGCAATTCGAGCGCTCGGCGTTGAGATTGAGACTCCCGAGCCAGAGACTCTGGTCGTCCATGGGAAGAAGCGGGCCTTCACGGCTCCTGTTGGAGACATCAACTGCGGCAATAGCGGCACTACCATGCGGCTTCTCTCCGGGATCCTCGCAGGCCAGCCTTTCCGCAGCCGCCTGGTCGGAGACGCGTCTCTCTCCAAGCGCCCAATGAAACGTGTGATGGAGCCCCTCATCCAGATGGGGGCAAAAGTCACTGCCGAGGGCAAAGACGACCGGCCACCATTGGTCATCGAAGGTGGCAGCCTGCAGCCGATCCATTACTACACTCCAGTCGCGAGTGCTCAGGTGAAGAGCGCCGTGCTACTCGCTGGGATGTTCGCCAAGGGGAAGACGAGCGTCACCGAGCCAACCCAGAGTCGAAATCATACCGAGCGGATGCTCGAGTATTTTCTGGTCAGGCCACAGAAGCATGAACTCACCGTTTCCATCCACGGCGATTTGGTGCCGGAGTCTCGGGACTTTCAAGTTCCCGGCGACATCTCCAGTGCGGCCTTTTGGTTGGTTGCGGCGGCTGCTCAACCTCGTTCTCATCTACTGATCAAGAACGTTGGCCTCAATGAAACACGTACGGGCGTACTGGCCGTGCTTGTCCGCATGGGTGCGCATGTCCGAGAGATCGTACAGTCGGAAGAGGGCGAGCCGATCGGCCATGTGGAAGTCCAAGGGGTGCGACTAAAAGGCACCACCATCGAGGGCAAGGAAATCGCCAATGTAATCGATGAACTGCCAATCCTCGCCGTTGCGGGAGCACTTGCGCAGGGCAAGACAATCATCGCGGATGCCGGCGAGCTCCGGGTGAAAGAGACTGACCGTCTTGCGGCAATCGCGACGAATCTACGAGCGATGGGTGCGCAGGTGACGGAGACAGAAGACGGTATGGAGATCCTGGGAGGTCTGCCCCTGCACGGTGCGCGCCTGGATAGCTTTGGCGATCATCGGATCGCAATGGCCTTTGCGATCGCTGGCCTTTTCGCAGAAGGGGAGACGATCATTACGGACACGGACTGTGTGAATACGTCCTACCCCGATTTCTACAAGACGCTCGAGCGCATCACGAAGGAACCACCGGACCGGCAGACCTACGTGGCGACATCACTCCCGCCACACACCTAGCGTCGTGGAAACACCGTCCTCTGAGAACGTGGTCGTCGCCATCGATGGGCCGGCGGCATCGGGGAAGAGCACAGTAGCCCGAACCCTCGCGCGGCGTCTTCGCTTCGCCTACATCAACACCGGTGCGATGTATCGGGCTGTAACCTGGCATGCCTTGGAAAACGGGGGAACGGAAGCCGCTGAAGAGGTTATTGCACGATTGCAGGAGGCCAGGCTGTGTTGCGTGATCGAGGATGCTGAATCGCAATTCACCATCAACGGCGCAGATCCGACACCTCACCTCCTTACGGAGCCTGTGAACCTCAATGTCTCGCGAATCTCGGCAATCCCCGAAGTCCGTAAGATGCTAGTCGCACTGCAGCGCGAGTCAGCCAGAGGTCGCGACGTGGTAATGGAAGGGAGGGACATCGGCTCGGCGGTTTTTCCTGAGACGCCGTACAAATTCTATATCGACGCGTCCCTCGAGGTACGGGCACGCCGTCGTGAGCGACAAGGGCTGCTGGATGCCATTGGCCAGCGGGACAGCCAGGATTCTTCAAGGCGCACTTCGCCTCTCGCAATTGCGGAGGATTCCCATGTGATCGACAGCTCACATCTGACGATTGATGGAGTGGTAGGCGAAGTCATTGGTCGCCTGAAGCTGAAGGGGCTCGCCCTTCGATCCGATCTCTAGCGCAGAGGCCCGCCTGCTTCTGACACTGTAATGGGTGCAGTTTACACGTTTGGCTACGTTGTCTCGACGCTGATTGCGAAGGGACTATTCCGTTTCAAGATCGTCAATCGAGACCGAATCATCGAGCAAGGTCCCGCGATCCTTGCGATGAATCACGAGAGTTATCTGGATCCACCCTTCGCAGGGATTGCCTCACGGCGAGAGATCTACTTTCTCGCGCGGAAGACGCTCATGGATTGGCCCCTCGTCGGGCCTCACTTTCCGAAGTTCAATGTGATTCCCGTGGATCAGGACCGCGCCGACATGAGCGCACTGAAAACCTTGATTCGCCTCGTGCGCAACGGAAACGGCACGATCATCTTTCCAGAGGGATCGCGAACTTTGGATGGCAACCTCCAGCCAGCTCAGCCCGGCTTGGGACTCGTCATCGCCAAGACGTTGGCGCCCGTTGTTCCGATGCGGATCTTTGGAGCGCATGAGGCCTTTCCCCGCGGAGGAGGTCGACTGCGCCTCTGCCCGATCACGATCGTGGTCGGTCAGCCTATTCACTTCACACAAGAGGATCTACAGGGTGGGGGGCGAGAGCTATATCAGCGGCTCAGCGATCGAGTAATGGAACGGATCGCCGCGATTCGTCTGGATGGAACCGACTAGCGGAAGCCCGAAGGCGGACCGAGGCTAGGCGTCCTGTTTGTGGAATTCGACGAGCAATTCCGCCAAAGCTGCAACGGCTGCTTCGGAATCCACACCCTCCGCTCTGAGGATGAAGGTGGCACCTTCATTCAAGTTGGCGCTGAGCACGCCAAAGATGCTCTGTGCCGAGAAGCTCTGGCCATCCTTTAGAATCTCTACGGTGCTCGTGTAGCCACGCGCACAACGCACCCACGCCGCAGCGGGCCTCGCGTGCAGTCCGCGGGCGTTGAGCACGACGAGCTCGCGCTCTGTGACGCTTTGTCCGCTGCCGCCTTTTACCTCCGGCGTCGCAGCTTTGGTGCTGGGCTTTGGCATACGCAGACCGAGTTCCCGAAGTTGCCCGTCCAGTCAGTCTTTAGCCGTCCATCGTGCTACGCCTTGGCGGATGTGCTCCAAGCGAACTGCCCGCTCTGACGAGGGCATGACAACCGCTGCGGCAAGAGCCTGGGCTGTTCCCTCCAGATCCAAGGGACTCACGAGGAGCGCGTGCTCGCCCACTTCCGACGCAACCCCAGCCGTTTCAGAGACGACCAGCACGCCAGGTTTCTGGGAGAGGATTGCCCATTCCTTCACTACGAGATTCATCCCATCCTCCCGTGAGTTCACCAGCAAGACGTCGCACTGCTCCATGGCTGCGAAAGCTTGCGCGCGATCGTTGGTGTAGAAGACCTGAATGGGATCAAAGCCGCACGCCTCCGCCCAGTACGCGTTCACCTTTGCGATCTCGGAAAAGACGGCTCCATGGTACTCCCGATAAACAGTGAGGTCGGTGCGGGAGGGGATCAAGAATGCTAGAAACCGCACGCGACCGCGCAGCTCGGGATACGCCTCGAGCATTCTGCCGAATGCCGCAAAACCAAGCGCCTGGTTCTTGCTGGGGTCGAGACGGTCCACGCGAACGATGTTGAACTCTCGCAATTCGGGGATGAGCCGTTCCCTCGCAGCCGCTGCCTCCGGCGTGCCCTGAACAGTTGTGATCTCCTCCGGATTAACGCTGGCCGGAAATGCCCGGACACGAACGTTGTGTCCTGCCTGAAGGATCATTGTGCGCTCGTGATCCACCGTTGACCCGAGAAACTCTTCGCAGCATGCAAGGAACGATCGCACATCAGCTTGAGTCTGCAGACCGACGACATTGGCGCCGAGCAGCCCACGGAGGATCTTCTCGCGCCAAGGGCGTGGGACGAGCTTCAACATCGTCGGATCCGGGAATGGAATGTGGGTAAAGTGAAGGCTGGGGACAGTCGGGAAGCGCTCTCGGAGCAGCGCAGGAAGCGGGTAAAGGTGATAGTCCTGCACCAGAAAAGCACCAACCGGGATCTCGGTGGCGGCAATTGCGTCGGCGATCAGGCGATTCGCTTCGAGATAACCCTTCGACCAGGCCAGGTGCCGTGCATCATCGAGGAAGGCGCATCCAAATTGGCCGACCAGGTGATGCTGGAGCATCCACAACACTTGGTTGGAGATCTCGCCATAGTAATCGTGATAGACCTGTGCGGACAGAGGCACCGGCACGACGTTTAACTCTGGATCCGTCTGATCCTTCGCGGTGGTGAAGAGCGCGTCCCGATCTCCTTCGCTCCCCTTTGGTTCCGACACCGCGCAGAACCACGCCACGTTTGGCTGGCGCGCCAGTGGGCCGATCATGCTCACCAGTCCTCCGCTGGCCGGCTTTGCAACCCACTTGCCGTCATCCCGGACGAAATCGTGCGGACCGCGATTTGACACAATCAAGATGGTAGAGTCATCCGAGGGCAATGGGCTGTGCATGTTCGACGTCATTGATGAGGCAATCGCATCGCCCTCACCTTTCGGCGGGTTCAAGAGGCAATGACTGAAAGATCATCGCTTGACATACTATACCATTTCAGTAGGGTCGACGCATTCAGACCCGACCAGCTCACTGGAGGAAAACCCGCAGCTTTCGCGATCGCTACCTGATTTTCAGGCGCACGCGACAACCAAGTACCTCGCTATGAATGCGCTTTTCCCCACACAGCAGCCACTTCGTGTTCTACCCGCCCCGATTACTGTTACTGAAATCATCGCACCGCTCAGAGAGGCCGCTGAAGAGTCCTCGAGTTTGCTTGCTCGTTCCCACCTCGTCCAAGTGAATGGACGCGAGTGGAGCATCCCAAAGTTTTTACTCCTCGGACAGCGTGGAGGTGGTTTGCCAATCCGGATCGCCCTTTTTGCGGGTCTGGATACTGGCAGTACTGACACGGCTGTTGCCGTTGCGCGACTGCTTTTGCAGTGCGAGCTCTCACCCTCATTGGCACGCGATTATGCGCTCTTCGCATATCCAGCGGTGAATGTAGAGGGCCTCGAGTCCCAGATGAAATCACTTGAGCTCCTCGAGCATCGCTACTCCGTCAGCCCAGAGGATGAAGACGTCCGCTTCTTCGAATCAGAGCTGAAGACTTGGGCGTTCGACGGGCTGCTCTCGTTGCGATCCAACCCGGACGCTAAAGCCTTCTGCGGTGTCGTGGCGGGCGAGGTGATCGGCAATGAGGTTGTACGACCTGCCCTCGAAGCAGTCGCCCATGCCTTTCCGTCTCGTGCGACGCCGTTGCTTCGGTCTAGCGACAAGCACAGTCGTTTCGCCGGAGGCGTTCTCGGTGAGTTCATCGAAGCGCCCTCGAGCCGCCCGCGTCCCTTCGAGATTGAAATTTATGCGCCTGGTTTATTGCCGTTCGAGCAGCGGGTCACCGGTTTGTTTCTCATCGTGCAGGAGATCCTGCGCAATTACCGCCGAATGATCTCGCACGCCGCGAACCTCTAACTGGCGTTCTTGATCGCAAGAGATTTTAGACTAGCCACCATTCCATCTGTGACTCGACCAGTTGGGCAAGCCGTATGGCAGGTCGCGTCGCGCTTACGTTGGTCGTCCGAATTGCGGATCCCCAAACCAGCCTGGTCACTCGCTCCTAAGTCAACCAAAGGCGCACGCGATCCATTCGAAAACTCTTAACACCGAATCAATGACACTCAAACCACTCTTACTAACCTGGGCACGCCCCATCATCGTCGCTACGGCCGGATTATTAAGCTTTTCGACCCTTTCGGTCGGTCAGACTACCAGCTATGGGCCAGGCGACCTCTTCATTGGATTTAGGCAGGTCGGCGTGGCAAATACCCTCAGCGTAAAGATCGGGGGAGCCACTCAGTATCTCCCGCCCAACCTCGGCGGCACTTGGGACGGCTCTCCGTTCAAGGTCACCTTCGGCGTCATTCCGAATAGTGCCACAATCGTGGACGATCTCAGCGCTGATCTGGTTGCGAACTTCGGCGTGGACTGGGCGGAGAACTTCACGGACGGGACTGGTGTTCGTTGGGGGATCGTTGGGATTACCTCGAACAATCAGGATAATGTCCCGATCAACGGCTACAACGCCCGAACATCTTTCGTGACTAAAGCCCGGACGAACCCGGCGGTGCAATCAACCACCTTTGCCAGCTCAGGGCTTGATAACTTCGCGGTCGAAATCAGCAGCTTTGCCTTTGGCTTGGGTGGAGGCAGCTACATTAACCAGAACAGCACGGTCAATAGTAGCAACGCGTACATTGGCGACGGGAGTCAGCCCAATAACTGGAACACCAAGATCGGCCCCACTGGCACCTTCGGCCTGGGTTCCGGGCGTGTTGTTGAGCAACTCAATTCTGGCACCTTCCAAGGCACGACGAACTCAGTGCTCGATCTGTATGTGTTGCCTTCTGCTGGTTCCACTATCACTGGAGCGCGCACCTATGCAGGTGGCAGCTTCACCGTTAACGAGTTTGGAGAATTGTATTATGGCGCGATTCCTGAGCCGGGCAGTACAGCGCTTCTTGGTTCCGCAGCTCTGATCATAAGCATGACTCGCCACCGTCGGCGTCCATCCGTCTCCGCCAACTAAGTAGTCCTCATCAAAACCTGCACCATTCCGCTCATTCCCACCAAAATTCATGAAACCGCTCAACCTCTTAGCAGCAGCAGCTGCTGCTTACGGCCTCGCAAGCTCTGCGTATGCCCAAACGAAAGTGTATATCGCTGGTGCCCCGGCGCTTCGCACTGAACTCACTACCGCCATCGAGAATTTATTACTCGGCCAGGCGGGCGTCAGTCGTGCTTACAACGGCTCGGCAATCATCACTGCAAACGTGGTGACGTGGACAGGTGGAAATATTGGCGGGAACTCAGTAACCATCAAACTCACGTACAATGGCTCCGCAGGTGGCTGGAAGACCAATGCTGCTAGTCAGGATGTGCGCTTTTTGCCCGACTCTGACAACGGGCTTGGGGGAGGGCGTACAGATGTGTTGACCAACACCGGTGTGTCCGCGGAACTCCGGAAGCCCGACTTTCATATCAGCAACGAGTTCCAGGACTCCACCCCGTGGAGCGGAACCAACAGCATCTCCTTTCCAGAGAACGGACCTACCACTTATGGCACACTAAACGACAGGATTGTCGGCATTCTTCCTCTCCGCATCGTTGCGAGCAAGGCCGCTCCCGCTGGGCTGAACCTTACCCCGCAGCTCGCGCAACAGCTGTTTAAGAATGGCTCTCTCCGCCTGTCGCAGGTTACAGGGAACAATGCAGACTTTGCGAAGCGGGTCTATCCACTTAGCCGTGGTATTGACTCGGGTATCCGCACTCTGTGGGCTGCTTGAAACGGAGTTGGAACCTCCACGCCTCTTCAGAACTGGAATCCCACGGTGGCCAACACAACGAACAAGCCTGTAGTCGGGGTGACGGTTGTATCTGGGGGCAATGGTTATACATCTGCTCCAGGTGTCACACTCTCCGGTGGAGGAGGCACTGGCGCTACTGCCACTGCGAACGTTGCGAATGGGAGGATTACAGGTTTCACGGTCACGAATGGGGGGAGCGGGTACGGTTCGGCACCCAGCGTGACACTGACGGGTGGCGGCGGTACTCTTGCATCAGCACGCGCAGTGATCGAGGGTGGCACCGTCACCAGCCAGACGCTCTGGCCGGCTAGCACAACATCGCCGGATACCCGAGTTCTAGGAGTCAGCAGCCCTCTTGGAAATGGCGGCTTTCCCACGTTTGGCCCGCTGCTTACCGCGCTCACCTCGACGCTAGGCCTCCCCGGAGGTAATCCCGGCGACATCTACATTACCGTGCTAGGTGATTCCGATGCTGATTCGGCGATCCGGGGCGGCGCAAAGGAAGTTCTGTGGAATGGCGTTTCTCTGGGCACTCTGGGCACCTATGGCAACGTTGGTGGTATTGCAAACACTCCTAGCTCCGTCGGCTCCGCAACACCGACACTAGCCAATGGCTCCTATGACCTGTGGGGCTACGTCCGCTTGCCTTACCGCGACGATATCGGTACCATCCAGCGCAGCACTCTCGAGGCGATCGCACAGCAAATCCAGGACTTCGATGCTCCGGTATTGCTGAAGGATGTAAATGTTCAACGTTTCCAAGACGGCGGCTCGATTGTGCAGGGGCAATTTGTTCCCTGAGGCGAGCATCTCCATTGTGCCGCAGCGCATTCCGTTCATTTAAGGTCCTTCATAGCCAGCGTGGGTTCCAACCCTGCGCTGGCTCATTGATTGAAGAGCAGGTGAGTGAGAATCGCTGATAGCTAGTGTCCCTTGAGGCTACCGTCTCTTTTCGAACGTAATGAAACTCCATCCGCTTTTCCACTTAACTGCGGGAATTGCCGCCGTCGGAATCTCCTCCGGCCTTTTTCTTCTTTCGGGAACAGTTGGCACTGACGTCTCATCTCCCCACCAGTCCATTCGAACGGGACCGCTGATTTCGTCACCGGCTCCTGGGATTGCCGGCGCTACGCCGGTACTTGCGTTCTACGGTGAGCGTCATGAGCAACCCTTTTCCAGTGCGGTCATAACCGGAAGACTGCCAAGTTCCGACCCTGAAACTCGTAGCATGAGCAGGCCCCAACTCCAGAGACGAGAGCTTAGCTCAGGGGCAGAAAGTCCACGACGGGAGGCTTCATTTCAGCCGCGGCATGTACGCTCCCCGACCAGCGGTGAAGGCAATCGTGAGAGTCCAGCGGATCTTACACGAAGGCTCAAAGCGCAGAACGAAAACGAGATAATGCAGAAACATTCGCGCCCTTCAATCTTGGTGAACGTCTTCCAGCAGGGAAGGGTAGCTTCTTCGGACGTGGAAGAGCAGAAGCACGATGGATCGGTCGACGTGAGCGCACGGACTGGACTGAAGCCTCCTAGGTTACCCGCGGTACTCGTCCCGCCCGCTTCAGACGGGAAAATGACAGAGATACAAGCCACGGAGTGGGATAAGCTGGAACAAAAGTTTGTGGCTGACATCGGCGGACCGGATCAAAGCCCGAGCGATCCCGAGTATTGGGCTCGCTGGCAAAGCGCTCAGGACATCAGCGACGTAATGTTCCGACAGAAATTTGGGACCGAAGCGTTTTTGCGTTTTAACACCGAGGCGGGACGAAGAAGCGAATAGGGCCAAAGCCAGAATGAATGCCTCTGGCTTGAATCGGCATCGGAATACGATTCGATGAAGCCGAGTTAAACCTGAGGAAAGTAGACCCAGGTGTTCGCCTGTGCGGTGGGGGACGAAGTTAACTCCATCATCTATCGCATTGACGTCTTCCTATCGGTTCTTCTGACTCCTCAACGCAGCTCCGCTTCTGGTTTGAAGCACAGACTTCAGGCGTTTGGACTGCAGGAAGTAGCGTAGCGCTGATTCAAGCCTGGAGTCCGGTCGGTGATCCAAGATGCTTGTTCAGATGGTACCTCTTGGTTTCGACGGTCGGTGGGTGACGTAGTCACGCGTGAAGGGAGTCATCGTCTGGGAAGTGCATGTCGTTGTCCCTCGCTTCCTAGCTGATTGCAGCGATCCAATCTCACACGAACACTTCCCAGCCATCGCCGCTTCTTGTTCACGCTTCTTGCGCTTCTCTTCATCCTCGTCATCACTACCACCATAGCCGAGCACCTCGACAGTGATGATCGATGGCATTTCCGCCGGTTGCGCCGCGGGGTCTCGCTGCTGTGGTGCTGCCGTCTGCGTCGTGGCAGCGTTGGCAGCACTCGCGGAGCTCAGGCCAACAAGGTTAGGCGCGGAGTCGGACGGAGCACTGGGAACACCAGTAGATGAACCGACAGCCTGGATGTTGTCTGCGTTGAGCACCTGCACGGCAGCGATGTTCAAATCGCCGGATGCACGGATCCCGGCGTCACCAGCATCCACGGTGCCGCCAGGAGCGATGAGGTCCACACTACCTGGCGTCACGCCTGCGACCGTTGCTAGCACTCCGATGCCGCCACCGGTGGCAAGGCCAGCGAGATCGACCTGGAGGTCGGCGGTCTGAGCATCAATCAGCACGCGCGTCGGTGGCGCTGATTGCACTGTCTTCGCGGACGAACCGGCCGCGATGTCGCCCGCGGATGACCAAATGATCTCGTTCCCGCCACGAAGCGTGAAGATGCGTGAAATACCAATGTCCACGCTCCCTTCAGTGAATATGGAGATGTTGCCGCCAGCTTCTGTAATGATTCCAGGGGGCGCGAGCGGCGTGCCGATTCTGCTAGTCGCCAACGTGAGCCCGCCTCCCGGAGCGAGCAAGCTGATGCTACCGCCGCTCCGCGTGCGGATGTCGCGCGAGCGCGTGATGATTTCGCCGATTGATTCACGGATTCCAAAGAGCGCATCGATCGCGGCGAAGCCGGTCGTGTATCCCACGCTGCCTGCCATGGTGCTGTTTCGCCCTGCATCCCGCAGGACGAGGAAAAACACCGCGAGCGCCACTTTGGCCTGCTGCTCAGAATCGAGTGACTCGAAGCTGCCGCCATCAAGCACAGTGGCGAGCTGTGGGTTTGATGCCGCTACTTCCGCGAGGTAGCGTGCGCCGTCCTGCGTCTCGATGAACTCGCTCGCAAAGTTCGCTACGTCGAAAGGACCGGAACCGAGTCGAAAGACCGGTCCGGTGCCCGCCACCGCGATCAGATCGGCGCCCGCAAATGGCAGGTTTGGGTTCCGCGCGTTTCCAACACTCACAAGTCCAACTCCAGTCCCATCCGCGTTATTTACCCCGGTGCCGAGGTCCAGGTTGCGTCCTGCAAAAACCCCAAGCGTGCCGGGCCCATTAATCTGGATGTCACCCGCAAGAGGCATCTCATCGAGGTTCAAAACGCTGCCCGGCTCTTGCGCAGCGACACGCAGTTGTGTGTTTGCGTTGGAAGGGATGATATCGCGGCCGGCGGATATGATGCTGATGTCTGCCGCGTTGTTGTTTTGCAAGTAGAGCGCCACGTCGCCGATGTCCTCTGCCGCAACGGTCAACGCTGCTTTTGCCGAGAAGAGCGTTAGGCCCGAGATGTCTCCACCGTTCGCATAAATCCGGACGGGCTCCCGGTCTGCAGCATGCAGCAGGCTTTTGCCGTGCAGCGCCTGCTGCGTTTGGATAACTGATTGAAGTCCTGTGCTGGAGCCCGACTCCGCAAACAGCTCGGCAAAATCTTCGAGGAAGTCTTCGCGGGTGCGTTGGGATGAAGCTGCCTCTGTTCCTACCAGCATTTGATAACCGAACGGCGAGTAGATGTCTGGGATCGCTGCCGCACTGGCATCAGACAAGTTGATCGTAGCGGAAGCCCACGTTGTCCGGAGCGAGTTACCTGGGTATTGAATTATACCAGTCGGCTGAAGACCATTGATCGCGCCCAGTGCGGCGAGTTCGATCGTTCCGAACGGAGCGGGTGAAAGATTGAAACGACCTACCAGATTTATGTCACCGGACAGCGCAGTTGCACGCACAGTGCCCGGCAGCAGCGTAAACGAAGTCTCAAACGGCTGAAGCGTCGTCTCAGCGAGACGCAACCATGGCTGCACGAGCGAAACCGATGCTGGATTTGACGTGAGCAGATGGATTGAGCTCATCCAGTTTTGCAGGATTGGCGCATCAGCAGCAGTGCCGCCTTCAGAGACAATAGCGGGCGGTGTTGAATGCTGCCGCAGTGTAATGGAGCCGCCGAGGGAGGTTACGTTGACTGCGCTGGTCGGTGCATAGGTGGAGAAATAGCTCTTCCGCCAAAACGAATTATTCAGACCAACCGGCAACAGAAATGGGTTAACCGTTGGCCCAAGTAGCACGTCCCCGGCAGCACTTACGTCGAAGCTGCCCTTGCCCAGAAACAACGTTGTCGGCAGCCACTGTGTCGGCGACGGATTAATGTCTGCGGGATTTGTCAGTGACCCACGCGAGGCTGAGCGCGTGCTGTTCGTAACAATGCTGCCGCCGGCTGCCAACGTGCCGTGCCCGCGTTCGATGTAGTAAATCCCGGCGTCCAAATTGTTCCCCGCGCGAACCGTGATGTCGCCGCCCCCGAGTTCCAGCAGCGATTGATTTGTCGCCTGCCGGTCACCGGTGTCCGTCTGAAAAGTCATCCGCGCATTCGTAGGCGCCGAAGCATCGACGTTGCTCACATCTCGGCCCGCATTGAGCATGATGTCTCCCCCGCCCAGCGTGCCGATGCCTTCAAAAAAGTTGGAGTAGTCGACCCACCAAGTCGTTGAAGCTCGCGTCACGATGCCGTCGTTTTCAATTGCCATTGCAAACTCTCCCCTCGGCAAGGATGCTGGAATCAGGAGCGACGATGTCGAGTGTGTCGGCTCCAAGCTCTTTCAAGGCGAGCGCAGCTTCATTCTCAAAGGTGAGCAGCACGTCTCCAATGCCGCGCTGAGCAAAAGTGGTAGTCGCACCGCGGCCACCGGTGTCGAGGACGGGGACGTTCTTGAAGACCCTCGTGACGAAAGCCCGTGCCGCGTCCTGGCTCCCTTTACTCGCCCTCAAAGCATGCCCCCATGCAGCGAGGTACGAGTAGCGGCCATTCCCCGAGGTCTTCGGATTTGGAATGATCACCTCAAGACCCGGTCTAACCAAATCGTCCCAGTTGTGGATCTTCTTTGGGTTCCCTTTGCGGACGACAAAGACGATCGTCGAGGTGAAGGGTGCAGCTCCATTTGGAAAGCGCTTTGCCCAGTCAGCGGCGACCAGGCCAGCTTTCGCGAGGACCTCGATGTCAGTGGCTTGATTCATGGTAACGACATCCGCCTCCAGACCATCGAGGACTGAGCGGGCCTGCTTGGATGAGCCGCCATGCGATTGGTTAATCGTGATGGCATCACCGGTTTCAGCTTTCCAGCGCACGGAAAAGGCGGTGTTCACCTCCTTGTAGTATTCGCGAGTGACGTCATAGGAGACGCTCAGGAGAGATGTCGCGCCGCACGCTGCACCGTCCGCGACCAGGAACCAGAAGAGGATTCCAATCTGAAGAACGCGATGCACCGGAGCAGGCGCATCAACTGCCAATCGACGAAGAAGGGAGCGCCTCATTTGGCTACCTGAAAAAGATGCGTCTCACTGTGCAGTGAGGCTCTTATCTTCATCTTTGCAGGCAAGATGAACGTCGAACGGGATGTTCGGTAAGTGGATAGTCGGCCGGACATGAGAATACCTTACTCAATAAGTATAGATACTGTCATCAACTATTTTGGTGAAGGTTCACGGTGGGCGTTCCGGCCCTGCACCCTAACTGAGCAACTGAACCTTCCGGGCAGCAAAGTTGCTGCCCTATGATGTGATTGCGCTCAGGGGTGATTTACCCGCCTATCGATCGCGTCCGCCGCCAGACTTTGTCTTCTCCCCTGCCACCGCACGCGCCTTCTGAGATTTCCCGGGTTCGATGATCCCCGACAGGCTGCTATTCTCCAATTCAGAGAGGAAGCTCCCCAGGGGGTGCTCAGTTTCCTGGTAGAATGAACTCGGTCCCGTGGGATTTAGCAGCGTCGCTGCCATCCACGGAATAGGAACCTTGTCCCTTCGCATCTTCTTAAGCGTGATCTCGACTACGTCTGCCAAAACATATCGGTCGAGAATGCGCGCGATGGCGTTGCGTACGTCCATCATCAGCATTCGAAGCCCGCAGTGATCCTCATCAGGACAGGTGCAGCGCTGGTAGGCCGTCTGACTTACACATGCGATAGGAGCGAGCGGCCCATCGATCAGCCGGATCACTTCGCCGAAGCTGATCTCCCTGGCATTCTTCGCCAGAAAATAGCCGCCGGTTTTGCCGCGCTTGGTGTCGATGAAACCTGCGCCCCGCAGCTGCATCAGAATCTGCTCGAGGAACTTCACGGGAAGACGCTCTTTCTCCACCAACTCACCCACTTTGAGCAGCGGCCGGCCGAGCTCGTGTGCGATGCCAAAGTCGATCAACGCTCGGAGAGCATATTCGCCGCGTTTTGTAAGCTTCATTGAGGATTTGGACAGCGTATCTCTACTCGAGCCGCATACAAGCGCTGTCTGTGCCTCACCACACAGTGGCGGGTAGCCGCAGCCGAGACGCCGTCGTGGTTACAGATTGTGGCGAGTCCAAACCAAGAGTGTCGTTGACGAAGTCTTTTAGCTAGCACCTCCCACGCCACGGTGGTGTTCATACGAACAGCGCACGTAAACCAGCCGTTTTCGGCAGAATTTGCCCATCTGGAACTCGAAGCTCCGAGTTCCTACTACTCAACGGAGGCGTATTTGGAGGGAAGCTCCCCTCATTTTGTGGCAATGCTGAGATGCGTGTCGGGATCCCTTCCAGATAATTGGGGGAACGGTACCTCTTTGATGGGGAAGCTCCCCTCCTGAAGAGGGGAGCTCCGACATAAAAGGTGCAAGGTACCCCAAAATAGTGCGGAGCTTGAGTAGTTGGAACTCGGAGCTTCCCACTCCCGATACTGAAGCTTCCCTGAAATTGCTCGGAGCTCCCTCATTTCGTCGCAAGCTTGCGACTCGGGAACTCGGAGGTTGGGTATTGGAAGTGGGTTGGTTCCCTCAAATTGAGCGAAGGGAGAGTAGATCGAACTCGGAGGTTGCGTCGATTTTGGGGACGCTGCGACTTCACCCGGTGATCCAAAGGCGCGTTGGAGGCAAAGCGGAGATCGCAGGGAGTCCCGGCTTTGTGGATCAGTCGTCCATCTTTTGAAGGAAAGGTGGAGACTAAGTTGATTGTTCCCCAGAGGCCTGTATCCTTGCAGCTGTCGAATGTTTGCCCGCACCCTCATAGCACTGCTGTTGATTCTCGGTCTGATGACTGGGTCTCCGGCATTTGCCTGTGGGGGCGATGTGCTGCAATCGGAGTGTGGGTGCTGCCCGGTGGAGCAGACTCACTCATGCTGCATTGCGCCTCCTTCGGATGGTGCCAAGGGCATGCCTGCATCAGCGGTCGCTACTTCGGTTGATTTGAAGTTGGCAGTGATGCCAGTGCTGACGGTGATCGGAGTTGCGGTAGAAGGCGCAGGATTTCAGCCTGCGCAGGTGGATGATCGCTCAGGTCGGGTGAGAGTGCGGCCGGTGTTCGAGCGGATCAGTATCAGGCGAATTTGAGAGCGGTTCGTAGGCGATAATCAGGCCCGTGGTCTGCCTTCATGCAGCTGCTGGGCTTTGTAATCCGGTGAACTCTTTGCTCTCGAATGAATGTCTTCTGTATCTCTCTTTTCTGTGCTTTCCATGCGTGCCCTCCGGGCACCTGCTAGTTCGCGACCCTCGCCATATCGATCGGCATTGTGGGTGAGTGCGTCGCGCCGATTCTATCGTCGTCCCTCCTTTCCGTTGGAGCGCCGAGTTTGTAATCGCGCTCAGCCGGAGTCGGCTCGCCGCATTAACCAGCCACGCGCATGAAGACGAAACTCTTCTGGCTCGCGCTGGTCTTGGCGGCCGCAGGTCTCGGCTGGTTTGCCGGGACTCGGCAGAAATCCTCGATTCAAACTGCGGCAGCATCGGGTGAAAGGCGGGTGCTTTTTTACCAGAGCTCCATGCATCCCTGGATCAAGTCGGACAAGCCAGGAAACTGCACAATCTGCGGAATGAAGCTGAGCCCCGTTCTGGAGGGCGAGACTCCACTCGAAGAAGGGGATGGTGCAGTGGTGAAGCTGGATTCGCGCAGTCTCGATGTCCTGAATGTGGAGACGACCACAGTACGTTTGCAGCCGCTGAGGCGGAGCCTGCGCGTGGCTGGTACGATCGATGACAATGACTCAGTCCACCAGCGGCTTTCTGCCTATGTGGACGGGCGTATCGACAAGTTGATGGTGCGGTTCAATGGAGCTGAGGTCACTGAAGGACAGCCACTCGCGCACCTGTACAGTCCCACGCTGCTGACCGCGCGCGACGAATACTTGCTGCTCGCTGGGCAACCTGCATCCCCGCAACGTGATCGACTGCTCCAGGTTTCGCGTCAGCGTCTGGCGCGTCTGGGACTGACGGCCGCACAGATCGACGGCTTTGCAAAGCAGGAGGGAGCGGCGAACTACGTGGAGATTCTGGCGCCGATCTCAGGGACTGTGGTGGAGAGGAAGGTGTATGAAGGGCAGTACGTGAAGGAGGGCGAGGTGCTCTTTGAGATCGCGAACTTCGACACGATGTGGTTCGTCTTCGATGCGTATGAGCGGGATCTGGCGTGGATCGCGCCAGGGCAGATGGTGGAGATCACGACGCCCTCGGTGCCTGGCGGGATCTTCCGGGGACCGATCGATTTCATTAATCCAAATCTCGATCCGATGACCCGCAGCGCGAGGGTACGCGTGGTTCTGGAGAACCCTCTGGTAGGTGAGGAGGGGCAACAACGACGACGTCTCCTCCACAAGGTCTATGCGGAGGCTATGGTGCAAATTAAGACACCCGAGGTGCTAACGGTGCCGCGGTCGACTGTGCTCTCGCCAGGCGGGGTGCCGCTGGTCTACGTGGTGCAGGGCGAAGGCTCGTACGAGGCTCGTCCTGTGCGGCTGGGCCGTGCGGGGGACAATGCCTGGGAAGTGGCGGCTGGGCTGGAAGTGGGAGAAGTCGTTGTAACTGCGGGCAACTTGCTCATCGATGCGCAGGCGCAGCTGGATCACGGGGGAGAGATGCACAGCGCGGGTGAGGCAGTCGCGCCGAGCGGGTCCGAGCTCACACAGGTGGGCTCATCCGCTACCCCGCTGACCGACGCGGAACGCACGGCGGGAAGTGGGCTCCTGAAGGCAGCCAGTCAACTCGGGGAGGCACTGGCTGCGGATAACCTCGATGCGTACAATGCTGCGCTGCCAATGTTGCCAGCGCCATTGCTGGAAGTGTCCACGCACTTCCGCAGCGCTGGGGATGGCGTGCGAAACGCCGCGGCACTCTCACCGGCGCGGGATCTCGCGGGCGCGCGTAAGGCGTTCTATCCCTTCAGCAAAGCGGTGGTCCAATTCGCGCAGGCACTGCAGGTTCGTGAGCCGGGCTTTGCCGAAGTGAAGGTCTTCGAGTGTCCAATGGTTCGTGACGCCGTGCCAAATGCGCCCGAACGCAAGGGGCGCTGGTTGCAAGTGAGCGGGACGCTGCGGAATCCCTTCTTCGGCGCGGAGATGCTGGAGTGCGGAGTGGAGGTAAAACCTTGATCGAACGGGTTATCGAGTGGTCGCTGCGCAACCGCTTCCTGGTGGTCTGCGCGACGCTGATGGTGATCGCACTCGGCGTCTTCGAGCTGCTGCGCACACCAGTCGATGCCATTCCGGATCTGAGTGAGAACCAGGTGATCGTCTTCGCCGACTGGGCCGGCCGCAGCCCTCAGGAGGTGGAGGATCAGATCACGTATCCGCTCTCCGTGAATCTGCAAGGGCTCGCGGGCGTGAAGACGGTGCGGGCGAACTCCATGTTCGGCTTCTCGCTGCTCACGGTGATCTTCGATGACGAGATCGACAACTATTTCGCGCGGACGCGAGTCCTGGAGCGGCTGAACTATCTAGGCGAGTTGCTGCCGACCGGCGTGATCCCGCGACTCGGGCCCGATGCGACGGGACTCGGCTGGATCTACCAATACTACCTGCATGTCGATCCTTCAAAATCGCCCACAGGCGGCTCGGATCTGGGGCATCTGCGCGCGGTGCAGGATTGGTTTGTCCGCTACCAGCTGAATGCCGTGCAGGGTGTCGCGGAGGTGGCGAGCATCGGCGGTTTTGTTCGGCAGTATCAGATCGACGTGTCTTCGACGAAGATGCGCACGGCGGGCGTGTCGCTGCAGGAAGTGATGGACGCGGTGGGACAAAGTAATCTGAACGTGGGTGGAAAGGTGCTGGAGGAGAATGGAATGGAGTTTGTGGTACGCGGGATTGGGCTCATCGAGTCTGTGGGGGATCTCGAGCAGATCGTTCTGAAGCAGAAGGAAGGCGTGCCCGTGTACCTGCGGGATGTGGCGAGCATTCAGATCGGCGGCGACTTCCGGCGTGGGGCGCTCGACTTCAATGGGCAGGAAGTGGTGGGAGGGATCGTGGTGATGCGGACGGGCGAGAATGCGCGGGCGGTGATCGAGGCGGTGAAGCAGAAGATCGAGCAGATCACGCCTAGCCTGCCCGCGGGTGTGACGATCCGGCCCTTCTACGATCGCAGCGAACTCATTGACCGGACGATCAACACGCTGCGCCACGCACTGGTGGAGGAGATCATCCTCGTGACCCTCGCGCACATCATCTTCCTGTTTCACTTCCGCTCCATCCTGATCGTCACCTTCCCGCTGCCGGTCTCGATCCTCATCTCCTTCATCCTCATGCGGCAGGTAGGAGTGAGCTCGAACATCATGTCCCTCGCGGGGATCGCGATCGCCATAGGGGTGCTCGTGGATGCGGCGATCGTGATGACTGAGAACGTAATTCGGCATGCCGAGCGCGAGGAGGACGAGAAGGGGAGGCGGCTGACGCGAGCGGAGACCTTCGACCTGACGCTCCGCGCTACGAAGCAGGTCGGGCGACCGATCTTCTTCGCGATGGCGATCATCGTCCTGGCGTTTGTCCCGGTCTTCGCCCTCACCGGGCAGGAGGGGAAACTCTTCCACCCGCTGGCATGGACCAAGACCTTCGCCATTGTCGGCTCGACGGTTCTCGCGGTGACTATCGTGCCGGTGCTTTGCGCCACGCTGATTCGCGGGCCCTTCCATCGAGAGGAGCGCAACTGGGTGATGCGCGGCCTACTGTGGATTTACAATCCGGCGCTCGACTGGGCGCTGAAGCATCGCAAGACCGTGCTCGCGGGCGCGGCGCTCCTTTTGTGCGCGGCTTTGCTGCTGGCCTTTGGCCTGCCCCGGCAGATCCGCGACAGCCTTGAGCGCTGGCCCACGGTACAGCGACTCGCATCTGGGATGGGCACCGAGTTCATGCCCCCGCTGAACGAAGGATCACTTCTCTTTATGCCAGTGCTGCTGCCGAGTACGAGCCTCACGGAAGTGAAGCGGATCATGGCATGGCAGGATCGGGTGATTGCGGCCACGCCGGAGGTACTGTCCGTCGGTGGCAAGCTGGGACGTGCGGAAACGGCTACCGACCCCGCGCCAGTCGAGATGATTGAGACGACGATCATGCTCAAGCCGGAGAGTGAATGGCGTGACGGGATGACCCGCGACAAACTGATCGCGGAGCTTTCGGAGAAGCTGTCGAACGTGCCGGGTTACGTGCCGGGCTTCCTTCAGCCGATCGAAAACCGCATTCTCATGATCTCGACGGGGATTCGCGCGCAGGTGGGAATTAAGATCCTCGGGGACGACCTAGATGCGCTTCAGGCGAAGGCGTTCGAGGTGGAGCGGGTGGTGCGTGAGATTCCGGGCGCAGTTGGGGTGGCGCCTTCGCGGGTGCAGGGGAAGCCCTACATGGAGGTGGAAGTGAACCGTGAAGCCATGGCTCGCTACGGTCTCCGCGCGCAGGACGTGCTGAATGTGGTGGAGACGGGGATTGGAGGGAAGAACGTGACGACAACCATTGAAGGGCGTCAGCGCTTTCCCATTCAGGTACGGCTCGAGCGTGAGGAGCGGGATGACCTGGAACGGCTGGGCGATCTGCTCGTGGCCACTCCGGCAGGTGCTTCGATCCCATTGGGGCAGCTCGCAACGATTTACCGGCGGATCGGGCCGAGCGAGATCGCGAGTGAGAACGGACGGTTGAGGGTATTCGTCCAGGCGAACGTGCAGGGGCGCGATCTTGGGGGATTCGTTGAAGAGGCGCGGCGACGAATCGGAGAGCAGATCAAGCTCGGAGCAGGAATGACGATCGAGTGGAGCGGACAGTACGAGCATCAACTTCGAGCGCGCCGGACGCTGATGATCATCGTGCCCGCAGTTCTCGTGATCATCTTCCTATTGCTCTATATGGTGTACCGAAATGTGAAGGAGGCGGCGCACGTGATCCTTGCAGTGCCCTTCGCGTTGACCGGTGGCGTCTTCCTCCAGTGGCTGCTCGGCTATCACTTCAGTGTCGCAGTGTGGGTGGGATACATCGCTCTGTTTGGCACGGCCATTCAGACCGGTGTGGTCATGGTCGTATACCTTGAAGAAGCTCTCGCAGCGAAGAAGGCAGAGGTGGGCCAACTCACTCCCGAGGACTTGGTGAATGCAATCAAGGACGGCGCGCGGCTTCGGCTGCGGCCCAAGGTGATGACCGTGGCTACGACCGTCGCCAGTCTCGCTCCCATCATGTGGAGCACGCGCCCGGGAGCGGAGATCATGAAGCCATTAGCAACACCGGTGATCGGCGGGATGATCAGCAGCCTCATCCATATTCTGATCGTGACGCCGGTTATCTTCGCGATCTTGCGGGAGCGTGAAATGCGACAGGCTCCTCGAATTTCGGCGGGAGATCCGCCGTCCAAACTCTCGCCGGACGATTCGGCGGAGAAACCAAAACAAAACCCTACCTACACAAACGTATGAATCGAATTCTCACTGCTGCTTTCAGCGCACTGATCCTCTCCGCCGCATCGGTCTTCGCGGTAGAGGCAAAGCCCGCCGCGTCCGCTTACCCACTGAAGACCTGCGTGGTCTCGGGCGAAGAGCTGGGCTCAATGGGCAAGCCTGTTGTCGAGAAGCACGACGGCAAAGACGTGCAGTTCTGCTGCAAGAGCTGTCTGCCGAAGTTCAAGAAAGATCCGGCCAAGTACATGAAGAAGCTCGACGAAGCAAAGGCTTCGTAGGGCTCGCTCAGGTGGGCTGCGGTGCTACAGCGCCGCAGCCCTCTTTAAAGGCTCTCAGGTGTTTGCAAGAGGCTGGCTATCCGCGAGAGGAGTCTGCCAGCTGCCCCGCCGTCGAGCACGCGGTGATCAAAGGAGACCGTGAATTGCGCTTCCATCACAGGCACGAATTGCCCCTTCATTTTGTCCCAGTCCGGGACCATCCGGCCCGCACCCATGCCTAGCACGAGGGTCTGCTCTGGGAGCGGAATGGGCGTTGCCCATTCAAGCCCGAAGGTGCCGAAGTTCGTCACGGTTGCAATGGATCCCCCAGTGGCGCTGGGTGGAAGTCGGCGGAGACGCGCGAGTTCCACGAGCTCATTGTAACGAACCACGAGGTCTGAGAGCGCGGTGCGATCCACGTGCCGGAGAACCGGAACAAGGACGCCGTCCTCGGCTTCCACAGCGAACCCGACATCGATGGCTTGCGGGTGGACGATCTTGTCGCCAATCAAACGACCTGCGGGCGCGCTATTCTCGCCGAGGGCAATCGCCAGCGCTCGGAGCGCGTACAGTGCTGGGCCGGGCCTGGGGTTCAGTGTCTTCCGGTGCGCGAGGATCTTGTCGATGTTCACCGGCATACCCACGGTGGCGAGCGGCCGTGACGAGGAGCGGCGCATCGCGTCCGCAACCGCCACTCGCATCGAGGACGCTGGCGTGAGCTTGTGATGCTCGAGACCAGCTAGGAACTTCTCGAAGTCATCGACGGTTACCCGCCCGGCTGCGCCACTTCCTGCGATGCCCGCGAGATCCGCGGCATGCAGCCCAAGTTCGGCCATGCGTGCCTTCATCCGCGGCGACATATAACTGGCACCAGAGGCGTGGGCCGGGACGGGGAGCCCACGCAAGGTAGGCTCGACGTGAAAAGCGCGCCTCGGGGCGGACGCTGGCGCGGCAGGCAAGCCATCGGTGGGGAAGGCGCCTGGGGGCACCACAGACACCGGACCATTAGACGTGTCCAGACCCGCACGAGCGGCTTCCTCTTCATCAACTTCTAGAAAGGCAAGTACCGTTCCTACCGGATAGCTTTGCTGCAATTCAACGAGCAACTCGGACACCCGTCCGCGGCACGGCGTAGTCACACCCATCGTGGCCTTGTTGGTCTCGACTTCGAGAATGTCCTGATCGCTCTCGATCAGGTCGCCCACTTTGAAGGGCAGACAAACCACCGTCGCTTCGGCGATCGATTCGCCGAGCTGGGGCATGGTGATCGGAATCTTCGGCATGGTCTGGCGTTATTGGCGGAGGAGCGTGCGCGCGGCGTCGGTGATGCTTCGCGCAGTTGGGCGGTGTGTACCCCAGAGATTCGGGTGATAGGGAACCGGTGTGTCCTTGGCGTTCAGGCGGACAGGCGGGGCGTCCAAAAGCCCGAAGCCTTCACTAGCCACTCGCGCGAGCACCTCGGCGGTGACTCCACCCCACGGCCACGCTTCGCCGACGGCAAGAAGTCGTCCGGTGCGCGCCACGGAGGCGAGAATGGTGTCTGTATCGAGCGGCTTGATGGACCGGAGATCGATCACTTCCACTTCCCAGCCTTCCGTCGCCAATTCCTCTGCGCAGGCGAGCGCCTCGTGCACCATTGCGCTGTAGGTCACGATCGAAAGATCTCGCCCTGCACGAGCCACCCGAGCCTTACCGGTGGGCAGCGCCTGCGTCGGCAGCGACTCTGCCTTGAGATGGTAATAGAGGTACTTGTGCTCGCAGAAGATCACCGGGTCATCGATTGCGATCGCTTCCAGCAGCATGGAATAGGCGTCTTCAACGGTGGCGGGAGTCATCACGATGAGCCCTGGGTAGTGCGCATAGAGCGCCTCCATGCTTTGGCTGTGAAAAGGTCCGCCGCCGGCCGTTCCTCCTGAGGGGAGCCGGATCGTGATCGGGCAGGGGACCTGCGTGCGCCAGAAGAGCGTCGCGGCTTGGTTCACCACCTGATTGAAACCCACAGTCGAGAAGTCGGCGAACTGCATCTCGATGATCGGGCGCATCCCTTCAATCGCCGCACCGATTGCGGAACCGACCATCGCGTCTTCGCTAATTGGCGCATCGATTACCCGCCCGGGGAATTCTGCCGCTAGGTTCTTCGTCGCCTTGAAGGCCCCTCCGAATTCACCCACATCCTGCCCATAGATATAGACGCGGGGATCCTCGGCAAGAGCGCGGGCCTGCGCTTCGCGGATAGCTTCGAGGTAGGTTATCAAAAGGAAGGTGGCGTTCTGGGAACGAAGACCCGCGTTCTAGTGCAGGGTCATCCCTTCACTCAAGTGCGGCGTGGAAAGCGCCTGCCAAACCTCAAAGCTTGGGTCCGGCGCAGGTTCACGCAGCGTTGCGGCTACGGCTTCCTCCACCTGCGCGAGTACCTCGTCCCGCCAGCCCTGGATCATCGCGGCATCCGCCCATCCATGTGCCAGCAGGGTCTCGTCGCAAACCCGCAGGCAGTCGCGCCCGAGTGGCGACATCCGAAGCTCCGGGTCGATGTACTGTCCATCGTCGTGCTCTCCATGTCCTGCCAGTCGTAGGAGCTGCCCTACCACCATCTGGGGTCCTTCGCCTCGGCGCGCTCGGTCGACCGCATCGCCCACGACTCGCAGGCAGTCATCAAGGTCCGTTCCATCAACCGTGTGCCCGCACACGCCATATCCGACTGCCCTGTCCACCAGGTCCGCACAGGCGAACTGCCGGCTATTCGGCGTCGAATAGGCATACTGATTGTTAGCCACGACGAGGACCAGCGGGAGCTTCTCGATCGCTGCTTGATTCAGCGCTTCGTGAAATGCTCCGGTCGAAGTTGCACCGTCTCCCAGACAAGCTGCGCCGACCGCTGTGTGTTCACCGCGGAAGCGTCTCGCCATGAGCGCTCCATTCACTACCGAGATCATTGCACCAAGATGGCTGATCATTGGGAGGATCCCTTCCCGCGGACGACCCCGGTGGACGTTTCCGTCGCGACCGCGCATCGGCCCGAGCCGTGAACCCACATACGTGCGTGTGCAGTCCATGAGCGCTTCGCCAAAGGCTAGCCGACCTGCCTGGTCGCGAATGAGCGGAGCGTACACATCGCCTTTTTGCAGGGAGATTCCGAGCGCCACGCTCAGCGCTTCCTGTCCTTTCCCTAGGAAGACACCGCCCGTGATCTTTCCCCCGCGATAAAGGACGGCGATCTTCTCCTCGAGTAAGCGGGCCAGTAGCATCCAGCGGTAAGCTTGGACGTACTTGGTGCGGAGGGCGGTCGGCTCTGTGGAAGCGCGAGGTGCCTCGGCGATTTGCAGCATGGCCGTAAGTTTATGGATCACAATGGCTCAGGCGCAACGGTTTCCTTCCGCAGCACTCCCTGTGAAAAGGAGGCGGCGCTCACTCCGGAGAGCGGGCGCCGCCATGGGGCTTGGGCGTCGATAAGCCGAATTTTGTCGGCCCGCCTTGCGGCAGACCGCGATGATCATTTATCTCGTCCCGCGAACGGAACGCCGTGCTCTTGCGAGCACTGGTGCGACTATTACCCGGGAACTGCCGCCGAAGCGAACCGGGCCATGCACCCATGAGTTCCCTGTTGTGTCTTGCACCGCATGGGGTTTTTCGTGCCCCGGCGATTGCTCGCCGGGCGGTGGGCTCTTACCCCGCCTTTTCACCCTTACCTCGCCGAAGCGAGGCGGTACATTCTCTGTGACACTTTCCGTCATGCCCGTCTTTCGACCGGCACCCCCGCGCGTTTTACGCGGCATGCTGCCTGGAGGTGTTCGGACTTTCCTCTACCCGGCGGTTGAATGCCGAGCAGCGATCACCTGACGCCCAAGCCCGCTAAACATATGGTTCATTCGCCCGCTGGCAAGCGCCCTGTCCTTGCGCCTCTCGCAGAGAAGTGCCACTGAGAGGCAGCATACCCGTATTATTCGTGATCAAACCCGACCTTAAGCCGCGCGACCGTTTTCTGAATCAGGTGCGCGCCAGCCTGGCGGACGGCGCATTTGTGAAGCTCACGCTCAGTCAACCGGTCGGCACCGAGCCGGACCTGGTGAATGTCTATGTACGGGTCGTGGAGATCCGCGATACCCCACACTTGTCCTTCCTAAATCGATATCGTCGCCGGGACGTCACGAAGAACTACCCCATCGCCGAAGGTAGCGCGCTGATTGCGCGGCTCACAGCCGCTGAGTGGCAGCGTGCGCATCTCTTCACCACGACTGGCGACTGGCAGCTGCGCACCGATCGGACTGCCGATGGTGAACTCGTCGCGAAGCGCCCTGCTTTTCAGGTCGCTGCACCGGTCGCTCATGATCGTCCCAAAGAGCGCGTGCTTGCCGAGGCCGCGCCTTTTCTGCGTGAACTCGGCGTGACCAATGCCGCAGGTGAACCTCGTCCGGGGATGGCCGATAAACTCCGACAGATTCATCGCTTCGTCGAGCTGCTCGGGCACGTGCTCGAAGGATCTCCCTTGGCTGACAAAGCTGAACTTCAGGTGGCGGACATGGGGGCAGGTAAGGGCTACCTGACCTTTGCCACGGCCGAGTTCTTCCGTTTACGCGGGCAGTCCGCTCACATCCGGGGCGTCGAAGCACGTGCGGATCTCGTCAAAGCGACAAAGCGCGTCGCGGCAGCTTGCGCGTTCGACCAGCTCCGCTTCGATGAGGGGAAGATCGAAGCCTGGCAGCCAGCCGAAGGGCTGGATCTCCTGATTGCTTTGCACGCCTGCGATACCGCTACTGACGACGCCATCTACCGCGGTATCCAGAGCGGTGCTTCGGTGCTGCTCCTGGCACCGTGCTGCCATCAGGAGGTCCGGCACCAAATGTCGGCCCCGCCAGTCCTCGAGGAGATCCTCCGCCATGGCATCCTGCGCGAGCGTGAAGCCGAGATCGTCACCGATGGTCTGCGCGCACTCCTCATGGAGATCCACGGGTACAAGGCACAAGTCTTCGAATTCATCTCTCCTGAGCACACTGGGAAGAATCTCATGATCAGTGCCGTGAAGCAGCGGCAGCGCAAAAGCCCCGACGTCCTGCGCGAGCAGTTTCGCGCGATCGTCGCTCACTATGGAATCCGTCAGCAGCGCCTGGCCACCCTGCTTGGTGAGCTATGAAACACTGGACCCTCGAGCAGCTCACCACGCTACGGCGCTTGCGCGACGGGTTCCTCGCCGGCCGGGCTGGTGCGCGTGATTACTGGCGTTCCCGCGATGATGTGGCGCTCTATGACGACACCTTCGCACAGCGCATCGGGTGGAAGTGGGACGCCGTCCTGCACGAAGTCGGAGCGCGCGGATGGCAGCCCCAGAGCCGCACTATCCTGGACTGGGGCTGCGGCAGTGGCATTGCGCACCGGCGGGTCCTCGCCAAGTGGCCGGGTCACTTCTCCACGGTGCTTCTCCATGATCGGTCGGCGCTCGCTGCGCATTATGCTGCCGAGAAGCTAAGCGCCGATTTCCCGGCGGTAGAGTCCCGCAACGTCCTTGCCGCGCCGCCCGCGCCCGGCACGCTCCTGCTTGTCTCCCATCTGGTGAACGAACTGCGCGGTCCTGATCTCGAGACCCTGCTCGCAGCTGCTCGCCAGGCGCAGGAAGTACTCTGGGTGGAAGCCGGGACCCACGCCGACAGTCGTGCACTGATCGCCGTCCGGGAGAAACTGCGCCCACATCTCACCCCTCTTGCTCCGTGTACGCACAGTGCCGTCTGCGGAATGCTCACGCGGCGAAACGAGCAGCACTGGTGCCACCACTTTGCGCAGCCGCCATCCCATGCCTTTCAGGACGCCCGCTGGGCGGAGCTGAGCAGCGAGCTGAACATCGACCTGCGCTCGCTACCGTACAGCTTCGTCCTCTTCAGCCAGGCCGTGGCGCAGGATCCCGCGTACACAGGGACCTCGCGTGTCATCGGGAAGACCCGCGACTTCAAGGGCTTCAGCAAGATCCTCAGCTGCCAGGTAGAAGGAGTCGCCGACTTCATGCTCCAGAAGCGAGACGCGCCCGGCCTGCTAAGGGATCTGCGGGAGCAGCGGCACATTCCCGTCTATCGCTGGACCCGTGCGGGCGAGAGGCTTTCTGGTGGCGTGCCCTGCATCCCTGAAGCGACGCCTGATTCTGACCCGTCTACGTCGGCTCCGCATTGATCGGTGCGCGAGTTCGTGCCCTGACCGGCTCCCAGGAAGGCGATTGCGTGTCGAATGCTGGACACCCTTCGTGTGCTTTCCCAGATTCGGCGCTGCATGCATCTCGCGCCCGATCAGAGAATCGCCGGACTCCTCGCTCCGCTCTTCGCCCTACGTTCAGAGAATGACCTCGGAATCGGGGACGTAGGCGCGCTGCGGGATTTCATCGACTGGGCAGCGGATCTCGGCTTCCGCGTCGTTCAACTTCTGCCGGTGAACGAGACTGGCAACGACAATAGCCCGTACAATGCGATCTCTTCCGTGGCTCTCGATATCACCACGATCGAGGCTACTCCCGATGCCCTGCCAGATCTCGCGGTCAGCCATTTTGAGAAACTCCTGGCAGGCATAAATCTTCCGGAACTCCGGTCCGGTCACGTGAATTACCCGCTGGTGAAGTCGCTGAAGCGCACCCTGCTGCGCCACGCCTTCGATCACTTCGCCGAAAAGGAGATCCCCCAGCGGACACCGCGCGCGCAGGCTTTTGCACACTGGGTCGCGGAGCAGGAGCCCTGGCTGGAGGGCTATGTGCTCTTCCGCGTGCTCATGGAGAAAAATGGCGGCACCGAGCGGTGGGATTCCTGGCCTGCAGATCGGCAGACTGCTGCGGCTGCTCGCGACTGGCTGGCGAGGCAGGATCCCGCCACTCGCCTGGACTTCCAGCGCGAGGCGCAATTCTACCGATACATTCAGTGGATCGCCTGGGACCAATGGCACGCGCTCCGCGAGCACGCTACGAGGCGCGGTGTGGGGCTAATGGGCGACGTCCCCTTCGGGGTCAGTTACTACAGCGCCGACGTCTTCGCAGAGCCGGAGATCTTTAATGATCGGTGGAGCGGAGGCGCGCCTCCCGAGCCGCTCTTCAAGGACGATGCCTTCACCGTGAAATGGGGGCAGAACTGGGGCGTACCTTTATATAGATGGGACGTGCTCCGCGCGCGTCGGCTGGATTGGTGGCGTCAGCGCGTCCGCAAAGTCCGCGAGATCTTCCATCTCTTCCGTATCGATCACGTGCTCGGCTTCTACCGCATCTACGGCTTCCCGTGGCGGCCCCAGTTCAACGCCGAGTTTCTCGCGCTCTCGACTGATGAGGCGCGCTCCCGGACCGGAGGCGATCTCCCGCGCTTCCACGAGTACGATGACGAGACGGCTGAGCACTGTGACGCCAACCGCCGCCACGGGGAAGAGCTGCTGAGCGCACTCCAGGAGGAGACCGGCCCCTGGTGCCTGATCGGCGAAGACCTCGGCACCGTACCGAAGTACGTGCGTCCGAGCCTCACGGAGTTGGGCATCGCTGGATTCAAGATCCCAATGTGGGAGCAGGAGTGGAACACCCATCTTACTCCCGGCGATCAGTACCAGCGGCTCTCTGTGGCTACCTTCGCCACGCATGACCATGAGCCACTACGCGCCATCTGGGAGCGCTGGATGTCGGTGATCGCTGCGGGTGAATCGGGGCAGGAGGAGGACGTGAAGGCACGTGACTGGACTTGGTGGGAAGTCCGCCGTTTCTCTGAATGGGCGGGCTTCGAAGTTCCCTGCATCCTGCCGTTCGACGATCAGGTCCACGAACAGCTCCTGGGCGGGCTTTTCCGGTGCAATTCCTGGATTGCGATTACCATGATTACGGATCTTTTTGCTACAACCCAGCGCTTCAATGTGCCGGGAGCAGTTTCCGAGTCAAACTGGAGCCAGCGCCTGCTGACCCCCGTGAGTGAGTGGCGGGTGAATGCGGAAACCGTTGCCAAGATGGGCAGAATTCGTGAGCTTCTCCACGCTTCAGACCGGCTGGGACTGCCCTGATCGACGTAGGCGCGCGAACCTTTGGTTTTGCTCCACGTTTCATCAGTGGCGGTTCACGGATCAAACGTGGCGCTCCACCCTTTTTTCGTGGAATTCCACCCTTTTTTCGTGAAACGCCACGTTCTCACTCCGCCGTTCCACCCTTCGAACGTGGCCTGCCGACTCCACACGTGGAACGCCACGCTTCAAGCGTGGAAGACCACTGCGCAAACTTGGAGCGACACGTTTCAAGTGTGGAGCGACACGAAAAACCGTGAAGCGTTTCGAGAGACCCATGGCCGACGTGACTGCTTTCCTGCCCAGTCACGACCGAACTTGGGAACGGCTCGCCTCACTCGGTTCGCTCCTTCTATCTTGCCTATCGTCTCTCGGAATTCCGGCTCTGTCGATCTTTCGCCGTTGATCCCGCCCCACGCAATCCGCAACCTTCGCCAAACTCCTCATGTCCACTAACGCTCCCATCAAAGTCGCCATCACCGGCGCCGCTGGCCAGATCGGTTACTCGCTCCTTTTCCGCATCGCCTCAGGCTCCATGTTCGGCCCGGAACAACCGGTCGAACTCCATCTGATCGAGATTCCGAATGCACTCGAGACGCTGGGTGGCGTGGTCATGGAACTGGACGATTGCGCTTTTCCATTGCTCAAGAAGATCGTTGCCACAGCGGATCTCGATGAAGGCTTTCGTGGCGTGAACTGGGCACTGCTCGTCGGCTCAGTGCCACGCAAGGCAGGGATGGAGAGGAAGGATTTGCTCGGAATCAATGGAAAGATTTTCATTGGGCAGGGACAGGCCATCGAGCGAAATGCCGCGCCGGATATCCGCACGCTGGTCGTCGGCAATCCCTGCAACACCAACTGCCTCATCGCGATGAACAACGCAAAGGGCATCCCGGCGGACCGCTGGTACGCCATGACGCGCCTGGACGAGAACCGCGCGAAGTCGCAGCTGGCGAAGAAGGCGGGCGTGGACGTGACGGCGGTGACGAATATGGCGATCTGGGGCAACCATTCGGCAACGCAGTATCCGGACTTCACGAATGCCCGGATCGAGGGACGGCCAGCGACCGAGGCGATCTCCGATCACGCCTGGCTGGAGGGAGAGTTCATCACCACGGTGCAGCAGCGCGGCGCGGCCATCATCAAAGCGCGCGGCGCCTCGTCTGCAGCTTCCGCAGCGAATGCCGTGGTGGATACCGTGCGCTCGCTCGTGACCCCCACACCCGAAGGTGACTTCTACAGCGTGGCGATCTGTTCGGATGGAGCGTACGAGGTTGCGCCTGGGCTAATCAGTTCTTTCCCCATACGCACAACCAACGGACGGGCGGAAGTCGCGAAGTGGGTGCCGATTAACGGCTTTGCGCAGACGCGGATCGACGCGACGGTCGCCGAGCTTTTGGAAGAGCGCGAGCTCGTCCGTGAGCTTCTTTAGGTAATCGATAGCCCATATTGCGCGGCGCGAGCGCAACTCAGGGTTGGGGTACCCGGTGGATTCCGGCTACCCTTCTAATTAGCTTGAGACTTTGAGCGATGCTAGCTAACAACTGGCCTCGCGTCTTATGCCTAAAGCAAGCAGTCAGAAGTTTGTCGCGCGGAACCGGGCCCCTCGAGTGCAAATAGAGTATGATGTGGAGCTCTACGATGCGGAGAAGAAGGTGGAGCTCCCATTTGTCATGGGAGTCATGGCGGATCTCTCCGGAAAGCCTTCGGAAGCGCTCCCTGCGGTGAACGACCGCAAGTTTCTTGAGATCGATGTCGATAACTTCGATGAGCGACTCAAGGCGACAAAGCCACGAGTGGCGTTTCAAGTGCCCAACACCTTAACAGGCGAGGGGAATGTCGCGGTCGATATCACCTTCGAGAGCATGGACGACTTTTCTCCTGCCGCGGTGGCAAGGAAGGTGGGCGCATTGAACCAACTCCTGACGGCGCGCATGCAGTTGTCGAACTTGCTCACCTATATGGACGGCAAAAGTGGTGCCGAGGATCTCATCGCTAAACTGCTGAACGATCCTGCTTTGCTGCAGGTGCTTTCTTCCCAACCCAAGCCCGAAGACGAGCAGGCTAGTAACGCGTAATCAACTATGGCCGAGACTAATCCTTTCGTTCAATCCGAGTCGGCTCCTGCCGCCGAGATCGCGGAACTCAATGAGTTCGAGTCGCTGCTTCAACAGGAGTTCAAGCCCAAGACCAGCGATGCCCGTCAGGCCGTCGAGACCGCTGTGCGCACGCTTGCCGAGCAGGCGCTCGTCGGTACCGCGTTAATCGGTCGCGATGCGGTTTCATCGATCCAGAGCATCATTGCCGAACTCGACAAGAAGCTTTCTGAACAGGTGAACCTGATCATGCATCACGACGAGTTTGTGAAGCTGGAAGGCTCCTGGCGCGGTCTTCATTATCTCGTAAACAATACCGAGACTGACGAGAAGTTGAAGATCCGGGTGATGAACATCTCAAAGAAGGATCTCGGTCGGACGCTGAAGAAATACAAAGGTACTGCGTGGGATCAGAGCCCGCTCTTCAAGAAGATCTACGAAGAGGAATTCGGCACACCCGGCGGTTCTCCATACGGCTGCCTGATGGGGGATTTCGAGTTCGACCATTCACCGCCGGACGTGGAGATCCTCGCGGGGATGTCCCAGATTTCAGCGGCCTCGCACACCCCGTTCATCGCGGCGGCGGCGCCGACCCTGATGAATATGGAGAGCTGGCAGGAGTTGGGTAATCCACGTGATCTGACCAAGATCTTCCAGACGCCAGAATACGCAGCATGGCGCTCGTTGAGAGCTTCCGAAGATGCCCGCTATCTGGGTCTTACCATGCCGCGTACGCTGGCTCGACTGCCGTATGGGGCAAAGACCTCGCCGGTTGACGAGTTCGAGTTCGAAGAGGACACCGAAGGCGCCGATCACTCCCATTACGTATGGTCCAATGCGGCTTATGCGATGGCGGCGAACATCAACCGCTCCTTCAAGATGTACGGCTGGTGTGCGCGGATTCGTGGCGCAGAAAGCGGTGGCATGGTTGAGAACCTGCCGGTGCATACCTTCCCGACAGATGACGGCGGGGTGGACATGAAGTGTCCAACTGAGATCGCGATCACTGACCGGCGTGAAGCTGAGTTGGCCAAGAACGGGATGATCCCGCTCTCGCACTGGAAGAACACCGACTACGCAGTCTTCGTTGGTGCACAATCACTCCAGAAGCCGCAGGAGTACGATGATGCTGATGCAACGGCCAATGCGAACCTCGCAGCCCGACTCCCGTACCTCTTTGCGACCTGCCGTTTTGCGCATTACCTGAAGTGTATTGTCCGCGACAAGATTGGCTCCTTTAAGTCCCGCGAGGATATGGAGCGCTGGCTCAACGAGTGGATCACGAATTACGTGACTCCCGATAAAACAGCCAGTGAAGATACGAAGTCCAAGCACCCGCTGGCGGATGCAAAGGTGGAAGTGGAAGAGGTACCGGGGAATCCCGGATACTACACCTCGAAGTTTTACTTAAAGCCTCACTTCCAGCTTGAAGGACTCACGGTATCACTGCGCATGGTGAGTAAGTTACCTTCGGAAAAAGGCGCTAATTCTTAGAAGATTTCAGCTCGGAGTGTGTAGTTCAGAGCCGGGCTGGATAGCAGAAACGACAAACCCCAATTAGAAAGAGACTGTTATGGCAGTGGACTATTTCCTCAAGATCGACTCCATCGATGGCGAAGCCACAGATGAGAAGCACAAGGGTGAGCTTCATATCGAATCGTTCTCCTTCGGTGTATCTCAGATGGGCACCTCAGGCCACGGTGGTGGATTAGGCGGCGGCAAAGCCAACTTCCAGGACTTCAACTTCGTGTTGAAGAACGAGAAGGCGAGCCCGAAGCTGCTTCTTGCTTGCGCTACTGGTCAGCACATCAAGAGCGCGGTCCTTACCGCTCGCAAAGCTGGTGGCAAGCAGGAGGACTATCTCAAGTACACCTTCTCGGACCTCCTCATCTCCTCGTATCAGACTGGCGGATCTTCCTCGGGAGAAGAAGGGCCGATGGACCAATGCTCCTTTAACTATGTGAAGCTGGAGACGGAGTACCGGGCACAGAAGTCTGATGGTACGCTCGAAGGGCCGGTTAAGGCGGGGTACGACCTGAAGAAGAACGTTAAAGTCTAGCCAGGCGTCTTGCCGTTAGATTCGCCGCTCCGTCCTTCCTGGCGGAGCGGCAGGTCACTATACCATCAATGACGGCCGAGGAGGCGCTCAAAGCAGGCCAGTTGGATGAGGCGCTGGCTGCGCTTCAGGATGATATTCGTCGAAATCCGGCGGATCCTCGCCTGCGCCGCTTCCTCTTCCAGCTGCATTGCGTCCTTGGACGCTGGGAAAAGGCGCTGACGCAGTTGCAAGTGCTCGCGGACATGGATGCGGAGAGCCTGATGCTCGCCTCGATCTTCCAGCCGCTCATCCAGTGTGAGATGTTGCGAGGGGAGGTCTTTACCGGGAAGCGTTCACCGATTGTTTTTGGTGAACCAGAGCACTGGGTCGGCTTGCTCGTGCAGGCTAACTCCTTAATCAGCCAGGGGAACGTCAAGGCAGCGAAGGAGCTGCAGGCACAAGCGCTCGAAGACGCGCCGCCCATCGCTGGTACTCTTGACGGAAAACCTTTCGAATGGATCTCCGACGCTGATGGGCGACTCGGCCCGGTGATGGAGACCATGCTGGACGGTCGGTACTGCTGGGTACCGTTTCACCGGATTCAACGGCTCACCTTGGAAGCACCGAAGGATCTTCGCGACCTCGTTTGGATCCCGGCGCAATTCATCTGGACCAATGGTGGCGAAACGGCGGGCTTCATTCCGACGCGTTACCCGGGGACCGAGAGCAACGCCGACAACGCGCTTCGGCTCTCCCGCAAAACGGAGTGGCAGGACATTGGGGAAGAGATCTTTGTTGGTCTGGGACAGCGCACATTTGCAACGGATGAGTCCGATGTGCCGCTCCTGGAGGTCCGCAGCATCGAGTTTAGTCCATCAAACGTTCCTGTCGCGCCTGTGGTCAGCGCTTAGCGACAATGGAAACCGCGCTCATCGAACGCATCCAGCCATGCCTGCTGGATCGCCTGACGGACGATGAGCCAGAGAAGACGCAGGAGGGTCGCAATGCGAGGGTCATCTCGCCCGCGCGATATCGTGACGCTGTGATGCGCGATCTCCGGTGGCTTTTCAATACCAGCGTGCGCATCGAGGCTGAAGAGCTGGAAGACTTTCCCGAGGTTGCGCATTCGGTTCTAAACTACGGCGTGCGTGATCTGTGCGGGCAGCTTTCCACCAGCCTGGACCCCTCCGCGATTGAACGTGAGTTGGCCAGCGCGATTGCTGATTTTGAGCCGCGGGTAATCCCCGGGACGCTGCGTGTCCGCGCCATTCGGGACGTCGATGCTTCCAGCCCAAGCGTGCTCCGCTTCGAGATCAATGCAGAACTCTGGGCAAATCCTGTCCCCGAGCATCTCTTCATCAAGACTGCGATCGACTTGGAAACTGGTCACTGCCAGCTGTGATCGTCGTACGCTAGCAGCTCCTTGATCCATGGATCGCCGCTTTCTCGATCACTACAACAACGAGCTGCATCATCTCCGCTCAACGGCGGTGGAGTTTGGGCGTGAGTTCCCAAAAGTAGCGGGGCGCCTGACGCTCGATCGTGACGCCAAGGAGGTTTGCCCTGATCCCTTCGTCGAGAGGCTGCTCGAAGGGTTCGCGTTTCTGGCGGCCCGGGTGCAGCTGAAGCTCGACTTCGAATTCCCGCGGTTTACGCAATCGCTGCTGGAGACGGTTTATCCGCAGTATCTCTCGCCAGTTCCCTCGATGGCGGTAGTGCGATTCACACCCGATCAGCAGGCTTCGCAACTCGCGAAGGGATACAAGATTCCTCGCGGCACTGCCTTGCGCAGCAACCTGGGACGGGAAGACCGCACGGCTTGCGAGTACCGGACGGCACAGGATGTCGAACTATGGCCGATCCGGCTGAGCGAGGTGCGTTACTACACCCGCGATCTAGCACAGCTCGACCTCTCAGCGAACGCAAATGCCAAAGCGGCGCTGCGCTTCCGCTTCAGCACCGTTCAAGGCCAGACTTTCCGGCAGCTCCCAATCGATCGATTAGCCCTCTTCCTTCGTGGTGCAGATGAGGTGCCGGTCAGCATCTACGAGCAGATTTTCGCACGCGCAACCGCGGTGATTGTGCAGCCCGTCAGCAGCACCATCCCTCGGCGCGGAACGAAGCTTCCCGCCAGCTCCCTTCGGCGGATGGGCTTTGCGGAGGAGGAAGCGCTCCTCCCGCCTTCACCTCGGGGTTTCGAAGGCTATCGCTTGCTCCGCGAGTACTTCGCGTTTCCCGAACGCTTCCACTTTTTTGAGTTCACCGGCCTCCGGGCGGCTCTGGAGCAATGTGATGCCACGGAAGTTGATATCATCATCAGCTTCAACGCTCCTGAGATCCGCCTCGATGGACGAGTCGATGCTACTGCCTTCGAACTCTTCTGCACCCCGGCGATCAATCTCTTTCCGAAGCGCGTAGATCGCATGCTCCTCTCCGAGCGACATGCAGAGTTCCATGTGGTGCCGGATCGCACTCGGCCCTGGGATTTCGAGGTCTTCCAGATTGAGAGCGTCACCGGGTACGGATCGCGTGCTGGTGAAGAGCAGGCGTTCCGCCCATTCTATCTTTCAACCGATTCCGGAAAATCCAGCGGTGCCTTCTACACCGCACACCGCGCCCCCCGCGTGCTCTCCGAAAAGGAGCGCAAGTTTGGCCAGATTTCGTCCTACGTTGGGTCAGAGATCTTCCTGTCTCTGGTCGACGCCCACTCCGCGCCGTACAGCAGCGACTTGCAGCAGCTGGGCGTCATGGCTCTTTGCACGAATCGGCATCTCCCAATCCAGATGTCCACCGGCGTCGGCCGCACGGATTTCTCGCTCGAGGTGAATGCGCCCGTGGCCGAGACCCGCGTCCTCAGTGGTCCCACGATTCCCCGAGCGCCCTTCCCTGATGGTGAGCTCACGTGGAGAATAGTCAGCCATCTCTCGCTGAATTACCTCTCGCTCCTCGATAGCGCGGATGGAGAAGGAGCAGTGGCTTTGCGCGAGATCCTCAAGCTCTACTCGGACCGCGCAGACGGTAATATGCAGCGCCAAATCGAGGGCGTGCGTTCTGCCGTTTCCAAGCCAATCGTCCGACGCGTGGAGACGGTGGGTCCGATCACCTTCGCCCGGGGTCTGGAGATCACGATTGATCTGGATGAGGCGGCCTTCGAAGGAAGCGGTGTCTTTGTGCTCGGAGCTGTGCTGGAGCAGTTCTTCGCCCGGTACGTTTCAATCAATTCCTTTACCGAAACCGTAATTCGAACTCAGCAACGTGGAGAGGTAATGCGATGGCGTCCGACGATCGGCAAACGACACCTGATCTAATCGCCCGACTAGCGGCCGATCCGACACGATTCGATTTCTTCCGGGCGGTTCGGCTCCTGGAAGCGATGGAAGCCTCCGGCCCTCGCCTGGGCGAGTCGCTGACGCCCAGTCAGGATTTCATCCGTCTCCGGCAGCGCCCATCGCTGGCTTTTGCGCGTTCCACCCTGGATCGGTTTCAAGAAGGCGGAGCGCATCAGCCCCATCAGCTTTGGGTCAACTTCCTCGGACTCTTCGGTCCAAACGCGCCGCTGCCACTCCACATCACCGAGTACGCGCATGACCGCGAGACGAATGCGCACGACGGGACTATGACGGCGTTTCTGAACATCTTTCATCACCGGATGCTCTCGCTCTTCTACCGGGCGTGGGCGCGGAATCAAAAGGCGGTGGATCTGGATCGCCCTCAGCAGGCGCGCTTTGCCACGTATATCGGCAGCCTTTTCGGACTTGGCACGCCGGCCCTTCGGGACCGGGATGTCGTTCCAGACTGGGCAAAGCTCTTCTACTCGGGCAGACTCGTCAGCCAGACGAGAAATGCCGAGGGACTTCAGGCTATTCTCCGTGACTTCCTCGCCATGCCGCTCCGGATCCTCCCCTTCCTTGGCCATTGGCTCCGCCTGCCGGAGCACAGCGTCTGTCTGTTGGGCGAACAGCCCGAAACAGGTACGCTGGGTAGCAGCGCTGTGATCGGCTCTCGTGTTTGGGATTCACAGTTGAAGTTCCGAATTCACATTGGCCCGATCGGTTTTGAGGAATTGCAGCGTCTGCTGCCCGGCCGCGAAAGCTTTGCCCGACTCAAGGCCTGGGTGCTGAACTATGATGGGCAGGAGCACCTCTGGGATGTGCAGGTTGTGCTCCGCAAAGAGGAAGTGCCGCAAATCCGCTTGGGGCAGAGTGGCTCCCTGGGCTGGACTTCCTGGTTGTGCAGCCAGCCGCTTGGCCATGATCCCGATGACTTGGTGCTCGACCCTGCAATTTACTGACTCACACCCCAATCCCTATGGCTGAAATCCGGCGCGCATCCCTTTTTGGAAAACTGAACCGCTTCGCATATAAGAGCATCGAGGGCGCTACGGTCTTCTGCAAGATGCGCGGCAATCCCTATGTGGAGCTGGTTCACTGGGTAAATCAGATCCTGCAAACGCCAGACTCCGACTTTCACCGGATCCTTCGGCATTTCAGCGTCGATGCATCCCGGGTGGCGGCGGATCTCACGGCGGCTCTTGATAAGCTGCCTCGCGGCGCGACGTCGGTCTCTGACTTCTCGCCACATCTCGAGGAAGCAGTGGAGCGGGCGTGGGTGTACGCCTCTCTTCTTTACAGTGAGACGAGCGTCCGCACCGGCCATCTCATACTTGGCCTGGTGAAGACGCCCGGTCTGAAGAACGTCTTCGTTGGCATCTCCAAAGAGTTCGCCAAAATCAAAGGCGAGGATCTTGCAGACCAGCTGCCAGGAATCGTTGCCGGCTCGGCAGAGGATAGTCAGTCCGCGCAGGACGGCTCCTCGGCGGTCACCGATCCATCTGGGGCAGTGCCTGCTCCTGCGGCTCTCGGCAAGCAGGAAGCGCTGGCGAAGTTCGCTGTCGATCTTACCGCGAAAGCCCGTGCGGGTGAGATCGATCCGATTGTCGGTCGTGATGAGGAGATCCGGCAGATCATCGATATCCTCATGCGCCGCCGGCAGAATAATCCCATTCTGACCGGAGAGGCTGGCGTCGGTAAGACTGCCGTGGTCGAAGGCTTTGCCCTGCGCATTGCTTCCGGTGATGTCCCGCCTGCGTTGAAGGACGTCTCACTGCGTACGCTTGATCTGGGCCTGCTTCAGGCGGGTGCCAGTATGAAGGGAGAGTTTGAGAATCGTCTGCGACAAGTGATCGAGGAAGTACAGGCATCGCCTCAACCAATCATCCTTTTCATCGATGAGGCACACACACTCGTCGGCGCGGGTGGTGCTGCCGGGCAAGGGGATGCGGCAAATCTGCTCAAGCCCGCTTTAGCGCGCGGCACTCTCCGGACGATTGCTGCAACGACCTGGGCAGAGTACAAAAAGTACTTCGAGAAGGACCCGGCGCTGACTCGGCGTTTTCAGGTGATCAAGGTGGAAGAGCCGGACGAGGACAAAGCGGTACTGATGATCCGGGGGCTCGCGCCAGTACTCGAGAAGCATCACAAGGTCCTGATCCTTGATGAAGCGCTGGAAGCTGCGGCACGCTTGTCGCACCGCTACATCCCTTCTCGTCAGCTCCCGGATAAAGCCGTCAGCTTAATCGATACCGCCTGTGCCCGAGTGGCGATTAGCCAGCATGCGACGCCTGCAGAAGTGGAGGACGCGCGCCGCGCGATCTTTGCACTGGAGACGGAGCAGGGGATCTTAAACCGCGAAGTCGCGGGCGGCTCGCAACACGACGCCCGTCTTGCCGAAATTACCAGCGCGCTGGAAGCTGAACGCGCCCGCGTCACCCTTCTCGAGAGCCACTGGGCGACGGAGAAGGACTTCGTTACCAAGATTCTCGTTCTTAAGGAGCAACTCTTCGCCGCAAGCAAGCCACAGAAGTCAGGCGACGCGGGATCGCCCCCGGCAGAAGCGGACGCCTCATTCGATCGTGCGAAGGTACTGGTCGAACTGCGAGAGTTGGAGCGCCAGCTTACCGAAACGCAGGGCGAGAGTCCGCTCATCTACCCGCGTGTGGATGCGCAGGCTGTTGCGTCGGTGGTGGCGGATTGGACGGGCATTCCGGTAGGTCGCATGGTGAAGAACGAGATCCAGGCGATCCTCGAACTCGCGAACACTTTGGAGCAGCGCGTCATTGGCCAGCGTCACGGGCTCGACGCCATCGCCAAGCGGATCCAGACCACGCGGGCAGGCCTAGAGAATCCCACCAAGCCGATCGGTGTCTTCATGCTGGCCGGTCCGAGTGGCGTTGGGAAGACCGAGACCGCGCTGGCGCTCGCGGAATCTCTCTACGGTGGTGAGAGCAACCTGATCACCATTAACATGAGCGAATTCCAGGAGGCGCACACCGTCTCCACGCTCAAGGGCGCACCCCCCGGCTATGTCGGCTATGGAGAGGGCGGGGTGCTCACGGAGGCGGTCCGCCGCCGTCCCTATAGCGTGGTGCTGCTCGATGAGGTCGAGAAGGCGCACAGTGACGTTCATGAGATCTTCTTCCAGGTTTTCGACAAGGGCTGGATGGAAGACGGCGAAGGCCGGCACATCGACTTCAAGAACACCGTCATCATTCTTACGACAAATGTCGGCAGTGAGCTCGTGATGAACCTTTGCAAAGATCCCGACCTCAAGCCGGATGCGGACGGGATCGCGAAGGCGCTCCGGCAGCCACTCCTCAAGACGTTTCCAGCGGCGCTCCTCGGTCGCATCTTCGTCATCCCGTACTACCCACTCAGCGACGAGATGCTTCACGCCATCATTCGTCTGCAGCTAGGTCGCATCGCTGAGCGACTGGCCGAGCGCCAGGATGTGCAGTTCACCTATGACGAGGAGGTCGTCGCTCAGATTGCCAGTCGCTGCACGGAGCTGGAGAGCGGGGGACGAATGGTGGATTCCATTCTAACGCAGACCATGCTCCCGGAGATCAGTCGCGAGTTCCTCACTCGGCTCATGGACGGAAATCCCGTTCAGCAGGTCCGCGTGGCCGTTGCCGACGGGAAATTCACTTACCAGTTCTAGACTATGCCGCGCAGCGAAATCAGCCAGGTCGATCGCATCGCCAGCCTTTCCACCCCGCTCGGGGCGAATGTGCTTGTGCTTGATAGCGTCGTCATTCGGGAGGAACTCAGCAAACCGTTCTCCATTGAGGCGGATTTGCTGAGCGAGTCCGCTGACGTGAACTTCGAGGACATCATTGGGCAGAGCGTCACCATTACGCTCCTTACCAAGTTGGACGATCCGCGTTTCTTCAATGGCATCGTTCGGCGGTTCTCGCAGCGGGCGATGCGGAGCCGGTATGCGGCCTATCACATGGAAGTGGTACCGAAGCTCTGGAGCCTGAACTGCAATGCGCAGTGCCGTATCTTCCAGAACAAGAGCGTTCCCGAGATCATCGAGAAAGTCCTTGAAGGGCTGGATATCGAGTTAGCCTTAACAGGCAGTTACGATCCGCGCGTCTATTGTGTGCAGTATCGCGAGAGCGATATGAATTTCGTCCAGCGGCTCATGGAGGAAGAAGGGATTTATTACTTCTTCAAGCACGAGGAAGGGAAACACTCCATGGTTATCGCCGACTCCGCCGGAGCTCATGAGGTGCTCCTTCCGGAGTACAGCACCGTTGCATACCGGCCGTACGATGGTTCGCCCACCGGCGACGAGTTCATCTACGATTGGGCGGTTGATAAGACGCTCCTCCCAGCTTCGTACACCCATACAGATTACGACTTCGAGACTCCGCGAAAGAGTCTTATGACGCGCTCTATGAAGGCCCGGAGTCATGCTCTCGCGGTCGGGGAAGTGTACGACTATCCTGGCAGTCACAGCTCGTTCTCGCTTGGCGAGCAGCGCGCGCGCGTGCGGCTGGAGGAGCTTCAGGCTGACTACGAAGTCGGTCAGGGCAAGACCGATTCACGCGGTCTTCAATGCGGCTTCAAGTTCGACCTAAAGGACCACCCGCGGGGGGATCAAAACTGCGCGCATCTGGTCACCTCGGCCGTGCATGTCATTCAGCTCGACGCCTTGGAATCGGGTAACTTGGGTGACACGCCGCCGTATTTATGCGAGTTCACTACTCAGCCGTTCGCGGAGCCTTTTCGGGCGGAATGCTCCACGCCCTGTCCCATCGTCCAGGGCCCGCAAACAGCGGTTGTGGTGGGACCGGGCGGGGAGGAAATCTATACGGATGAGCACGGCCGCGTGAAGGTGCAGTTCCATTGGGACCGGGAGGGCAAAAGGAATGAGGATAGCTCCTGCTGGGTCCGCGTTTCGAGCGCGTGGGCGGGGCAAGGGTGGGGAGAGATCTCTGTCCCCCGCATCGGTCAGGAGGTCATCGTCGATTTCCTCGAGGGGGATCCGGATCACCCGATTATCACCGGTCGGGTGTACAACGGCACCTGTCCTCCACCTTTCGCGCTGCCGGGCCAAAAGATGGTCAGCGGGATCAAGAGCAACAGCACGCCGGGCGGCGGTGGCTACAACGAGTTCAGCCTGAACGACACCAAGGGCACGGAGAAGATCGTGATCCATGGGCAGTATGACATGGAGACCACCATCCTGCACGACGACGAAAAGACGGTCGGCAACAATGAAACTACCGACATTAAAAACGAGCGCTTCGTGACAGTTGGGACCAACCACACTGAGACTGTCAAATTCGAGCAGAAGAAGACGGTCGGAACCTCGCGCTACGTGACTGTGGTCAAGAACGAGACGATCAAGATCGGCTCCTCCCAGAGCACCACAATCGGCGCAAAGCGGGACCTTACCGTTGGGGGCACAGACTCGAACACGATCGTAGGGACACGGAGCACGACCGTCGGGGCCTCGGAAAGTCTTACCGTCGGTGGGAGCATAGCGGTCACTGGTGGAGTCGCAGTTAGCATCAGCGCGGGCGGAGCTATCACCATCACCGGTGGAGGTGTGATTTCAATCACCGCGGGAGGAGCAATGACGATTTCGGCGGGCGCGGCGCTCGCTATAACCGCACCCGTGATCGCTCTGAACGGACGCCCCATTCTCCCGCTCCCTCCGGGGACCCCGATCTAGCCATGATGGCGGTGCCGGTTTCGATCGGCACCTCAGCTCCCGAGAGAGCCTTTGCGGGAGGCGAAGCGGCCGCTCGCTGGGCGCGTTCCTCACCAGCGGTCTGCAGTGGTGCCGGTATACCGCCCGCTGCTTTTGTTGCGACGTCCTGTGTTAGACTTTGGGTCATGGGCGGCACTGATCGTAGCGCTATGCTCGCCGGCAGAGGCGCTACCGCCTTGATGCCAGACTCCTTCGCCACAGCAGTAGCCGCAGGCACTATCTGTACGCGTTTTCTACTGGGGCGGGCGAAGCGGCTGCTCAGTTCCTCCAGCAACGGGTTCAAGCCTTCCTGATACCCATTTAGCCGCAAAATCTGGTACACCGCCGAGCCATTCTTCATTAGATCCGCACCCGCCAGCTTATAGCTGCCCTCCACAAGGGAAAGCAGGCTCTGGAGCTTTGCGAGGATGGGCCGTAAACGCTGCCGCAAGGCAGCGTCGCGCTCCATGTTTGCCCGAATTCCGCCGGGCAGGAGGGCGGCGTGTTTCCCTGCTGCATCCAGGGTGCTCCTTACGAAAGCCTCGCTCTTTGCTCCCATTTTGAAGAGGCGACGCGAATCGGGCCCGGATACACTTACCAGTTCTGACATGCTCTGCTGTAAAAATTCCAGCCAGCCTTCCATGGCGGCGGCTTGGGCTTCGGAGATGGTGAGGTCGATGCGATCTTGGATCATGGTAGTGGGTTGGTTGGGTAAGAGCGGGCGCCGTGATTCGGCTCCCTACCAAGTGGTGCTCATGTCAAAAAAGGTCGTTTTGTCCGCGCGGATGGGCTGGCGAGAGCGCCTCTCGAGAGGCTTTCTCCAGTGGGCTGCGCCGCGCGCGAGTAAAATTTACTCGCGCAGTACTCAGCCAGATCGGACTCGCTGCAGACTTGCTCGCGTCCTACGCGACTAGTGCGGATGCCCAGTAGAGCCGTTCCGAATCCCGCGCCGCCAGGTGGGTTGACGCCCAGGGGACTCGAGTTCGATCGAGGAACAGTCGGAGCCGAGAGCCTGCGCTTGGAGAGACGGCAAGCCGGATGCAGTTTGTGATCTCGGAATGGGTGCGACTTCTTCTGGATGAGAAAACCATCTCGACCATCGACTTAACGAACTCGTTCCCAACGGGGTATCTGTACCCACGAGCCGCCGCGGCGCGCATTCTGCTACCCTGAATCAATCTCAATTTTGCTGTAATGACGTCGCCGATCGAACGAAAGATCTCTGCGGGCTTTGCGGCCGCATTGCTGGTCTTCCTTGTGATCAGCGCGGCCCTCGCCTACAGCGCTCGTTCCTTGCTCGATGCCCGGGAGAAGCTGCCCGAAGCGGAGCGTACGGGGCGAAGCCTCGAGAGGCTCGTCTCTACGATCTCGGAAACCGAGAACGCACAGTACCGATACGTCCTGCATAAGCAGGAAGAGGATCGCGAGGTCTTCGAGACAAACCGGGAACGGCTGACGCGCCGACTGGGAGATCTCCGCCCGCTTCTACTGGCGCATCCGCCACATGCGGAACGCCTCCCGAAACTCGAGGAGCTGCTCAATCAGCACATCGAGGCCATGAATGCCGCAGTTGCGGCCCGTGAGCAGGTCAGCCCTCCCGCACCGGGGAAGGCCGTTGCTCCGCCGACTAAAAAGGCCGAGTTCGGAGTCGCGCTGCGCAAGCTCCTCGAGGAGGTGGAACTGGAGGAAATAAGCCGCGCGCGGACTCGGACGGGCTTGGTGGATCGCCAGGCACTGACCGTGTTTTGGACGGCGTCTGCATCGGGAGTGCTGCAGGTGCTCGTGCTCCTGCTCGTAGGCTACCTCACCTGGCTGGATGTTCGGGCGCGCCGCCGCGCCGAGGCTGCTCTGAAGGATGCGGAGGAGTTTAACAGCCGGGTGCTGGAGAGCAGCGGTGACTGCATCCAGGTACTGAATCTCGAGGGGCGCCTGCTCTCCATGAATGCGGAAGGGCGGCGCCGGATGGGTGTGAAGCGTTTCGCGACGGTGGCGAACGCGCCCTGGGGCGACTTCTGGCGCGGAGACGCGATCGCCGCTGCAGTGAATGCCCTGGCCGAAGCGCGCAGCGGGAGCACCGGGAGATTCGAGGGGCTCTGCCCGACCATGGGCGGCGTGCAGAAGTGGTGGGACGTGATCGTCACGCCCATGATGGGCACGAGCGGTAAGCCGGAAAAGCTGCTCGCCGTTTTGCGCGACATCACGGAGAGCCGCTCGGCGCAGGACAAGTTCAAGATTCTCTTTGAGAACTCGGCGAACGCCCATCTGATCTTCGACGACGACGGGATTCTCGATTGCAACCCTGCCTGTGTGGAACTGCTCCGGGCGAAGGACAAGGAAGACGTACTGGGTAAGCGCATCCACGAGCTTTCCCCCAAACAGCAACTTGATGGCGCAGACTCGGAAGGAAAGCTCCAGGAACTCCGCGAGACCGCTGTGCATGCGGGTTCGATCCGGCACGAGTGGCAGCTCCGGCGCGGCTCTGCCGAAGAAGTGACAGTGGAGATGAGTCTCACGCCTGTGCAGTTAAATGGCCGCACCGTACTGCTCGCGGTCTGGCACGACCTCACCGAGCGCAAGCGCGCGGAGGCCGCATTGCGAGAAAGCGAGGAGCGCTTCCAGGCGTTCATGAATCACAGCCCGGCGGTCGCCTTCATCAAGGACGACCACGGCCGATACGTTTATATCAACCGTGTCTTTGCGGACCGCTTCAGCATGTCCATGGAGGAGCTGATGGGGAAGACGGACTACGACTGGATGCCAACGGACCATGCCCGCATGGTCGCGGAGAGTGATGCCCAGGTTATCAATTCGGGTAAGATGACGCGGGTCGTGGAAGTAGTGCCAACGGCCGGAGGCGAGATGGTGGAGTGGCTGATGCTGAAGTTCTCGATGCGCACCTCAGCTGGGCGGCGGCTACTCGGCGGTGTGGGTATCGACATTACGAAACAGAAGCAGGCTGAGCGCGCGCTCCAGGAGAGCGAGGCGCAGTTCCGCGATCTCTTCGACGACGCGCCCGTGGCCTACCACGAGCTCGATACGGAGAACCGGCTGACTCGCGTAAACACCACTGAGCTGGCTATGCTGGGCTACACTCCTGACGAGATGGTGGGTCGCCCGGTGTGGGACTTCATCGTGGAGGATCCATCAGAGGATGCCATCCCGGTTCAGCTTGCCGCCGAGTTACATCTCGAAGCAACGCAGCGCACTTTCCGCCGCAAAGACGGATCCGAAGTGCCGGTGCTGATGCGTCATAAACTGATCTGCTCGCCGGACGGAACAGTGCGCGGAATGCGCTCCACCTTGCAGGACATCTCGGCACTCAAACGCACTGAGATCGAGCTGCGCAACGCGGAGGAGAAGTATCGCTCGATCTTCGAAAACGCCATCGAGGGCATCTTCCAGACTACGCCCGCCGGCCGCTACCTGAGCGTGAATCCGGCTCTCGCCAGAATTCATGGATACGAGTCAGCTGACCTGCTGCTCCATGGTGTGGTGGACATTGCGCGCCAGCTTTATGTGGACCCGGCGCGTCGCGAAGAGTTCATCCGCACCATGGAGGAGTGCGGTGAAGTCGCGGACTTTGAGTCCGAGGTCTACCGGCAGGATGGATCGATCATCTGGATCGCCGAGCACGCCCGAACCGTTCGCAACGCCGAAGGCAAAACGCTCTACTACGAAGGCACGGTGGTGGACATCACAGGCCGTCGCGAAGCAGAGGAGGCGATCACCGGCGCGCGAGATGCGGCCCTGGAATCCGCGCGGTTGAAGAGCGAATTCCTGGCGAACATGAGCCATGAAATCCGGACTCCGATGAACGGCATCATCGGTATGACCGGGCTGCTGCTCGACACGGATCTGTCGGTTAAGCAGCGCGACTTTACGGAGACCATTTCATCGAGTGCTGATGCGCTGCTCACGATCATCAACGACATTCTCGATTTCTCGAAGATTGAGGCTGGGATGCTGGTCTTTGAGGAAATCGACTTCCATCTTGGCAACGTGGTTGAGGGCTCGGTGGATGTGCTCGCGGAGCGGGCCATGGCAAAGAACCTGGAGCTGATTACCCTCGTACACACCAATGTGCCGGTCGGGCTGCGGGGAGATCCGGGGCGGCTCCGACAGGTGCTGACGAACCTGCTCGGCAACGCGATCAAATTTACCGAGCACGGTGAAGTCGCGGTGGAGGTGACGCGCGATGAAGAGTCCGAGAACGAGGTAAGCCTGCGATTCTCGGTGAATGATACCGGCATCGGCATTGCGCATGACGCGCAGAGCCAGCTCTTCCACGCCTTCGTTCAGGCCGATGGCTCGACCACGCGTCGCTACGGTGGCACTGGTCTCGGGCTGGCCATTTCGAAGCAACTCGTGCAGCAGATGGGAGGCGAGATTGGCGTGACGAGTGTACCGGGTAAAGGATCGAGCTTCTGGTTCACCGCGCGCTTTCTCAAGCAGCCCAAGGATAGTCGGGAGCAAGCGCGGCGCGACGAGTTGGAAGGGGTGCGAGTTCTTGTGGTGGACGACAACGCGACCAGCCGCAAAGCGCTGCACCACCTCACCACCGCATGGGGAATGCGCGTGCAGCATGCGTCTAGCGGAGCAGAAGCGCTAGAAGTGTTGCGTCGAGCAGCAACCGGCGGGCAGCGGCTTGATCTTGCGATCCTCGATACGCAGCTGGCGGACATGGACGGGCTGCTGCTGGCGCGCACGATTAAGTCCGATCCGAAGCTTGCCGGGATCCACCTGGTGATGCTGACCAGCCTGGACCGCATGGATGCTCCGGAGGCTACGCGCGAGGCCGGCATTTCGGCTTATCTCACGAAGCCAACCAAGCAGTCACCGCTCTACAACACGCTCGCGACGGTGCTCGCCTCCGACGTGCAGCCACGCGCGATCATGTCGGGGCTGATGGCCTTGCGTGTTCCTACCGAGGAGGCCGAAATCCCTGCGCATGCTCTGCGCATCCTCATTGCCGAAGATAACGTCGTAAATCAAAAGGTCGCCTTGCACCAGCTGCAGAAGCTCGGATACGTGGCGAACGCCGTGGACAACGGGCGCGAGGCTCTGGATGCACTGGGCAGGCAGCCTTACGACCTAGTCTTCATGGATTGCCAGATGCCGGAACTCGATGGCTATGCCGCCGTGAAGGAGATCCGGCGCCGCGAGGGAGCTGAGCGGAATACCTGGGTAGTCGCGATGACTGCAAACTCGTTGGAAGGGGATCGCGAGAAATGTCTCGCAGCTGGGATGGATGATTACGTGAGCAAGCCCGTGAAACTCGAGACGCTTGAGGCCGCCCTGGACCGCTACTACGACATCAAGGACGTGGAGCGGAGTATGCGCGACACGGGCGGCACACCGGCGGTGAACTTAAACCTGCTTTCTGGCTTCCGGGACATCGGCACCTCTGGCGGCGACTCGATCCTCAGCAAGTTGATCGACGTCTTCTTGAACAACAGCCCCAAGGTTCTCGCGGAAGCGCGCGCGGCCCTGGAGGCGAGCACCACGCCTCAGCTTGCGCGTGCCGCACATACGCTGAAAGGCAGCTGCAGCAACTTCGGCGCGGACCGGCTGCGCGACGCTTGCCACGATCTTGAGCACGCGGCGAACAACGGTTCGCTTGACCTTGCGGCAGACTTGCTGAAGAGAGTGGAGAAGGAGTTCAATTTCGTCCGCGTAGCGCTCGAACGCGAACGCCCGCTCACGACTACCACATGAAGATCCTCGTCGCCGAAGACGACCCCGTTTCCGTCAAGATCCTCCAGCTCACCCTGGAACACTATGGGCACGAGGTTATCACCACCGCTAGTGGACAGGAAGCGTGGGAAGCCTTTGATCGCGAGCCAGTACGCACCGTCGTAAGCGACTGGATGATGCCCGGAATGAGTGGCCTCGAGTTTTGCCAGAAAGTGCGCGGGCGGGCGCGGACGGATTACACGTACTTCATCCTGCTAACCGCAAATACCACCAGCCGGGAGAATCTCCGTGAGGCCATGGCGGCTGGGATCGACGACTTCCTCCCGAAGCCACTGGACCGCGAGGTCATCATGATGCGCCTGCGCGTGGCGGAGCGGATTCTCGAGTTCTCGACGCAGATCCGGCAGCTGAAGGAACTGCTCCCTATCTGCATGTACTGCAAGCGGATCCGCGACGACTCAGACTACTGGCAGCAGGTGGAGAGCTATATTCACACGCACACCGGGAGTAACTTCTCGCACGGCATTTGCCCGGACTGTTTCCAGAAAGAGATGCACGTATACCCCAAGAAGAAGGGGCTGACGGTTACTCCGCAGTAGTTAGTCGGAGGGCGGCAGCTCTGACACGCGGGTTCCTTTGGAGGCATCCCCGGTCAGGATAAACGCATCGTTGCGCGAACCCGGAGTGAGCTGCGGTTCCACGACGCCGTTCACGGAGATGTATTTCACCTCTTCCGCAACAATCCCCCGACCGCGGTTGGTGATCGCTCCGGTGATCTCTATCCGATGGATCACGGAGATCGTGTCGGCGGACCCTTGCTCCGACGAGATCACCTGATCGTCGAACGTCCCGAAGCTGAAGTCCTGACCTGGAACGATGCCTGCGACGATGTCCGTCTCGAAGAGCGCGGGACCCTCGGTCTTGCCCTTGATCTTGATGAGGCCGATATGCACGTCCGCGTTCACAGCTGATTCCCGAGCATTGTAGCCCGCCATGATGAGCGCGTTCGAGATGCCGCCTTCGACGGTCAGCGACTTAATCGCCATCGCATTGCGCCCGGTGGCGCCGACCAGTCCACCTGCGGTGATGAAGACCGGTGTCTCTGAGCCGCCGAAGATCTCACGTACGCTGGTGGTACCGAGGAAGCGTTCCGCGGCAATGGAGGCTGCGTGGAATCCGCCGGTGTTGCTCAGGGTTCCCTCAATAATCACGCGGGCGATGTCTCCCGTATGCGAAAGCAGCGCGGCGCTGTAGGAGCCGTTCCCTCCAATCACGTTACCGGCGACATTCACGCTTTGCAGCGAGGCCCCGTGGATGCTCCCGGAGAAGCCGCCGCCTCCGCCTTGGATGTCGCCGCCGATGGTCACTGGGCCGATTGCTCCTCCTGCATACACATGCCCATTGAGTGGCCCTTCCGTACGGTCGAAGAAGCTCCCCGAGCGTCCTTCCAGATTGCCGCCTATCGCCAGCTTGCCGATCTCTCCGTCGCTGTAAATCTGCCCGGCATTGCTGCCGTCGCCGCCGATCGCGTCTCGCGCGATGTTGATTACCCCTATCGCGAGAGCGCTTCGGATGCTTCCACTCCGTTGCCCATCACCGCCGGCCAATGATCCGTCGCTGCCCTCTTCTGTGACAACCGGCGTGCCGATGGTCACCGCCGCCAGGCGCCCGGAACTGAGGATCGAGCCAGAGTCCTGGCCATCACCGCCCGCGATGCTGCCACGGACGATCACGGAGCCGATTGTGCCTTGCGCGTCTGAGCCGGTGGTATTGATCGTGGCGCTGCCTGGGCCGCTTCCACCGCGGATCGAGCCGTTGATCGTGATCGAATTGATCGGCCCGCCACTGGTGATACTTCCCGAGAACGCGCCGTCGCCACCGACGATCTCATCCGTGATGAACACGCGGCCGATTCCATCACCGCTGTTGATCCCGCCTGAGTTCGAGTTTGGACCACCGAGGAGCGAGCCCTTGATCGTCGCGGTGTTGAGCTTTCCGCCCGCGAAAACCAGCGCGGAGTCCGCGCCTGCGAGCGGGGCATTTCCGCGAAGCGAGCCGCTGATCGTGATCCTCCCGAGATCCTGCGCTGAGTAGATGTTCCCGCTGGAGTCGCCCGTTCCAGCGATCACGTCTCCGTCGACCTGCACCAAGGGCAGCGCGACGCCTGAGACGACGCTCCCGGAGAAGAAGCCAGCACCTCCCTCCAGATTTCCCGTAATTAGCACGCTCTTGATGGCGTCCAGGGTGCCGATTGCGCCGCTTCCGGCACCCACCCCGCCTCGCACTAGGCCATCCACCACCACCTTCTGCATGGTCGTCTTGCTCACCACCCGCCCGCTATCCGCACCCTCGCCACCGAGGATGTTGCCGGTGATCAGGAACTGCCCAAAAGCCTTTGCGCTGCCGACTGCGCCACTTTCCCGGCCCTCACCGCCGATCAGGTCGCCGGTGAGGATGACTTTCTTCAAGATGCCGTCGGATGCGATCACTCCCGAGGACTTGCCCGAGCCGCCGCGGATGTTTCCTTCCACTTCGATCGGCTGCAAATTGGTCGCACTCAGGATCGCACCGCTATTCTCACCGGCACCGCCCTGGATGGCATCGCCGCCCGGCGTCAACGAGCGCACCGTCACTCTGAAGACGGTCCCTAGACTTCCGATCGTTCCGCTTTCAAAGCCGCCACCACCAAAGATACCTCCGTTGACAATCGTCACGCCGAGCGCGTCACCAGCGATCACCACTCCCGACGAAGCTCCTGCGCCGCCGATCAGGCTGCCCTCGATCTCGACTTTCCCAATGTTCTTCCCCGCCCGGACTTGCCCGCTGTCGCCGGAGGTCGGGAGAGTCCCGCCTACGACGCTCCCGCCGATGTCGACGGTCTTGATCGTTCCATCCGTCCCCACTACGCCGCTGCCAAAGCCTGCGCCACCGACTACGCTACCCGAGATTTCGACGCTCTTGATCGTTTTGCTCGTGAGAATGGTGCCGCTGCCTATGCCCGCGTCGCCCTGGACGTTCCCCATCACAACGATCGTGTCGATGCTATGGCTGGCCAGGATCGAACCGCTAAAGCTCTGAGCGCCACCAAGCACCGAGCCTTCGACCAGGACCGAGCCGATCTTTCCGGCGCTCCCGCTATTCCCGCCCTCCACCGAGAGTTGCCCCAGGAAGTTTCCATGCACGATCAGCTTGCCGAGAGGCCCGGTGACGGTGCTATCGGGAAGCGTCGCGGTGGGTAGGGTCGTCGCTGCGTTCGCGCTAAAAGTCTCGGTCTCCAGCTGTTTGATCCCGGGCGTACCGGTGATTGCGTCCCCGGCGTCGATCCGCCCGAGGTCTCCCAGAATCTGCACGCGCCCCAGATCCAGTCCAGTGGCATTGACGTATCCGACATCCACGAGGTCATTACCGGGACCATCAGCGAGGATGCTCAGGTTCGTGCCTTGAAAGACCGGGTTGCTCGCGAGATCCAGCAGACGCAGCACCTTGCCTGTTCCCGAAATGTCCAGGGTAGCTGCGGCAAGCAGGTCAGCATCCGTCCCTTTGGAGGTGGTAATTGTGACCTCGTCGCCATCTATATCCAGAAAGGTCAGGGATGCCGGGGCGATCCTCTGCTCAAGTGGCTCCACAGACCGGCCGGAAAACTGGTAACCCGTTCTCATTGCGGTCACATGGTGTGGGTCAACCGCTTGGTTTTGCAATTACGAAAGCGGTCTGTCCAACTGCGTGAACCTCCTCGGAGACCGGAGCTAAGCGTGTCCGAATTGCGGACACAAAGCACCGATCAGCGATCAAAGTGGTAGAAACTGCCTATCAAAATGACGCGTCGATGGGTCGTTTTGACGGAACCGCACGTCGAAGCGACGCGCGATCCCGTCGCTTTGATGCGCCATCGCATCGTAGCGACGCATCGGCGCGTCATTGTGACCGGCGCTCCCGTTGACATGATGGGATGGCGCGTTGAAATGACGGGTGCTTCCGTCGCAATGATGAATCCGCCTGTCGCAATGATGCAGCCACTTGTCGATTTGATTGAGCTGCCGGGATGTTTTACGGAGGTTTACATTGTGCCCGCCTTCTCGGGGTCTATACTCGCACTGGTTTGTGCCCCCCATGGCCTTTTACACCTCCATACGGCACGCTGCTGAACTCGATGGAGTTGGCCGGCGTTTATGGAAGGATGATGTCTGTCGTGAGCCGTTCGTCTGGTCATGAGTAGAGCAACTCCCCAGATGAGACAGCTTGCGGAACGCCTCATAGCGTATGAGGTAGGGGCTCGGGCAGCAGGCACTGAGGAAGTCAGCGCAGCGGTGCTTGTTTCCGAGACGCTGCGCCCCCATCTTGCTACTCTCATGGGAAAGGCGGGTTTCGTTGCGTTGCTCTCCCGATCGTTGGCACTCGCAACCACTGAGCGCCCATGGATGCGGACTATCCATGTGAATCCGGATGGCACGCTCGGAGGGTGGGATGAACTGGGTCCAAAGATCACCCCGGAGCATCTGGCTGACGGGAGTGTAACGCTCGTCGCGCAGCTGCTTGGCCTGATGGTCGCCTTTGTTGGTGAAGACCTGACTCTCCGGATGGTCCGCGACATGTGGACGGACATGTCCCTGGCAGACCTTGATTTACGTAAAGAAGACAACCCATGAAAAAGGGAACTGATCCAGCTAAACGCAAGCTGACCAAGGGTGCCGTGACCTCACCCTCAAAGGTTGCCATCCACATGATACCCACTGGGGTACGTGGCCTCGATGACATCCTCGGCGGTGGAATTCCGGAGTTTTCCTTCAACATCATCGCGGGGACACCAGGCTGCGGGAAAACCACGCTTGCGCATCAGATCGTTTTTGCGAATGCCACGGTACAGAAGCCCTCGCTCTACTTCACCGTCCTCGGGGAGCCCGCGCTCAAGATGCTGCGCTACCAACAGCAGTACACCTTCTTCGATGAGACGAAGCTCGGCAAGGCGATCCGCTTCGTCAATCTCAGCGAAGTGGTCCTGGAGAAGGATCTCAATGCGGTGCTCGAGGAGATCATTTCGCAGGTAAAGACCCTCCAGCCTGGCATCGTAGTGGTGGACTCCTTCCGCACCGTCGTGCGCAAGGCGATGGTCTCTGAGAGTGAGCTGGAGATGCAATCCTTCCTCCAGCGGCTCGCGCAGTTCCTCACCAGCTGGGAGGCCACTACCTTCCTGGTGGGCGAGTACGAGCCGGACGAGATCCGTGATAACCCGCTCTTCACCGTCGTCGATGGCCTGTTCTGGCTCTCTCAGGTAGCGGAGCGCAACTCGGTCATCAGGAAGCTGCAGGTCATCAAGTCTCGCGGGCACGCCTCCGTGCCAGGACTACATACGTTCCGGATTAGCGAAAACGGCTTGCAAGCCTTTTCCCGAACTCTGGGGCTGATGGGAAAAAAGACAAAGCAGTCGCGGACGCAACGGCTCTCGACGGGTATCTCGGAGCTGGATGAGATGCTGGGCGGCGGGATCCTGCAGGGTGACAGTGTCCTCGTGGCGGGACCCACCGGCACGGGCAAGTCGGCATTGGCGACGCACTTCATCGCGGAAGGTTTGCGCAATGGCGAGCCAGGGATCATGGCGATTTTCGAGGAACGTCCCCCGGGTTACACTGATCGGGCGGCTGGATTTGGACTGGATCTGGAGACCCCGCAGACCGATGGGACGCTGGAGATCCTATATCTCCGGCCGCTGGATCTCTCAGTGGATGAGACCATGCAGGAGATCCTGGATGCGATTGACCGGATTGGTGCGAAGCGTCTGGTCATCGATTCGCTGGTCGGGTTTGAGATGGCGCTTGCTCCTGCCTTCCGGACAGACTTCCGCGAGTCCCTCTACCGGATGATCGGAGCGTTAACCGGCGCCGGCGTGACGGTATTGAGCACGGTGGAGGTGGAGGACTCCTTCAACGCCTTTTCCTTTAGTCACTACACCATTTCGTTCCTCACAGATGACATCATCAGGATGCGCTATGTGGAGATCGATGGGCAACTGCGCAAGGTGATGGTAGTAGTGAAGATGCGAGGCGCGAATCACAGCAAGGATATCCGCGAGTACATCATCACGGAGAAGGGGGTAGTCATTATCCACCCGCTCAAGACTGACTACTCCCGGCTGACCACGGGTCTGCCTGAACTTAGGGCTCACCCTCAAGAGCCTCCGCCCGAGCCGAAAGCGATTCAGTGACGAAGTCACCATGACCCCAGACGCGCTTTCAGCAAATCAGCCCGACGATTTGCGAGATCGTGCTCTTGCGTTCATTGAGAATGCACCCACCCCGATGGCAGTGGTGGAAGGAGGCAGTCAGCTGGTCTGCCACGCCAACAAACCCTTCTGTACGCTCCTGCGTCGATCAACGGATGAGGTAGTAGGGAAGCGAGTGGGAGAACTGCTCTCTGAGCTCGATGAATGTGTCGAACTCCTCGCTCGCGTATTACGATCCGGAAAGGCGGAAAGCCATGTGGGTGAATGCCGGTCGGGAGTTGACTCGCTACTTTGGTCGTACGCGATGTGGCCGATTACTCCGATCGACGCTCCTGCCCTGATCGTCTTCCAGGTAACGGAGACTCGCAAGGCCCACGAGAGTGCGGTCGCGCTGAACGAGGCGCTCCTACTTGCAGCGATCCGCCAGGACGAGCTGATCAACGAACTTGGCAATACCACCCGGCAGCTGGAGTCGGAGATCGAAGCCCGCAGGCGTATTTCCCAGGCTCTCGCGGAGAAAGCCCATCTGCTGGATGTTACCAACGACGCGATCATTGCGCGCGGACTCGATGATGAAATCAAGGTCTGGAACAAGGGGGCCGAGAAGCTCTATGGGTGGAGTGCCAACGAAGTCGTGGGCCGCGACCTGAACGCGCTGCTTAAGACTGAATTTCCCAAGCCACAGGAGGAGATCTTTCGGGAACTGTACCGCGAGGGTCACTTTGCCGGTGAAGTTGTCCAAGTTGCTCGGGATGGACGCCGCATCCCGACCTTCTGCCGCTGGGTACTCGACCACGAGACGCAATCGATCCTGACCAGCTACACCGACATCTCAGAACTCAAGAGTGCTGAAGGACTTTTGCGGGAGAGCGAAGGACGGTATCGGACCTTGTTCACGTCGGCCCCGATGGCGGTATTCGTGTGCGACACAGACGGCTTCATAAAGAACTACAACGAGCGTGCGGCGGAACTGTGGGGCCGCCAACCGGTATGCGGGGTGGAGAAGTTCTGCGGCTCCTTCCGGCTCTGGCGACCCGACGGAACGGAGCTCCCGCAGGAAGAGAGCCCCATGATGGAGGTAATCCGGTCGGGCGACCCGGCGGTGAACATAGAGGTAGAAATCGAACGACCCGACGAGTCCCGCCTGCCCGTGCTGGCAAACCTCGCGGCGCTACGTGATGCGGACGGCAGGATCACCGGAGTGATTACCTCATTCATGGACATCTCGGAACGACGCCAGTTGGAGAGTTCGCTGGAAGCACGTGCGGCGGATCTCGTGCGGGCGGATCGTACCAAGGATGAGTTCCTCGCAATGCTCGCGCACGAGTTGCGGAATCCTCTCGCGCCGATGCGCAATGCGGCCGAGATCCTGAAGGCATCGAACGGCGGCATTGAGGAAGTACGGATGGCGCAAACCGCGATCGACCGGCAGATCGGGAACATGTCGCGCATGATCGATGACTTGCTTGATGTATCCAGAATCACAGAAGGGAAGATCGAGCTGAGGCGTGAGACCGTGGACCTGAATGAGATCGTGCGGTCGGTGGCGAATGGAGCGAGAGCAGCCATGGCGCTGCGCGGCCAAAAGCTGAGTGTGAGCATTCCCGAGAAGACTGTCTATGTGGACGCCGACCCGACGCGGATCGAGCAGGTCGTTAGTAATCTGCTCGGGAACGCCCAGAAGTACTGCGCCGACGGCTGCAAGATCGAGATCACCTTGGATGTCGACACCGGGCGTGAGCTAACGGAGGCCGTGATCCGCGTGCGGGACAATGGTATGGGCATCGCGCCGACACTCCTGCCGCGAGTGTTCGATCTCTTTGTGCAAGCCAGCCGCGCGCTCGATCGTTCACACGGGGGACTGGGGATCGGCCTCACGCTGGTCTCGCGGCTGGTCAAACTGCACGGTGGCTCGGTGGAGGCGCACAGCGAAGGACTGGGGCTCGGCAGCGAGTTCATCGTGCGGCTCCCAGTGCTCGCCGGGCCGGTGAAGACCACTCCAGTTACGTCCGGACCGCCCCTGAGAGAGGCTCCCTGTCGGATGCTTGTGGTCGATGACAACCAGGACTCGGCTCGCAGCATGGCAACGCTTCAACGCCTGCGGGGTCACGAAACGCGAATGGCCTTCACCGGACCGGAGGCAGTCGAAGTGGCCGCTGAGTTCCTGCCCGAAGTCGTGCTCCTGGATATCGGATTGCCCGGGATGGATGGGTATGAGGTCGCCCGGACGCTTCGCGCCATGCCGCCGATGGTAAGCGCCTTCATCGTGGCTATGTCCGGCTACGGAAGCGAAAGCGATCGCGCCCAGGCAGTGGCGGCGGGCATCGACGAGTACCTGATTAAACCCGTGGATCTGGATCTTTTACACAGCTGGCTGCGGAACAGGTCTTAGACCGCGCGGGGATTGCGCAGCGCGCCGGGAGGTGAGTAACGTGACGACTTCTTCATGAGCAAAGTAACGGCAGTCGTGATCCATGCGCACGGGAAACCAGAGGAGGTGGTGCGGGTGGAGCAGGTGGAATTACCGAGGGTGGGGCCGAAGGATGCGCGGATGCGGATGCTCTTTGCGCCAATTAATCCCGCGGATCTCAACGTCCTCGAAGGCACGTACCCGCTTCGGCCCACGCTCCCAGGAGTGGTCGGCGGGGAAGGAGTCGGGCGGGTTGAGGAGATCGGCAGCGCCGTGACTGGGGTACGAATAGGGGAAGTAGTGCTGCTCCCGCTCGGCGTCGGTACCTGGCGCCAGGAGGTGGTCTGCCCTGCAGAAGATCTAATCCCGTGCCCGGACGATATCCCCCTCGAGCAGGCTGCGATGCTACGAGTGAACCCTGCGACTGCGCTCCGCATGCTGCTCGACTTTGTGACCCTCGCGCCCGGCGAATGGGTGGTGCAGAACTCAGCGAACTCAGGAGTGGGCAGGGCGGTCTTTCAGATTGCGCGGGCACGTGGCTGGCGAACGATCAACGTGGTCCGGCGACCGGAGTTGATCGAGGAGCTCCTGCTGCTGGGAGCTGACGTGGTGGTGCTGGAAGGCGAGGGGGCGGAGGTGAACATCCGCGCAGCGACTGGAGAAGCAGCGCCGAGGCTGGGCCTGAACGCGGTCGGAGGCGAGAGTGCATCGCGCTTGGCCAAGGCGCTTGCGCCCAGCGGCACACTTGTGACTTACGGCGCGATGAGTCGGCAAGGCATGCGCATTTCAAACGGCGATTTGATTTTCCGCGATCTATCGTTCCGAGGGTTCTGGGTGAGCCGGTGGTACCGACAAGCGACTCATGCGGCCCGGCTCGCGATGTTCGAAGAGATCTTCATCCTAGCGCGCGAAGGCCAGCTTCACACCCCCGTAGAAGCGGTCTTCCCGCTGGAGAAAGCCAAAGAGGCGATCGAGGCGGCGTCGCAAGGGAAGCGCGGGGGGAAGATTCTGTTTGGTGGGAGCTAGCACGTACGATCGAATTGCGTAACGAGCCTGCTGGATCGGGCGCTCAACCTTGCCGCACTTCCGTCTTGTGCGGCTTGCGGTGCTCCGCGACCGTCCTGACCTATGTCCGATGTTGCCGGCCCGCCTGAGCCTCCGAAACGCGTCGGTTGGAAGTGGGTGGTGTTCTTTCCGCTGATCTCGATCAGCGTAGTCGCGGGTTTCACGACGTTCTTTTTCTCCTGGGGATTGAAGGCTCCCATTGAGCCACGCGGCGGGCTGCTCTTCCCATGGCGAGTGGAGCTCGAAGTGCCTTTGTTTCGCCAGGACGACGAACGCTGGGGCGAGGATTCGTTCGGGCGAACGGGAGGAACGCTGGGAGCGGAAGGATGCGCAGTTGCCTCGGCAGCCATGGTGCTGGCCTCGTATGGAGTCGACACGGATCCGAAACGGCTGAACGCCTTTCTGCAGGAGAAGGAGGGTTATACGCCCGAGGGTTGGATCTACTGGGAAAAGGCGGCTGAACTCGCTCCCGAAAAGGTGAAGCATGTGTACGAAGATCTCCCTTCATACCAGCTGATCGACACCAATCTGATGAGAGGAAATCCCGTGATCGTGCGAATGCGGAAGCAGGAAGGGACGACGCACTTCGTTGTCATCGCAGGGAAGGACGGATTTGATTACCTAACCCGTGATCCTGGCGCTGAAGCCGGCAAGGGGCTCTATCCACTCCGGGAGATCGGCAGTAGGATCGAGGCATTGCGCATCTACGAGCAGCTGCAATGACGGGACTCATTCATGACCTCGAGGCGCTTCTCGAACCATCGAGGGTGCTGCATGGAAAAGAGCATCTGCTTACCTATGGCTTTGATGGGACGGCGGCTCTGAACGAACCTGCGACCTGTGTGGTCCTACCTGAGACAAGCGCTGAGGTGGTGCTCGTCATGCGCTACGCGGCAGAACACCGAATCCCCATTGTCTCACGCGGCTCGGGGACGGGGTTGAGCGGCGGGAGCATTCCAGTACCGGGAGGGATCGTCCTTTGCCTGGTCAAAATAGATCGCGTTCTGGAGGTCGATGCGCGGAATCTCACGCTGCTCGCTGAAGCCGGGGCGATCACACAGCGCATTGCTGAGGAAGCGGACGCCGTGGGGTTGCTGTACCCACCCGATCCGGGATCAATGCGAATCTCGACGATCGGTGGAAACGTTGCAGAGAACTCTGGTGGACTCCGCGGGCTGAAGTACGGGATAACTCGCGACTACGTGATGGGAATGGAAGTGGTGCTCGCGGACGGGGAGTTGGTGTGGCTAGGCAACAAGTGCGTGAAGGACGTAGCGGGCTATTCCTTGAAAGACCTATTCGTCGGATCGGAAGGGACGCTGGGGATAATCACGAAGGTGCTGTTGAAGCTCGTGCCGCGCCCCTTGGCGAAGCGCACCTTGCTCGCCACATTCTCGAAGATGAGCGATGCCTCGGATACCGTCTCAGCGGTGATCGCGGAGAAGATCATCCCCTGCACGATGGAATTTCTGGATCGTGTGACGATCCGCTGCGTTGAGGAGTTCGCCAAAGTCGGGCTGCCGCTTGATGCGGAGGCCATCCTGCTCATGGAGACCGATGGGCACCCTGTGGTGGTGGAGGAGGAGGCGCGCAAGATGGAGGAAATTGCGCGCCGATGTGGTGCGGTGACGGTGAGGCTTGCCGCCGACCCTGAAGAGGCCGCGAAGCTGTCCACCGCGCGACGGGCCGCCTTCTCCGCGCTCGCTCGCGTTTCACCGACGACTATCCTCGAAGACGCCACAGTTCCCCGGAGCGAGCTCACGAAGATGATCAACTTCATCCAGGAAATCGGGACGCGGCATCAGCTGCGCATTGGAACTTTTGGGCATATGGGCGACGGGAATCTGCATCCCACTTTTCTCACTGATGAGCGGAATCACGCAGAGATGGAACGTGTGGAGACGGCGATGCAGGAGATCTTCGACTACGCCATCCAACTGGGCGGGACCATCACCGGAGAACATGGAGTAGGCTTGGCGAAGAAGAAGTTCCTACCGCGCGCGTTAGGGGAGGGGAGTCTCACGCTACTTCGTAAAGTGAAGAAGAGTCTCGATCCCCATGGGCTCCTCAACCCCGGAAAGATCTTCGATCTGTGATGGAGACGCACGCGCAGCCATCCGGGCGGTCGGTGTACCTAAAGCACCTCGATTTCTCCATTCTCCAGCAGTGCATCCACTGCGGAATGTGCCTTCCAACCTGCCCGACTTACGATGCCACCAAGTTGGAACGGAATAGCCCGCGTGGCCGCATCGCGCTGATGCGCGGGATTGCAGAAGCCAAGCTCGAGGTGACACGCGAATTCGGCGAGGAGCTGTACTTTTGCCTGGGGTGCCTGGCGTGCGAGACGGCGTGCCCTGCGGGGGTAAACTACGCGGTGATGTTCGAGGAAGCACGCGCCGACATCGAACAAGCCCAGGTGCTTTCGAACGGTAAACGGAACTTGGTGCGTGCGGTGACGCTGCGCTGGATGTTCACACATCCATTAATTCTACGGGCTTTCGGCCGCATGATGTATGCATATCAGGCGAGCGGTCTCGAGGCTCTCGTCCGGTCGCTGCGACTAACCCAGATTCTGCCCAAACAGCTTCGCGAGTTGGAGCCGCTGACTCCGCGTGTTCAGCGCCAGTTCTCGGACGAACTTATCCGTTCACGCGAGTACCCTGCGGGAAAGGTGCGGGCGCGTGTGGGAATGCTCACTGGCTGCGTGCAGGATCTCGCCTTTCCTGATGTGAACCGCGATACAGTGGATGTGCTGCTGGCCAATGGCTGCGAGGTCATCACTCCACGCACGCAGTACTGCTGTGGCTCGCTGCATGCGCACAATGGGGAGCTGGAACTCTCGCGCGAAATGGCCCGGCGCAACATTCGCGACATGGAGCGGGCGTGCGGATCACTGGAGTCGCTGGACGCGATAATCAGCAACGCCGCGGGCTGCGGTTCGCATCTGAAACATTATGACCGGCTGCTCAAGGAAGACTCAGAGTTCGTTGAGCGGGCCAAGCTCTGGAGCGCGCGAATGAAGGATGTGCATGAGTGGCTCATGGAGATTGGGCCCGTCGCACCGACCGGCACTGGCGAAGCAGTGTCGGTGACCTATCACGAAGCGTGTCACCTATGCCATGGCCAGAAGATTACCCGTCAACCGCGTGACCTGCTGAAACTGATCCCTGGGCTCAAGCTCACCGAGCTTCCTGAATCAACGTGGTGTTGTGGGAGCGCGGGCATTTACAATATCACGCAGCCGGAGATGTCGCGGAAACTGCTCGAACGGAAACTTGCCAACGTCGATCGAACTCACGCGAGAGTTGTAGCTTCTGGGAATCCCGGATGCACGGTGCAGCTAGTCGCTGGGTTGCGTGAGACTGGACGAAACGTCGAGGTCGTGCACCCTGTGACCCTCCTCGCTCGCGCCTACCGCGCTTCCCACGATCTTCCCGCACACAATGCACAACTTACAAATCGGACCCAGTAAACTGCAGAGCAGTCGTCTTGCATACGGTTGCTGGAGGCTAGCTGGTGCAGGGAACGCGCGGGAGGCAGGCCAGGAGCAACTCGACGCGGGAGAGCGCGCAGTGCTGGCTGCCTACGAAGCCGGGTTCACGCTCTTTGACCATGCAGACGTGTACTGCGATGGAGTGGCAGAGGAGATCTTTGGTCGTGCGCTTCGGAAAGTGGAGGGAATGCGCGAGCGGATTATAATCGCCAACAAGTGCGGCATTCGTATGGCGAACGAATTAGCGGGCGCGCCTTACCGCTACGATTTTTCAGCCGATTACATTGTCGATTCCTGCGAGAGATCTCTGCACCGATTGCGCGTGGAGACGATCGACATCTACCAGCTGCACCGGCCCGACTGGCTGGCGGATTGGGAGGAAGTGGCCGAGGCTTTCACCCGTCTACGTGAGCAGGGCAAAGTGCGGGAGTTCGGCGTGAGCAACTTCCGTCCGAGCCAGGTCACTGCACTACAGAGTGAGCTTTCGGCACCGCTCGTTGTGAACCAAATTGAGATCAGCCTAGCGAACTTAAACGCATTTGAGGACGGCACACTCGACCAGTGCCAGACAAACCGGATAACACCCCTGGCATGGAGTCCTCTCGCCGCTGGAGCCCTTGTAGGAGTTGCCGGTGACACGAAGACGAACGTTGCGCTTTCAACGGCACTCGACGGGTCAGCGCGGGAGCGCGGAGTTAGCCGATCGGTAATCGCGCTGGCCTGGCTTCTACGTCATCCCGCGAAGATCGTTCCGATCGTTGGTTCTACTGATCCGGACCGAATCCGGGATGCGGCAAGCGCGGCGTCAGTCGAGTTGCCGCGTGAGGAGTGGTACGCGCTACTCGAGGCAGCACGTGGCACCCGGCTTCCGTAATCGATGGGCGAAGGTTACTTCGAGCTGGATGACGCAAGGCGCGAAAGCGCTCGCAAGGTTCCGCAGGTGCTCACGGTGAGTCAGGTGAACCGCACCGTGAAGGGAGTGCTGGAGGAGGGGATCGGGCAGATCTGGGTGGAGGGTGAAGTGAGCAACTACCGGAAGCAGGCATCCGGGCATCAGTACTTCACGCTCAAGGACGAGCAAAGCCAGCTTCAGTGCGTGATGTTCGCCAGGCCTGGGATGTGGCGGCGTGATATTCCACTTTCAGAAGGCATGTGCGTGCAGGCCAAAGGCACACTGACCGTCTATGAGGCTCGAGGGCAGTATCAGCTGAATGTGCAGCTAATTCAGGCAGGTGGCGCAGGGTTGCTACAGGCCCGCTTTGAAGCACTGAAGCGGAAGCTCGCTGCGGAAGGGCTCTTCGAGAACTTGCGAAAGCGTGCGGTTCCCACGTTCCCCGTCGTCATGGCGATAGTGACGTCACCGACAGGTGCAGCCTTGCAGGATATGCTGAATGTGCTCACTCGACGTGCACCCTGGCTTCGTTTGGTGATTAGTCCTGTACGAGTGCAGGGAGAGGGTGCTGCGGAAGAGATTGCATCTGCCATCGCGGAGTTGAACGAGTACTCGGGCTCGTTGCTCCCGAAGGTGGACGTGATTGTCGTCACGCGGGGCGGAGGGAGCGTGGAAGACCTGTGGGCGTTCAATGAAGAGGTCGTCGCACGTGCAATCGCCGCGTCCAATCTGCCGGTGATTTCGGCGATTGGGCACGAGATCGACTTCACGATTGCAGATTTCGCGGCAGACGTTCGCGCCCCGACACCGAGTGCGGCGGCGGAACTCGTTGCCCCGGATACCGCCGAGTTGCTCAGGCGGCTGCAGGAACGTGCAGCCCGCCTGCGCCGTTGTGCACTCACGCAGTTGGAGCAGCATCGGCAACGCGTGACTTTCCTTGCGCGGAGCGGCCTATTCCGAGAACCGCGCGAACGACTTGAGCAAGCAGGCCAAAGACTGGATCTAGCCTCAGACGGGTTGGCTATCCGCCTCCGCGAGCGGCTGCTTCATGAGAGCCAGCGATGCGTAGGGCTTCTCTCCCGGCTCAGACATCATCGGCCTGATCAGCTCCTCGCAATGCGTAAACAGGAGGTGGCAACAATGAGTGCTCAGTTGCGTCAGGCAGTAGTGCGCAAGCTGGCGATTTGTCAGGACAAGGCGGGTCGGCTAAGTGGCACGCTTCGGCTGCTCTCTCCAGAGGCCACTTTAGAACGTGGTTACACCATCACCACGGATTCGAATGGCAGGTTGCTCAGCACGGCGGCAGCTGCGCGCGAGATCGGACGTTTGCGGACTCAGTTTGTCGATGGCCAGGTTGAGTCGGCTGTCAGCTCTGCCCCGTTTCCCGACCTACCTTGAAAAGCAAACAGGCTCCAAGGAGACCTTGGAGCCTGTGAAATGTACTTAAACTTTCCGAGTTCTGTTTACTCCGGATTCAGAACCTTGGTGCCGACTAGCCAAGGATCCTTCTGGCTGACTTCTTCGGAGAAGAGGTTCTTCGCACCACCCTGGCCCTTGCGGGTAACCTTGAGGGTCTTGGAGTTCACGTTTTCGATAGTCGAGCTGCCGTCGCAACGCACAACGATCGCGCGCTTGCCTTTCCAAACGCCGCCCTTGGTGCCTTCCACGTTCGAGTACTTGGGATCAGTAGTGCTGCCTTCCGCAAATCCGTCTGCGAGGATCGGGTAGTTGGCGTTGGACGTATCGCTGAGGCCATTTACATAGGCGAAAGTGTTCTCGCCTCTCTCCAGCACCTTATTACGGTCGGAGATGTCGTTGTCAGGGCCCTTGGCGACGTTGCCGACCTTGCACCATGCAGAAGATGGGATGCCGAAGGGTGCCTCGCTCTGCACGTAGGAAGGAATCAGATTGGCGTAGGCTTCGTTGGCGTTCTTCAACTCGCCACTCGCAGCATTGCCCTCATCCTGATCGGGGGAGGATGGGAAAGCGCCATTGTGGTCGCCAGCGAACATCTTCAATCCGTAGAAGATGCCTTTAGCCTGCTGCATCGCTTTGTTTTGTTGCGCCTTTTCTTGCGCCGTGCCGAATACCGGAATGGCGATGCTCGCAAGAATTGCGATGATCGAGATTACGACCAACAGCTCGATGAGCGTGAAGGCGTCTGATTTTTTGGAGATCTTCATTGTGTGGGGAGCTATGGACAGAAAGAAACTACGAAACATTTTTGTCCCAGCAAATCTAATCTTCTAAGGCGCTCACACTTTTTTGCGGCATACGCCACTTTAGCCCGACTACTCCAAGCGGCGGGAGACGAAGCAGAAGGGAGTGCTCCCGGCCTTGCCAGGCGACGGGTTGTGAATCAGTCCCGCCGTAGTTGCCCACATTGGAACCGCCGTAGGTCTCTGCATCGGTATTGATCACCTCATCATACCGTCCCTCGCGCGGAGCGCCGATGCGGTAGGCCTCACGTACCACTGGCGTGGCGTTCACAATGAACACGATGATCTGCCCATCGCGGCTCTTGCGCAGGAAGGCGACTACTGAGTTGTCGCTGTCATGAAAATCAATCCATTCAAACCCGTCGTTCGTGTCGTCGAGATCAAAGAGCGCGGGCTCGTTCTGGTATGACCAGTTCAGATGCTGCACCAGGCGACGGAGCCCATCGTGCTCGGGCCAGTCGTTCAGATGCCAGTCCAGGCTCATGTCGTGGTTCCACTCCCGCCACTGACCAAATTCGCTGCCCATGAAGAGCAGCTTCTTGCCGGGGTGGGCGTACATCCACGCATAGAACATCCGCAGATTCGCAAACTTCTGCCAGACGTCGCCGGGCATCTTCGTGATCATCGACCCTTTTCCATGCACGACTTCATCGTGCGAAAGGACGAGGACGAAGTGCTCGTGAAAGGCGTAGATGAGCGAGAACGTGATGTCTCCCTGATGGAAGCGGCGGTGGACCGGCTCCTTCGCCATGTAGACCAGGAAGTCGTGCATCCAACCCATGTTCCACTTGAACCCGAAGCCCAGTCCCCCGAGATACGTGGGGCGCGAGACACCTGGCCAGGCGGTGGATTCCTCTGCAATGGTCATGATACCGGGGTGCCGCTCGTAGCACACTTCATTGAAGCGCTTTAGGAAATAGATCGCGTCCAGGTTCTCCCGGCCGCCATGCACGTTGGGCACCCATTCTCCGGCCTCTCGGGAATAATCCAGATAAAGCATCGAAGCCACTGCATCCACCCGCAGCCCGTCGATATGGTACTCGTCGAGCCAGAAGAGCGCATTCGCGATGAGGAAGTTGCGGACCTCGTTGCGACCGAAGTTGAAAATCAGCGTCCCCCAGTCCTGGTGCTCGCCCTGTCTCGGGTCCGCATGCTCGTAGAGATCCGTACCGTCGAACTCCGCCAGTCCGTGAATGTCCTTTGGGAAATGTCCGGGAACCCAGTCCAGGATCACGCCGATCCCGCGCTGGTGCGCTCGGTCTACGAAGTACCTGAACTCGTCGGGCGTACCAAAGCGGCTCGTCGGCGCGAAATAGCCAGTTACCTGATAACCCCACGATCCCTCGAAGGGGTGCTCCGCGACCGGCATTAGCTCCAGGTGCGTGTAGCCCATGGAGGCCACATAATCGATCAGCTCGTCCGCAAGTTCCCGGTATGAGAGGAAGCGATTGCCTTCCTCGGCCTTGCGACGCCAGGAGCCGAGATGCACCTCGTACACGCTAATCGCGGAACGCGGCCACTCCTTCGTCTTGCGCGCCGCCATCCACGCGTCGTCTTCCCATCGGTATTGATCGAGGTTGAATACTAGGGACGCCGTCTGGAGTCCGTGCTGCGAAAAGAACGCGAACGGATCGCTCTTTAGGACAAGCCCGCCATGGCACCCTTTCACCTCGAACTTGTAGTGCGCTCCTTCTCCCACACCGGGAAGGAAGATCTCCCAAACGCCGCTTCCGAGCAGCTTGCGCATGACGTTGGCGCGCCCGTCCCAGTGGTTGAAATCCCCAACAACGCTCACTCGCTGCGCGTTGGGAGCCCAAACGTGAAAGGTCGTCCCTTCAATTCCGTCAATCGTCGCCCGATGCGCGCCAAATTTCCGGTATAGCTCCCAATGCTGCCCCTCAGAGAATAGGTGGAGATCCAGCGGACCCAGGATTGTCCCAAAGGAATACGGATCGTATTGCGACCAGGTCTGACCGTGATCGCCGGTGAAGCGCAGGCGGTAGCGGAAGCGCTCTTCTTCCCCGTCCAGCCGCGCTTCGAAGAACCCATCCGGATGAATCTGCATCGCCGGGAACTCGACACCGGGCCTCGCCGGATCCTCTACCGTTACCGTTGCCACGCCGGGGCGGAAGGCGCGAACGACCAACTCCTCTCCCGCCTGATGTATCCCCAGCACTCCAAACGGGTCGGCGTGATACGCCCCAACAATGGCCGCCAAAGTTCCTTCATCAATCGTCGGTTCGCTAACGGCCGAGAGCTTCATGGGTGAGGGGGAGTGTTTCGTCTTGCCAGCAACGGCGCGAGTTTTTTCCGGTAAATGGCTGGCCAGGTGAAGTCCCGCAGAACTGCCCGGCGCGGGTGATTCGCAGGCCAGCCGGCCATCTGTCGTATGATGTACCTGGCGATCGCGCATGCAGGGAGATCCAGCGAAAACGGCAGCGCTCCTGGAAGGCTGCGCAAAGGCTCGATGTCCGCGCAAAAGGCAGGCAGTCGATGGAGTGCCGCCTCCAGCATCGGAAGGCCGAAGCCCTCCTGTCTGCTGGGGAAGAAGAGCGCGTCTGCCAGCTGGTAGAGGCCGCGAACATCGTCGAGCGAAAGCGGAGCGCCTGAGAGGAAGAACACATTGTCCTGGAGACCGCGAGCCCGCCGCTCATCATCGAGTTCGCGCGCATACTCCGCGGAGGCTGGATTCTGCGCATCGGGCGGCGCTGTTACTATATAGGCGGCATTCAGTCCTTCAGCGATCAGCGCCTCGGTCACCGCGAGACCCAGCTCCACGTTTTTCCGCCGTAGGAGTCGTGTGGGATGGAGCAGGATCAAGTCGCGCGTCCACCATGCGTGCTCGTCGGCTAGCCTCCGGACCCGCTCCGTAAGGCCCAGGACCGCTGCCGCATCGACGCCGTTGGGAACAACTTCGCATCGCGAGGTTTCTTTACCGCAGACCGAAGCCCATTCCTGAACCCGCCGATCAGAGACCGCTACATACTCCCAGCGCGGGTGCGCCTTTCGCAGGAGACCCCATGGATGCTCCTGCGGAATCTCGTAGTCCGGGTTTGCTGCCGCAACATCGTGCGTCCAGGCAATGAACCGTACCTGCGGTAGTTCCCCGGTGAGGGCCCAGAGTGCTTCCGTCAGCGCCATGTCGAAGTGCATGGTCACCACATTGTGCATGATCACCAGGTCAGCCTCTGAGAGCAGAGGCCGCAGCTCGGAGGCCCGGCTTGCTGCCGTGATCGCCCCACAGCGGGGTGCTATCCGATGCAACTCAGTCCCGCCGCCCTCCATGCCTCCCTGCTCACATATCAGCATCACGGTATGCCCGTCGTCGGCAAGCAGCCGCGCATGTGCGTCGACTACGATCTCCACGCCACCGATCACTGGCAGGGCGGAGTAGTGGATCACCGCAATGCGCATCCCTGCCCTTTGGCCCAACGTTTGCTTTAGTGGCAAGGATGAAGTTGCTGCTCATCCTGGGTTTGCTTGGCGCCCTTATCTTCGTTGTCTTGCAGGCTGGACCTGCCGGGAAGGAGGCGCAACAGGCTGAAGCCGTCGCGGCAACTGCTCCTCAGGTGCAGGTTCCGACAACCCCCAGCGCCACGCCTGCCGCCAAGACTCACTATCGCCGGGCTCTCGATACTGCTCAAAAAACTGGACAGGCAGTTGAAGCACGAAACGGTGCCGGACAGTTCTAAACGACGCCGGGAGCAGACAGAGAAGTTAGCCCAAACGCCGTCGGGCAGAGGAAGTGTCAAGGGCGGGATTTGAACCCGCGACCGGCGGCTTATGAGTCCGCTGCTCTACCACTGAGCTACCTTGACGGCTTATCAGGCGGGCAGACTAGCAGTTCGCGAGCGCTTGGCAATATGCAGTTGAGAAGAAACTAGGCGAGAAACGCAGAGTGTGCGCGGGAGAAGAATTACTTTCCGCAATGGGTGGTCCTCTGTCTCACTCGCCTACTCCATGCCCACCGACCGCTGCCGCAAATGCCGTGAACCGATCGAGCGGGAAGCCTTCGATTGCCCTGCGTGTGGGGCGCCGCGACCTGCCCGCGCACAGTTCCATGGGGAAGGGTACGAGTGGTCCAGTGCTGCAACCTGGATGGGGGCACCGCTTGTTCACATCGCATTTGGAATGGATTCAGCCGGGAAGGTTAGAACGGCCCGTGGCATTGTAGCGATCGGTCAGCGGGCGGTTGGCCTGATTGCCGTGGGCGTAGTTGCGGCAGGAGGATTGGCCATCGGAGTGGCTGCCGTGGGGTTTGTCTCTTGTGGCGTCGTGGCCGTCGCGCTCCTGGCCGCATGTGGCGTGAATGCAATAGCGCCTTGGGCGTTCGGCGTCGTTGCATTCGGGTACACCGTGGGTGGACTCGCTCCGATAGGGTGGAAATTCATGGCCGCTGGGGCACTCCGACCGAGTCCGTAGCGAGTGCCGGGTGGCCTTTTCTCGTCCTTCCAAACGGCACCACGAACAAGCGCTAAGTGGATCATGCCAAACGGGGCTGCGACCGTTTTGTGCAAGCACGCTTGGTATTTGGCTAGGTCGACAAGCCTGGCCAGCTAGGTTTCAGACCTGGCGCACTTCACATTTTTGCTACATCGCTTCACTTTTTTCCTGCCGCGGTAGGTTGGCTCTTTGACACGGGAGGCTTTTTTCCTGCGGCAATAGGTTTAAAGCCTATCCAGCTCGCTTTTTTCCCTACGGCGCTAGGTCTGGAGCCTGGCACGTTCGACTTTTTTCCTGTCCCGGGAGGCTTATTCCCTGACAAATCCGCGTCCTGGCTTTCGTCTGCTCTACCGATCGAGCATCTGTGAGGGGCCTTGTTCGCGTCTACTCTGGATGCTTGCCACCCGGTCTCAAAAGCGGAAATCTCACGCGCTTACATCGTGCCATGTCTTCGCTGATCCGATTCCTCCAGCTTCGCTTTCTTCCTCATAGCCCCGACTTCGGCTTGCTCGTGCTGCGCATCTGGTTTGGTGGCGCACTGCTCATGCTGCACGGTTGGACGAAGCTGAACACCTTCTCTGAAACGGCGGAGAAGTTCCCCAACGTCTTCGCGCCCTATATTGAGGTGAGCGGGGCGGTAAACCTCGGCCTGGCAGTTGGGGCGGAGGCGCTCGGCGCTGCGCTGGTGGTTCTGGGTCTGTTCTCCCGTTTGAGCGCGTTGGCTTGTGCCTTTACCATGTTCATGGGCTTCTTCGTCGCCCACAAGGGAGCGCTCAGCGGCCCCGGGAACGGTGAGATGGCCTTCATCTACATGGGGGCGTTTGTTGTTATCTTTCTAGCCGGGCCTGGGCGCTTCTCACTGGATGCGGCGATTGGCGGCGGAAGTAGTCGGTAGGCTGGCATACCTCGTCACCGCTGCACCGCAAGGCTCAGGGCTTCATCGATAGCGAGGGCGCGGCCTGCCGCCCAAGCTTCCGAGAAAGCAGGCTCGGGTAAACCGGTGCGCATGCGCAGCATGGCCCGCTCGTACGCGGGGCGTTCGGCGGGCGTGATGATGAAGCCGAGTCGCTCGCGGAGCAGGGAGGCCGATCCGTAGAGGCGGGCGGCGAGGTCCGGCTGCTCCTCGCCCAGCGCAATCTCGCCAGCTCCTTCCAAGAGGTAGGCGACCGTCCATTCGTTCCCCAGTTCCTCGGCGATCGCGGCGCATTCTGCAATGAGCGCGCGGCCCGCAACGTAGTCCCCCTGCGAGATCGCCACCCGGCTGAGGCCCCAGCTGACCAGACCGATTACCCATCGATCTCCGATCGCTCGAAAGGTGACGAGAGCCTCCTCCTTGAGGGATCGAGCGAGGACGCGATCCCCGGCCGTGTCCGCCATTGTACCAAGGCCGCTCAGTGCAGTAGCGAGCAGGCGCTCGTCGCCAAGTCTTCTGGCGATTGCCTCGCCCGCCTCGAAGCGGGGCAGGGCACCTTTCGAATCCCCGTCTGACCAATCGACGAAGCCGAGAAACACCGCGTGAAAGGCAGCCTCTCGCTCCTGCCCGAGCTCCTCGTAGAGGTCTATCGCCTGGAGCAAATACTGGCGGGCTGCGGCGTTGTCATCCTGACACCAGGCGAGCCGGCCCGCAGCCCCGAGCGCCTTTGCACGAACCGCATCGCGAGGGCTGTCTGACGGTGAGAACAGGGTGTCGAAATGCTCCAGACCTTCCTTCAGATGGTTGCGCACTTCCCAATAGCGGCCAAGGGCGCCTGCAAGCCGCAAGCCGTTCTCGCGAGCCTCTTCCGACTCCGCGCCCCACTCGAGCGCGAGTCGCAGATTCCCATGATCCACCGCAAGTCGCTCGATCCACTCGGCCTGCTCGCGGCTCGTGAGCTTCGGTTCGGCTTCCTCGGCGATGCGCAAATAGTATTGTAGATGACGCGTTCGCGAGAGGGCGCCTTCGTCGGTTAAGACAAGCTTGGCCCGCGCGTAATCCCAAACGGACTCGAGGATGTAATAGCGAGTCTCGCCGGCCTCGGTTTGTTCCGCGCTAACCAGGGATTTATCGACCAGCTGCTGGAGGAGATCGAGGATCTCCCCGGACTCGATCCCGTGACCGGAGCATACCTCCTCCACAGCCTGCAGGGTGCGGCCCCGACCGAAGACGGAGAGCCGACGAAGCAGCGCACGCTCCTTCTCCGAAAGCAGATCGTAGCTCCAGTCGATCAGCGCAGTGAGGGTCTGCTGGCGGGGAAGTGCGGTACGGCCGCCGCTCGTGAGGAGATGGAAACGGTCGTCCAGGCGACGAAGGATCTCCGGAAGCGCGAGCATCTTGACGCGCGCGGCGGCGAGTTCGATGGCGAGCGGAATGCCATCCAGCCTCCAGCAGATCTTCGCAATGATGTGGGCGTTTTCCTCGGTGAGCACAAAGCCCGGGAGAGCTGCAGCGCCGCGCTCCACAAAGAGTCGCACCGCTTCGTACTCCGCCATGCGAGCGGCGAGGTCCGGGCCGCCCAGCCGCTTGCCGAAGAATTCGGGCGTGGAGAGCGATGGCACGCCAAAGGTGGTCTCGCCCGCGATCCCCAACGCCTCGCGGCTGGAGGCTAGGATGCGCAAATGCGGTGCAGACCGAAGGAGACGATCCGCGAGTTGAGCGCACGCGGCGACGAGGTGCTCGCAGTTGTCGAGCACCAGGAGCAGCCGCTTGGAGCGCAAGAAGTCGAGCAGCGCATCCTCGACCGGCCGCTCCGAATTCCCACGAGCACCGAGAGCGGTCGCGACCGTGACCGCGACCAGCGCGGGATCCGAAAGCGTGGCCAGTTCGACCAACCAGACCCCATCGGCAAAGCTCTCCAGCAACTCTGCCGCGACCTGCAGCGAGAGCCGGGTCTTGCCCGTGCCGCCCGGGCCGGTGAGGGTGACCAGACGTGAAGACTGCACGAGCAGCTTCACCTCGCGAAGCTCGCGCTCGCGACCGATGAAGGTGGTGAGCTGCGCGGGAAGGTTGTTCGGCAGAACCTCCAGCGAACGCAGCGGCGGAAAGTCCGCAGGAAGCCCGGGAGAGATGAGCTGGAAGATCCGCTCCGGCCTGGAGAGATCCCGGAGGCGGCGCTCGCCGAGATCGCGCAGCGCAACGCCGTCTGGAAGGGCAAGATCTTCGCGCGCGGTGCGCGAGAGCAGGGTCTGTCCACCATGACCAGCGGAGAGCAGGCGAGCGGTCCGGTTGAGGGTTGGCCCGAAGTAATCGCCGTTGCGCTGCTCGGCTGGTCCCCGGTGCAGAGCGGCACGGACGCGAAGAGGTCGCTTCGTTTCCCAATCCTCCGCGAGCAACGCATGCTGCGCCTGGATGACGGCCTGAAGCGCGGGACTGGGCTGCTGAAAAGCAACCAGCACCGAATCGCCCATCATCTTGAAAACATCACCGCCGTGCTGCGAGAAGATGTCGTTCAGCAGCGTGTCATGCCGGGCGAGGGCTAACGCCATGGCATCGGGGTTCTCCTCCCAGAGGCGCGAACTCCCCTCGATATCAGTGAAGAGAAACGTGAAGTAGGCGGCCGGATTCGACATTGGACAGGCGACGCGGCCACGCTACCAGACGCGCCCGGGATTCCGCGCGTTCAAAGTAAGACAAACATCCCGCAGCTCTACGATGGTTTAGCGAATCCAGCTGTGGTTGTTGCTTGGTCTTCCGGCGCGAAAACCCGCAAGGCGCCAGGGAGCGCTTGAACCTTGATCGGCGTGTAGCCAAATGGCTGTCCGTCGATGTGCACGGCGACGGCATTGCGGGAAGTGAGTTCGATCTGCGTAGCGGTGAAAGTCTCGATCTTCGGAGAATAGCGCCGCCGCCCGTGCGAGATGCTGTAGAAGTGGCGAAAAAGTTCCCACTTACTGAAGCGTCGAAAAATGGAAAGGGTGAGCCGACCATCCCGCAGGCGCGCGCCCGCTGCCACTGTGAAACCTCCTCCGTAGTACGGGCCATTGGCTGCCACGATGAGCAGGGCGTTGCGGCGAATGGTCCTGCCGGCGAGAGCCGCTGAGCTCATACGCACCCGGCTCGCGGGCGGCAACACTTTGGAGAGCGGCTGGTCAAAGGTGATGGCAAAAGGCTGTGGCTGGTAGTGGAAAGCGAGCCGCAAAGCCTGAACGATCAAAGTCCAACGGCCGCTCTTGATCTCCTCTCCAACGGGAAACAAGGCGGCGTCGAGACCGGCTCCAGCTGCCTCGAAGAAGTAATGCGTTCCGTTCGCAAGGCCCACGTCCACTTCCGCGACATGGCCGGCGGCGATGATCGCAGTCGCAACCGACAGCTCCTCGAGGACTCCGACGCTGCGCGCTATGTTGTTGAAGGTTCCAATCGGAAGAATGCCCAAGGTGGCAGGCTTGTGAACCAGCTCACGTGCCACCTCACTGACGGTGCCATCACCCCCACCCACGAGCACGATCTCGACTCCTGCCGCCACCGCCTCGCGTGCGATGAGTGCCGCACCCCGCTCCATGGTGGTGTAGCAAAGCTCCACGTTGAACGGTGCGGTCTCCAACCACCGCTGAACCTCCACGGCCTTTTCGCTGTTCGGCACATCATCGCCCGAGACCGGATTGATGATTAAAACAGCGCGCATTCAGTTGCTACACCATCGCATCTCACCGGCAGAGTGGCTCGATCGATCTGCCGCGCAATGTTTGAGCTGACACCTCAGTTCTCAGATCCGTGAATCACCTACGAAGTGATCCGCAAACCCCTGAGTGCTGCTCGGGCTTCAAAATCGCGCGCGCAATGCCTGAACTGCACGCGATCTCCCTTACACCATGCCAGATGTAGGACTCTTCACTGCTAGTGAACCTTTGTCGAAAGACATGAAGGTCATTATTAAGTACGTCGTGGAGGTAGAAGGTCTCCCAGTTTACTCCGAGACCTACGACGTTGATACGCTTGCCAAGGAATTAGACAAAGACGAGTCTAAGGCCGTCGAGATTTGGTCGCGGCGAATCAAATGCGTTGTCGCCTGTCGCAAGCGCCCAGGCTTTAGCTCATGCCTGACCCGGTGCCTCACGGACGGGAGTGCCTGTGACTGCGGGCATCAGGATTGCGAGACAGTTTAATTTAGCATCGATGCGGTGATGGGAGAAATCCGCATCGGGATCTCAGGTTGGACCTATCCGCCGTGGCGTGGGCGCTTCTATCCGGAAGGTTGGCCCCAGCGCCGGGAGCTGGAATTCGCGGCGACGCAGGTGAACTCAATTGAGATTAACGGCTCATTCTATTCGCTCCAGAGGCCGGAGAGCTACTTGGCCTGGTACGAAGCGACACCGGAGGGATTCGTTTTCTCGATAAAGGGGAGTCGGTTCATCACCCACATGAAGCGGCTAAAGGATGTGGAAACTCCGCTCGCCAACTTCTTCGCGTCGGGTGTGCTTCGACTGGCGGAGAAGCTGGGACCGTTCCTATGGCAGCTTCCGCCGAGCTTTCGCTTTGATGCCGACCGGTTGAGGAGGTTCTTTTCGCTCCTGCCACGCGATACAGAAGCCGCTTCAATGCTAGCAACCAGACATGACGAGCGGCTCCGGGATCGCGCGTGGACCGAAAGCGATCGGGTCCGACCGATCCGTCACGCATTGGAAGTGCGGCATTCCTCGTTCGAGACGCCTGAGTTCATCGATCTTCTGCGGGAGTTTAATGTTGCAATGGTCGTAGCCGACACAGCCGGCAAATGGCCGTTAATCGAGGATACAACCAGCGACTTCGTGTACGTCCGCCTCCACGGAGACGAAGAACTCTACGTTAGCGGCTACAACTCCGAAGCGCTGGCTGATTGGGCTCGTAAAGTGCGCTCGTGGGCACGGGGAGAATCCCCGAGCGGCGCCCGTACGCTGACAAATCAACACCGGTCCAAGGAACGGGACGTCTTCGTGTACTTCGATAACGACATGAAGGTACACGCTCCCTTTGATACAATGTCACTCGCCCACCAACTCCAACTCGGTACTTCTCCATCGAAGACGCCCGACTTCTCCAAGGTCAAGGAGGAGGCGCGTCAGGTGTGGCCAGCCATCCCTCGCAGATGGGAGGAGACAGCAATCAAGCCGTGACGGGGGTGCCTCCATTTCTCCTTGCTTGGAGGCAAAGCCTGAACATAGTGCCCCTGTTCTTGAGAATAGGAAGGGTGGCTGAGTCCGGTTTAAGGCACTCGACTCGAAATCGAGCGTAGGGTTAAACTTACCGCGGGTTCGAATCCCGCCCCTTCCGCCATTCTCAACGTCTAGCGGGCCTGCTCTTCAGTGTATTCGCAGATTGCCTCAAGGAAAGATTTGCCGAACTCCTCGAGCTTCCGCGATCCCACCCCCGTCACGTCCCGCAGCGAGCCTTCGTCCTGGGGCATGTCGCGAGCCATCACGCGGAGCGTCACGTCGGAGAAGATTACGTAGGCAGGTACGTCGCGTTCGTCGGCAAGCTGGCGGCGGATCTTGCGAAGGCGCTCGAAGAGCACTTCGTCGCACTCGATCTCTCCGCGATGCCCGCGCACGCTGGCCTCCGCCTTTCGCATGGGACGAGCTAGCGTAACGGACCGCCGCTCGCGGAGAGCACCCAGGCCTGCAGCCGTGAGTTCCAGGGTTTGGAACTTCTCTGCCGATTGCTGACAGAAGCCAAGCCGCATCAGCTCTCGTCCGATTGCCTGCCAGTCGCTCTTCGAGTGTTCACGCCCTATTCCATAGGTCGTAAGCGTCTTGTGCCCCCATTTGCGAATCTTCTCGGTATCTGCACCGGTGAGCACTTCCACGAGGTGATTCAGTCCGACCCCAAAGCCCGAGGCTTGCCGCAGCCGATAAATGCACGAAAGGAACTTCTGCGCCGCGAGCGTCCCGTCGAAGGTTTCCCGGGGCGCTAGGCAGTTATCGCAAGCGCCGCAGTTCGGCTCGGCGAAGGTTTCTCCGAAATATCCGAGCAGCGAAGCGCGCCGGCAGCCTGAGTTCTCTGCGTAGTGGACGATCTGATTCAGCTGCTGCCGAGCAATCTGCTGCTCCTCGCGATCTGTCTTCTCGTCGATGAAGAAGACCTGCTTGGCCACATCTCCCGGGCTGAAAAGCAGCAGGCATTCGCCGGGGAGGCCGTCACGCCCGGCCCGACCAGTCTCCTGGTAGTACCCTTCTACGTTCTTCGGCAGGTCGTAGTGGATGACGAAGCGCACGTTCGGTTTGTTGATCCCCATGCCAAAAGCGATGGTTGCACAGATTACGCGCACATCGTCCCGTAGGAACTGCTCCTGATTGCGGGAGCGCGCCTCGGGAGTCAGCCCTGCGTGGTATGGCAGCGATCTTATTCCAGCCTCGGTGAGCTTTTGCGCCACTGTCTCCGCTGCCTTGCGGCTCTGGCAATAAACGATGCCGCTCTCGCGCTTCCGCGCGCGAATGAACTCAAACGCTTGCTCGAAGGCTTTGCTCTTCGGCACCACGCGGTATGTGAGATTCGGCCGGTTAAAGCTCGCGACGTAAAGCTTTGGTTCGCGGAGATTCAGGCGCTCGATGATGTCCACGCGCACCCGCTCGGTGGCGGTGGCGGTAAGCGCAATCATCGGAACTCCTGGGAAGTGCCGGCGCATTTGGGCCAGCTGCCGATACTCAGGACGAAAGTCATGACCCCATTCCGAAATGCAATGGGCCTCGTCCACGGCGATCTGGGCGACATTCCAGCTTTTCAACGTCTCCGCAAACCCGGGCAGGGCGAGCCGCTCCGGAGAGACATAGAGTAGCCTGTACTCTCCCTGATGCAGGCCGCGCAGACGGCTGCGGGCAGAGGTAGCGTCGAGGGAGGAGTTCAGATAGGTCGCCGGAATTCCAGCAGCGGTGAGAGCATCCACCTGATCTTTCATCAGCGCGATCAGCGGGGAAATGACGAGCGTGAGCCCCGGCTGAAGAAGTGCGGGAAGCTGGAAGCAGAGTGACTTGCCACCGCCAGTGGGCAAGAGGGCAAAGACATCCAGTCCGGCCAGACCGTCGCGGATGATCTCGGCCTGGAGTGGGCGGAAGCTTGCGTAGCCGAAGTGCTGCTTCAGCGCGGCGAGCATCTCGGAATCACGAATGCTGACGGCGGCGGGCATGATCCCCGAGGCAGAGTGAGTTGGTCTGCTGTGCTTAGCGTCCGCCGCGATCTGGTGGAGGGACGAGTACCCATTGCATCCCAGCTGCTTTTGCGGCGGAGATCCCGGTGGCGGTATCCTCGAAGACGAGGCACTGCGCGGGAGCGACCCCAAGGCGGAGCGCAGCCTCGAGGAATGGATCCGGTGCCGGCTTGCCCCGTTGGTAATCCTCGGCCGTGACCACTGCTTGAAAGAGATCCGCAATCCCCAGCGCCCGTAGCGTGTTCATCACGATCCGCCGATGTCCTCCAGAGGCCACGGCCATGGGGATCTTTCCCGCGTACTGCTTGGCCAAGGCTACCACAGGCTCGATCGCGGCAATCTGCGGACTGAGTTCGAGGAAAAGTGCTTCCTTGTGTTCGACAGTCGCTGCCACTGGGAGGCTCAAGCCATGTCGCTCGTTAAGAAGCTCCACGATCCGCGCCGTTGGTACCCCGCCGAGTTCATAGAAGAGCGCTTCCGGGAACTTCTCTGCGTGCGCTCCGAGCGCCGACATCCAGGCTCGGTAATGAGTCGGCATGGTGTCGGCGAGGGTGCCATCGCAATCGAAAATGTAAGCAGCGAAATCACCAGGCGGGATATCCAAGGATGGGGCGACGATCGGTCGCAAGGGCTCGAGCACGCCGCAGAGTGGCTGCACTCAAAGAGTCTGCCAAATGATTTTCCGTCGGAGCTCTCTTGGGGAACAAAAAACGACCGGCACCCGAAGGTGCCGGTCGTTGAGTTGAGAGTAACTCTCGGAATTCGAACTAGGACTTGTTGGCTTTCTCGGTCTTCTCGCCAGACTTCTTCCAGCCTGCGATGCCCTTGGAATAGTGCTTCACGTTGGTGTAGCCCATCTCAGCGGCCTTAGCAGCAGCAGCCTTGTAGGCGCCGCACTGTTCATTTCCGCAATATGCTACGACGAGAGCATTCTTATCCGCAGGGAGTTTGCTCGCGAGATCGGCCTTCGTGGCTGCGAAGTCGATAGCGCCCGGGATGTGGCCAGCCTGGTAGCTGTCAGAACCATTCACGTCGATCAGCGTGACCTGCTTCTCTTCAATGGCCTTCTTCAGCTCATCATGGCTGATATCTGGGAACTTCTCAGCCGCTACCGCGACGAAGGAGGTGAGGGCGAGGGTACAGAGGAGGGCTGCGATTTTTTTCATAAGCATTTCTAGAGTGCAGAGAGTCGTTCGAAGATCGAGCACGGAATGGATGCAGTGGGAAGCTGATAAAGATGGCGGGAGATCTGCTCTAGTTCACTGGCGGGCACTGCAGGACGCCCTGTCCGCACTCTGATCCGAGCTCCCGACCTATGCAGCAGTCTATTTCTCCCGCCGTATTTAGATTCTCCTGTCCGCGATGCGCGCAGCAGATCCTCGTCGATAGCCAAGGCGGTGGAGGCTGGGTGGAGTGCCCGAATTGCCGAGGCACCGTGGTCGTAGCAGATCCTCTAGAGTCCAGGAGTTGCGCCTGCGAGGAATCTCAGGAGGAACTCGAGGACGGTCTTCTCCTGGAGCTGCAGCAACTCCGGGCGTCGCTGCTTGGGACCGGTAATGACAGCGGAACCCTCCGGGGGCAGGTGGAGAAAGCCCGCGACGATCTACAAATCGCACGCGATGAGCGGGATCAGCTCCAAGAGCATCTCGCAGAAGCCCTTGCGGATCGTGACACGCTGGCAGCGCGCCTGGTCATGGCGGAAGAGCTTCAGGAGATTCTTGCTCATCAGGAGGAGCACACCAGGCGCCTCGACATTGACGCTGCTCTCCGCGAGGACGAGATCGTTTCGCTTCGCAATGAACTCTCAGCTCTGAGGAATGAGAAAGGCGAACTCGCAACTCTGCTGGAAGCATCGGAAGAATTCGGACGCGGAGCGTCGGAGCGCATCGCGGATTTGCACCGGCTTCAGGGGGAACTGGCGCGGAACGCAGTATCGCTTGCGGAACTTACCAGACAAGCGGAGCTCGCACGCGAGACCCGCTCTGAACTTGAGTCTCATGTATTGTTGCTTCAGGTGCAGTTCGAGGAGGCGGTGGCGAGTCGCAAGGCCTCAGAGATGATGCAGCAGGAGCTTGCCCAATTGCGTAGCGAGCGGGCTACTACCATCGTCTGGCAGGAGGAGAATACCGCAATGCAGGCCGTGCAGGAGCAGGCTAAGCAAGAGGCCGCTATTGCCACCGCATCGCTCCGCGAGGAAACCAAAGGGCTGCAAGTTCGCGTGGAGCACCTCGGAAACCAATTACAAGGCCGCGACCGTGAGCTCGATGAAGCGCGGCAACGGATCAGGTCGCTCGAGCGTGATCTGAGCGCTCGCCGCGAGACGCTGGAGCAAGCCCAGAAACAGGTGGAGGATTCCTGGAAAGAGCGCGAGGAAGCGAGCCGACGTCTGGCTGCTTTAGAGATAGAATCCCAGGCAAGCGCCACAAAGCTTGCGGAAGCAGCCCTCGCCGAGCGCACCTACCGCAGCATTATCGAGCAAACTCAGGCCGCCCATTCGGCTGCGCAGCGCAATATCGAGCCGCTGCGCCTGGAGCGCGACCAATTGAGAGCGGAACTCGCGAGCTTGCACAGCGGTAATGGGTCTCTCGAACACGAGATGGATGCAATCCGCGCCGAGCGGGACGGCTTACGGACTTCGCTGGAGCACTTGGAGGCGCAGATGGAGGAGAATTTTGAGCACCTGCGAGTGAGTATGGCTGAGCGTGATCACGCACGCATGGAGATGGAAGCAATCCGGGCAGGACTCGAGAGAGCACGTCAGCATGTCGCAGTTCTGCAATCACGCCGCGACCAGATGCGTGAGGAAATCGCCCGTTTGAAGCAGGCTCTCGGACTCTCCGTAGAAGTCGCGAGATAGGCTGCTAGAGAGCTGCCGGTGATGGAGTCGTCGCCGCAGCGTGCGCCAGATCACCGGGCGGTGGAGTGAGGATCACGGGCGGGAGCGGATCGCGCGAGATCTGAACCCGGGCACCTTCACCGACGGTATTGAAGAGCTGCACCACATCACGGGACCGCATGCGGACGCAGCCGTAGCTGGCGGGCGAGCCAATCTTCAGCTCCTCTGGCGTGCCGTGGATATAGATCGTGCGCTCGAACGTGTTCGCGTTTTGTCGCTCGAGCCCTTTCAGCCTCAATATTCGAGTAACGATAGGATCCCGCCCCGGCGCATTGACCGCCACGATCTCTCCAGTGGCCTTGCGATTCTTAAACTTCATCCCGACTGGTGCTCCCCGACCGATTTTCTTCGCAATCTCCATTTCGCCTAAAGGCGTAGCGTTACTCCCTGGCTGACTTCCCAAGCCGAACTTCGAAGTCGAGACATCGTACCGGGCAATTTCCGTTCCTCGCCGGTACACCGCCATCTTTTGGTCGGCGATGCTCACTTGCATGGTGTGATCGCGATCCTTGCTCACGCATGAGCTGAGAAGGAGTGCTAAAGGGAGCGTGAGAAGGCGGCGAGTGGTAGGCACGGACGGCTGGCGTGGAGAGAAGTGTGATTGAGTGGATTCCTCCCATCAGACTCCCGCGAACGGTCCCCGTTCGAAAAAGACGTTACCGAGATTCTCGCCCCATCTGCCCTCCCGCTCCTGAGTCCGCAGGCACACAAGGGATGAACCCTTGGTGCCCGCGTTCTGTGCAACTAGATCCCTAGGGCCCGCAGGAGGCTCTGGTTGATATTCCCGGTGACAGTGAGACCACGAGCGCGCTGGTACGAAGCGATCGCGCTGCGAGTCCCGGGCCCGACATCGCCGTCTAGTGGCCCGTTGTAAAACCCTTCCCGAGCCAAGGCGCGTTGGACAGAGACGTCCACTGACCCAGGGCGCACAGACTCACGGACGACGTAGCGGCTTGGTACTGACGAGCGAGTCTGGTAGTAGGTGACCCCAGGTGCCTGGTAGTAGTAGGGCATGCCGGGAGGGCCATAGTAATAGCCGCGACCCGCGTAGCCGGTGCCGAAGGTGAGTGTGAAGCTGGAACGTGGCCGCGAATAGAAGTAGCGACGACGTGAGTCGTCGTCTTGATCATTCCGGTAATCGCGCCGATCCTCTTGGCGATCTTCGCGACGGTATTCGCGATTCTCCTGGCGCGCATCCCGGAGCTTTTCACGCTGCCTCTCGAGTCGATTCTCAAGATTCTCGTTTTGCTCCTTGAGGTCTCTGCGTTGTTCTTTGAGCTCCTCGCGAGTACGTTGGGCGAGCGAGGTGGCGGGGAATACCGCCATGCAGGCTGCTACCAGGATGGAGGTATGTATGAGTCTGGTGAGTACAGGGAAGGGGTATTTCATGGTGATGAATGGACGTTCTGCGCATCATCGCCATTCAGAAGATCACGAAAGGAGTGCGCAGAAGGGCTTCGAACGAGAGTTCGTCAGTGGACCCTCTGGTTCGCCCTCTATAAAGTGCCTCGCCGCCCTTTTCGCTCGGCACGCCGCCCTATTTGCTCGGCGTGCCGAGCAAATAGCTCGGCTGGGGGTGTCAATAGCTCGGCGCGCCGAGCAAATAGCTCGGCTGGGGGTGTCAGAAGCTCGGCGCGCCGAGCAAATAGCTCGGCTGGGGGTGTCAATAGCTCGGCGCGCCGAGCAAATAGCTCGGCTGGGGGTGTCAATAGCTCGGCGCGCCGAGCAAATAGCTCGGCTGGGGG
>JANMSW010000056.1:0-3906 GCA_031389825.1 Spartobacteria bacterium
CCTTCGTGCCGGGGGCTCCCATTGCGTCCGAGAAAAGTTCGCCGCCGATCTTCGCGCCAGAGTCGGTGCTGATGCGTTCGATCGTCGCCCGAGGCACGCTGCTCTCCACGAAGATCGCCTTTACGCCTTTTTGTTTGATGAATCCCACCACCTTGGTTACATCGGCGAGTCCGGCCTCTGTGACCGTGGAGATTCCCTGGACGCCTATCACCTGGTAACCGTAAGCGCGTCCGAGATAGTTGAACGCGTCGTGGCTCGTGATCAGCACGCGCGCGGCTTCAGGCACCTCTTTCACGCGCTTGAGCGCCCATTCGTGCAGCTCGGCGAGCTTCGCCTGGTAAGCGGAACCCCTGCCGGCAAAGTCCGCTTTTCCGCCAGGATCGGCCGCCGTGAGCGCATCGACCACCGGCCCGACGCAGAGCGACCAGAGCCGCGCATCGCCCCACACGTGCGGATCGAATGCACCTTCGAATTCCGCCGGCTTCAGCAGACTTTTCTCGGGAATCGCGCTCGTCACGGCCACGATTTTTTTGCCCGCCTTCTCCATGCGCTCAAAGAGCTCGCCCATCCGCCCCTCGAGGTGGAGGCCCGAGTAGACGATGAGCTGGGCGCTTTGCAACCGACTGATGTCGCCCGCCGTCGGTTTGTAAAGGTGTGGGTCGACTCCGGGACCCATCAGCCCGCTGACAGAGACGCGCTCGCCACCAATTTCCTGCACGAGATCGGTGACCATGGTGGTGGTGCCCACGACCTTCACTGGAGCAGCGACAGCTGAAATGCCCGCACAAAGCCAGGTAGCGACGGTGAGTAGAGAAAAGGAGCGGCGAGTCATGGCGCTCTTCTACGGAATTTGTATCAGCCGTCAACAAAAGAGTTAGCCTCGACTAACATTTGTAACATTGACTGGGCACCCCTTGACGCCACCCGCTTCGCTTCCTACTCTCCGCCCCATGCCCGGAAAAAAAGCGGCCACCTCCCGTCCCATCTCCTCCGCGGTCGAGGATTACCTGGAGCGCATTCTGGATTTGATCAATACCAAGGGATACGCGCGGGTGGTCGACATCGCACAGAGCCTGGAAATTTCACAAGCGAGCGTGACGAATATGATTCAGCGCCTCGATGCCGAGGGGTTGCTCAAATACGAGAAGTACCGCGGCCTTGTTCTCACCACCGCTGGCGAGACTCTCGCGCGGAACATCACGGAGCGGCATCAGCTTCTCACCGACTTTCTCAGTCTCCTCGGGCTCGACGAACAGGTGATCTATCACGACGTTGAAGGGATGGAGCACCATATCAGCCCATCGACTGTGCGGGCGCTCGAGGCGCTCACGGCGCAGCTCCAGCGCCAGCCTGCCCTGCTCGCCCGCGTTCGCGAATCCAATCATGCCAACTAAAATCCTCCCTGCACTCGGTTGGGACAAATGCGCCCAACTCGCCAACAACCACGCCGAACTCCTCGTCACCCTCGACGTCGGACCGCGCATCCTTTCCTACCGCCTCGCGAAAGGCGAAAATGTCCTGCGCACCTTCCCCGATCAGCTCGGGAAAAGCGGGGAGCCGGGCTTCCAAGTGCGCGGCGGACACCGGCTCTGGTCGGCTCCGGAAAACGACCGCACCACAGCACCCGACAATGTCCCGACCGTCTCCGAGATCGTCGAACCAAGCGGCGTGCGGATCGAAACGCCCCCGAGCGGCAGCTCGCGCCTACGTCGCGAAATGACGATCTCGCTCGCCGCAGACTCCTCCGCGGTGATGATCCACCATCGCCTTACCAATGCCGGAGATCAGGTGGAAACCGCTGCATCCTGGGGTCTCACGATTATGCAGCCTGGCGGAGTCGCGATCATTCCGCAGCCGCCGCTCGGCGAGCATGGGCGGGAGTATTTGCCGAATCGAGTGATCGTCCCCTGGACCTATACGGACCTTTCCGATGACCGCTGGCGCATCGGTCGGAGGTTCATTACGCTCACTCCGAAGCCCGGCCGCACTTCGACCAAGCTAGGACTTTCTCATCGGGAACGCTGGGCCGCTTACCTCCTTCCGAACGCACTCTTCATCAAGACTTTCGACTACGAAGACGGAATGACTTATCCCGATCTCGGTTGCAATTTCGAGGCCTTCGCCAAGGACGACTTCATCGAACTCGAAACGCTGAGTCCGCTCAAGCAACTCATGCCCGGCGGGAGCGTGGCGCACACCGAGACGTGGCATTTGTTTGATGGCAAAGGCGCGCCCGACACGGTAGACGAAGCGGCGCTCGCGCAGTGGCTTACCCCATTCCTCTCGACCATTGGCATCCTTTGAATCTCCTCATCATGCACTTCCGTCTCCTGATCTCGTGCCTCGCGCTCGTCCTCACACTCACCGGCTGCCAGACCACTTCCTCGATGGAAGGCATCCAATCCTCGCGAGTCGCCATGAACAACTCGATCCGCGGGGAGGAGCCCGGCAGCTACTACATCGGGCGCCGGTACTACAAATCCGACTACAAGTTCTGGGGATATGTCCGGCCACCCGGGCAGCCTTGGAATACAGCGAAGCTGGTCATGCTCAACGAGCAGTCGAAACTCGCCCCCGATCGCGAGCTTGGAAAAATCGGGAGCGACAACAGCTACGAGTACAAGCTCATCGGAAATTTCTCGGGCCAGACCGTCTACGAGCCAGCGAGCAATGGGTTCTATCCGGAGTTTGTGTTGAAAGGTTACGAGCTGCGGTCCGCCTCGCCGGGGAACATCTTCCGCGCTGCGGGAGCGCTTGATCCGTCCCGGCGAGTCATCGCGCAGCCTTATTGAGGTTTAGGGGCTCTGGGCAGGGCTCCGGGGGCCGGAACAGGAAAACATCGAACGCTGAACGTCGAACATCGAACGCCGAAGCTCAGAAATGCGGCTCCGAACCTTCGGCGTTCGATGTTCAGCGTTCGGCGGCGCAGCCAGGACATTGGTAACACTTTAGGTTCAGGACATGGGTAACACTGGTTCAGTTTAAGGTAACAGGTTTTCGCTCGTTGGATCTGCTTTTTGGGCACGCCATGGCGTGCCCAAAAAGCTCGCGCTCGCAGGCTCCAGCTCCCCAAGGCGCAGGCTTCCAAAATACACTTCCCATCGGCCGGGGCTGCCCGGACCGCATGGCTTCAGCCCCACGTCCCACCCGGCCAGGGCGCTGGAGATGAAGATCGCCTGCCCCTGCCACACCAGCCGCCCCTGGCTCATGATCCGCCGCGTCTCCATCCCGCCGTAGTCGAGCACGTCGGGCAGCCCGCCATAGCGCCGCGCCGACTTTTCATAGAGTTCACCAGGGCATTTCATCCCCAGCGCTTCGTGCGGACGCTGCTCATTGAACTCCTGCCGCCACAGGTCCAGTTCGCTCTGCGTGCTCGCCCCAGGCACACGCTCCAGCTCCCGGCTCATGTCCCGATGCAGCCGCTCGTGGCCCCCATTGTCTTGAGGACATCCAGGGCGTCCTCGCTCCAGCCCGATCCCCAAGGCCACCCACCGGCACGAGAGTTTGCTCAGCCCCAGCACGCTGCGGCTGCTCGCAAACGGCGCTCCATTGTCGCTGCGGATCGACTCCGGCAGCCCATGCCGCCCAAACAGCTCCGCAAACCTCGCCCACACGGTCTCTGTCCGCGCATTCTCCAGCCGCTGGCTGCACAGCACATACCGGCTGTGCTCGTCGCGCACCGTCAACGGTTCGCACCGCTGCCCGCGCGCATCGTGCCACCATCCTTTGAAGTCCACCGTCCATACTTCATTGCTCGCGCTTGCGCGTTTCCCGCTCCAGATCCGCCCGCCTTCGCTCGCTTTGCGCACCACCCGCTTCTCGACCATTCCCGCCCGCTCCAGCACCCGCTTGAAGCTGCTCTCGCTCGGCGTCTTCTCTCCGTGCTCGCGTCGATACAGCTCCCGG
>JANMSW010000011.1:0-39598 GCA_031389825.1 Spartobacteria bacterium
ATCGCCAGAGATCAAGTTCCCGAACGGCCGGGAAGAAGCGAGCCTCGGGCAAAAAAGCGACGACCGAAAAACTTCCATCAACTCACGAAACCACGGCACCTCATGGGCAACCTTCCGCACCGCAACTACCCCTCCAAAAAATCCCCCAAAAGATCCTAAATCGCTCTTATCTTAGTGCCATTCCGACCTGGTCTCGCAAGTTGTTCCAGCGCCTTGGGCCAACTTTACCACTATTGAGAAACGCTTTGATGTCCGGAGCATGGATCTTCTCGATTTCTTCGGGAACCGCCACTGCGAACGTCTTCAGATCGTCTTCTAAGCGATCAACGTAGGAAACGGAGAGCTGCTCTCGACGCTTGGCACCAATCAGCTCATCAATTACATCGGACGTTCTTTTTCCGCGAAAGGGTGCTTTGGTTTTCTCCCACTCGCGTATTGCTTGGATCACGGTGTAGCCGAGCGGCTCCACTAGCTCGCGTGCGAGATTGTACGCCTGACGATCGTCGAGCGTCATCACGCCGTTCACCTTATCCTTCAGCAAGCCCGAAATCTCGAGAACGAGTTCATCGGCTTCCCTCAACGTCGCTCGTGATCGGCGCTGCCGCTTTCCCTCCGAATCGTACCAAACAACCATGCACCGACCGGAGCTGAGCCGGTACGTGGAAATCTCGTGACCCTTGATCGCGACGACCCGAAAAGGCTCTTTCATCAGCCAATTTTGTCACAAACTGTCACATGCTCAACCAAAAACCATTTCTACAGAGTAAAAATGGTGGAGGCGAGGGGAGTTGAACCCCTGTCCTGAAAACCATCGTCACAAACATCTACATGCTTATCCCGCCAGAGATTTAGGAGGTGCACCATGAACGGGCACATTGTTCACCGCCGAGTGTCCACGAGCGATTTCCCATCCGGCGCGGTCACTCCGCCTTCAGGAGAGCCTGCTGTCGTCGTCTCCTCGCCTAGCAGGCGTCAATGAGGAAACGAAGCGGGCATTAAGCCGCTAGAGCTAGATCTTCGTAATCGTTAGCGTTTATTTTTGGTGTCCAGAGGTTTTAACGAGGCCAACCAGACTTCCTCGGCATGCCGTCTGTGTCTCAAGCAATCAGTCGAAACCAGTACGCCCCCATTACTGAGGACTTTGAAAGTACCGCACCGGCGCTGGCTTCGCAACTCCTACTTCCGGAATTACTACGGTGAGCGGAACCGCGCTCCCGGGCATTGATGATGTTGAGAAAGACGATCGCCTTGCAGGTTTTGCTGAACTCCAGTTCACGCCGTGCTCCCTGCGTGCCTCGATCAGGCCACTTCCTCAGTAGTGGTTACAAAAAGGATTCAGCACCACAGAGACTTCCGGCTGAAAGTTCAGGAGTGCAGCCCCTCGGAGCCGAATGGCTAACCGAAGGGCTGCTGTTCCCCCCAGAACAAGGCGGAGAATAGGCAACATTGGTTCGAGCACAAGGGAAATGCGCAAGGTTTATGCATGCGGAGCGAAGCACCGCCAGGATCTGGGAGTTCGTGAGAGCGCCACGTCCTAAGCACAGGGAGGCGCTTGCAGATTGTCCGAACGTGCACCGCAACGATGAGCGCGCGCGTGGGTCTGAGGGAACGGCGCGTCACATCGATGCGTGTATCCGTCGCTCTGACCGCATGGCGGATCGATTCGACGGAGCAGTGCATGGATAGGACGCGCGCACTCGTCATTTCGACAGAACGATGCGCCATTATGGCGCATCGATGCGTCGTTTCGACGGGGCGTTCGATCATCTGGAACAAGCAATGTGAGACACTTTGTCACAGTCTCTCCCTGTGAACCCGCCACTTGGTGGCGCTTCTCTGGCTTGTGCGCTTGCCAAGCCAATAGCCGCCAGTGCATGAACGGCAGCGATGCAATCTGCGATGGAAATGCCGCTCCGCCGGACCAAGATCGTTGCCACCATCGGGCCGGCCAGCAATTCCCCGGAGATGCTGCGCCAGATTATTCGCGCAGGGATGAATGTGGCGCGGTTGAACTTTTCCCATGGCTCCTACGACGATCATGCGGCGACGATTGCCAAACTGCGCGCAGCGAGCGCCGAGTTGGACACACCCGTGACTATCCTGCAAGACCTCCAGGGGCCGAAGATTCGGGTGGGAACGCTACCAGGGGGGCAAATGGAGTTGGAGATCGGAGCAGTGATCTCGCTCGTGCCAGGTGAGGTCTTTACAGAGGAGGCCGGGACAATTCCAATCGATTACCCGCATTTGGCAGAGGAGGCGACTTCAGGCCTGCAGGTATTGCTGGATGACGGACTCTTGGAACTGCGGGTGCTGGAGGTCACGGGGGGCGCAGTACGTTGTACGGTAGTGGGTGGGGGCACGCTAAAGAGCCGCAAGGGCGTGAACTTCCCTTACCTGGATCTGCGTCTGCCCTCGATGACGGAGAAGGACCGACAGGATCTCGACTTCGGTCTGGAGCACGGGGTGGACTGGGTTTCGTTGAGCTTTGTGCGCCGCGCGGAGGATGTGCGCGAACTCCGCACCCTGTTAGCCGCTCGGGGTGCGGATACGCCGATCATCGCGAAGATTGAGAAGCCCCAGGCCATCAATAATCTGGAGGAGATCGTAGCGGCAGTGGACGGAATCATGGTGGCGCGCGGTGATCTCGGGGTGGAGATGAGTCCGGAAAAGGTCCCGATGTTGCAGAAGCAGATCATCGAGCTGTGCAACCGAAGGGGCATTCCGGTGATCACGGCTACGCAGATGCTGGAGAGCATGATTCGCGAGCCGCGTCCGACTCGGGCTGAGGCGAGCGACGTGGCTAATGCGATCATCGACGGAACTGACGCGATCATGCTCTCCGGGGAATCGGCAGTCGGCGCATTTCCGATCAAGGCCGTGGAGATGATGGTGCGGATCGCTCGTGAGGTGGAGTGTCGCGTGCCGTTTCGAAGTTATCCGCCACCGGCTGCCGACGATGCGCTGGCCATCGCGGAAGCAGCCAACACCTTGACCAAGACGCTTAAGCCAAGGTGCGTGATCGTGCATACGACGACCGGCCATACCGCGCGGCTGCTTGCGGCGGAGCGTCCCGAGGTGCTGGTGGTGGCGCTCACGACTGACCCGGAAGCTTATCATCGGCTGAACCTCTTTTGGGGGATTCAGCCGCTCCTGACGAAGGAATCTCCCGAGACCTTCGATGGATTGGTGGACCTTGCCACGCGGACGGTGCGGGAGCGCGGCTTGGCACGGCCTGGCGAGAAGATTATTGTGGTCGGTGGCTCACCAGCTGGGACGGCCAAGGGGGCGAACTTCCTGAAGATCCACGCGATCACCTGACTCGGGCCTGCGGTGTACAAAAATGCACGAGGCAGCGGACAAAACACCAAAGCTGTGCGATGATTACCGATGAAGAAAGCTCATCGTACTCTCCGACGCGGCCCAGACATCCTTTTGCGAGAAGTCGCGGATGTCCTTACCGCTGGGGCTTGGTACGAGTTCAAGGCATTGTTCCTCGTGGTTTTCGCGAATCTCCGTGCGCGGGACGCTGCGAATGGCGGGGAGGAGATGCTGCGTCTGCGGGCTTATGAGAAGCTGCAGAATCTCGTGCAGCAGGGGGCGGTGGAGAAGTCCGGGAAGCAGTACCGCGCAAAGCTGCCCGCCCTTAAGGCGCTCCTCGAGACGATGACGGAACAGGAGACGGTCCGGCAGAACATGCGGGCGGCGAACAACGCGCCAGTCGTTCCAGTGGCCGCCGCCTGCTAGGTCGCGGTAGCAGGTGGGGGCTCACTCGGCTGCTCGACAGCGCCGCGTTTCTGCAACCAACTAGCGACCATGCTGCACAGAGTGGCCCATCCGAGACCGGCGCACCACCCTGCGAGAACATCGGTGGGATAGTGAACGCCGAGGTAGACGCGGCTTGCTCCAACCAGCAGTGGCAGCAGCGATGCGACGAGTAGCACATAGATGCGAGTCGCGCGGTTCGAGGTCGTCTTGAGAAGAAGTGCGCCGAGGGTGAGGTAAGTCACTGCAGAGAGCATCGAGTGACCACTCGGGAAGGAGAGCGACTGCACGCTGACCAGATGAGGAACGACGGACGGGCGCTCTCGCTGGAAGAACTGCTTGAGGAGTTCGCTTGCGGCGACGCCTCCGAAGACGGAGGCAAGCACCAGGCACATTGCCCGCCATTTCCGCCGGAGCCAAAGGAACCCCGCGCAGGCCAGAGTCACCAACGTGAGCACGGTATAGCCGCCTAGGGCGGTGATGTCGCGAGCGGACTCCCGCAAGAAAGCCGGCCCGATCGGGATCGTGGGGTTTTGCGGGTTGCGCAGTGCGGCCAGCACCCACTCGTCGATGTGGTGATGCTCACGGTCCTGCACTTCCTCAGCGATCTCGATGAACGCCCAAACAGCGGCAGTCAGGATGAGCAGGCCAACAAGGATCGCAGTCTCAAAGAGGCCATGCTTTGCCAGCCCGGCCTTTGATTGCTGAAGGCGTGCGAGGATCTTTTGCCAAATCGGGTGTCCTAAAAGTGCGGGCATCTCTGCGCAATCGCGCTAGGAGGAAGGAATGAGCGCGTGGAGTACCTGCGGCGCTCGAATGGAAGATAAAACCTTTTTGAATTGTTTCTGGCGGAGTGCCCGACACGGCATTACAAGCGCCGGATGTCCCAACTTACTCCCAATCACCTTTCCAAAGACGTCGAGATCAAAGGTACGATCACCTTCGACACGAATCTCTTCATCGATGGCAAGCTGGAAGGCGAGATTCTCTCTTCAGGCACACTGACCATTGGCGAGAATGGCCATGTGAAAGGCGACATTCAGGCTGCCGCGGTATCAATCCACGGGGTGGTGAATGGCAATGTGACGGTGGAGCAGCGCTGTGAGCTGAAGACCGATGCGGAGCTGGTTGGCGACCTCAAGGCGCCCCGCCTGATTATCGAGGAAGGCGCGACGTTTGTCGGTCGCTCCGAGGTGACGCCGAAGTCGTTGCCGGACAAGCAGGGCGGAAAGCCCGCGATCGTACCCGCTGCGGCCGCACGTGGCTAGCGGTTTGGTTGCTCAGAGGTCCCGCTTCAGCACCGGGGAGTCCGGCAGTAGTCCCGGTGGAGGTTGCTCTTCCGGGGTGAAGCCCCGCCCGACCCACTCCTCGATCCAGTGAACTAGTGCCGCGCCTCCGGCGACCAGACTGGCGAAGAAGATCAGCGTGAGGATGAACATAATCACGCCCGCGACGGCGAAGTAGCCGTCGCGTTCCAGCAGGGCACCCGCCAGGAGAATGATCGTAAGGGCTGGCAGCATGTTCGTGAAAGGGAGGGGGAGCGGCAGCATGAGGAGCAGCCCGCTGATGCAGATCATCGCCCCGTACAGGTGATGCAGCACCGCGAAGTCCAGGAGGAAGCTGAAGCGGGGGCGGAGGACGGACTCGAGAGCGCGGGCGATCCTGCGCGAGGCATTGAGGATTCGCGTGACGGTTGCCGTTGAGAGCTTCGCATCGAGGACGCGGGTGGGCAGCCAGGGATCCAGCCGAAGTGAGAGCCGTAGTCCGATCAGAGCGATGATGCCACCTAGCGCCGTCGAGAGACCGGGCAGTGGAATAGGCAGGCAGAACGGGATCGAGAGTAGGATGAGGAGCAGCGTGTAAGCTCGTCCGCGCATCACGCCGATCATCTCGCGCAGGCGGAGCGGGCCCTCCGCCAGGGCGGCAAGCAGCAGATCGATCTCGGAGGAAAGCTTGCGCGGGGCGCCGGGGTTAAGCGGATCGATCACAGGAGTACTCACAGCCGCATCGCGGCGGAGCTTGGTCGTGGCGGGGTCTTCCAACGTCCGATTGTCATTCCCGCCAGTTACAGCCCGTTGTGTGCCGTCTGGCAATGACCGCGTTTGATGGGTTGCTGCGCGGCCATTGTCGAGCGCGCTGAACCCGTGTACGGTGGTGGCTTCGATGGACCACTACGACACCTTTCGGGCGACTGCGGTGGAAGCCCCGATCATCCGGCGCTGGCTCTTTCTCGCGCTGATCCTCTCGCTTGGTCTTCACGGCGGACTGGTCGTCTGGTTCTACCAAAAGGAGCTCCAGAACTTCGGCCCAGCCGAGATCCCTTCCCTGGCTCCACCTGCTTTCGTAATGAAGCAGGTCTACATTGATCCCAAGACGTACGAGCAGCCTGCTGAAACGCGGCTGGCCACGCGCGAAGCCGCTGTAGCTAAGGTGGAGAACATCGTGATCCCTACGGACAAGCCGCAGGTCGGCGGGGGTCAGGATGTCCGGCTCGCGCCTCAGGATGCGGTCCTGCCCAAGCAACTGCTGAACGACAAACCCAAGGTGGGTAGCTCGGGTCTGGATCAGCTGGCCGCGATGGACCTACTCTCGAAAGGCAACATGGACAAGGAGCTGAACTCTCTGGCCGGTTCGCTGCTCAAGGAGTCGCCTCGCGTTTCCGCCAGGCAGCCAGTTGTCCGCGGCGGGGCCCGTCCAGGTGATGAAGGCATCGGCGGTGCCGCAGGTATTCCCGGTCTGAAATCCCTCGATGAAGCGCTCGCGCAAACCGGCCCGCTACCGGCTGGCGATGCGCCCATCGGTATGCCCGGCGGTGCGCTCTTCGAGTATGACAGCCACGATCTTCGCCCGGATTCGCTCAATGAGCTGCGCAAGCTTGGCGCACTGATTCAGCGGAATCCGGGCGCGACCTTCAGCATTGAGGGTCACTCCGACTCCTTTGGCTCTCCCGAGTACAACGTGCAGCTCAGTGAGCGGCGCGCCGAGTCCGTGAAGATCTGGCTCGTAGAGATCATGGGCATCTCTGAAGACCGCATTCAGACCAAGGGTTTCGGAAACACGAAGCCGCTCGTATCTTCCGATAAGACCAAGGAGGAGCAGGGGCCAAACCGGCGAGTGGAGATCGTGGTGAAGACCGGGCGGAGGTAAGCTTCCGGCCGGTCCTACGAGACCTGCGCTTTGGCAGACGAACTTCGCCGGGGGCTACGCTCCTTGTGACTGCTTCACTTTCTCCTGAAGCGACTTCAACATCGAGCTCACAAAGAGTGAGAGCGTGGTGATGATGTTGAGATAGTCGGTCTTCTCCAATTTGATCGCCTGGCCTACGCCGAAGGAGCGGCGGAGCTCGCCAAATTGTGGGACGATCGTCGCGCCGGCCTCACCGGCTGGATTGCCGCCACTTCCTCCGCCTTGTTGCATAGGGACGAGTTGCAGTGCCACGAGGGTAAAAGCCAGCTCGCCTCCGTCGGTGAGATCCTTTTCAGAGACAATGCCTCCGCGGGCGGTCAGGCAGTGTCCCACTTTCGCGAGGGCCTGCACCTGCGTGGAAAGCTGCGAGGAAAGACCATGCAGGTTCTGGAGTTGGGTGAATTTCTCGCCGAGATCCATCCCGAGGAACACCCGGCGATCTTCATTGAGTATTCGCTTCAGTCCTTCCTGGTCATCCGGCGACTCTGCTTTCCAGCGGGCCAGTGCAGCGACACTCCGAATGTCCTCCAGGAAGGGAACCGTCACGCTGAAGGCATCCGCGAGCAGGTTCTTGAGCAGCCAGCGTTCGGACTCTTCCTTGGCGGCATCGAAGCCGCGATGCTGCTGCTGCGAAGGCAGGAAGCGCACGGCCGAGGAGAAATCGTCGTAGGCCCGTTCATTTACCTGGCGCGCCCCTTCCACGATGAACGCCGCCGTGTCGAAGATCCGCTGGAGTGCGCCGAGATACTTCTGCCCGAGGTCATTCAGGCTGATGGTGTGTGAGACCGGCGTCGCACCCGCGTCGGTGATAGAGGGAGTATTTGGATCGGACATGAAAAGCGTGGGGAGGGTGTCCACGAAATACGCGAAATGACACCAAAAAGGGATGAAGAAAGGAATACGTGAAGGTTTGTTGGACCCGCGCTGCTAAGTCTCCGGTCTAGCATCTGTGAAGTGCGGCTTGAGCAGGATGAAAGGTATCGGCCGGGCAATCGGTAAGTCGCGCGCGCGAGGTCTGATGCTCCGCGCTTCTCGAGGGCCTTTGTGAGCTGAAGTGGGGAACTTGAGAGGCTTGAACTTGATCCCTCGGAGGATCGGCGATGGGCCTTTCGGGGGTGCGGTCGACCCTTAGAGGGGTCGACGGCGGGCCTTGGAAGGGTCGGCTTTGATCCCTTGAGGGGTCGAAGTTGGGCCTTGAAGGGTCCAGGTCGGGCCTCATGAGGTCGGAGTCGATCCCTCGGAGGGTCTGCGGCGGCCCTACCAGGCCCGAGTGCGAGCCTTGAGAGGCTCTGCTGGCACTCTTCTCATGCGGGCATTTGTCTCGATCAGGCAGCGCTTTGCAGTCGCGACGAGTGTCGTTTCTGCCTGTGCCACTCTGATTTATGTCACATGCGGAGAGAAGTGACCCAGTCTGGCGGGGAAGCTGCTTCGTGGTCGGACGAGAACTCCTTTTGAAGAACATGCGCAATCCCGATCATGCCGCCTCAGGTCCGAAGAAGCACAGCCGCCGGGCCAAGCGCATCAAGGGAGGAAAGCCATCGTCGGTAGGGCTCTTCGATCTCCAAGCGCTGGAAGAGCGGCTGCTCTTTTCCGCGAATGCCGGGGTGCCGTCGGACCTCGTGTTGAGCGACGATGCTGCCAAGGCAATTAATTCCGGGCTCAGCGAGTTCGTGGAGTTCACTGCCGCACTCGATAACTACGGCGACCTCGCCAAGGATCTCACCGGTGTAGGGAAGTCACTGGGCGAACTTTTCGACTTCGGTACAAAGGGGGGAACGGGCGGTTTTCTGGGGAAGGAATTCGCGCAGCCGCTCGAGAGCTTCCTTAAGACCAGCGGTCTGCAGGCCAGCGCGGTGACCACCTTCCTGAGCACGCTCGCCCCGACCGTGGACTCGGTGTTCACCTCTGTGACGGTGAGCGATCTCACTGGCGGCTACTACGACGCGACCAAGCAGTTCGAATGGGAGTTCACGCTAGCCGGGACACGCTCGACTTCGTTTTCCCTCGATCCCGGTGCGGATCTCGGGGCGGAAGGAGTTAGCTTTACCGCCCCGGATGTCAGCATCGATGCATCCGCATCGCTCACGTTCTCATTCGGCGTGAATGCGGATGGTTCGGGCTTCTTCGTGACCTTCGGCGGGCTGGATGTCTCCGCGCAGCTCGATACTGGCAAGACGCTGGACTTCTCGCTGAGTCTCGACGGCAATGCCGGCTTTGCAGTCAAGGGTGGCGAGATCAAGGCGGGCGCAAGCGTCACGGGCATCGCCGTGAATGTGACCAAGGATGTGGACGGCCGCATCGGGTCTGTCGGTCTAGGGCAATTGACCAATGGCTTGTCTGCCACGGAGATCTCCTACACGGCGGCCTCCGCAGGACTGAACGCGGTGCTACCCGTTGACCTCATCGGGACCGGCTTCCCGACGATCTTCATCACTGCAGCGAACCTGCTCGGGGGAGTCGCGCCCGACGTGTCGGTGAAGTACTTTCTCACGGATGCGACTCTCCAGTCGCAAATCCTCTCGCTGCTTGGTGCTCTCGACAATTCTGTCACGACGATCACCTCGGATGCGCTGCTTAGCCAGCCGATCCCAATCATCAACAAGACGCTCGGCCAATTGCTGCCTGATGCGGACTTCGAGACGATGCTCTCCTTCCAGGGTGTCGCTCAGACTTACTTCTCCTCCACGACTGAGCCCGATCTGCCCGGGCTGGTGGATGCGCTTTCCGACCACTTCGTAGGCATCACTTCGCTGGCGAGCGCAGGGATCACCGGACTCTTCGACGCCGCGACCAAGCAGATCGAGCTGGAGTTCAATCTGGCCGCAGATCACGAGGAGACGCTGACCGTCACTGGGCTCGGCGATGCTGGCACGGAGCTGGGAATCAAGATGTCGGAGACGCTCGAGCTCATTGTGACCGGCGGGGTCACGGCGGAGTTCACGCTCGGCGTAGACCTCTCCGATCTCACGCTTACGGCGGATGATTTCTACCTGAAGATCAGCGATCTGTCGGCCTCTGCAGCGGTGAAGACGACGGACCTCGACTTTGGGCTGAACATCGGGCCGCTCTCAGCGAGCGTGACCGACGGCTCGGTCGATCTGTTCGTGAAGGGAAGCGTGGAGTTTGCTGATCCTAATAATGACGGTCGCGTGACCATCGCTGAGCTGGGGCTGGATACGCTGACTGTCACGCCGACTGGAGATCTAGAGGTGCAGCTGCCGCTCACAATGAGTTTTGGCGGGTACGACTTCAAGCAGGCCGGAGTGGCTCCTTCCCTGCGGATCTACTCGGATAATCCGCTCACTCAGTTCCCGAAGGCTGACGTCACCACACCGAACTTCTCGCGCATCTTCAATCTCGGGAAGATGGGCCCCGAGCAGGTGCTCGACCTGATGATTGCCGCAGGCGACTGGGCTGAGCAGTTCCGCGATGCAGCGGTGTTCGACATCGAGATCCCGTTCCTCAGTAATGTGGATTTGGGCGAGGCCTTCGACTTCGGATTGCTCTTCTCCAAGAATCTGCGCGACCGGCTGAGCATCAACGAAATCTCGATCTTTGCCGCGCCCGCCTCGGTGAGCCTCGGGAGTGCGACGAGCTTCTTCCTTTCCGTCGAAGGAGACGCTGCCGCCTCGAAGACTGTGACGCTGGCCCAGGGCGTGTACTCCACGCCGACGCTCTATGCGGCCGCGCTGAATGCCGCGCTCAGCACCGCCTACGCTGGGGATGCGCCGGTGGAGGCAGTGGTCAATGCGGGCAGCGATCGGAAGCCGGGAACTGTGGACGACAAGGTGCAAGTCCTGGCCAAGAATGGGCGCGCTGCGTCCTTCTCCGTCGTCGCTCCGCTTGCGACACTCGCCACGCTCGGCTTCTACCAGGGGTCAACGGTTCCAACTTTCACCGCTTCGAACGGCGCGCCGGCGAACGGCAAGCTGAGCGCGAACGCCGTGCTCACGGTGAGCATCGATGGCGGCGCCCCGGTGGGTGTGACAATCAACAAGACCGCGACCGACGCAAATTCGTCGATCGGCGATCTGGTAACGGACGTGCAGGCTGCTTTCACAACGGCGGGAATCGCGGGAATTACCGTCTCCGCAAGTGGCGGCAAGCTGGTCTTCTCCGGGACGGGCAGCGTTAAGTCCTTCCTCGTGGGCGGGGAGGGGAATAGCGCCTGGAATGAGCTCGGCCTCTCGGTTGCCAATCCGGCGGGGATCGGCTCAATAGGCAGCGTCGAGCAGACAGGGCCGGCTTTCGCGACCGTCCAGGAACTGGTGCCGCTGCTCGCAAGTTCGCTCGGCATCTCCGAGAATCTCATCGCGCCCAGCTACGATCCCGTGACGGAGACGATCCGTTTGCACGTAGAGTTCGGCTACAATCCGGAAGCTCTGAAGCTTCCCGTCTCCTTTGATCTCGATATGGGGGATCTCGGCGGGATCAAGACCGTCGACGCGAGCGGCAACACCGCGCCACTCTATCTCACCCTCACGCCGAAACTGAATGCGAAGCTGGACTTCGGCTACAGCTTCCGTCCGACGATCGCAGCGGAGAGCCTAAGCATTGCGCCCGGTATCGGCTACGTCTCACCTGCGGGCTACGATCCGAATACCAGCACGCCCACTCCGCTGGTCTGGAATGGCCGGCTCGATTCCGATGCGCAGTTCACGATCATCTTCGAGGATGGTGTCAGCCGGACGCTGACCATCACTGCGGCGAACACCGCGACCAATACTTCGGTTGCGGATCTCGTCGCGGACATCAACAGCGCGATTGCCGCGACCACCGGGCTGAACGGGAAAGTAACCGCCAGTGTGCTGGCAGCGAGTGGCGACACGGCAGCTCGGGTACAATTCTCCACGGTTGCGGGCACGACGCGCACCTTGCAGATCAAGACCGTCGCCACGAACTCCGCCGCCACAGCGATGGGCTTTGGCGTAGATTCGTTTGCGCAGGGTTCCGATCAATCGATTTCGGTAACCGGCCTCTCGACTGCGAAGGTAGTGGCTGCGCCCGGTAGCGATGCCACATTCTACGTGAGCATCGATGGTGGCGCACTCACGGCCATCAAGGTCACAAAGGCTTCGACCGACGGCAACGCGGTCTTCTCGGATTTGCTCGCCGACGTGAACAGCGCGATCGCCGCAGCGGGGCTTAGCTCGCAACTCGTCGCCAGCCGATTCGCGGCGTCGGATCGCATTCAGCTCTCCACCATCGGGACTGCTCGGACTCTGCGCTTTTCGGCGGATGCCACCGACGCGGCGGTGACGAAGCTTGGGTTCAGCGATCAAGAGGTCTTCCTGCGCCAGCGGGGTGGAGGCTTCTTCATCGATAACGCACAGATCGCAGCATCCGCAACGATCGCGGTGGAGGATCTGCGGCTGGCGGCGCAGTTCGGCTTCCTCGGAATCACCACGGGCGACTCCGGCGGGGGAATCAATCTCGCACTGAAGGCCGAGCTGAAGGACGTAAAGGGCAACACGCGCTTCGAAATCGGTGATCTCTTCAAGACGCTGGCCCGAGGAGATATCGGCTCAGTAGCCAAAGTCACTCCAAGCGGCGACGCGAACTTCTCCCTGACCGGGATCCAAGTGAAAGCGGGCTTCTTCACTGTGCCGGGCACGGCGACGATCGGCTTCGTCATCAACGATCTCTTCCCTTCGAACGGGCTGGTTATCACGCCAATCCTCACCGGCCTCCCGTCGATCGAGAACTTCAAGAAGTTGGATTTCGCCGCGATCTTCACGGCGGTGAAGCAGGGGGTGGAGATCCTCTCCAGTTACCAGCAGTTCAACTTCCTAAATAACAAGATCCCGGTGATCAACCTCTCCGCAGTCGAGATTCTCGACTACGCGGATCAGTTGCGTCTCGCGATTGAAGAGTTGGAGGCGAACCCCGCGACCGCGCTCGAGTTTGTGGAGAACAAGATCGTGGAGGTCCTCGGCCTCCCCGCAAATCTCGTGAACCTCACGATCGACGGCCCGAACTTCGACATCGTGAAGATCTCCTTCACGCTCCAGAAGACGTACAACAACTCGTTCGGCCTGGATCTCGACCTTCAGGATCTCGCGTCCCTCTTCCCAGGCGGCGGCATCCCCGCCGGGCTGGATACGATCACCTCGCTGATCGATGCTTCCGCCGAAGGTGACATCGAGGTTTCGGCATATGCACAGGCAAAGCTGGAGCTGGGGATCGACCTCTCCTCGCTAACCACACCGACGCCTTTCCTCTACGACACGTCGGGCCTGGAGTTTGGTCTGCGCCTTGCCGGCCAGCGCCTGAACTTCAACGCGAACATCGGGATCGTAGGCCTCGCAATTACTGATGGCACCGTGGTCTTCGACTCAGATGGCGTGCTCGATGCGAATGATGACGGCGTCATCGACGATGATTACGCGACCATCCGGATCGGGCTGAAGGACAATGCAGAGCCCGGCAAGGCTTTCGATGGACGTCACTACCTTACGGAGAGCTTCACGTTGGCCGACGACTTCGAAGTGGCCTTCAACGGCCAGTTCCGCGCGGAGCTGCCAGCCTCGCTGATTACGCCAATCGGCAACATCGATCTGGGCGAGCCGATTACCCTCACGACATCGGCAGCGCAGTTCAAGAACCTGATTACCCGCGCGGCGGACACGTTCCCGATCACGATCACGACGCCGAACATCAAGGACATCCTGCCAGAAGCACCTGGCCTGATTCAGCTCCTGCGCGATCCCTCCATCCTCCTCGACGGCGTGGATGGCGCTCTCTTTAAGATCCAGTCGGCCCTCGATAGTCAGACGAGCCAGAAACTTCCGCTCATTGGCGACCGCCTTGCGGAAGGAGCTCAGGTCATTGAGGAGTTCCGCGAAGGCTTCCTTGCAGCTCTCACTGAACAGCTGCGCGGCGCGGGGGACCGTCTCCTCGACGAGTTGCGCGAGACGATGTTCGAGTTCTTCAACGGACAGATCGGGCTACTTGCCGATTACGATGGAGTCGCCGGGCTAACAATCGACGACATCGTGCTGACCTTCCGGAAAGAGGACGGCAGCCTCTGGGTGGAAGGCGAGGACGCACCTGCGCTGCAGGATGCCGTCCAATTTGGCTTTCACCTCGGCCAGTCGTACACGGCGGAGATCCCGGACTTCGCAATCGACTTCTCGCTGCCGGGCCTGGCGCTCGATATCAGCGGGAGCCCGTCGGTTGGGATCAGTTGGGACTTCTACTTCGGCTTCGGAGTCAGCATCAGCGATCTCTTCTACATCGACACCGAGCCGACCACGGACGGCCTGCCGAAGCACGCTGACAACGAGACGGTGGAGAACGAGCTCGAAGTGAACTTCGATGTGAAGCTCACCACCGACGAGGCGAAACCTTTCCAAGCGACCGGCCAGCTCTTCTTCCTGCAGCTCCAGGCCAAGGACGCCAAGCTCCGTGCGGACAACACCGTGGGCAGCGGTGGTGAGTTCAGCTACTTCAACGGTAAGTTCGCGGTAGGGATTGCCGATCCCGGCCTTAGCCTGAAGAACGATGGGCGGCTGACCTTCCCGGAGCTCTTCAAGAAGGGGACCGTGCCTGTGCTGAGCGCAAACTTGAGCGCCGTGGCAGACATCAACCTTGCGCTGGATCTCAGCGTGCAGGGAAGCAAGGTGCTTCCGCGGATCCTCGCCGACTTCAATCTCGACTGGTCATGGACTGCAGGCCAGCCGGTGAAAGCACCGAAGGTGGGCTTCAACAACGTTGGACTCGATCTCGGCAGCTTCATCTCCGACTTCCTCGGGCCGATTGCCAAGCAAATCAACGACGCGATCAAGCCTTTCGATCCCGTTCTCGATGCTTTGCAGACCCGCATCCCCGTGCTCTCCGAGCTGATGGGCCGCGACTACACCCTGATCGATCTGGCCGCGACCTTCGGCAAGGTGGACCGACGCTTTGTGGACGCGGTGATCCAAGTACGCGGCTTGGTAGCGGACATTGCCGCAGCTGCGGCAGCGGGCGAGTCGATCGTCATCCCGATGGGCTCGATCATGGATTTTGGTAGCGCCGTGATGAAGAAGGGCGGCGTCACGAGCGTCGACCCGAGCAAGCAGGGGATTAGCACCACGACTTCGGCCGTCCCGGCTGCTGCAAAAGCGGAGACGAAGTCAGTGATGTCGAAGGCGACCAGCGTGACTGGCGGCGGCTTTGGCTTCCCAATCCTGAAGCCGGCTAACGTCTTCAAGCTGCTCATGGGCCAGGACGTGGTTCTCTTCACATACGACATCCCACGTCTCGAGGTCTCGATGGGCATGTCGGCGAAGTTCAGCATCTTCGGTCCGCTCGTTGCGACCTTCTCTGGCAAGATCTCGGCCTTTGCCGATCTCGCGGTGGGCTTCGACACGGTTGGTCTGAATCGCTTCAAGATGAGTGGCGATCCGCTCGATATTCTCGACGGGTTCTACATCAGCGATCGGGCGAATGCGGATGGAACCGGTGCGGACGTGGCGGAAGCAGGCTTCTCGGGCCGGATCGACATTGGCGGTGCGGTGAATCTCGCGGTGGTCGAGGCAGGTATCAGCGGCTTCTTCCTGATCACAGCAAATCTCGACCTGAACGATCCGAACGACGACGGACGGATCCGCGGTTCCGAGATCATCTCGCTGCTCACCTACAAAGCACCGGATGGCAACTATTACGGGCCGCTCAACCTGGGCACCATCACGCTCAAGGGCGAAGTAGGCGCCCGGGCCTATGTGGACATCTTCGCACTCTTCAGCTGGAAGACGGTCTGGGAGTACGAGTTCTTCCGCGCAACGATCTTCGAGCTGACCTTCACCGCGCCACGACCGCTGCCGCAGCTTGGAAGCGTAACAGGCGGTGTTCTCAACCTGAACGCCGGCGGTTCGGCATCAGGCCGCATCTTCGGGTCCACGACAGATGTGGGTGAAGATTACACGCTGGTCTCCACCGGCGCTGGAGTGGTCGAGGTGACCTTCAATAACACCAACACCAAGCAAACCTTCTCCGGAGTCAGCAGTGTGTACATTGACACCGGCAAGGGCAACGACGTGGTCGACGCCAGTAAGCTGAACCTCTTCATCGAACTCCATGGAGGCATCGGAGACGACACCCTGATCGCCGGCACGGCAGGAAGCATCCTCGACGGTAGTGATGGCAACGATGTGCTAACCGGCGGGAATGGTGCAGATCTAATCACTGGGGGCAAAGGCTCGGATGTTCTGCTCGGCGGTCTGGGTAACGACATTCTGGAAGGGGGTGAGGGGCGTGACGAGATCAAGGGAGGCGCTGGCAATGACACTTACCGCTTCGCCAACGACTGGGGCGCGGACGTGCTGGATCTGCTTGGGAACAACGATGCGTCAAATCGCGACGTGCTCGACTTCGGCTTCGTCACTGATGCGCTCACCATCTCCATCGGTAGCAACCTGAGCAAAATCTCGGCTGGCAAGAATGCGCTCACCGCGGCGGATTCGGTCGGTGAGATCGGTCAAATCTTGTCTGGTGCTGGGAGCGATACAATCAACATCAACTCCACGAGTCTTAGTGGCGTGAAGGTCGAGGGGGGGAAGGGCTCGGACAATTTCATCGTCGGCCTCGGCCGCCTGCTCGGGCCGGTAACGATCACGGACTTGGGTACTGGTGTTGCTGATTCCGATACTGTCGTTGCCGTTCCTCTGACCGCTGATCCGATCAACGTCTTCGACAACAAGCTGGTCAGCCTGAAAGGCGCCGGTGCGAGCGAACTGGTGAACTTCGATGGCGGCATCGAGAACCTCACCGTCGACGCTGCCAGGAACGTGGTGCGCGTTGAGGAAGCCGTGGACATGAGCGGCTACGTCCGCTTCAAGGCACTGACTGCCCAGATCCCTAATTCGATAAGCGCAAGCTACATCCGGGTGGAGTCCATCAATGCGATCAACATCGCTGCGGATCTGAACTCCCGAAGGAACGGCAACGTCGAAGTGGTAGTCGCGAAGGGCGACATCGACATCAATGCGAACGTGCTCTCCAGTGCCAGTGCGACGGGCAGCGCGGGCGATGGCTCGGGTGTTATCCAGCTCATTTCACGGGGCGGGCAGATCTCCGCAGATGGGACCGGAACAGTGCGCGCTGCGGAGGGCCTCCTGCTTCTCCTTGGCACCACAGGCAGCATTGGGACAGAGACACAACCCATCCCCACCCAGGTTAAAATTCTCGCCGCGTCCACTAGTGGAAACGGCCTCATCAACATTCACGAGGAGGACGGCCTGGTAGTGGATGAAGTGGCCATCATCAAAGGCCTCACATCCAAGGGCGGCGACCTCCTCCTCAGCAACTTCGGCAACGAACTTCGATTCGAAAAACTTTCCAACGCGAACGGCGGCAACATGAACTTCACCAGCGACCAGATCCAAATCAACGCACAGCTCCAAAGCACTGGGGGCGATGTCCACCTTCAACCCCTTAACGTCGGCACGAGCATCGCGCTCGGCGACGGTGTGAAAGGAACGTTCGACCTCGATACGAGCGAACTAACCCAGCTGGTTGACGGCTTCGACGCGGTAGTCATCGGACGCGATGACGGCTCACACAACATCCGCATCAGCGATGTCGCGATAACCGATCCGACTTATTTCCAGAACCCAATCCTCGGCGGACGCATCTATCAGACCGGCGCAATTACAGGCACCGGCAATGCGTCGATTACCGTCACAGGCTCAGGGCACACGATCGAGCTCGGCGATCAGATTCTTCCTGCCGGAAGCATCAACATCCTCGATAGCGGGATAGTGCGCGAGGGCGAGTCAGTCCGGCTCGAGACACTCGGCGGCGACATCAATATCAACTTCGATGTGGATGGCACGTTGGGCGGAGCAGGTGAAGCGCTTACCCTGAATGCCCCGAATGGCCACATTGTCATCAAGGGCAACATCGGCTCGGCAGCGGCTTTGCAGAATCTGACGATCGAGAACGCGCTGAGCGTGCGATTTGAAGGCTCAGTGAATGTGGATTTGCTCAGGTTGCTCAACGTGGGCTCAGTAACGATCGAGGGCGCGATCACCACCGACACAATTTCGCTTGGTTCAGTGGGTGATGCAGATTTCCAGAGCTCAATATCGACGCGCGTAATCACCAACGTGCAGGGCACACGCGGCTCATTTGTGTTCCAGGGCACCATCTCGGCAGAGAGCATTGACCTTACCGCTACGACGCTCCTCGACTTCTACCAGGGCGTGACAACGACGGGTGCCATTTCGGTCACCACCACAGGGTTGCTGGGCGACATCACCTTCCGTCAGCAGGTCACCGCGGGAGGGGAGATCACATCGAGTTCCCAGGATGCGATTACCTTTATCGGCGGCGTGACTGCGGCTAACCTCACGGTCGAAGCAGCGCACGATCTCTCCGTCCAAGGGCCATTAACCATCGCGGGGACGCTCTCGCAGCTCTCCGGTACAGGCACCTCATCATTCGTGGCAGTCACTGCCGGCAGCGTCGATCTAACGGCCCAGTCGTTCGCTTTCAACAGCAGCCTTGCTGGCACTAACCCTCAGGGAAGCGTTAAGCTCAATGCAGAGACTGGCGATGTCGTCGTCTTTGGATTCACGACAGCCGCAGGTCTCCTGGAGATCACTGCTGCCGACGAACTCACCTTCACTGGTGGTGTGAACGCGGGCTCGATCGACCTCGACGCTACGAACATTAGCTACAGCAATCTTGCCACCTTGAATGGCGGCTCCGCTACACTGACCGCTTCTGCGACGGGCACAGTCACGGGAACTGGCACATCTAACATTGCTGGCAATCTCACGATTGTTCGGGCCTTGAATGTCTCACTAAGCGGGATGACGACGGTTGGCGGTACCTTCAGCCAGGGCGAAACGCTCGGATTCTCCGCAGGCACTACGTCGCTCGGGCAAGTACAGGCAGCTACCCTGAACCTTAAGGCGACCAATCTGGTTTTGAACGGCGCAGTCTCCGCGACCTCCGGTGATGTCGTCCTGAAGGCCGGGCTCGCAGGTTCGATCTCTACTCTGCAAACGATTACCGCGCTGTCCGGGGAACTGCGTGTCGAGCAGGCGGGTTCCGTGACGATCTCCGCAGCCGTGAATGTTGAGACCGCTGTCATTAACGCGGTGCAATCTATCACTGTCGCTAACAACGCTGGTTTCTCCACGACCAGCAATGCCGCGTTTACGACCACGAGTGCTGCACTTGGCGAGATCCGCTTTACAGGACTCCTCTCAATTGGCGGAACAGCAACCCTCAACGCCGCTCGCGATCTGACGTTCCTCGGAGCACTCACAGTCAACGGCGACCTTGGAGTCGCGACTGCCCGTGCTGTTCAATTTCAAGGCGCAGTCCAAGTGGATGGAACGCTGACGCAATCCGCGTTGGTCACCGGCGGAACATCCTTTGGCAGCACCGTGAATGCGGGCGTTCTTAATGCCCGCGCCGAATCCTTTGTCTTCTCCGGGAACCTGATCGTGGGGGGTGCCGCGACACTCGGCGCGGAGGGCGCAATTGTCTTCAGCGGGGCTGCGACGGTTGGCACTCAGTTCACGATAACTGAAGCTTCGACGATCAATCTTGCCGGCGCCGTCTCCGCTGCGGACCTTGATCTCACTGCTGCAACCACCATCACCCTCGGCTCCGGTGGGATTTCTGCGATCACCGGCGACATTCGACTCACGACGACCGACGCGGGTGTCGGTAATGGCGTAACCGCCAACGGCATCATCGATGCAGCGGATGAGTTCGTCATCGTCTCTCCTCGCGGAGCGGCTCTGAACGGGACCGTAACGGCCGGTTCAATTAAGATAGATGCGTCCACCATCAACTACAGCAGCCTAACGACTGATGCTGGCGGTTCTGCGACACTGACCGCCTCCGCAACTGGCGCGATTATCGGTACGGGGACCACCACGATCGCTGGCGACCTCACAATCGTTCGGGCGCTAAATGTTACCCTTGGCGGATTGACCACCGTTGGCGGGAGCTTCATCCAGGGCGAAACTCTCGGCTTCTCGGCAGGTACGACTTCTCTCGGTGAGACGAAGGTCGGTTCCTTGAGCCTTGCGGCGACCAATCTAATCCTCAATGGAGCAGTAACTGCGTCCACGGGAAACGTCGTTCTTAAAGCGGGTGTCACAGGCTCGATTTCCACCCTTCAGGTCATCTCGGCTCTAGCCGGTGAACTACGAGTGGAGCAGTCCGGATCAGTGACGATCTCGGCGCCGGTGAACGTGGAGACCGCAGTAATCCGGGCGGCGCAGTCTATCACCCTTGCGAACAACGCTGGCTTCACAACGAGTGGAGACGCCTCCTTCACCACAACCAGTCTGACTGTAGGCGAGATTCGCTTCACTGGTCTTCTTTCAATCGGCGGTACGCTTACCCTTGATGCCGCTCGCGACGTGAGCTTCCTCGGCTCGCTAACTGTTCTTGGAGATCTGCAGGTACAACGCGCCAAGGCGGTCCAATATCAAGGTGCCGTCCAGGTGAGTGACACATTGTCGCAATCGTCTCTAGTAAGCGGAGCGACGCTCTTCGGGAGCACGGTGAATGCAGGCGTGCTCGATGTGAGGGCTGATACTTTCGTCTTCTCCAGCAACCTGACTGTGGCGGGTGCCGCCACTCTTGGTGCCAAGGGCGCAATCTTGCTGAGCGGGACTGCGACTGTCGGCACGAAGCTCACTGTTCTCGAGGCCACTTCGATCAACCTCGCCGGAACGGTTACCGCTGCAGACATTGATCTAACCGCAGCGAATACGGTTACTTTCGGCTCTGGCGGAGTCTTCGCCACGACAGGTGATGTGCGGATTACCACCACCGCAGCGGGAGCGGGTAATGGCCTCACCGCCAATGGCTCGCTGGATGCGGCCGACGAACTAGTTATTAACTCCGTGCGGGGCGTTGCCCTGAATGGAACCGTCGATGCCGCCAGCATCTTCATCAACGGGTCGACTCTTTCGCTACCGAGTACGATCACCGCCATCGGCGACATCGCCCTGCAGGCCGCAGCCACTGGGAATGTTTCGGTCGGCGCTACAATCACCGCCGGCGGGGTGCTTCGGGTGGATCGCGCCAAGGACGTGACCTTCGCAGGTCTGGTCTCCGCACAGTCTGTGCTAGTCGGCTATCCAGTGTCTGGGCTGGGCTCCATCGGCTCGATTACGATCAACGCCAGCGGCCTCACTGTGACCGGCGATATCCGGCTGAAGAGCACCTCAACCGGCACCGGAAATGGTGTCACGGCCACGGGTCCGCTCTTCACGGGCAACGCTGGTTCGCTGCGCATCGAGAGTATCCGTGGGGTTAATCTGGCCGGTGCCATTGACGCTGGGGACATTGACATCGATGCGAGCGCGATCGTCTTCGGCTCCACCGTTGAAGCGACGACCAATGCGTCTCTTACGGCCTTGTCCGGCAGCATCTCCGCGAGCGCCGACTTCACCACGGGTGGACTTCTCACCGTGGATGGTGCGCTTGGAGTCACCTTCACTGGGAAGATCGATGCTGGTGACCTGGCGGTGAGTAATGCCGCCACTCTCACCCTGGGCAACCGCGTGACGGTTGCTGGGGATGCCACCATCACGATCACTGGCGATCTTGTCGCCACTTCGGAGATCGCCGTCGGCGGCCTGCTCCACCTGGTGCAATCCCGTGACGCGAGCTTTAGCGGCGCTGTCCTCGCAGGCACCATCGATGCTGGCGACATAAGCGTTCGCACGGTCAGCTTTGCCGCGGGTGTCACCTCCACCATCGGCGCCATTGAACTTGCTGCCACGACCGGTGGCGTCTTCGTCACGGGCATCACGAATGCCGCCACTGCACTCCGCGTGCTTAATGGCGCCGCCCTTGCCTTCACTGGCCTCGTGACGGCGAACGAGATCAGCCTCCATGGCGGAACGATGACCGCCTCGAGCGATGTCACCGCACGAGCAGGCGCTACGCTCATCACCGTCACTGGCGATGTGAGCATCGGTGGAGAGACGAAATCCACCGCACAACTCTCAGTCACCGGCTCACGCGATGTCACCTTCACAGGCGGCGTACAGGCGAGTGCGATTACCGTGAATGTGCGGGCGATTACTGCTGGGGGCACCTTCGTCGCGCAGACTGGCACGATCCTGCTCACCACAGTGGGCAACATCGCAGTGACGGGTGCGATCAGCGCGGCTCAGAATATTCAGGTCGTGCAAGCTCAGGAGGTCACCTTCCAGGGAGCAGTCACCGCGCAAGCAGTGACCGTTAACGCCGCTTCGCTGCTGGCCGGGAATACCGTGAGTACCACCACCGGTGACCTGACGCTTACGAACACTGGCAACATCCGGGTCGTCGGCCTTACGACGATCGCGGGCGACCTCGTGATCAACAGCGCGCTGAACACTGTCTTCCAGGGCCAGGTGCAAGTCGCAGGCGATCTTCTCCAGGTGAATGGCGGCGGTAACACTCGCTTCGAAGGTGTGACCCGTGCAGCGACGGTCAGCCTCCGCGCCGCACTGCAGGTCTTCGCAGGCAGCACCCTCCAGGCGCTGAGCGGCGACCTGTTCATCGAGTCCGACGAAATCGACTTCGCTGGTGGGACCGGCACCGTCCAAGGAAGCGCGCGGCTCGTTCTTCGGCCTTATAGCGGTGCGACCAGCATCGACATCGGATCACCCACGCCTTCCGGCACTCTGGACCTCTCAGATATTGATCTGAGCGCACTCCTTGATGGATTCTCCGAGATCATCATTGGACGCTCGGAAGACGCGAGCGGTGCCATGGTTATCGGCTCCAGTATCTTCAAGGACGATGTCACCCTTCATGCGGGTAGCATCACCTTGGAAAACAACATGCTGCCCGGCCAGATCGTGAGTGTGCTCGGCTCGGTCGACATGACGGCCCGCACCGGCAGCATCATTACCAACGACGACATTGAGTCGACCGACCTCACCCTTCGCGCCAAGGACAACATCCTGGTGAACAGCAATGCGCTCGGTGCGCAGTTTGTGAGTGTCACCGCCGGAACCGATGGATCGGGCAATCTCACAGTGACCACCATTGGCCAGCTTCGGAGCACCGCTCCGGCCAGTACCACGACGCTAACAGCGGGCGTGAACGCTGGCGACATTACGATCGCGGGTCGAGTCGCGGCACTCGAAGACGTCACGCTGACAGCCATCTCCGGCACGATCCTTCAGACCGCAGGGAATACGTCAGCCGTCGACGTTCTCGCGCTGGCCAAGTCAGGCATCACCTTGCTGACCACTGCGGATCACCTCTCCGCCAGAGTTACCGGGAGTGGAGATCTCCGCATCACGGACACGAATGCCGACCTCAGCCACTTTGTGAATCTCGGTTCCAAGACTGATGTAAACGACGGCCTGTTCACCGCAGATGGTGACATCACCGTGATCTCGAATGCGAACGCCAACGCCTTCCGCGTCATTGCCAATGGCGGCGTGAATCTCTCCGTCGCTGGTGACATCTTCGTGGATGCCGTAGACGGTTCCGCGATCACTGTCACGGGCACGATCCTCTTGGATGCCGACCGCTCGACGAATGGCGAGAACATCGAGTTTGCCGGGAACATCCGTCTCCTTCGCGACATCACTCTTTCGAGTGGTGGTGGCGACATCCTGATCAGCGGCCGCATCATCGGCACTGCGGGTGAAGACGTGAGCCTCACGCTGAATGCCGGCCTCGGGAACATCTATATCGGTGGGCCGATCGGGACCGGGATATCCGGCGCGGTACCGCTCGAGTTCCTGACTGTGGTGAGCGCGAACAGCGTCACCTTTGGCAATGAAGCCAACGACCTGGCGGCCATTCGGGTGAATGGGAATATTGAGATCAATGCGAACGCAATTGAGTTCAACTCACCTGCGAATTCAGTGGTCTCACTGGGCGGGCAGCAGCTCATCCTCCGTCCTCTCCAGAGCACGGCAGGGATCGAGATTGGCAGCCCATTCACGAATACTGCGGCCTTCGCTCTAGGCGACGATGACCTCCGCGCCCTTGGCGATGGGTTCTCGCTCATCACCATCGGCCAGGCTGGGGGCCAGCACGAGGTTCGCGTAGAGTCCGCCCGGTTCCGCGATTCGCTGGTGCTGAATGGCGAGTCGATTGCGCTTCTCGCGTCCACCGCGCAGCAGGGGATCACCGGTCTCTCGGTGGTCAATGGCAGCGATGACAACAGCATTACGCTGAACGCCCGCTCCCTCTTCTCACAAGGCAAGGGTGCAGCGCTCACCGCCGGCCGCTTCGGCGACATCACCATCACGGCCGATCAAATGGATCTCGATGTCCGCAACCGGAACCTCATCCGTGGATTCGGCAATCTCATCCTCCAGCCGTTCAGCGCCACGCAGTCCATCGTGCTCGGGGGCACGGGCGGTGGGGCCGGTTTCGAGCTGACCACAGCCGAACTCGCTGCGATCGGGCAGGGCTTCGAGAAGATCACCTTTGGCAGGGCAAACGGTAGCCATGCCGTTACGATTGGCTCCAGCCTGACCTTCCGCGACAGCGTAGTCATTCAGGCCCCGATGGGAGCTGGCTCCATTGTGATGGGCGATCCGACGGGTACTGCTTCCCTGAAGACCACCAGTCGCGGTGACAGCCTCACCTTGAAGGCTGGCGGCAACATCACGATCGACGCCTCAGTTCAGACCGTCGGCTCGGGAGCACTCTCGCTCCATGCCGATGCGGACGCGTCTGGATCCGGCGATTTGCGCATCGGCCAGAACGTCGAGGGTAAAGCCAGGGCGCTAACCCTTTCGACCCAGAGCGGCGCGCTCAGCCTGCGAGGTGAGAACGTTGTTATCGGCAAGGTGGATGCGGCCAATGCCAGACTCGGCGCGGTGGTCGTGCGGGCAGATCGGGGCGATATCCAGATCACCTCCGACCTGAATGGTGACGTCACAGGCGAGTTCTTGATGGTCCATAAGAAGAGCATCCTTGCGACCAACGGCATCATCGCTATCGGCACGGCAAATGGCCTAGCCGGCCAGGTGTCGATCAACGGGGTGAGCATCAGCGCTCGCCAGGGATTGCAGATCAACGCATCTGGCCTGGTCACGTTGGGAGCTGCCACGAAGCTCCAGAACATCGGCAATGTCGCGATCCACAGCGCGACCGATATCCTCTTTGGAGCGGGTTCACAGATCCGCTCGACTGGGAGCATCGATCTTACCGGTGATCGGAATAACGCCACCACCGACGGAAACAGCGGCCTGGTCAAGCTGGACGCCGGCGTGAAGCTCATGGCCAAGGGTTCGCTGCATATTGCAGCTTTCCAGGTGGATCAAGGGCCCAAGTCGCTCCTGAAGTCCGCTGATACGGTGGTGGAGCAGGGGTAAGGGCGCGCAGGGACGGGGTTCCTCACACCGTCCAGAGGCGGCACTGTCCCGCGACAGCGGGAAGTGCAGTCCTCGATCGTTCTCGGAAGGGCGGTGTTTGGTGGAGCAGCGCGGAGGCGGGACAATATTGGAGGCGGCATCGCGCAGTCGCGGGACTCGCAGACGGAGCGGCGATCTACACAGGTGGGCTGTACGGTCCGACGATGACTGAATTTCAGTCATTGCCGGACCGTAGCGGCGCGGGGACGCCTCCTTCCATCCCGCCGCCGGACCGTCCGAGCGGCGCCCGGTTCTTTTCGGGCAGCGGGCGGAATTTTGACATGGGGCATCCAGGTAAAGGGGCGCGCTGCCCAACCGCTAGAACCAAACCCAACCCATTCACTGCCATGCCTGAACTCATCGACCTCACCATCCCACCCGCCGACGTGGCGGCTATCCAAACCCTCCTAACCTCCCTCGAAGCGGCCATGCCTTTCCTAGTCGGCCTCTCCTCCGATGAGGTCAAGGCCCTCTTCAAGCTGGGTCCCCGCAGCGAAGCCTTCGTAATGAAAGCCCTGATCGCGGCCGAGTTGCATCCGCGCCTACTCCCGCGCAAGTCGCCTCTGGTTGCAATGCAGCGCGATGCCGCCTTGCGCGAGACGCTCCGACCTATCCGCACCCGTGTAGCCACCCTCTTGGAGCTGATCGATGGAACGATGATGCTGGCCGGTGCCGATCTCATGAAGAACGCCTCAGTGGTCTACCGGGTGATGAAGATCAGCGGCCAGGGTCAGGGAGTAGAGGATCTGGTCGAGGACCTCGGCCAGCGTTTCACGAAGCGGCCGAAGCAAGTCGCGGCACCGCCAGTTCCCGCTCGCTCTGGGAAACCGCACTCCGAAGTCGTCGAGCCCTGCACCAGAGCGCCGACCGACACTGACCCTCCTCTTCTAACACCTCCCCCGGATGCAACGGAGCGTGCTCTCTGGTACTTGGGCTCATCAGCACTGCCTCCTACGATCTACGTTCCCGTTCCGCTGGGGGACAGCTATGTCGCGTTCGACGACACGAGATTGAAAGATATCGCACCTTCACCGTAGCAAAACGGCTTGGGCATGGTCGCTGCTAATTCCGCCGTCGATATGTTTACTCTTACTGCCTTTGCTCTCGTCGCCAGCGCCTTGGGTGGCGCCGTCTGGTTTGCTATCAAGGAGGAAGGGCAATGGTAGCGCGCTTTCCTGATGCCGGGCTCATGCGAGATGGACGATGCCCCGCTCGATCGCGGTGGTCGCCGCCTGCACGCGGTCAAGCACGCCGAGCTTATCAAAGATCCGGGCCGCGTGAAACTTCACCGTGTTTTCACTGATCCCAAGCGCTGCTGAGATCTCTTTGTTACTCAACCCTCGGACGATGCTCTCAAGGACTTCCAGCTCGCGGGCGGAAAGATCGTTTCGGGAGGCACGTCCTTCAAGCTTACTACTAATAGCGGCGGGGAAGTAGCGGCCGCCTCCGTGAACCACACGGATCGCTTCGGAGAGTTCGTCCGGCTCCGAAGATTTTGGCAGGTAGGCCACAGCGCCTGCGCGTACGGCGCGATGAACGTCCTCCTCGCCCTTGTAGACCGATAGAATGATGATCCGCGCTTCCGGAAACTCGGCGCGGATCGCAAGCGTAGCCTCGGCTCCGTTCAGCTCCGGGAGCTGATAATCCAGGATGGCCACATCAGGAATATGTGTTCGAAACGCATCCACGGCTGCTCGCCCGTTCACTGCCTCGCCGACGACTTCCATGTCTCGTTCCAAGTTGAGCGCGCTCGTGAGACCCAGGCGAACCATGAAGTGATCATCGACGATCAGGAGGCGGATTTTGCGGGCGGCCATGAAGTCAAGTGAGGCTGGCGGCGGGAGATGCAATAGGCGCGGTGACATCGATCTGAGTCCCTCCACCCAATGCGCTGCGAAGTTCCAGCTTGCCGCCGAGCTTCTCGACTCTTTCTCGCATGCCAAAAAGCCCGAAGTGTCCGGCGGCTGGAGGCGGAAGGCTTTCGATGTCGAATCCGCTCCCGTCGTCTGAGACGGATAAACGCACCTCTTCCGCACCGAAGGACGCCGCTACTTGCACGGATGTCGCGTGCGCGTGTTTTCGAGCGTTGGTCACTGCCTCGGCGGCGATCCGAAGCAAATGACTTTCCGTTTGGGGTGCAAGCGGACGCTCATCACCGGAAACGCTAATCTTCACCTCCGGCCCATCCTCTGGAGCGAGCACTGCCAGAGTGGTGTGAAGCGCCTCGGCAAATCCGCGGCCTTCCGTAATCGGTTCACGGAGATCCCAGACAGCCCGATGAGTCTCCACCTGGCTCCGGCGAACCATGGCGGACGCGAGATGCAATGCCGACCGGGCGCGATCCGGCTCGATGAGCAGACGTTCCGTGGCCTTGAGCTGCATCCCGATTCCCACCAGGTCCTGCTCCAGAGAATCGTGCAGTTCCCGAGCGATGCGCACGCGCTCTTCATAGAGCGTTTCCCGCGCGACGTGTTCACGGATTTTTCCAGTCTGACGGGTCACCCGACGCCGCAGCACGATGACCCACGCCAGAGCTGCCGCCGCCAGCCCGAGCAACCCACCAAATGCGGCCAGCATCCTGCGTAGGGTCCACCAGCTGGGCGCACGCGCCACTTGCACCGCCTCCGGTCCGCTGAGCAGCAGGTGAAAGGTCCGACGTGCCTCCCCGCCGGGCGTGACGCGAAGCTCAGGCATTTGCCCGTTCAAGCAAATGCCCGTAATCCGCAGCCAGCTGTTCTCGTTCAGCGAACGCGCGGAATCTGGCGCAACATAGCGCGCGAGAAATACCCGGGTACCGGACTGCAGGACGAGCGTCGGCCCTTCGTCCAACTGGGAACTCTCCAGGAGGAGCCCTTCCATGCGGACGAGCTGCGCATCGTGCTCGCCGGAAAGCGCCTGCTCCGCAGTGATCGTCCGTGGCTCAGGGATGTGCGCTGCGGGGGCACTCCGCCAGACTGCATCCTCAATTACTGGGGAGCCATCTCTCCTGCTGACAAAGCCAACGGCCTCGAGGGTGTCTCCGGCCACGATTGGTTCCTCCTGGCTGCTCTCCACGGCAACTGCGCCCTCAGTCGATTGCAGGTACATGCCGCGCCCTGGAAGAGGCAGTGTCACCGCACCCTGGATTCGCACCCGTGTCCCCGGCGGTGCGGTTGCGAGCGTTTCCTGATCGTCGGCGCCCCGGGCCAGCGAAGTCACCGGGAGATCCCAAGGCGCAGCGGCGGGCGTATCGACAACTATGTACTTGTAAGCAGCGACCAGGAGCCGCTTGGCGAAGACCTGCTGTCGGCCTGCGTACGCGGTATTGTAGACGCCGGACATGCGGACTTGCGCTCCGATCAGCCCCGTCGGCAGCTTACTCGCGCGTGCCTGAAAGAAGATGGCGTCCACGCGTTCCCGTCCTGCTGCCATTGTGAGTACCGCGGCGTTCAGACCGCGCTCCCGCCGCACTGCGCGAACGATTCCCGCGACCTGAACGATGATCCCCTGATTCGCCGGCTGCGCGAGTTCTGCGATGGTGAGGGACTTCGCCGCAGGCAGGGGAGCGTTGCCGAGGATCGTAACTTTGCCGAGTTGCCGGTGCGCGGAATTGACGAGTGGCCCGCTCTCGCCGGGCGCGAGTACACCACTCACCTCTACCTGAGATCCAACCCGAAGGTCTGCGCGGATCCGGCGGTCGCGATTCCCGATTACGCAAACGCCGCCGGTCTCGTCCTGTACGTAGGCCAAGCCGGGGGCAGGGAAGAGGAAAGTCACGACTCCACGCACCCGCGCCTGGGTCTGCGACGGAAATGGGGCTGCGCGCTGCTGGCGAATCGCCGCCGCCGTTTCCAGAGGCGCAGGCGAGCGCTGCGCACTGGCGCTTACTGCCAAGAAGCACGCTGCCGCGCACGCGAAGAGCGCGGCATAGGGAGCGGGTGAAGGACGCATCTGCGAAGTCATGCTTACATGCAGCGAGCTCCACCCGCCAGCTCGTCTATGGCTCTGCGCCGAGGTCGGAACACCTTGCGTCAGCGGAGGCACCTCTCTTTACTGAATGCTCGTGTTGCTGACCCTGTGTAGCCGCGCCACCCCCTCCTTTTAACGCTACTTCCATGAAGCATCTCCTCCCGACGCTCGCCTTCTTCGTTGTCACGGCAGTTCCGTCCCTTGCGGCGTGGACAGCTGTGGATTCCGCAAATTCTGCTGCACCTGGCCGCAAGGTGGAGATTGCACAGGATGGTAAGCTGGTCGGGCGTTTCATCTATGGAGAAGGTCAGATTAAGCCTTACCTCCAGCTCTTCGGGGAAGGAGGCGATTCGCTGAACGAGTGGGGCGCCGAGCAGAAGTTCCCGCACCATCGCGGGTTCTATATCGGATGGAACAAGATCTCCTATGATCCAGGTACCACCCCCGCGAAACCTGTGACGGTGGATCTTTGGCACTTCAATAAAGGCGGCTCGATGAATGTGGTGAAGCTCGATAAAGTAGAGGCTCGGGCAGACAGCGCAGTGATCATCGCGCAGATCGAATGGCGAGGGGCCACCAAGGACGAAAATGGAGAGCACCTGCTGATCAAGGAGCGCCGGGAACTGGTTATCTCACGCCCGAATGCGGCAGTGACTCAAGTGGACGCGACTTTTGGTTTGGAGGCGGCGTGCGACCTCACACTTGGCGGGGATCTGCAGCACGCAGGCGTGCATTTCCGTGGATCCAAGGAGCTGCTCGAGCGCACGAAAGAGACGTCGTATACTTGGGAGCCGCCAGTCCCGACCAACGGCGGCAAGGCGCTTAGTGAGGAATTCAAGTGGGCGCGGCTGACCTTTCCGATCGGCCAGCGCTGGTACAGCGCCACGCTCATGAACGCACCGAAGAACCCAGTCGAGCAGCTTTCCACGCGCGACTACGGTCGGTTCGGATTCTTCTTCCAGCGCACCATGAAAGCTGGCGAGCCACTTGAACTGCGCTACCGGCTTACGGTACGGGGAGAGCGGGAGCTGAAGGCGGCTCCGGCGTCAGAAGATATCGCGCAGATGAGGAAAGTAGCAGGGGAGGAGTACCAGGGCTTTGTCTCGGGGTTGAGGTAGGAGAGATCAGGTGCGCGGGGCAGAGAGTCAGGATCCTTTGACACAGAACAGACTCCAAATTATTCGTTTAGCATGCAAACCACACTGACGTTGGAGCCCGATGTGGAACGGATGCTTCGGGATAGGGTCAAGGGTGGGGTGCCTTCATTGGAACAAGTAATCAATGATGCGTTGCGCCGTGGCTTACAGGCAAATGCGTCCAATCCGGAGCGTCGTCCATTTCAGGTTGAAGCGTGGGATTTGGGAGGGTTGCGCCCAGGATTGGATCCCATCAAGCTGAACCAGTTAGTGGACGAGGTGGAGGTAGCGTCCTATCTCGAAGCAAAGGCGCTAAGGCAGAGCAGCGCTGAAGGCGCTTCATGATTATTCCCGATGTGAATCTGCTGGTTTATGCGATGGACCGGCAGTCACCGTTTCATGCTGCGGCGCGCACGTGGTGGGAAGAAACTCTGAATCGAGAACCGGTGGTTGGGCTGCCATGGGTTTCTGTGTCCGGATTTATTCGGATAGTGACGAACTCGCGTGCGGTACACACGCCTGCGACGGTCAACCAGGCGGTAACTGCCGTCGAAGCGTGGTTGGCATTGCCTAACGTGAACATCCTTCACCCCGGAGAAAGGCACTCCAACGTTTTCTTCCAATTTCTTCGGGATCTCGGAACCGGAGGGAAGCTGACGACGGATGCTCAGCTCGCCGCGATCTCCATCGAGCATCAAGGAAGGCTGGCCTCCAATGACGCTGACTTCAGCCGGTTCCCGGGATTGCTCTGGTACAATCCTTTAAGCAGTTGAATCTATGCGGCGGATCCTCCCCTTGGTTCAGCGCATTATTGCCCGCAGGTGCCCCCCGTTCACCTAATCGTAACGATCTATTCGCTTCCAGCGGGCAAACGCTCGGATGATAAACAGAAAGCTGCGGATCCCTCCGAACGCGGCATTAAACCACACGTGAAGTCCATGATTACCAAACCAGCAATCTCGAAACTCGCACTCCTCGGCGCTGCCCTCACGGCAGCCGCGGCGTTCCAGGGCACCGCTCTGGCGCAAGCCGTGAAAGTCGATGAAGCGATCCCCGCGTATCAGAAGACCAGTGGCGTCTCTGGCAACTTGAACTCGATTGGCTCTGACACCCTGAACAACCTCATGACCCTCTGGGCTGAAGGATTCAAGGCGGTTTACCCGAACGTGAATGTTCAGATCGAGGGCAAGGGTTCCTCGACCGCCCCGCCGGCACTCATCGAAGGCACCGCTCAGCTCGGGCCCATGAGCCGGGCGATGAAGGCAGACGAGATGGACAAGTTCGAGAAGAAATACGGCTACAAGCCGACCGAGATCAAAGTCGCGATCGACGCCCTCGCGGTGTACTCGCACAAAGACAACCCGATCAAAGGTCTGACCATGCAGCAAGTGGACAGCGTTTTCTCCAGCACCCGCAAGACGGGCGGCAAGGAGATCGCCAAGTGGGGTGAGCTGGGTCTCACCGGTGAGTGGGCAGCGAAGCCGATCTCGCTCTACGGCCGCAACAGCGCCTCGGGCACCTATGGGTTCTTCAAGGAGGAAGCGCTCGGCAAGGGTGACTTCAAGACTACGGTCAAGGAGCAGCCCGGTTCATCTGCAGTCGTCCAAGGCGTCGGTAGCGATCTCGGTGGCCTCGGCTACTCTGGCATTGGGTACAAGACCTCCGAAGTCCGTGCACTGCCGCTTGGTGCCAAGGAAGGCACCTACGTTGAACCCAGCTACGAGAACTGTCTGAGCGGCGAGTACCCGCTGGCCCGCTTCCTCTATGTGTACGTGAACAAGAAGCCTAACGCACCAATGGACAAGCTCACCGCCGAGTTCCTCAAGTTCATCGTGGCAAAGGCTGGCCAGGAAGTCGTGGTCAAGGATGGCTACTTTCCGATTCCCAAGGAAGTGGTCGATGAGACCATGAAGACGGTGGGTGGTGCGGCGGCCCCTGCGGCTACGGCACCTGCGGCAAAGAAGAAGAAGTAAGTCACGGCTTACGAGAATCATCGCAATGGAGGCGAAGCGCTGCTGCTTCGCCTCCATTTGTGCGACTCGGGGGTGAGCGAACGCGCTGTACTTTCTTCCTGACTCCGCGCATCGGAATGCCCAGCTTGACGGGGCGTTCTCTCCTGAAGCTCCTGCATGGAAAAGATCACCTACGATCCCCGCCGCTTCGAAGCATCGAAGAAGACGCTGTTTCTCGACCGCTTGATGACGCACTTCATCAAGGTGGGCGGTGCGCTCGTGATCACGGCCGTCTTCGGGATTTTTCTCTTCATCCTCCTCCAAATCCTACCGCTCTTCCGCGGTGCGGATGTGAAGGAGCTGAAATCGATCGACCTCCCAAAGGCTGCGTATCTGGCAATCGGCACCGACGAGGGCAGCGAGCTGCCGTTCCTGGTGCGCAAGGACGGGAAGATCATCTTCGTCAACGTCTCCACGGGCGAGACCACAGAGGTGGATCCAGGCCTCGCAGCGGCCGTGCCGGTTCCCACGCCGGCTTTAGAAGCTCCCGTAGCTGCGGTGCCCTCCGCCACACCAGCAGCGAAGACAGGCCCGCCGGACGATGATCTTCCGCTTCCCGTTCGTGACAAGCCCGCGGCTCCGGTGGTACTGGCGCCCGTTCCAGCAAGCTTCTCTTCCGTTAATTACTCCGCGCGAAGGCAGGAGCTGGTCTTTGGCCTACCGGACGGAAAGGTCACGGTTGCGCCAATCAATTACTCCGTAGATTACTCTACTGGCCAGGGACAGGTCACGCAGGGGCTTAAAGCGGGTACCCCGATTGAACTCGGCCGGCCAGGAGTGCCCATCCAGGTCGTGGACTTCGGCGGTGCCGGAGACTCCAAGCTGATCGCTGGTATTCAGCAGGTCCAGGATCAGGCTGAACTTCACGCGGTTCGTCTTGCTCGGAAACGCAGTCTGATTGGTGGAGGCGAGCTAAAGGTGGATCGCAAGTTCGACCTGACGCCGCTGCTCAGCGGCAAGCCAGTCGGATTGCTCGTGGCGTCGCAGGCAGACAGCATAGTCGTGCTCACCGCGTTGGGCGATGTTCAGTACTTCTTTCGGGAAGGTGAGGAGTTCGCGTTGCGGCAAACTTTTAAGCCATTCGGCGATCTCGCGGATCCCACAGTCGGGAGTATGAACTTCCTCTTCGGAGACGTGTCGCTCGTTTTCACCGGCGTGACAGGCGAGAATCGAGTCTTCAGCCTACTCCGGGCAGCGGGCAGTGAGATCCGAACATTCGTGCAGACGAAACAGTTTCCTGCGCTGGAGAGCGGGGCAACGTTTTACAGCGGCAGTCTACGTAACAAAGCTTTCCTGACGGGGCAGGGTACGACCGCCTCGCTTCGGTACTCCACCACGGAGACGGTACGCTGGCAGGATCAGCTCCCTTTTAAGCCGAAACAGGCGGTGATTAGCGGGAAGTACGATCGGATGCTGTTCCTCGATGCTGACTCGCGGTTGCACCTCTTTCAGCTGAACGATCCGCATCCTGAGACGAGCTTCCGCGGGCTCTTCGGGAAGGTTTGGTACGAGGGGTATAGCGGGCCTGCGTACGAGTGGCAGTCCACCGGGGGCTCCGATGAGTTCGAGCCGAAGTATTCCCTGATTCCGCTGATCATCGGCACGTTGAAGGGGACCTTTTACGCAATGCTCTTTGCCGCGCCGATCGCCCTGCTCGCAGCATTGTACACCTCGCAGTTTCTGAATCCGCGCTATCGCACGGTCGTGAAGCCCACGATGGAGATCATGGCCTCGCTGCCTTCCGTGGTGCTGGGTTTTCTTGCAGCCCTCTGGCTGGCTCCGCTCATCGAGCGACGCGTGCCCTCGATCATTCTGCTCTGCTTCCTTTTGCCGACCGCGGCGATCCTGATCGGCTGGGGCTTCAATCAGCTTTCTTTCCGCTTCCGGAAGTTCGTCCCCCCGGGCGCAGAGTTCATCGTTTTCTTCCCGATCCTTCTCGGAGTGGCCTACTTCTCATGGAAGATGGGGCCGACGTTCGAGAAATTCCTCTTCGTCGTGCAGGATCCCGTGACTGGGATGCCGGTTGCTGATTTCCGCCTCTGGTGGCCGCATGTCACGGGTGCCCGCTTTGAGCAGCGGAACTCGCTGGTCGTAGGCTTCATGATGGGCTTCGCGGTGATCCCGATCATCTTCACGATTGCCGAGGATGCGTTGTCGAATGTCCCCGGTGCCCTCCGGTCCGCGTCCCTGGCTCTGGGCGCAAGCCGTTGGCAGACGGCTTTGAGAGTCGTTCTTCCCACTGCGTCAGCGGGCATCTTCTCGGCTCTGATGATCGGCCTTGGGCGCGCCGTCGGCGAGACCATGATCGTGGTTATGGCCACCGGCAATACGCCGGTCATGGACTGGAACATCTTCTCTGGCATGCGGACTCTCTCCGCGAACATCGCCGTCGAGCTCCCCGAAGCGCCGCACCACGGCACCCTTTACCGCACCCTCTTCCTCGGCGCGATGCTCCTCTTCCTCATGACCTTCCTGGTCAACACGGTCGCGGAACTTCTCCGGCAGCATCTGCGCGAGAAGTACAAGACCGTATAATCCGTCGCCCTCGACTCTGGTCCCTCGACCCTCGACTCCTTCATGCACGCTCCCGCGGATAACCTGAAAGCCCGCAGCGCACTCCGCGCTCCTGGCGAGGCGCTCGTCTGGCTGTGTGGGATGGGCCTCTCCCTTGGCCTGCTCATGGTAGTCGGCCTTCTGGCGGTGATCGTGATGAATGGCGCGAGTGTCTTCTGGCCTAGGCAGGTCGTGCAGATGCGCTTTGCCGAGGACTCCCCGGCGAAGTTCATGGAGTCGAAGACGATCGTCGGCGAGGTCGCGAAGAAGCAGGAGAAGATCATCAGTGATGTAAAGCTGCGCGAGGAAGCAGCGGCTCGAGGGGAGAGCTCGGAGGAGTGGCAGCTCTATGTCGGCAACAAGGACGTATACGGCCTGAACTTCGCCTACGTTGATCGTGGCGCAGTGGTGGAGACCACGGCTCCGCGCGACATCATGCGCATTGAGCGCATGGAGTACGGAGACGCGTTGGGTGTTCCCCGTGCGCTGCTGCTGCAGGATGGAACCCAGATGTCCGCGACGGATCCGTCATTCTACGGGAAGTTCTCGGCCCTGGTGAAGGATGCAAAGCGGCTCCGGCGCGAGATTATGCGGCTCGAGCGCAAGGAGATCGGTGCGATCAACGCCGAGATCCAAGGTTTGCAATTGGATCAGCGCGGCCTTGCTGAAGACTCTGGCGAGTATCAGGCCATCCAGCAGAAGGTCGCACCGCTGCAGGAACGGTACGAAGTCCTCGCAACCAAAGCAGGGGAACTTCGCGCTCAACAAGATGACGTGAAGTTCGTCTATCAGGTAGTTACTGGGCAGGAGCAGACGCTGGATATCGGGCAAGTCGTCGGCTTCTACTACCCGAACCAACTCTCGGTCATGGATCGCGCGGGCCTCTTCATCCACAAGGCGTGGAGCTTCCTTGCCGAAGACCCGCGTGAGGCAAATACCGAGGGTGGCGTGTTCCCTGCAATCTTCGGGACGGTCATCATGACGCTCCTGATGAGCATAGCGGTAGTTCCCTTTGGGGTAATCGCTGCCATTTACTTACGGGAATACGCCAGCCAGGGGTTCTTCGTCCGCGCCGTTCGTATCGCGGTGAACAACCTTGCTGGTGTGCCTTCGATCGTCTTTGGCGTGTTCGGTCTCGGGTTCTTCGTTTACTTCGTCGGTGGGACTATCGACTCCATCTTCTTCGCGAAATCACTGCCGACGCCCACCTTTGGCACAGGGGGCATCCTTTGGGCGGCGCTCACCCTCGCGCTTATGACCGTGCCGGTGGTCATCGTGGCCACCGAAGAGGCGCTTGCTGCTGTCCCCCGTGGTGCCCGGGAAGGTTCGCTCGCTTGCGGTGCTTCCAAGTGGCAGACCATCCAGTGGATCGTTCTCCCGAGCTCCATTCCTGGAATTCTTACCGGTCTCATCCTCGCCATGGCGCGCGGTGCGGGTGAGGTTGCTCCGCTTATGCTGGTCGGAGTGGTGAAGCTCGCCCCCACGCTCCCGCTCGATGGCGTATGGCCCTTCATGCATCTCGAGCGCAAGTTCATGCACCTTGGCTTTCATATCTACGACCTGGGATTTCAGTCGCCGGATTCCGAGGCAGCCAAGCCCATGGTCTTTGCGACGACGCTGCTGCTCATTGTATTGGTGGTGATGCTGAACCTCGGTGCTATTATTCTGCGTGAGCGCCTGCGCCGTCGCTATCGCACAGGAGCCTTTTAGCCGAGGCTCTGCCATCTCATGCATCCTGCGACTTCCATGAATCGCCCGTCTGATCCTGCGGCCCGTACCGGAACTTCTGCCGAAACACCCGCCGATCCAGCTGAGCCGCGGACTATCGAGGTGAAGGACTTCAGCTTCTTCTATGGAGCGAAGCAGGCGCTCTTCAACATCAGCCTCGAGATTCCGGAGAAAAGGATCATGGCCTTCATCGGGCCTTCTGGCTGTGGCAAGTCCACCCTGCTGCGGAATCTGAACCGCATGAACGACCTGGTCGATGGCGCACGGCACACCGGCGACATCCTCGTGAATGGCACCAGCATCTTCGACCCAAAGCTCGAGGTGATCTCGCTACGTAAACGGGTCGGCATGGTTTTTCAGAAGTCGAATCCCTTTCCGAAGTCCGTCTACGAGAATGTCGTCTACAGCTTGCGAGTAGCGGGCAACAATGATCGGCGCGAACTCGACGCCGTCGTCGAACGCAGCCTGCGGGCTGCCGCGCTGTGGGACGAAGTGAAAGACCGCTTGGACGATAACGCGCTGGGACTCTCGGGTGGGCAGATGCAGCGCTTGTGCATCGCGCGCGCGATCGCGAATCAGCCTGAGATCCTGCTCCTCGACGAGCCTTGCTCTGCACTCGATCCGCTCTCCACAGCAAAGGTGGAATCGCTGCTCATCGATCTGAAGAACGACTTCACGATCGTGATCGTCACCCACAACATGCAGCAAGCCGCACGCTGCTCCGACGTAACCGCCTTCATGTATCTCGGCAAATTGATCGAAGTCGGAGAGACGACGGCCATGTTCAAGAACCCGAAGCACCAGCAGACTGAGGATTACATCAGCGGGCGCTTCGGCTGAACGCTCGATGCAGACTCGTTGCTAGCGTCACGCTCGTCGACCTTCCCCACACCATGGCAGAATCCGGCAAACACATCCTCGGGAACTTCGATGCCGCCATGGAGGCGCTTCGGAATGACGTGCTCATGATGGGCTCGCTCACGGAGCGCAGCTTGCAGAGCGCGATGACCGGACTCTTCAGGGAACCTGACGATCTTTGCAATAGCGTGATTGCAGACGATGACGAGATCGACCAACTCGAGCTGGATATCGATCGCGCGGGCGTAGAGATCCTCATTCGCTATCAGCCAGTTGCCACCGACCTGCGGCAGGTGATTGCCGCGATGCGGGTCAGCAACAATCTTGAGCGCGTGGGGGATCAGGCCGTCAACATCGCTCGCAAGGCCCGGAAGCTCACGCGCGTCCCGGATGAGCGGGATCGGGAGATGCTCGAGCCTATATATCAAAGTGCCTTCGCTCTTCTGCAGGGGAGCATGAAGGCATTTGCCTCAGGGGACCGCGTGCTCGCAGAGGGGCTTCCGATCAAGGATAAACAGGTGGATGCTCTGGCGACTGCCGCTGCGGACCATCTCACCGAGCGCATGGCGCGGGAACCCGTGAACCTGCCCGACTTGGTGGCGCTGCTCTTTGTCACAAGGCACCTGGAGCGCGTTGGCGATCATGCGAAGAACATCGCGGAGGACGCTGTCTACGCAGCTTCCGCTGAGGACATTCGGCATTTGAACCGCTTGCAGTAGTCGATCTCTGAACTCGGCCCCCCGTGTGCCGAGTTCACTAAGCGGAAAGGCGAGCCTCTTTGACAGGAGGATGAGCTTCCGAAGCAGGGTGCCGAGCCTCCTTGATAGAACGATGAGCTTCTGAAGCTCAAGGACGAGCCTATTTCATAGAAGGGCGAGCTTCCGAAGCAGGAGGCCGAGCCTTTTTGATGAAGCCGTGAGCTTCCGAAGCTCAACGTTGAGCCTCGGTCGACGAAACCGTGAGCTTCCGAAGCTCTCCCTCGAGCCTCTTTTGGCAAAGCTCGGAGACGGCCGCGCGGGACGTGGGGTACTCGACCGCAGCGGCCTACCGCTCGTCCAGGCGATACCCAAACCCACGGATCGTGTGGATCTGGTCGCCTGCGGTCCCGAGCTTCTCGCGAAGTCGACGGAGGTGAGTATCGACCGTGCGAGTCTCTATCTCCCGATCCATCCCCCAGACGGCACCGAGCAGTGCATCCCGGCTCTGTACTCTTCCACGGCGCTCCATGAGCGCTACGAGCAGCTTGAACTCGATGGCTGTGAGTTCAACAGGCTCCCCACCCACGGTGATCTGGTGCCGCTCGAGATCCATGGCGATCTCACCCGCCTGGAGCTCGTTCTCCAGCGTGGGGGACGTCACTTTCCGCCGGAGGATCGCCTGAATGCGCAGAATCAGTTCCCGTGGGCTGAAGGGCTTCGTCATGTAGTCATCCGCGCCCAGCTCGAAGGCGAGGATTCGGTCGACTTCACTGCTCTTCGCGGTAAGCAGCACGATGGGGATGCCCGAAGTGCTATTGTCGCCCTTTAAGACCTTGCAAACTTCGAGGCCGGTCATTCCGGGCATCATCATGTCCAGCACGATGAGTGCAGGGGATTGCTGTCGCGCGCTGAAAACGGCCGATGGGCCATCCTCCGATTTGATCACCTGAAAACCCGCACCGGAGAGGTTCATGGCGACGAGGTTCAACATATCCTCCTCGTCGTCCGCGATCAGGATGCGGTGCTTCACTGAGCTGGGAAGGATGGCCTCCACAGGCAGTGTGTATGAGCTGTGAGCCTAGGCACGGGGCGAATAAAGGCATGCCCCTGTGACGAACCCACGACGCAGGAGTGACAATGCGGCGAAATGAGTGGGGGTCGAAGGTCGAAGGGCCGGAAGTTGAAGGTGGGAGGGCACGCCCCGTCCTCCAAGTGAGCTGGTTCGCGCAGCGCAAGTTTCCGGTGCAGGTTCAGGACATAGGTAACGCCGGTGGTTCAAGACATGGGTAACACATGGTGCAACATCTGGAGAGGATGTGGGCATGCCATGGCAGACCCAAGCAGTCATGAACCAGAGAATAGAATTCGCGCTTCGTGCG
>JANMSW010000018.1:0-1528 GCA_031389825.1 Spartobacteria bacterium
TCTCTGAAAAAACTCGTGCTGCCTCCTTCGTTAGTGCATGCGTATCGTGAGTCAGGCGGCTTGTTCCAGGGTGACCGAATAGCCGAGGCTTTGAAGGCGCTTGACGAGGCGTTGCGCGGCCCGTTTCTTATCTCGCCTATCGAAATAGTCTCCGCCGAGGTCCAGATAGGCGACCCCGTCGTCCTTGAGGATGTAGTAGGCGGCCGTAAGGATGGATGCTGCCACGGCGACAGCAGCCTTCTTGGCTCCTCGGCGACCCTTAAGACGTAGGAATTGAGCTTGAAGGTAGGTGCCCTTACTGCGGGCGGCCGGCCATGCCGCTTGGACGAGCGTGCTTTTGAGCCACCGCGCCCCCTTTCTTGTCCGGGTGTTACGGCGCTTGCCGGCACTCTCGTCCATGCGAGGACACAGACCAGCCCAAGAGATGAGATGGCCAGCACTTGGAAAGTGGGTCATGTCGGCCCCAACCTCAGCAATCAGCACGCTGGCCACGAAGTCGCTGACCCCGGGAATCGTGCTCAGCCGCTTGAGCTGCGATTGAAAGGGCTCTAGATGCCTCGCAATCTCCGCATCTAGATCCGCAAGCAGACGTTCCAGAGAGCTGATCTGTGACAGGTACAGACGCAGTTGAAAACGGTGATGGTCGGTCACCGCACCACGCAGACCCTCGATCAAACGCTCGCGAGGCGCCTTCAGACGCCCATTGGTATGCGCCAGAAGACGCTCCGGATCGGTCTCACCCTCGCTGAGGGCGCGTAGAATCGCTCGGCCGCTCACACCAAGCAGGTGCGTAATGATGCCGGTGATCTTTACGTTGGCGTCTTCGAGCACCTTCTCGATGCGTTGCGTCGTCTGTGCCACCTGCCGCGAAAGCTGTTTGCGGGTTCGCGTCAGATCGCGCAACTCCTGAATCGGGCGCGGCGGGACAAAGCTGCCGCGGATCAATCCGTGCGCCAGCAGGTCAGCCAGCCAAGCGGCATCGCTGACGTCGCTCTTGCGCCCCGGAACGTTGCGCACTTCCATCGCGTTGGCCAAGGTCAGCTCGATCTGACCCTCAAGAATGTGCCACACAGGCTTCCAATAAACCCCAGTGGCTTCCAGAGCGGCGTGCCGACAACCCTGCGCGAGCAGCCACTCCGCGAGCCGCAGCAGCTCGCTCGTCGTGGTACCAAACTGCTCAAGCAAGTGCTCGGAACGGCCACCTACCATCCGACGGGCACAGGCGACCACCGTCTCCTTATGCACGTCCAATCCTGCACAGCGATTCAACAGGATCTCCATGGCTCAGCTCCTTCCTGGCCGGCACCTGCGTAGAGCCTTGAAGGAAGAAAATCTCTGAGTCGTGCTCCCGGTCTCGCGACCTTGGCGACACTCCAGGGTGCTTCGACGGCTCCGGGTCGGACTTTGACACGGGCTACGCGCGCCATTGAACCTACGACCTCGACGCAGGCACCGATCCACTTCAACTCTAACCCGTTTTATGGCTCAGGGTCGCGGCTGAAAGCCGTCGGTGTAAGACTTTGACAAT
>JANMSW010000051.1:0-15231 GCA_031389825.1 Spartobacteria bacterium
GTTTATCGCTCGGGCTTTGCGGTGTCGCAGGACGCTTATGAGGAGGCCTGTCGCGCACTGTTCGCCACGCTCGACAAGCTCGAGGACCGCCTGTCGCGCCAGCGCTGGCTCGTCGGCAACCAGATCACCGAGGCCGACTGGCGCCTGTTCTCGACGCTCATCCGCTTCGACCCGGTCTATCACTACCACTTCAAGTGCAACCTGAAGCGGATCGTCGACTATCCAAACCTGTCGAACTACGTGCGCGATCTCTACCAGCAGCCGGGCGTCGCCGAGACCGTCAACCTGGACCACATCAAGCGCCACTACTACTACACCCACGACGACATCAACCCGAGCCGTATTGTGCCAATCGGCCCGGCGCTCGATCTCACGCAGCCGCACCGACGCGAGCGGCTGGACGGCTTCACCCTCACTGAGTAGAACTCGCTGGAACTGCGCCACCGGATTGTTCTCCCATCAGGGTATTTGACAAGTCGTGCCTCCACCGGGAGTGCTGTAGGCATCGACATGAAGAGCCGGTTTCCAACTGAGTCTGCCGCCCGCCCACCCACCGAGGTGCCGGAGAGCGTAGCCGCGCGCAGCCTGCTGGAAATGACCGGCAAACCGCCGACTCCGGCTACTCCCCAGCAGATCCGCGGGATTGTGAAACGTCTCCAGGTGCTGCTCGGCGAGTCCATGGAACAGGGCGGGCACCTCGGGGTGGATGTGACCCCCGCCAAGCTCGCGCGGGTCTGCGACGAGCTCCTCCACGAGGCACGCCACCCTGGTTACCGGCCTCGGCACGATGGCTCCGTGGAAGGGTTCTTTTTCGCCGGCGTCTTCGAGGATCTCGTGCAGCAGCCGAGCAATATCTTCGATGAAGTAACTGGCATCGATGGCAAAGCCTACTACGTTCCGCTCACTGTGGAGACTTGGATCCAGTGTCTCGAGACCCTCCGGCTCGTGCTTTCCCCCAGCCAGTAAGCGTCGGCCCTGTCGGTCCGAGTCAGTAGCGTCGCCGCATGCGGATCGACCCTTTTGCTCCACGCTTATTTCGTGGGAGACCGCGATCCGAACGTGAAGGGCGACGTCTCGAACGTGAAGGGCGACGTCTCAAACGTGGTTTCCGACGCTCGAATCGTGGCGCTCCACCCTTTCAGGCGGACCGTCACGATAGAAGCGTGGAACGCCACGTTTCTAACCTGGAACGCCACGTTTCGAGCGTGGCACTCCGCCTGGAAGCGTGGAGTTCCACGAAAAAAGGGTGGAACGACACACAAAAAGCGTGGAGCAAATCGGTGTAATCCTGGCAGTCCTGAGCTGAACGGTGCTCGGGCAGTGGATAACTTAAACCGAGTCCGGTAACTGGGGCTAGCAGTTCTCGGAAAACAAGTTCGTCACCGCTTTTGCCCAAGCGAACGCTGGAATACATTCGCTCCATGCCCCGTGTCATCCTCCATGTCGATATGGATGCGTTTTTCGCATCCGTCGAACAGCGGGATAATCCGGAGTATCGCGGTAAGCCAGTCATCGTCGGCAGCGCGCCGGACCAGCGGGGAGTAGTCTGCGCAGCCAGCTACGAAGCACGAAAGTTCTCGGTCCGGTCTGCCATGCCCTCCCGAACTGCGGGAAAGCTTTGCCCGGACGGGATCTTCGTTCGCCCTCGGATGGACGCCTATCGTGAAGAGTCGCGGCACATTATGGAGATCCTGCGCGCAACCAGCCCCTGGCTGGAAAAGATGTCCGTCGATGAGGCGTATCTCGATCTCAGTGGACTCTTTGAAGGGCGCGAGCAGGACGACGCCCTGGCCGCGGCCGTGCCCTTGGGACGCGAGATCAAGCGACGAATCGTCGAGGAGCGCGGCCTGACCGCGAGTATCGGCATCGGGTCGAACAAGTTCCTGGCCAAGCTCGGGAGTGACTTTCAAAAGCCGGACGGTCTCACCATGATTCCCGACGCGACCAAGGTGCAGTTCCTCCGGCCTCTCGCCCTGCGGGCAATCCCAGGTGTTGGTCCCGTCACCGCCGAGGCTCTGGAAAGCCGTGGACTCCGGACGATCGGAGACGTCCAGGATACGACTCTCGAACTCGGCGATGCCGTGGGTTCCTACGCACTCCGCCTCCGGCGCCTGGCCTTCGGAGACGACGACCGTCCGCTTGACTTCAGTGAAGACCGGAAGAGCATCAGCAGCGAGACCACTTTTCGAGAAGACACCGACCATCGACCCACCCTCCGAGCCGCTCTGAAGGAACTCGCTGCAGACGTGGCAGGGACGCTCGACCAGCACCGCACCGGCGCGCTCACCGTGCAGGTGAAGCTGCGCTATAGCGACTTCACCACGCTCACTCGGCAGATCCGGGTGGACGAACCCGTGACCGGGGCGGACGAGATCTACCGAGCCGCCTGCTACCTCCTTGCCAGAGACAAGCTTGTGACCGGCCCCCTTCGACTGTTAGGGATCGGCGTCTCGGGTTTTCTCCCGCCAAGTGCGCAGATGGCGCTGCCGTTTTCTACGGAGGAGACATAAGTGCAAAACAAAGCCGCTTCCTCCGATGTACGGGGGAAGCGGCAACCTTGTTTAAAGAGGGAAGGGTGCCCTTAGTGATCAGCGACCGTCGCCATCTGCGTCGCCGGGGAGCTTCCTCTCGATGCGATGCCATGCGGCCTTTGTCGCGTGCTTGGCCTTCTCCCACTCCAGGCGGGATGTGCCACGGGCAGAAGTGTAGTCGCGCTGGAGGTCTCCCTCCACGTCATTGTAACTGCGGCCCTGGCCACCGTACCTGCCGAAGCCTTCGTAGCCGGTGCGATAGGCTGGTGAGTAGTCGTCGTACGTTGAGCTGCTGTCGAAGTAGCTCTCGTTGCGGTGGGCATCCCGCCAGTAGGCATCCTCTGCCGTGGGGTCAATCTGCTCGGCAACGCCTTTGCCGGCGAGGCCGCCACCGACCGAGCCAACAATTGCTCCGACGACTGCGCCGACCGGACCGCCGACTGCGGCACCGATCAGAGCGCCTGCGGTGCCTGCGCCTGCTGCACCGACGCCGGTGCCGACTGGATGGGAACCGGGTGCGCCGGTGATGGGATCTTCGTTGCGATCGCGTGTGTCAGGTGTGTGGTCAGCCATAGTGTTAAATGAGGGTTCAACCTTATATCGGATTTGCCCCGGAACTTGGTCGAATGGTTGCAGAGGGGGACTTAGTCAAAGCACCGGATGACTGTGGCAAGCCCGTCCGGATGGGTTCTCCGGCCGTACTAGGAGGACACGAGCATGACTGCCCCCTGTGCAATCTGCGGGCGCATCGAGGCGCTCACGAAACACCACCTGATCCCGCGCACCCGCCATAAGAACAAGCGCAACAAACGGGAGTTCGACCGGCAGGTCGTAAAGGTCACAGTCGGCATCTGTCGTCCGTGTCATTCGCAGATTCACCGCGTGCTGACTGAGAAGGAGCTCGAGCGCGAGTGGAACAGCATCGAGAAGCTTCGAACTCATCCTGAGGTTCGGAAGTTCCAGGATTGGATCGCGACCAAGCCGAGCGGCTTCCGCTGCCGCACGCGTACCCCGGAACGTTAAGGCTGAGGTTTCGCGGAAGCGCGGGGAAGATCACGCCAGCGCGAGGAGGTGCTGACTTCCACCTTCGCGCCCGGCTTTCGCAGAACGCGCGCTGCAGTCATGGGTAACTCTTCCACCAAGGGAAGGCCGCGTTCCGGACCGAGCACACTGATCGCCGTGGCGAGGCTATCCGCAGTGAGCCCATCGCTGGCGACAACGGTAACCAGACTGTGATCTGTGAGACCCATCCCGGTCCAGGGATCGACGATGTGCGAGTAGCGAGTGCCGTCGATCTCCACGTACTGGAAGGCATCGCCGCTGGTGGAGATCGCGCAGTTCGCCAGCTCCAGGACCTCGGCGGGCGGCGCTTCGGGTTCGGCCAGGCGACCAATTTCGATTTTCCATCCGAGCGCGCCGGGAGGCGGATCGCCGAAGGCCATATCTCCACTTCCAGCCACAAAGGCACGGCGAAATCCACGCTCGCGCAGAACGGCGAGCGCCTGATCCACAGCAAAGCCTTTCGCGATACCACCGAGATCCAGCCGCATGTCCGGGAGGAGCAACTCGACCGACTGATCCGCCTCGTGCAGCTGCATACTCTGGAAACCGGTGCGCGCCCGCAGCTCGGTGAGCAGAGCCGCCTGGGGGAGCTCGCGCTTTCGACGAGCGTTGCGCCATGCATTCACGAGAGGACCGACGGTGACATCGAAAGCGCCATTAGTGCGCACGGCGACCTGTTGGGAACGGTTCAGCACTGTCCACAAGAGCGTGCTCACCGGGACGCGCTGACCGCTCCCAGACGTGCGCGACAGGCGGCTCACTTCGGAGTCGCTGTCGTAATCGCTCATGATGCTGTTCAGGAGCGAGATTCGATCGAAAGCTGCGTCCGCGGCGGTGCGTGCGCTCGCTTCATCAGCGGCATACAGAGTGACTCGGAAGGGGAGGCCCATCTCGGCGCGTTCAAAGCGAAAGCGCTGCTCCTCGGCGCACGCACTTTCCACCGCGCAAAGGAGAACGAGTGTGGTGAGGAAGACGAAAAGCGAGCGCATGCGGGGAGATAGACTTAGCACAGCCGCGCGATCTAGCATCTGCAGTCGAACAACGTTGTTGTTTCCCTGTCCCACTACACCCATGCACTCCGCTGCCAAGCTCGCTACTGCTGTCTGTACGCTGCTTCTTCCGATCTCGATGTCCCTAGCTCAGGACGCGCAACCCATTCCAGCGAAGACCGTGCTGAAGCCGATCAAGTTCGTGGAGTACGATCTGCCCAACGGGCTGCACGTTATCCTCCACGAGAATCATGCGGCACCAGTGATCTCCAGCTACGTGCTGTACCATGTTGGGAGTAAAAACGAGCGGCCCGACCGCACGGGATTCGCGCACTTTTTCGAGCACCTGATGTTCGAAGGGACGGAGAACATTCCCCGTGGCCAAATCGACAAATTCATCTCGGGCGCAGGCGGAAATCTCAACGCATCCACCTCGTTCGACCGCACAGATTACTACTTCAACCTGCCATCGAATCAGCTGCAACTCGCACTATGGATAGAGTCGGAGCGGATGCTGCATGCAAAGATCGATGAGATTGGCGTGGAGACGCAGCGCAAGGTGGTGAAGGAGGAAAAGCGCCGCGGTGTGGACAATCAGCCGTACGGCACGCTCTTTGAGGAACTGGCGAAGCTCGTCTTCGAAGGCACTCCGTACTCGTGGGTGCCGATTGGTGCGTTCCAGTACATCGACGAGGCGAAGATCGAGGAGTTCCGGGACTTCTATAAAATGTACTACGTTCCGAACAACGCGACGCTCGCGGTGGCGGGCGACTTCAAGGTCGAGGAGATCAAGCCGCTGATTGAAGCGTACTTTGGCCCAATCCCACGCGGCGCCGATGTGCAGCGACCCAAGATGGAATGGAAGCTCCCGGCCGCCGGACAGAAGAAGGACGTGCTGAAGGAGAACACGCCGTTGCCGGCGACGCTGCACGCCTGGCGCGCGCCAGTCGAAACGGATGCCGACGCTTACCCGCTGGAGTTGCTGACGAACATCCTGGCGACCGGACGGAGCTCGCGACTCTATAAGAGGCTCGTGGAGAAGGAGCAGGTGGCGCTCGACGCTGAGGCGTTCCCTTACCTTATGGAGAAGGCGGGGATGGTAGGTGTCTTCGCCACCGGGCAGAACGGTGTCGCGTTGGATCAGTTGGACCAGCTCATCACGGAGGAAGTAGAGAGCGTGAAGAAGGGCGGCGTCACTGAGGAGGAGTTCCAGAAGGCCCGCAATACCAAGGAGGCCGAGTTCGCCAAAGCATTTGGCGCAATGGCCTCACGGGCGGAGAACCTCGCGCGCTATCATCTGTTCTTCGGGGACACCAACTTGATCAATACCGAGCTCGATCGCTACCTCTCGGTCAAACGCGAGGACCTCCAGCGTGTCGCGCAGAAGTATCTCACCGACGACGGTCGGAACGTGCTGCGCTATCCCGTTCCTGCTGCCCCTGCAGAATCAAAGAAGTCCAACTAGCACTGCCATGCGTCTTATTCTCACCACGTCCATTGCGGTGCTCCTCGCCGCCAGTTCGGCTAACGCGGCGATCGACCGCGCACAGAAGCCTTCTCCCGGACCAGCGCCCGAAGCGGCCTTCCCGGACTACCATCAGACGACACTGCCCAATGGCTTGCGGGTCTTCGTGATCGAAGATGATCGCACCCCGACAGTCACTTTCCGTCTCCTGATCAAGTCCGGCTCGGTCTTCGACGGTGAGAAGACGGGGCTCGCCGGCTTTGTTGCGGGCCTATTGAACCGCGGTACCGCCAAGCGGGACGCCGCCACTTTCGCCAAGGAGATCGACTCTCTCGGGGCCAAGCTGGAGGCAGTTGCGGCGGCGGACTACACGGCGGTGGTCACGTCTGGCCTCACGAAATACACGGACGAGATGATCGACCTGTTTCGAGATGCCGTACTCAACCCGGTGTTTCCGTCAGAGCAGTTTACCCGGGAACAGCGCAAGTCGCTCTCGCAGCTCATGGCGGAGAAGATGGAGCCGGATGCGCTCGCTACCAAGCTCACCGGGAAGGTGCTCTTCGGCGGTCATCCGTATGGCGCGTATCGCACGCCGGAGACCGTGCAGGCGATCACCCGTGAAGACCTCGTGAAGTTTCATCAGCAGCATTTCCTCCCCAACAACGCGAGTCTCGCGATCGTCGGCGATGTGAAGCCGGCACAGATTATCTCGCTGATCGAAAAGGCCCTGGGTGGCTGGAGGAAAGGCGAGGTCCCAACCATCGAAGCGCCCAAGGATGACGAGGTGAAAGGATTGTCGATCCACCTCGTGGATCGACCCGGATCCGTGCAGAGCAACATTGTGGTGGCGCAGCGTGGGCCGCGCCGCAGTAGTCCGGATATCGCGGAGCTGAATGTGATCAACGCTACCCTGGGCGGGGGCTTTTCCGGACGGCTCTTCCAGAACTTGCGTGAGAAGAACGGCTGGACTTACGGCGCCTACTCCGCGTTCAACCCCATGGAACTCGGCGGTGCATTCCAGGCGGGAGCGGAGACGCGCAACGATGTGACCCATCTCGCGCTCATAGAGATCCTCAAGGAGATGCAGCGGATGCGCGACGAACCGGTCCCTGAAGCGGAACTCGAGCTGCAGCGGCAATACAACGTCGGCAACTACCTGCTCAGCCTCGAAAGCGCCGCCCGGACTGCCCAGCGGGTCCAGGACATCGATCTCTACGGGCTCCCCGCCGACTACTACAAGACGTACGCGAAGCAGATGTCCTCAGTCACGCCTGCCAGCGCGCAGGAGCTCTCGAAGAAGTATCTCGATGCGAGTAACGCGATGATCGTGGTAGTGGGCGAAGGTAAGGAAATCCGGCCTGAGCTCGAGAAGCTTGGCAAGGTCTCCGCGTATAACACCGAGCTGCAGCCCGCTCCCGAGCCGAAGCCCGCGCCCTAGCCGTACCGCAGGGCTTCGATCGGATCCAGGCGGCTTGCTTTGAACGCCGGGTAGAGCCCGCTGAAGACGCCGATGATCACGGCGAATCCGAAGGAAATCACAACTGCGCTCGTTTCCACGACGGGCGCGTTTTCGGCAGGTGAGATCATGATCAGCAGCTGCATCATCCCGGTGCTGGCAACCAGGCCGAGCAGGCCTCCGATAAACCCGATCACTGCGGCTTCGACCACGATCTGCACAAAGATGTCGCGTCCTTTTGCCCCGACTGCACGTCGCACGCCGATCTCGCGGATGCGCTCCGTAATCGACGCGAGCATGATATTCGTGATGCCAATCCCGCCTACGAGGAGCGAGATCCCGGCGATCAGCCCGCCGCTCATCCGCGTGTTGCGGATGCTCTTCTCGGTGTTCTCAAACCACTCCTCGCGCGTGTCGAAGGTAAAGTCATCGATCCCTCGATGAGTCTGCTTTAAAATCGCCCCCACCTGGGCGACCGCTTCGTGGAAGCGGTTCACATCGCCGACCTGGAAGTAGAGGTTATCCAGCCGGTGATTCGGCCCCTGGTCGACGGTTCCGACCACGTTGGCGCTCTTGAACTCGTAGAACATTGTCGAGATCGGAACAATGATGGTGAGATTCTTGCGCTGGAATGGGTTCCAGCCCCGGCCACCACCACCGCCGCCGCCACGACCTCCCCGCGCTTGCCTTTCCGGAGCAAGGCCGAGTTCCCGCCGACGCTTGTCTTCCTCGCGCTCATAGAAGTCGAACACCCCAACGATCGTAAATGGGCGGGAGTTCACGAGAATCGTCTCGCCGATCGGATCAAAGCTCGGCTGTTCTGGCCAGAGCCGCTCGACTACGAGAGAGCCGATCACACACACGCGAGAAGCCCGCTCCAGGTCGAGAAAGCTAAGATTCCGCCCCTTGGCCACGATATGCTTGTTGATCTCGACGTAATCCGGCCAGCAGCCAGCGACAGCGCCGCGGAAGGTCTCACTGCCACGCGTGATCGCCGCATTCCCCAGGTCGGACGTGGGTGTAACCCGCGCTACGAGCGGCGCTGATTTCTGAATCGCCTCCGCGTCGGCGATGGTCGAGCCGGGCGAGATATCCTGCATTGCAAGCTGCTCTTCCGGTACCTCCTGCGCGTCGATCTCCACCCGTTCGATTCCTCCAACCTGCTGCATGTACTCGCGCATTCCCTTCGCGATGCCGGCCGTCAGCGCGAACATGCTGAGCAGCGAAGCGACCCCGAGAATGACCCCGAGCATGGTGAGAAACGAGCGGAACTTGTGCGCCCAGATTTCCTTAAGACCAATGAGCAGACCGAGCCAGAGATTCACGTGAGAGCAGGGGAAAGGGTGTCGGCATGAGCAGCCTCGCGAGTGCTGCCGCTCACGATGAGGCCATCGCGAATTACGATCCGGCGAGGCGTCTGGGCCGCGATCTCGTTATCGTGCGTCACCAGAACGATCGTGCGGCCCTGGCGGCTGAGTTCGCGGAAGAGCTCCAGAATCGTCGCTCCGGTGTGCGAATCGAGGTTCCCAGTCGGCTCATCGGCAAAGATGATCTTCGGTCGATTTACCAGGGCGCGGGCGATGGCCACGCGCTGCATCTGGCCGCCAGAAAGCTGCAGCGGAGTGTTGTGAATGCGATTCGTCAGTTCCACGCGCTCGATCGCTTCCATCGCGCGCTCCCGGCGCTGCTTTGCCGAGACGCCGGCATAGATCATCGGCAGCTCCACATTTTGGAGAACGTTGAACTTCGCGAGCAGATTGAAGGCCTGAAAAACGAAGCCAATCTTCTCGTTCCGCATCTCGGCCAGCCGGTTCTGCCCCGCGCTTGAGAGATCCACCCCATCGACCAGCATGCGGCCGGAACTCGGAGTATCCAGGCAGCCCAGCAAATGCATGAGCGTCGATTTCCCACTTCCACTAGGCCCGATAATCGCCGCGAATTCACCCTGCTCGATGGTCAGATCCACCCCGTTCAACGCCAGGATCTCCTGGTCGCCGACCCGGTACTTTTTAGTGACGTTGGTGAGTTCGATGAGGGGCATGCAGCACGGGTTCTCTACAGATTGCGACGCATGTGACGTCCGCGAGTTCTCCTCTAAGGCGCTACCGAACTACGAAGCTTTCCGCGGACCGCCTGGACCACCCCCCGGACCGCCGGGACCTCCTGCACCGGGACGAGCGGGCTCAACGAGGAGAATCTCTTCACCCACAGTCAGTCCCTTCTCGATCTGGGCGTGATTGATGTCCGTGACGCCCACGGTCACCACCCGCTTCTCAGCACCCTCGCCACTGCGCACGTACACCACCTTCGAGCGGCCATCGCCCTTGAAGACGGCAGAGATTGGCACGCTCACAGCATCCGCTACTTCCGCGATCGGCACCGTGATGTTGACCGTCATCCCAGGGCGAAGTTGCGCGCTCGGGGTGTCGATCAGAGCCTCTACCTGAAAGCCCTTCACGTTATTCTTAATGGAAGCGGCAGGTGCGATCAGCGAGACACGTGCCTCCATGTCATTCTCAGGGAGCGACTCCACCCGCAGCTTCACCTGCTGGCCCACCCGCAGGCGGGAGACGTCCACCTGGTTGATGTGCGTATCGACGAGCAGCTTGGAAAGATCCGCAATCGTCATGAGCAGCGTGCCGTTGTTCACGCTGGCCGCTGCAATCACCACTGAGCCTTCGATCACTGGAACGGTCAGCACCGTTCCGGCCATGGGAGACAGCACCTTCGTCTTGCGAAGCTTATCCTCCACCAGCTGCAGCTTTCGCTCGGCTCGGATCGTGGAGTTTTCCGCCAATGAGAACTCGGCGAACAGATTATCGAAAACCTCCCGGCTGATCAGCTTGCCCTGAAAAAGCTCCTTCGCGCGGTCAAAGTTCTTCCGCGTCTTCTCCATCGACAGCTTCGCTCCCTCGATCTCCGTGAGTGCCGACTCTTTCTCGGTAAGCAGGTCGCGATCGTCGATCTCGACGAGGATGTCGCCCTGTTTCACCACCTGGCCTGGCTCGACGTGCAGCACCTTCAGTTTCCCACCGACCTCAGCCTTGATGTCGCCCTGTGAAGCCGGCTTCACATCGCCGCTCAGCTCGATGCTAAAGGAGATGTCGCGCTTCTCGACACGCGCGAAAGATTTCCCCGCGCCAGCTTCCTCCTGCTTCTGAGCTTGCGACTTCCCTCGCAGGGAGAGCCACCCGCCAGCGGCGATGGCCATGATCACAACGAGTAGGACGATCTTCTTCATTCGGTTAAAAAATTGCAGCGGAGAGGGGAAGGTACCACTGGAACACCGGCAAGGCTACCGAGTTGCTGATGAAAGCACGTACGCGTACGATCCGACACCGGATCACCAGGGGCGAGCGTGCATCTTAGATAGTTTCACGGAGAGTCGGCGGGAATGCGGTGCATTGATCCCGTGAGCGGTGAGCGGCCCCACTCCAGGAGCCATCAGCAACGCGTGCTGGCTTCCTAATGGACGTGGCCCTCCGGCTCTAGTGGGACTCCAGCTCGCGCCAATCGGAGCCTTGATGAGGATTGCCCTGGCCCCGGTCGACACATTGAATGCCGCAGAGCGATTTGCGACAGCCCCGGGGCTCTGAGCCGCAACGCCGGAGCAAAGTGCTCCTCCACCGGAGCTCCGAGCTGCAACACCGGAGCAAAGTGCTCCTCCACCGGAGCTCCGAGCTGCAACGCCGGAGCAAATTGCTCCTCCACCGGAGCTCCGAGCTGCAACGTCGGAGCAAATTGCTCCTCCACCGGAGCTCCGAGCTGCAACGTCGGAGCAAATTGCTCCTCCACTGGATCAGGGAGGTGCACCGCTGGAGCAAATCGCTCTCGGACTGCAGCTTGCCTCGAATCAGACGGGGAAGGACCGTGCCACCCAACATGTGGCTTGGATTCAGGAAGACCTTCCGCTGACCGAGACTCCTAGTGAAAGGTCTCGCTGACATTTTGGCAAGAAGCGGTTCGTCCGCATCGGGTCAGTCCAGCGGACTCCTCACCGCCAGCCCCGGCCGATTGAGCACATGAGTATAGATCATGGTCGTGCTCACGTCCTTGTGGCCGAGCAATCCCTGCACGGTGCGGATGTCAAATCCGGCCTCCAGCAAATGGGTCGCGAAGGAGTGCCGAAAGGAATGGCACGTGCCTGCCTTTCGGACGCCGGCCAGGCGGATCGCCTCCTTCACCGCGCGCTGCGGCTGGCTCTCATCCACATGGTGCCTCCGCTCCGGCGCCTCGGGGTCACGCGGGTCGCGGCTCCGCCGCGCCGCGGGCAACACATACTGCCAGGCCAGCTCCCGCGCCGCTCCGGGCTTCTTCACCGCGAGCGCCCCCGGCAGCCACACCTCGCCAAAGCCGTGCCGCAGATCCTCCCCGTGCTGAAAACGTACTGTATCGATCTGCCGGCGCAGATCTTCGACCAGTGAGACTGGTAGCATGGTGATGCGATCTTTTCCGCCCTTGCCGTCACGGACCGTGATTTGCAAGTAGCCGAAATCCACATCCTTCACCCGGAGCCGGCAGGCCTCCAGCACGCGCAAGCCGCACCCATACAAAAGCTGCACCATTAGGCGGGCCGATGGCTTCACCGATGCGATCACCTGCTGTGCCTCCTCGCGGGTAAAGACCACCGGAAGCTTTGCAGGTCGCTGGACGCGATCGAACGTACCCAGCCAGGGCAGATCCAGTTTCAAGACTTCCTTGTAGAGAAAGAGCACTGCGCTGAGGGCCTGATTCTGGGTGGAGGCGGCGACCTTGCGCTCATTGGCCAGATGCGAGGAATGACTGGATCTCCTCGGCACCCATCTCCCGCGGATGCCGCTTGCCATGGAAGAGCACAAAACGCCGGGTTCAGTCGCAATACGCCTCCTCCGTCCGCTTGCTGTAGTGTTTGGTGCGGATCAGCCGGCGCACGCCGGCGCACCTCCTCGAGCAGTTTCGGCTTGCCCGGGATGCTGCTCATTGCCACGGTCTCACTCATGCGACGGGAACTGGCGGACTCCCCAGAGAGAAGCGAGGAAATAGGCTGTGGGCTCGCAGTCTACATCTAGTTCGGCGATGCTACGCGTCTTCTTTGAACAAGGCATGATGACTCAGCCCATCGTAGCAACGCTTTCCGACAGGATCGCATTTTCAGCCGTCACGCCTGACGATTTCGACGACCTTGTGGCCCTTCGCGTCGCCGCGATGCGGGACAGTTTAGAGCGCCTCGGGCGCTTCGACCCAGAGCGGGCTCGCGAGCGTCTTCGCAAGTCGTTTTATCCCGAGCATACCAGATTCGTCATCCTCGACGGTCAGCGGATCGGCTTCTACACCTTCCGTCCCGCAGACGATGGCTTTCACTTGGACCACCTTTATGTCCACCCGAGCTGCCAGTCCTGCGGTGTCGGTTCTCACGTCATCCGTCAGCTCCTTTCTCAGGCTGACGCATGCGGGATGGGGGTTCGCCTGGGTGCGCTCCGGGACAGCCCATCGAATCGATTCTATCAGCGCCACGGTTTCGTGCAGACCACCGAGGACGAGTGGGACATTTATTACATCCGACCGCCTCAACCCAATGAACCCCCGCCCCCTGTGAACGAAGGCCAGGACAACCGTCTTGAAGTCGCCGATGGATTTTTCCTCAGTCCTCACGTACGAACCGATAAGGCTGCCTACATGGAGCACTTTGCCGACCCGGAGATTGCCCAGAATCTGTTGGCCCTTCCTTTCCCTTACACCGAGGCGGATGCGGATGGGTGGCTCAACCGCTGCCAGCAGTCTGCCAACTCCCAGGCGAAGATCTTCGCTCTTCGCGAGCCATCGGGCTATCTCATCGGTTCTATCGGCGTCGTCGGAGCACTCCCGGCGGCCGCTCATAGTGCAGAGTTCGGCTACTGGCTGGCGCAGTCGTATCGCGGGCGCGGTCTCATGCCTCGCGTCATCTGCACATTTGCCGACTACGCTTTTCAGCGCCTTCACCTCCATCGGCTTTACGCCACACCCTTCACATCGAACCGTGCTTCTCACCGCGCACTGGAGAAGGCAGGTTTTCAGCACGAAGGCTTGCTCAGGCACCACCACTTCAAACGAGGCGCCTACCTCGACGCAATGATCTATGGACGCATTTCTGAATCCAACGGAAACGCCGAACCATGCGCCGCTACCCTTTTCCCGGACGAGCATCCATGAGCACATCTGACTTCCGAGTTCAGGGTCTCGACCATGTTCAGCTAGCCATGCCTGCTGGAGAGGAGACCCTCGCTCGTGAGTTCTACGCCGGCGTCCTCGGCCTCACCGAAGTCCCCAAGCCTGCCAATCTCGCCAAGCGTGGCGGTGCTTGGTTCGAGGGCGGAACCTTGCGCGTCCATCTGGGTGTTGAGGCTGACTTCCGCCCCGCCAAGAAGGCTCATCCGGCATTTATCGTCCAGGGCCTCGATGCCATCACTCACCATCTCCAGCGTTCGGGCGTGGCCGTTGTCACCGACGAACCATTGGAGGGCTACAAGCGCATTTACGTTTCCGACCCATTCGGCAACCGCATCGAGTTACTTGAGCCGGTCTCTTCATGAGCGCTTTTTCCAACTCAACCGCAACGCCGAACCATGCGCTGCAGCGAACCGCTCCGTGCGTCACGGCACCTGCTTCCACCGCCGCCTTGCCGCCCGCCATGCAGGTACCGCGCCGCACTCCGCGGTCGCTGAGCTTGCGGTCGTTAGCCGTCGCTACACGTCTTCCGTAAACGAACGATTATGGCTTCTGCTACTTCCGAGTCTCCAGAGCTTATTGAGCGTCGGGTTACGGAGATGTTGCAGCCATTCTTCACGGACCTTTTTGCGGTCAGCTATCATCCCGCGTTCCCTCGGCCAGACCGTTCTACCGTTTCCATCTTTCAGGTTGTCTTTGCTGTCGGCCCCGGCGAGGACGCCGCTACACGCGCCACCGTTCACGAACGGTTCCAGCAGCTTCTTCGGCTGCTCTCGCCGTTGCCGGAGGTGCAGCAGTCGGAGATTGCGCTGCGTGCTCGACGTCATGTCCCGCCGCGCAGCCGCCCGGATCATCCGCACATGTTCATCGAGAGCGCCTGGCACGGCTCGGAGCTTTCAGTCATGCGCAGCGACGACTTCTCATCTTGGCACTCGCACTGTTCCTTTTACTTCAACCGCTTCGACCGGAATGACCCACTCAACATCGACACCCACAACGGCTAACGAAGGAGGGCTAGCTTTTGCGCGAAGCCGCAAAGCTAGCCAGGGTTGAACAAGCCCGGCTGGAGTTACACCGGCGCCTTAGATAGGAATTAGCTTTTCAGGCCGCGTGGCACTGAAGGTCTGTCGAAGGACAGGACTGGGAGGGGAACGACTGTTTGATGCGAGCCGAGTGGGTATGAAGAGAGTGAGAAGGGGTCGAGTCTAGAATCTCGCTGTACAAGCACTTTCTTCACGGGTACGAACAGGGATGGCTCGCAAGGCCCGCATTCAGTTCGAGGGAGCGGTGTATCACGTTCTGGATCGTGGAGATCGGCAGGAGGCAATCTTCCATGACGATGCTGATCGGGAGCGCTTTTTGCGCACGCTTGGGGAGGCATGCGGTCGGACTGGCTGGCGGGTACATGCGTGGGTGTTAATGAGCAACCATTACCATCTGATGCTCGAAACCCCCGAGCCAAACCTGGTGGCGGGCATGCAGTGGTTCCAGACGACCGTGACGATCCGCCACAACCGGCGCCACCGTCTCGCGGGCCACCTCTTC
>JANMSW010000057.1:0-78457 GCA_031389825.1 Spartobacteria bacterium
CTACCAAGAGGCCCGAGACGCCAAGCCTGCCGCCCTGGTCGCGGGCAAGATCATCAGCCGCACACGCGCCGCGACTCAGGATTCGACTACCCGAGTCCTCTCCGAGACTCACAAGGTACTCTCCCAGCGCCCGCTCGCCGCGCCCAAGCCGCGCGCGACTCAAGCAGAGCTATTCTGACCCGATGCACAACCTTTGCATCACCGTGGCATCGCCTGTTGCGCGACTCGGACCAACTTCTCTGACCTTTGTCCAAATGCCACTTTTAGCCCGAATCTTCTCTGATCGGCCGAACACCCGCCGCGCGACTCATTTTCAGGGTAGATCAGGCTTTTTACACTGGTTTCAACCTTCTCTGACCTCATGTCCTTCTTCTTTCGAGTTCCAGATGGGCAAATTCTGCCGAAAACGGCTGGTTTACGTGCGCTGTTCGGGTGAACACTCCGGTGGCTCGCGAAGTGCTTGCGTTCGGCCGGGGCGGGGGCGGGTAAATTCCTGGGGTCGATCTTCAAAATGGCTTGTCATGGAACACGGATACTGTTCTTATGAACACATGCCGTTTGTGTTCCAAATTCGACCGGTGACGCCCGATGAGGGCTTCGACCTTTCGTGCCAGGGAATCTTCGCAGGTGAGGTTCGCCACCCTCGCCTGATCGATGCAATTGTCCAGGCGGCGCAACTGGGTCGCGATCTCGACGGCGAGATCCACATCTATGACAGCGACGGCCGAGTCACTGAAGTGCTACCACTGCCAAGCCGATCGCCGGCAATGTATGCCGTGGCATAAACATGGTCCACGGGCCCCTCGACTGGTTGCGGTTTTCAGTAAAGCGCGGCGGAGGGTCTTATCATCACCCTACCCGCTCAGGCAGCCGCACTGGTAGTCCCTGGCTGGCCAGGTACTCCTTTACCTGGCCCACCGTATAGGTGCCGAAGTGAAAGACGCTTGCGGCGAGTACCGCATCCGCTTTTCCCTCGCGCAACACTTCCGCCATGTGTTCGAGGCTGCCAGCGCCACCACTGGCCACCACGGGAACACCCACTTCTTCGCTGATCCGCCGGGTAATCACCAGATCGTACCCGGCCTTGGTACCATCGGCATCGATGCTATTGAGTACGATCTCGCCCGCGCCCAACTCGCAGGCGCGCTTCGCCCATTCTACAGCGTCGAGACCGGTGGACGTACGGCCTCCGTGCGAGAAGACTTCCCAGCGGTCCGGTGCGACCTTCTTGGCATCGATCGAGACGACGATACATTGCGAACCAAAGCGCTCCGCGCCTGCCGAGATGAGCGGTGGATTCGATAAGGCGCTGGAGTTGATGCTGATCTTATCGGCGCCCGCGTGAAGCATGGCGTGCATGTCCTCCACCGCACGGATGCCCCCACCTACGGTGAGCGGCATGAAGCATTGCGACGCCGTGCGCTCGATCACATCAATCATCGAGGCCCGACCGTGCGCGCTAGCGGTGATGTCGAAGAAAACCATCTCGTCCGCACCTTGCGCATTGTAGCGCAAGGCGAGTTCCACCGGATCACCCACATTGCGCAGCCCGCCCTCCTCGGCGCGGCCAAACTGCACGCCCCGCGTGACCATCCCGTCGTGGACATCGAGGCACGGGATTACACGTTTCGTGAGCATGGGACGGCAGGAATTCGGGAACGATGCACGAGAGGAGCAGCGGCGTTTGCGAGGCGACAGGGAATCCGTTTGACCTCGCTGGGTGTCAAGGTCTATCAGGAGCGACAGCCGGAGGTCTGCACTCTGGCCGGAACTCTATGGCAAACTCTTCTGAAGACGAAAACACGGGTTCCCCCCTCACAGGCTCGGGCGACGGTGCCGCGCCTGCAACGTCGAAGTCCTCGGGCAGCTTCCAGATCGTTCGCGATCCAGTGATCGCGGAAGAGCCTGTGGAAGATGCTCACAAGTTTGAGATCCCAGTGGAGCCAGCGCCTGCGGAAGCCCGCGCAGTTCCCGAATATGAGGATCTTGGGCAGCTCCCCGTGAGCTACCACGAAAATACGCTCTACCTGGTGGCGCGCGATCCTCGCTGGCTCTTCAGCTACTGGGACTTTAATTGGTGGAACATCCCGGCGACGGAGATGCGCCATGGGATGGCACAGTTTTACCTCCGGATCGCCAAGTCCAACGGCGAAGCGGAGCAGCTCATCGAGATTCGTCCGGAAGCCCGCAACTGGTATATCGCCGTGCAGGAGCCGGATACCGACTATCGCGCGGAGATCGGCTACTTCGACCGGAACAGCGGCTGGCGGCAGATCGTCCATTCCGGCGTTGCACACACTCCCGCAGACGCGCTCGCGCAGCAGGCTGAAGCGGACTTCGCGACCGTGCCGGTTCACATCACTTTCGAGAAGCTCCTCGGGCTGGTGCAGGAGCGGATGGAGGAAGGCGAAACGCTGATCGCCGCGCTGGCCAGGATTGCAGGTGAAGGGCAGATGGAGTTCCGTGCGGGAGCATCGCCGACTTGGACGGATCAGCAGAAGCGACTGCTCGCTGCGCTGCTGGGTGACACAACTGTGGACCGGCTGGGACTCGGTTCGGAGGAGATCGACCGATTACTGAGGAAGCAACTCCAGCAACGGCTGCATAGCGAATCCGGAAGCGGCCTGAACATTCTCGGAGCCGCCGTTGGCGAGGGGTTAGGCGCAAGCTGGAGTGCGCAGCCATTTAGCTCCGGTCTTGGGGCAAGCTGGAGCGCGCAACCCTTCAGCCTGCGTGCGGAGCGCGGCTTCTTCATGCATGTGAATGCAGAAATCATCTTCTACGGCGGCACTCAGCCGAATGCGGCAGTGACGGTGAATGGACAGAAGATCGAGCTCAGCCCAGAGGGGATGTTTCGCTACCACTTCACGCTTCCAGACGAGGACTTTGAAATTCCCGTGGTGGCGACATCCGCGGATCAGGTTGAGCAGCGCTCGGCCACTCTCTCCTTCCGCCGCGGGACGGCGCGCACGGGAGCGGTTGGCTCCACCGACCAGCCCGCGCAGTTCACGCCGCTGATCGGGAAGGTCTAGCGAGCCGGCCCCTCGGATATTGCAGCAATCATCCGCACGGTCTGTGAGGCCGCGCGGACATTGTGCACGCGGAAGATGTGCGCGCCCTGCGCCATCCCCTGGACGATGCACGCGACCGTGCCGGCATCACGCTCCGCAGGGTCTGCGATCCCGAGCACATCGCCGATCACCGTCTTGCGTGAGACGGGAAGGAGGATCGGCCGCTCGAAGCGGTGAAGGCGCGCGAGTTCATGGTAGATCCGAAGGTTGTCCGCGCGCTGTTTCGCAAAGTCGATGCCGGGATCGAGCAGGATCGCTTCGCGCGGCAGGCCTGCTATCACCGCCACGCGGATCTTATCTTCAAAGAAGGCGTCGAGCCGCTCCATGATATCGGCGTAACCAACGTGGGTGTGCGGGATCTTCGGCTCGCCCACACTGTGCATGATGAGTAGGGCCGCACCCGTCTCAGCGCACACGCGCGCATTCTCGTCAGTCGGGAGCGCACCGATGTCATTCAGCAGATCGCCGCCCAGAGAAAGCACCCCGCGCGCGACGTCGGGGCGCCAGGTATTGATGGAGAGAATTACGAGCTCCCCCTTCGGAGTTCTCAGCGACCGGGCACTCCATGCAGCGACAAATTCCCGGAGCTTGAATGTCTCCTCATCTATTCCGATCGCGGCACGATTGGTCCGCGCGCTTTCCGCGCCGATGTCGATGATGTCCGCACCATGGGCGATCATCGTACGCGCGTGCTCGATGGCCGTTTCCGTGTTGGCCAAGCCATCGCCTGAGAAGGAGTCCAGGCTGAGATTGACGATTCCCATGACCAGCGGCCGATCCGCGATTTGGATAGTACGCCCACGTGCGACAAAGAAGGCGGGAGTCATGACTCAGGGGAGTGCGACGGCGGTTGCGACTCGTTTGGAAAAGCGCAGCGTTTCGGTGTAGCCAACTCCGCGGGCCAGCTCGACAGCTGCCTCGAAGCTCGCCGCCAGCTCCGAGGGATCATGCGCATCGGAGTTAATCAGTAGCGGTACGCCCGCAGCGTGCGCGAGTTCCAGGAACTCGCGTGCCGGGTAGATCTCCCGACACTCTTTCCGCAGGCCGGCGGTGTTGATCTCAAATGGCGTCCGGGTCTCAGCGAGCGCCGCAATCACTGGCTCGTAGTAGCGGCGGAGGTCTCCTTTCGGACGGAAGCCGAACTTCTTTGCGAGATCCGGATGCGCGACGAAGTCGAACAGCCCGCTCCGAATACACCGCTCGTACTCGCGCCAATAGAGTGCCCAGACTTCTTCCACCGGCTGCTCACGAAAGCGCCCGATCCACTTGGGATTATCCACATCCCAGCCCGGCGCGATGTAGTGCACACTGCCGATCAGGAAATCCCAGTCAGCCATCCCGGCGAGCTGCTCGATCCAAGCTTCGCGTCCGGCAATGAAGTCGCATTCAAGCCCGAGGCGGATCCGGAGTTGCGGAAACTCGGCACGCGCTTCCTCCACTGAGGCAAGATATCTGGGAAGGTCCGAGAGATCCATCCGCCAGTCGTCGAAGGGCTCTGGCATGGGGTTATGATCCGCAAAGCCAATTTCCTCGAGTCCGAGATCCAGAGCACGACGCGCATACTCGATCGGCCAGCCAGCAGCGTGGCGACAAAGCGGCGTGTGAATATGGTAGTCGGCTAGCGAGCGGAGCAGCATGAGTGCGGCGAAGGTGCGTTTTTAACGGGCCACTTCAAACCACAAACACTCGACACTCCCCCGTTTGCTGAGGAACACTCCCGCGCCATGCGATTCATCGAGTCCGTATTTCAGAAGCTGAAGCGGCATCCCAAGCGCGTTGTTTTCCCCGAAGGTACAGAGCCTCGGGTCCTGCGCGCCGCGGCGCGATTCGTGAAGCTCCAACTCGGTGCGCCCGTGGTGCTCGGGAGGAAGGACGAGATCGAAAAGATCGCCCTCGAAGAGAAGGTGAGCCTCGATCACATCGGGATCATCGATCCCGCAACCTCCTCGGAGCTCCCGATTTTCTGCGAGCGCCTGGAGAAGCTGAAGCGCTACCGCGATCTCGGTCCCAAGCAGGCCCAGGAGATTATGATCAACCCCACCTACTTTGGCGCGATGATGGTCCAGTATGGCCAGGTAGATGCGATCGTGACCGGAGCACGCGCCACCGCGGCTTCCTCACTGCGGCCGCTCATTCAGCTGATCAAGCCACTGCCCACCACCACCAGTATCTCCAGCTGCATGATGCTGGATCTCTCGAACAAACGTTACGGCGAGAAGGGCGTGATGTTCTTCGCCGATTGCGCCGTCATCCCGGAACCCAACGTGGAGCAGCTGGCCAACATCGCAGTGCAGACCGGCTCCATCTGTCGGCAGCTCACCGGAAATAAAGCGCGCGTCGCGATGCTTTCGTTCTCCACCAAGGGCAGTGCGAAGACGCCGCAGACGGAGAAGATCGCTGCGGCGACTGCGCTCGCACGGCAGAAAGCGGAAGAGCAGATGATCGAACTGGAGATCGACGGGGAGATGCAGGTGGATGCCGCACTGCTCCCGGATCTTGCGGAGCGCAAGGCACCAACCAGTTTGGTTGCCGGTCGGGCAAACGTGCTCATCTTCCCGGATCTCAACGCAGGAAACATCGCCGCGAAGCTGGTGCAGTACCTGGCCGGTGCGGAGACCTACGGGCAGATCCTGCTTGGCCTCTCGAAGCCTTGCGCGGATCTCTCCCGCGGGGCGACAGAGGACGACATCCTCGGAGTCGCAGCCATCTGCGGCCTCCAGGCGATCGAGTTCCGCAAGCTCTACCCGCCATCAGTGGTTGGCTAGTCCGTCGGCGTCGATCCCGTGAATTCCGTCACTCCCCGCCTCTTCGTCGCTGCCACTCAGCAAAACGACGGCAAGACGACCACGGCGCTCGGCCTCTTCGCCGCGTTGCGTAAAAACCTCGGGCGCATTGGCTTCATAAAGCCAGTTGGCCAGCGCTTTGAAGAAGTGGACGGTAAGCGGATCGATGAGGACACGGTGCTCATTGATCAAACCTTCGGCGTGCACACTCCGCTCGAGGCGATGAGCCCGATCGCCGTCGAGCCGGACTTCACCAGGAAGTACATTGAAGCCGCAAATAACGACTTCCTCATCCGGCGGATTCAGAACTCCTTCGATCGGGCGGCGTGGGAAAAGGATTTCGTGATCATCGAGGGGACCGGCCATGCTGGCGTGGGCTCAGTCTTCGATCTTTCGAATGCACGAGTCGCCAGCCTGCTCGGGGCGAAGGTGATCCTGGTGGCCAAGGGCGGGATCGGCAGACCCATTGATGAGGTAGCGTTGAACAAAGCCCTCTTTGATAAAGAGGGTGTCGAGCTGATCGGGGTAATCATCAACAAGGTGCTCCCCGACAAGTTCGACTATGTGCGCGACTTTGCGCAGCGCGGGCTGAGCCGCCTCGGGATCGATCTGCTAGGGTGCATCCCCACGGAACCGATGCTTGCAAATCCGACGCTCGGTCAGATCTCCAAGACGATCAAAGGCTACTTCCTGAACGGCAAGGAGCGCTCCCGGCGCCGGGTGAAGAAGATCATCATCGGCGCGATGAGCTCCAGCCGAGTCATGGAATTCTTTCAGCCAGGCACGCTGGTCATCGCACCCGGTGACCGGGAGGACGTGATCCTTGCAGCCCTCTCAATGTGCTCACTGTCGGAGATGGATGGGCAATCGATTGCTGGCCTTGTGCTTTCCGACAACTTGATGCCGAACACGCCGGTGCTCGAGCTTCTGAAGATCTCCGACCTACCGGTGATTACTTCTCCACTCGATAGTTACACCGTGGCGAGCAGCATCCACTCCATGACGGTGAAGACACTTCCGGGTGATGTTGAGAAGATCGATAAGATCCAGGCAATGGTGGAGAAGTATGTGGAAGTGGATCGCCTGATCGCAAAGCTGTAAGCAGCGCAAGCAGCGCTCGTTTTCTGTCGCTCTGAGTCCTCGCGCCGCCTCAGAATGAGGCCCCTCATGGTCCGCTCCCCCATCCTCCTCGCTGTCGCCGCCCTTGGCACGATGCTCCTCTCGTCCCCTACCCCCGCTCCCGCCGCGCAAGATACCCGCTGCTACGAGATGCGGGTGTATCACGCCCCGGAAGGCAAACTGGAAGAGCTGAACGCACGCTTTCGCGACCATACCGTGCAGCTCTTTGAGAAGCACGGGATGACAAACATCGGTTACTGGACTCCTCTCGAGAATCCTGGTCGCCAACTCATCTACGTGCTCGCATACCCCAGTCGCGAAGCGCGGGATGCCTCATGGAAAGCCTTCGGTGCCGATCCCGACTGGAAGAAAGCACAAGCCGCGTCTGAGACCAATGGCAAGCTCGTGAGTAAGGTGGATAGCACCTTCCTGACCGCCACCGACTTCTCTCCCGAGACGAAACCCTCGGTTGGTCCCGAGGGCCGCGTCTTCGAGCTGCGTACCTATACCACCACGCCTGGTAATCTCGACCGACTCCTCGCCCGCTTCCGTGATCACACCGTGGCGCTCTTTGAAAAGCACGGGATGACCAACCTGAGCTACTGGACACCAACAAAGGGGCAACCAAACGCAGAGAACACTCTCGTGTACATCCTCGCCCACAAGAGCAAGGAGGCCGCTGCCGAGTCGTTCAAGACCTTCCGTCAGGACCCGGATTGGGTGAAGGCGCGCACCGCTTCTGAGGAAGCAGCCGGCGGCTCGCTCACCGCTGCGAAGGATGGGGTTGTCTCCGTGATGATGGCCCCGACCGACTACTCGCCCACTCGCTGACGCTGATGGATCCGCGTCCGGACGAGCACCGGCCGGATTGCGTTCTGGCGATACCGTGCTTCCGGGAAAGCGCGCGCTTACCGCCGTTTTTGCGCGCGCTTTGCGCGGAATTGAGCAGCTGCTCGAAGCGTGTGCGCATCCAGGTGGTGGACGACGGCTCCGGTGAGGCGGAATGCAGTGCACTCCGCCGGTCTGTCGCCGCGCTGCAGGGTGAACATCCTGGGCTGCTGCTGGAGCCGATCGTCCTACCGCGCAATCTCGGCAAAGGCGGTGCCGTCTATGCGGGCTGGCGGCAGGCGCTCGCGCTTGCTCCCCTCGCGCTCTGCCTCGTGGACGCTGATGGTTCGGTCCCTCCCGATGAAGTCCGCCGGACGATCGAGCACTTCCTCGATGACACGGAAGAGTCGTGGGACGCTGTCTTCGGGACACGGCTGAAGATCCTGGGCCGCAATGTAAGTCGCCGATTGCACAGGCATCTGCTGGGGCGGGTCTTCGCCACGGCAGTCACTGCGTTCACCGGGATCGAAATCTACGACTCCCAGTGCGGCTTGAAGATCGTGCGCGCCGACGCATTCGCAGCGCTCGAGGGAGATTTGCACGAAACTGGCTTCGTCTTCGACGTAGAACTCGCGCTGCTTCTGCTCAAGCATGGCTATCGCGTACGGGAGATGCCGATCGACTGGCACGAGGTGGCTGGAAGCAAAGTCCACCTCGTGCGGGACAGCATCCGAATGTTCACCGGGCTGTGGCGAATCCGGGCGCGGCACGGTCGGCATTAGCGTCGCTCGATCAGCGTCGGGTCTCCAGCAACCGGACGCTATTTCCCCGCTGCGCCCAGCCCGTAATAGGAAGAGGGAAGTTGGCGGCTGCGCCGGAGCAGCACAACGACGGTCATAGACCGACGCTACAGGAAGAAGCGCGCTCTCCCAGCTGTAGCGTCGCTCTATGAGCGTCGATCCCAGATGCCGAAGGCCTGTTCTCCCCGCTGGCGCCCCGCGCGTCACAGGAAGAGGCGCGCCTTTCAGGTTCTCTGCCGTCGAATAGCAGCGGGCGCTATTGCGCGGGCGGCGAAACTTCGCGAGTCAGTGCTCCGTGGGTTGCGCTGAGGACCAGAATGGCCATGCGGTCCACCTCATTGAGTTCTTGTGGACTGAGCATCTGGTAGTCAAAGCCACTGCCATCCACAGGAAGCGGACGGGGCGGGGGCACTGGTTCGCCACCACCATTGCCACTGTTCAGGCTGGCGTAGTCGAAGCGCCCGCGCAGGTCGGTGTAGCCGTCCTTGTAGAAGCGCAGCTGACCGCTCTTCAGCCGGGCGTACACCTTCACATAGGCCTTGCTCACCGGCTTGCCCTCCGTGGCATCGCGCAAATCGAGCCGCCCGTAGTTTTCGGCCAGGCTCACCCGGAGGTTGTTGGCGTGGTAGGCCTGTGCCTTTCGCTGACCGGCGCCGATGATCTCCACAAGGACGTTGGCGCGTTGATATTCCTCAGGTAGCGGGATCTCGAGGGTTGCCCCGTCGGCCGGGAGCGCCTGCTGGAGCGACTTGCTAGGCTTGATGATTGAGAACCGCTCAGGATCCTGCGCGACGAAGGGATTACTGCTAAAGAGCAACTCGGGGTCCATCAGGTAGAACGAGACGGTGACCTCTTTCAGGTTCGCCCAGTTGAGCGTGATCTTCCGGTTCTCGACTTTGAAGTCGAACGTCGGCTCGGTCTGTGCCAGTTCGCCCTGCTGGGCATCGCGGTTTGGCTGCTCGGTCGCCGGCCGCTGCACCGCCCTGTTCTCGATCTCGTCAACCTGCGCCACGACTTCGGCGAAGAGGCTCCGCCAGCGCGGCACTGGATGGGCGAGATGCTGCGTAGCCACTCCACGGGCATCGGCCAGCCGCTCCTCGTAAAAAGCAGTGTGACACCGAAAGAAGTCATGTTGCAGGCGGGTCGGCAGTGCCTCTGGATCGATCGCGGCAAACCACGCGAGCGCCTCGCCGACGCGATCTTGCAGGAAGAGGTAATAGACCACGCTCATGCGATCCTCGGCATCGAGCGCCCCTTTGTGTGCTAGAATGTTCAGCAGTGCGCTGTACTGCGCGCGTACTGCCGGATTCACAATGTGCGTCTCGCCGCCGAGCGGGTGAGCGCGCTGATTCACGAGGGGGCTGTACTCCAGGTGCTGGTAGCTGCGTCGCTCGATCGGGTCGATTGTGAGCAGCGGCGACTCCAGCAAGGGACCGCACGCCTGCACGAACTCTTCATTGTGCCGCAGCCACTCCGCGAGCGGGCCACGTTCGTTGTGCATCACGGCATAGGACCAGAGCACCGGGTGGAAATGGTGGCGGGTGCGTAGCAAGCCGATGACTTTGCGGAAGAACTCCACGCTGGTCCGCGCGCGCCAGGCAACTCGCTCCAGATCCACCCGCTGGAGATTCGCCTTTTCCAGAAATGTAAAGACTTCGGCCTCGGTGCCATACTGGGAGATGTACTCCCACGAGGCGGCGTCGACCTGCGTCGGCTTTCCAACGACGCGAAAGGTGAAGGGCTTGCCCGCGCCCAGCAGCGCGCCATCGCGGGAGGCAGTCACTGGGTAGTGGGGGAATGGTTCCGCCGCTGCTGCCGGGAAGTAGAAGTAGTAGTCCAGCGTCTGCGTGCTATAGGCCGCGAGCTGGACCTGCTTGCTATCGGTCGCCTTGCTGCCAGCCACGGGCAACGCTCCGCGCGGGATCTGCAGGAGCACCTGCACACGCCGGCTGGCAGCCGAGGGATTGCTCACCACGACCTTCGCCCCGTACACCACGCCAGCGATGAACTCACCGGTGACATATTTCTGCACTTCCTCATTTCCCTCGTGAGTTACCGCATCGTCCTTGCGGTAGAAGTTTTGCGTCACGAGCAGTTCGCCGCCTTCGGGTGTGGGCGCGGCTTCTCGTAGCTCCTTGTGGTAAGCGAGGATCGGGCTCGCGGCGGTCACTGAGTACTGGCGATCATCCACCTTTGTTGCGTGTTTTGCCGCCTCGAAGGGAAGATCAAGCACCGCCAGCGCGAGGATGATTTCCGTGAAGCTGCTGTGCGCTTCCGCGAGGTGCTCGGAGGAGAAGGCGCCCTGATTGTTCCAAGCTGCGAAGTCACGCCAGAAGGCGTTCAACGGAATGAGTTCGCCCTGCTGCGCGGCGATGAGCAGCCGGTAATAGTTGTTCTCCGCCCATTCCTTGGTCGGGCCGAGGCTTCGGAAGAGCTGGCGAACTTTCTCGCGTGCGCGGGCGACGTCTTCACGCAGTAAGACTTCTTGTTCCACGTAGAAGCGGTTGTCTTCCAACCGCTTGAACCCTGCCCCCTTCTCGAGAGATAGCGCGTCCATCGCGTTGTCACTGTTCCCTTCAGGATCCGCGCTAGCCAGAGAGGAAATTACGCTCCCGCGAAAACTCCGGTTGATGGAAGGGCTTGCTGGTGCTGGTGCAACGGCCAATGCCAATGGAGCCAGTTGCTCCTGCAATTGCACGAGCTCCGACTCCTCCAAGGCTCGACCCCGCAGCGCGGCTTCAAAGAGCTGATCCTGCCTCGCGGGATCGTACGGAAGCATCTCCCAGAGTTCCCGGAGGTAGCGTGCAGCAGCTTCCGCTTCAGTCGGGAGCTTCTTCCCAAGCAGCGCCTTCTCCACCACGTTCAGACGCGCGTATTGCCACGGCTCCAGATAACGAGTGAGATCCGCGTTCAAGAGGAAGTCATCCATGAAGGTCCGATCCTTCTTGTTTGCGAGGTAGGTCTGGATGACGGCTTGGAAGAACGGCGGATCTTTCCTCCAAAGGAAAAAGTTCAGCTCATGGCAGGCGAACTCCGAGTACTTCGCGCGTTTCTCATCGTCACCGAGTTTGGGCCATTGCAGCAGCCACTGGAACTTCTCCAGGTTTTTCTCGCTCGCAGGATCATCGAGCAGCGCCTTGAGCAACGAATGCACGGAGGCAAGTGAATCGTAGAGCGCCACGTCGGACGCGAGCACGTCGGCCATCGTGAGCGTCTCGCCGGGCGCGAGCCGCTTGACCTCGCGTGCTTCCGCAAAGCGCTTCGACGGATCAAGATTGCGTGTCAATCGTAGATCGCGGAAGGCGGTCGCAACCTCCGGAAGCGCGAACGAGCGCCACTGCGCGCTGTGCAGATCCTCCACATACACCTGCACGTGCTGGCGGTCACCAAGCAGCTTGCGATCGATACGGACCACTCCCTTGGCATCCGGCGCAAGATTGTAGTGAACGGGGGCGGTGTTCGCGAGGAAGTCGATGCTGGGGGTATGGGATACCTCGTGACCTGGTGCTAAGGATCTTTCTTCCTTTGCGCCATCTGCCAACTTGGCTGCGGCGACTACGTCCCTCCCTACCCGTCCCGCAGCTGCGGCTTGTCCGACCCGCGTAACCTGCTGCTCGAGATCGGTCGTCCGCAGTTCCCAAGGATTCAGGAGCAGGCCTGGGCGAGGCAGCATATTGCCCGGGAAAACTCGAGCAGATCGTCGTTCCAGAATGTACCGGTACTCGTCCCCGATATTCCTGCCGGCCACAAAAATGTTCGGACGTCGCGCAGGAATTAACGCCGAAGGTGTGAAGCGCTCAAATTCTGCCAATACAGGCAATGCCCCGCGCTCCGGAGCGAAGCGACTCGCCACGAAATGAACCCGCGTTTGCGGAGTGACGTTGCCAACTTGGACTTCGATCGTCGCAGCAGTGGCCTGCAATCCTGCGATCTGCACCGGCGGTGGAGTGCGTAGCTCCAGAAACCTGCTCTCAGAAAGAAGCCAGCTGCCCACTGGCAGACCCCCAGTAACCCGAATAGGAATCTCCACGCCGTCCGCCTGCTTGAGCTGCAGCGAGTAATCGCCCGGCGGCAGCCCCTTGATCTCCAGCAGCCCATTCACCAGCGCGAGTGCAGCAAAGCGATCTGCTGCAAACGTGTCACTGCGCCGTTCCAGCAGCGACACCTGTCCACGGGAGAGCGGCCCTGCACCGCCTGTCCACGCGACCTGGATGAGCTCGCCGCTCCTGGCGTGAATCGCTGCCGGCCGCGTAGCGCCCCCTTCACTTAAACTCCATGCCCGATCCAAGCCGAGCGCACCTTGTGCATGGACCGACGTGATTCCTTGCAGAGGGCCAAGATCCACGCGGCCGCGCGCGTCGGTTCGAAGCGAGAGTTCGACGCCCCTTTGAAAGCTGCGACGGAAGAAACTGAAACTGACTGCGCGATCGGACAGCGGCTCGCCATTCTTCCCCAGGACTTCAACGGAGTACCGGTCGCCGACTTTCACCAGATGCGCGCCGCTCACCTGCTCCGTCTTCTCCAAGCCGTTCACCTGCCACGAACTTGCGGCCGAAAGTTCCTCCTTTTCTCCACCCGCGCTCAGCTTCTCCACCGTCCCCGAGAGCGTGGCGACCAGTGTAGCCAACCGGTCCGGAACCTGGAACTTGTGCGTGAAGACCTTCCCCGCTTCCAGCGTCACCTGCTCGGTGGTGGTCGTCGTGCTTACGCCATCCAGCGTGGTCGCGGTGATCATAAGCCGCGGCTTGTCCAGCAGGCTGATCGGGATCCGGCGATCGCCGAGGATCAATCCCGTCCGTATCGCCACTGTCGCCTCCCTCCGCGAGAGCAGCTGCTCGCGCTCGATGTGGAATTGCGCATCGAGCCGGTAGCTCTCCGCGTGGTGCTCGAACTGCGTGAGCGTCGCAAAGCCGCCGGCTGCATCCGCAAGGATTAGCGGCTTGTTGCCCGGCTCATTCGTGAAGGGCACCACCACGGCGCCAAGCTTCTCATCGGGCGTGTACTTGCGACCACCCAGCCAGACTACCGCGCCTTTCACGATCTGCCGCTGCTCGTCGATCACCATAAGCACGTCGCCCTCCGGGCCGACCTGCTGCAGCACGTTCCATTGCCCCTTTCGAATGAGTGCCCTGCTGCTCTTCCCGCCACCAATGAACTCGATCACCCACGCTCCCCGCTTCCCCTTCAACTCGGGAAAGTCGACGAGGTGCGGTATGCGCACGAATGGATTCTTCCCCACGCCCCCCGCGAGATCCTGGGTGCGCTCTACATTTGCGATTAGCCCATCGAGATTCAGGTCGGTGTTCAGCTCGCGCTTTTGGGTGAGGTAAAACGAAAGCTGATTGATTTCGTAGATGCGCACGAGCAGCGAGGGCACATTCTTCACCAGCACTTGAAGCTTCACGTCGTCCGCCGGGCGCAGCATCTGCGGAGCCATTGCAGGGAAGTCCAGGTCCACGCGCTCCTTTAGAGCCTGGAACTCCGAGGGAGAAAGCAAAGAAGCCCACTGCTCCGGATTGCCAATCCCGTTCACAATCTTCGCTTCGGCGAAGAGGGCCTTCAGGTAAGTATCGAGCAGAAACGGTGCGAAGGCCTCCATGGTAGGTTCGTCCTTCAGCAGGTGCAGGAGGTAATCGCGGACGAGCGGTTCATCCGTGGGAAAGGGCGGAATGGAGACGACCTTTGCCGTAGCCTCGTCCCCGAGCACCGCGGCGTGTGAGCCGACCTGCTGCCGCTCGAGGTAGCGCGGACTCACGTAAGGCAGATTGCGCGGCAGTTTCAGGTATTCGAGAAAGCGCGCCCTGTCGTAGATGCCTTGCTCGCGATCGTGATCCAGGCGCCGGTAAAGGACATATACTTTGAGCGTGTTGAAGCTCGGGCTCAGCTTGCCGGCGTACGCCCAGAGCCGCTCCAACCACGCCAGCCGCTCGGCAGGGTTGTACTCCAGGTCTACATCCGCGCTCGGGTGCAGCTTGAGTAAACGGGTGTAAACAAAGGCATGATTCTCGAGCAGCGCTGGGTTCTGCTTTGCGAGCGCGTCGAGCTGCTCCGGGAGCAGCCCTCGATGGATCGGAAACTCGCCAAAACCCTTACTCTCTGGCCGTCGCAGATCGGCGGCGATGACCTCCAGCAAGCCTTCGGCATCGGGCCGCTCGATGCGGCTGAGCAGATTCCGCTGCTGCGCTGGAGTGAGCGCCGCTTTCTCGCGCAACAGAACCTCCAGTGCTTCACCTGAAGTCGTCGCAAGGTCGCTGTCGTTCAGCGCTTCCGAGACGAAGCGCTCCAGTGCAATCTCTTTAGGATCTAGCGACGTGGGCAGATTTGGCGGCTGATCCCGGACCTCCTGCTCGTGATTGAACTGCAACTGCAGCCGCTCACGCAGGAACTTCAGCGTCGCCTGGGGATCGGCGTCGTAGGCCAGCAATGCTGCGCGGTTCTCGATGATCTTGCGCTGCTGCGATTCCGGGAAGCGGGTAGCCCACTGCTTCAGAATGTCGTTCAACTTCGCCTGCTGCCGCGTATTCTGAAAATGCAGCGCATGGTAGAAGTAGAATTCCTCACTGCCCGGTACGAGCTGCGCGAGCACCCGCTCGCGATCCGGCGCCAAGGCAAACTCCTCGATGAAACCGACCTTCGTATCTGCCCGGCTGGTGCCACACAGGAGGACCGCCGCCAGCAGGAGGGAGGGGATGCGAATGTTCATAACGCTGATCAGAAGTGAATAGGGATGGAGGCCCGCTGGCAATCGCGTCGCCCAAGAGCAAGCCGCTGTGCAAGACGGCTCCGCCACCGAGTTTCTTAGACGCAGAGGAGAGTCTAAGAGGGAGAGGGGAGTTCAGCCTCAGATTACTCAGAATTGCGCAGATTGGGATAGAATGGGCAGTGAGGGATCTCGTCCATCTGCATGCACCATCTGCATCCTCTTTAATCTGCGAAAATCTGCGTAATCTGCGGTTAATTCCCCCTCCCCGCTGTAGCGGGTCCTCCCCGTAGGGCAGGGACTTCGTCCGTCGCAACGTCCAGGTTCCCGACCGCGCAGTGTAGCGCAGAGAGCGGTACCGCGACCCCTTGAACCGCGTCCAGCCAAGCAGAGGAACACTCTGTTTCCGAGAAACCTTTTCCGGTTCGAAAAGTTAGATATGGAAACTAATGGCTGATTCTTCCGACCAGTGCGCCCGCGAGATCATTGAAGTCATTCCGCTTGTCATGCGGGTGATTCGGTCCGAGGTGCAGCGCTCACGTTTTCCCGAGCTCTCACTTCCTGAGTTCCGCAGCCTCGCCTTTCTGGGGCGGAATAGAGGGGCGACGCTCGGAGAAGTCGCTTCTCATCTCGGGATGGCGCCTCCCTCGGCCTCGAAGCTAGTCGACGGCCTGGTGCTCGGTGAGCTCGTCACCCGCGAAATTCCGGCAGGAGATCGCCGGCGCATAAATCTCACGCTGACGCCAGCAGGCCAGAGCCGCTACCAGGTTGCCTACGACACGGCGGTGGAGCTCCTTGATGCCCGTTTGAGCGAAGTTCCGGACGGTGTGAAAAGTCGGATTGTGGAATCAATGCACGCCCTTCGCGCAGCCTTCGGAGAGTCGCCCACGTTGGGGACCCGCGTCGCTTCCCGGCCGAGGCACGTAGCCCAGTCTGAACTCAAGGTATTCCCCTCCACCGAGACCCCACTTGCCCATGCATGATCCGAACAGTACAGTTCTTCGCATTGCCGCTGCAGGCTGCGCACTCCTCCTCGTGCTCACTGGCTGCGGAAAGAAGAACGCCAAAGGTGGGGGTCCGCGAAACCCTGTAGTGCCCGTTCTTGCAGCAGAGATCGAGCGCCGGGACATGCCGGTATTGGTGAAAGCGATCGGTAGCGTGCTCCCGCCTGCAACAGTTTCGATCAAGCCGCAGGTTACCGGACAAGTTGCCGAGGCACACTTTGACGAAGGGCAGACTGTGGAGAAGGGCGCGCTGCTCTTCACCATTGATAAGCGACCCTTCGAGGTGGGCTTGGCTCAGGCCCGCGCCGGGCTGCGGGAGGTGACCGCTCAAGCCAGCAACGCGGGCCAGCAGGCCAAGCGCTACGCCGAACTGGGAAAATCCGGAACTGTCGCAAAGGAGCAGGTGGATTCCCTGGCCGCAACGGCAAAGGCGAGCACGGCCACAGTCGATTCCGCGGATGCCGCAATTAAGACAGCGGAGCTGCAGCTAGAGTATACTGAGATCCGAGCTCCACTCACCGGGCGCGCTGGCAAGTTTCTCGTGTACCCGGGCAACGTCGTTCAGGCGAATCAGACAGACCTCGTGGTCATCAATCAGGTGCAGCCCATCGAGGTGACCTTTGCGGTAGCTGAACGCTACCTCGCAGAGATCCGCGACGAGGCTGCGCGGGGAACGCTCGCCGTGAAAGTATCGACCGACGCAAACTCGCCGGAGATCGCCGTAGGCGAGATGAACTTTGTGGACAATGCGGTGAAGCCTGCGAGCGGAACGATCGATCTAAAGGCTACCTTCAAGAACGAACCGGTGGTGCTCTGGCCGGGCCAGTTCGTTGATGTCGAGTTGCAGCTCAAGGTCGAACCCGGCGCCCTCGTTGCACCCGCTCGAGCAGTGCAGACGGGCCAGAACGGCTCGTTTGTCTTTGTGATTAAGCAGGACCAGACGGTCGAAGTTCGTAACGTGGCACTCACCCGAACGGTCGGAGAACTGGCTGTACTCGGTAGTGGCGTAGAGGCGGGTGAACGGGTGGTCCTCGATGGGCACGCGCAGCTCACGCCAGGGAGCAAAGTGCAGGTGAAAAGTGGACTTAGCCCCGCGGCTCCACCCGCTGCGCCTGCAAAGGCAGACTCCAAACTGACTCAGGTGCAATGAGCATTCCTGAACTCTGCATTCGCCGGCCTGTCATGACGGTCCTTGTCATGCTGGGTCTTCTGGGCTTCGGCACGCTGGCTTACCAGCAGCTCCCGGTAAGCGATCTACCGAACGTCGATTTCCCAACGATCAGCGTCTCAGCCGGGCTTCCTGGCGCGAGCCCTGAGACTATGGCGAGCGCCGTCGCTACGCCGCTTGAGAAAGAGTTTTCCACCATCGCTGGCATCGACTCGATGACTTCCAGCAGCTCACTGGGCAGCACTAGTATTACCCTGCAGTTCGACCTCTCGCGCCGCATCGACGACGCGGCACTCGATGTGCAATCCGCAATTTCCTCGGCGCTCCGCCGGCTGCCGCCGGAGCTTCCGAGCCCACCATCGTTTCGCAAGGTGAATCCGGCAGAGTCGCCGATCCTCTACCTCGTGCTCTCCTCGGCTACGATGCCGCTGTCGAAAGTCGACGAGTTCGCGCAGACGCTCATGGCGCAGCGCATCTCAACCGTGTCCGGAGTGGCACAGGTGAATGTCTACGGCTCGCAGAAGTACGCAGTACGTGTCCAGGTGAACCCGCTCGCACTGGCGGCTAGGGGTATCGGCCTTGATGAGGTCCGAACGGCCGTGCAGGAAGGGAACAGCAATCTTCCAACAGGAACGCTCGATGGTCCGACCCGCTCCTTCACCATCGAGTCGAACGGCCCCCTGCTCGACGCCTCCGGGTTCCGCCAGCTCATTGTAGCCTATCGAAACGGCGCACCCGTCCAGCTCAACGAAATCGCCAAGGTAATCGACAGTGTAGAGAGCGATCGGGCGGCCAGCTGGTACGATGCGCAGCGTGCCATCGTGCTCGCTGTGCAGCGCCAACCGGGCACGAATACCGTCGCGGTAGTTGACGCTATCAAGGAACTCCTGCCCTCGATTCGCGAGCAGCTCCCTGCCGCGATCAAACTCGATGAATTGCTCGACCGCTCCGGGCCGATCCGTGAGTCCGTCCACGACGTCCAGCTCACGCTGCTCCTGAGCATCGCGCTGGTGATCATGGTGATCTTCCTTTTCCTGCGGCGGGCAGCAGCGACGATCATCCCGAGCATCGCGATCCCGCTCTCCATCGTGGGTACCTTCGGTGTGATGCACTTGCTGGGCTTCAGCTTGAACAACCTCTCGCTCATGGCGCTCACGCTCTGCGTGGGCTTTGTCGTGGATGACGCGATTGTCGTGCTGGAGAATATCGTGCGCCACCTAGAGATGGGAGAAACGCCGATGCAGGCCGCACTCAAAGGCTCGCGCGAGATCGGCTTCACAGTCGTATCAATGACGATCTCGCTGGCAGCGGTGTTCCTTCCGGTGCTCTTTATGGGAGGCATTCTCGGGCGTCTCTTCAACGAGTTCGCAGTGACGATCGGCGTGGCGATTCTGGTCTCCGGAGTGGTGTCGCTTACGCTCACCCCGATGCTTTGCAGCCGCTTCCTGAAGGCGGACACGCACGAGAAGAAGCGAGGGTTCATCTTCCGCCTTTTTGAAGGCTTGGTGAATGGAATGCAGCACGCCTACGAGAGGACGCTCAAGGTGGTAATGCGCCATCCCGTGGCAACCATGCTGGTTACTGCAGCCTCCGTGGGAGTTACGGCGTGGCTCTTTGTCATTCTGCCAAAGGGCTTTATCCCCACAGAAGACATTGGCCAGCTCATGGTCATCACGGAGGGGGCGCAGGATGCGTCTTTCGAGTCGATGGTAGAGCATCAACGTGAGGTCGCGAACGTTCTGTTGGCAAACCCGCACATTGACGGATTTACGTCCAATGTCGGCGCGGGCGGACCAAACTCCACATCCAACGCCGGGCGCCTCTTTGTTCGCCTAAAGCCGCGGCACCAGCGGCCCTCGGCGACGGAGATCGTGAATCAACTCCGACCAGAGCTGTCCAAGATTCCAGGCATTCGCGCCTTTCCGCAGGTGCCGCCGGTGATCCGAATCGGTGGACGCTCCAGCAAATCGCCTTACCAGTTCACCCTTTCAGGGATTGACGTAAAGGAACTCTACCGCGTCGCTCCCGAAGTCGAAGGGAAGGTTCGAAGTCTCGCGGGGATTACAGACGTGACCAGCGACCTGCAGATCACAAGCCCGCAGATCTTCGTGAACATCAAACGGGACAAGGCTGCCGTGCTCGGCGTCACCCCGGAACAGATCGAGGACACTCTCTATAGCGCTTACGGATCCCGACAAATCTCGAGCATCTACACGCCTTCAAATACCTACTTTGTCATCCTCGAAACCGAGCCGCAGTATCAGCAGGATCCGGCAGCGCTCTCGCAGCTCTACATCCGCGCCGGCTCCGGCACCCTTGTGCCGCTCGATGCGGTCGCCGAAATCAAGCAAGGTGTCGGCCCGCTCACCGTGAACCATCTCGGGCAACTCCCGGCGGTGACTATTTCCTTCAATACCACGCCTGGCGTCTCGCTGGGCGATGCCGTCACGCGGATTCAGGATGCCATGGTCGGCACGCTTCCGACGACGATCAGTACAGGCTTTCAAGGTGAGGCCGCAGCCTTCCAGGACTCGCTCTCCGGGTTGAGCCTCTTGCTCGTGATGGCAGTTCTCGTTATCTATCTGGTGCTCGGGATTCTCTACGAAAGCTTCATTCATCCACTAACCATTCTCTCGGGCCTGCCCGCAGCCGGAGTTGGCGCGCTCGCGACCCTGCTGGCTTTTGGTGAAGATCTGAATGTCTATGGCTTCGTAGGTATTCTGATGCTCATCGGCATTGTGAAGAAGAACGCGATCATGATGATCGACTTCGCCCTCGATGCACAACGCAACGACGGCAAGCCAGCCGCCGAAGCGATCTACGAGGCCTGCCTGATCCGGTTTAGGCCGATCATGATGACTACCTTTGCAGCAATCATGGGAGCGCTCCCGATTGCGATGGGGATCGGCGCGGGTGCTGAATCGCGGCGACCGCTCGGACTTGCCGTGGTGGGCGGCTTGCTCGTTTCGCAGCTCCTCACGCTGTACATCACTCCTGTCTTCTATCTCTACATGGAGCGCCTCCAGGATTGGATGAATCAGCGCTTCGGGAAGAAGGCCGAAGCGGAGCGTGAGCCGGTGGAAACGCGGGAGTTGGAACTGGTCTAAAGGTTACGCCTTGGGCAATCCTTCGAGGAACATCGCGAGTTCCTCTTGGTACGCCGGATTGAGCTTGGCTGCCTCCTGGAGCAACGCGCGCGCGTCGGCAGGCTTGCCAATATGAGCCGCGAAGTGCCCGAGGTGCCACTTGCGGAAGCCCTGCGCGTCCGGGGCTTCATCTGGTGTAATGAGGGACTTCGCCATCGTGTAGATGCTTTCCGGAGCGACTTGCTCCCACGGCACGGTCTTTTCCGCGCCAGCGCCATCCTTAGCGTACACAGCCAGGTCATCTACCTTCGTAACGCCAGCGAGTGCGGTGCCGTCCTTAAGCTGCACGGGCTGCTTGTAGCCGCTCGCTGCGATCTCCTGCGCCAGGTAGAACTTGAAGTTCTCCAAGTAGTCCGTCATGGCGGCAATGTAGTCCTGCTCTTTCTTCGCAGGGGCGGTCACCAACTCCGGCTCGAGAATTGCACTCCGGGCATCCGCGAACCGGAATGCTGCCGCCAACTCCGCCCACTTTTTCTTCGCCTCGGGTAGCGCCTTCGAGTCCGCTCCCGCGCTCACGGCGGTCATCTCCGATTGCTTCTCAGATTTCTCGCTGAGGTTGTTCATCCGCTCATCGAGCGAAGCGGTCAGCTTGCCCGAAAACTTGATCTTCTTCCGAAGGGCTTTCGCTTCTTCTACGGCTTTCTCGTGCTCTTCCGGGGTGCTCTTGGCTGTCTCGGACTGTAGTGCCGCCTGCGAGGTCTCGATCCGCTCCTCATATTCCAATACGCGAGAAGCGGAGTTCGCCAGGCTCTTCAGCTGGAGGTCGAAGCCGGTCCACGGCTCTGGTTCACGCGGCGCGATCGTGGTGAACTGCCGGTAGAACGCCGCAGCGTCCTCAAACTCACCCACGCTTTCGTTCTTCACCGCGTAGAGGAAGAGCGCGATCGACTGGTAATTCGTTCGCTCGTAGCGCGATGCAATCTTGCTCGAGACACGGCCTTCACTGCTCATTCGCTGGCCAACTTCCGTGAAGAAGTCAGCGAGCTTCTTGCTCCCGCCTTCAGTGGAAAGCGGCCCACGCTCAACGAGTTTCGCGAAGACCTTCTGCGACTCCGCATCACGACCGGCGAGCAGCTCGGCCATCCCTGCGTAGAGCGTGATCCAGTTCTTCGTTGGCTGAGGGATGTCGTCCCGGGCCTCGAGCTTCAGCAACGCCTTTGCAGCCTCAGCCGGCTTGCCCTCGGTGATCTGAGAACGGGCGTCGCGGAAGAGCACGTCCGGCGGGAGCTTCGCCGTATTCTCCAGCGGCACCTTGGGGATCAGCTTATCACAGGAGGTCAGGAGCGCGGCAGCGGGCAGCAGCATCGCGGCGAGCACTGCCGTCGAGACTCTGCTCAGGGCGACGCGGCCAGGGGTGAGCAACATGGCCTAAAGCATTGTAAAGCTGCTTCGCCTTGTCCAGCCACTCTGGGGCTCGAGGGCGAGTCGTGGTTTACTCCCGCGCAACTTCCGTGGCAGTGTCGACGCAAGCCATTCCCCCATCATGTCTCTACCCGCCCGCTGCCTCGCCGCCGCTGCCCTCATCCACCTCATCCTGCCCTTCTCAGCGCACGCAGAGGTCGGCGTGGGCGCAAAACCTCTTCCTGGCGCGGAGGTGATCATTGACGGAACCCGCGAGGCCCTCGACGCAAAGTGGACCTACTGGGAAGGACCGCGCTTTTCTTCCGCGCTGCCGATCAAGTGGAAGATCGCTCCGGATCCGGTGGACGGCGGCAATACCGTGATGACCCACGATCCTGCGGCGGACGGAGGGAAGTACGGCGCGGCTGACATCGTAACCAAGAAGCAGTACCGCGACTTCCGGCTGCACATCGAATTCCTCGCCATGCAACCCGGCGGAAATAGTGGCGTTTACCTGCAGAACCGGTACGAGATTCAGATCAAGGACGGCGACAAAACAAAACACGGCATGGGCGCGGTGATCAACGAGACGGAGTCGCCCTACGAGGCCTACAATGGCGTGGGTAAATGGAACGCCTACGACATCGTTTTTCGGGCTGCCCGTTTCCAGGACGGCAAGCGCGTGGAGAAGGCGCGAGTGACCATGTACTTCAATGGCAAGAAGGTGCATGCCAACCAGGAAATCAGCCAGGTCTGGGGCGGTCCTAATTCGGGCATCGATGGCGGGAACGACGGTGGCAAGGGGATCACCGACGTGCCGGGCGGATTGAAGCTTCAGGCCGAAGGCCACGACGTGCGCTATCGGAACGCGTGGATCAAGGAGTTGGAACTGAAAGACGCGGAGACGGACTTCAAGGAGTAGTTTCGGTCCGCTCGACTACTCATTTGCGAACGCCGAGGAGCCTCACCGGCTCGCGGCGAAAGCAGGTCATGGCGTGGTCATTCACCATGCCTACTGCCTGCATGAAGGCATAGCAGATCGTCGAGCCCACGAAGGTAAAGCCGCGCTTGCGCAGCTCCTTGCTCATACGGTCGCTGGTCTCCGTGCGCGATGGAAAGTCGGCCAGCACGCGGAATTCATTTTGCGCGGGCGGCCAGCCCGGAAAGCTCCAGAGGAACTCTGAGAACGCCTGGAGATCGCCACCAAATTCCTGCTGCAATGCCCGCGCGTTGCGCACCACTCCGTGGACCTTCAGCCGGTTGCGGACGATCCCGGCATCCTGCAGCAGGCTTTCCGCACGCTCCTCACTCCAAGCTGCGAGCTTGCCCGGATCAAAGCCCTCGAAGACTTCGTAGTATCGCGCGCGCTTGTGGAGAATAGTCCGCCAACTCAGCCCCGCCTGCGCGCCTTCGAGGTTGAGCATCGCGAAAAGCTGCGAGCCGTCCTGCACGGGCACTCCCCATTCGCGATCGTGGTACTCCACGTAAAGTGGATCGTCCTCGGGACACCAGGGGCAGCGGGAGAGTGGCGGCTTGGGCATCGGAGTAGTTCCGGCAGAACGCTCGGTCGCTTGCAATGCGTCAAGCTCATCTAACCGCTCGCTCGACCGCAACCTTCGGCTTCCCTGTGAGGCTAGCTCGCTTATCGTCGGCGACTCCTGCGTCGTGAATCGAAACCCTATCGCAACACTCCGCACGATCGCCTTGGTGGAAGGCGTCTCCTTCCTCCTCCTGCTCGGAGTGGCCATGCCACTCAAGTACCTTGCTGGGATCCCTCTCGCCGTGAAGACCGTCGGTTGGGCGCATGGGGTACTCTTCGTCGTGTTCGGCCTGGCGCTGCTGTGGACGTGGATCATTGCGCGCTGGCCCCTCGGACGGGTCACGCTCGTCTTCATCGGCGCACTCCTGCCTTTCGGCCCGTTTCTTTTGGATCGCAGGATGCGCTCGTACGAACGGGACTTTCTACAGCGACCCAACGTCGCGAACGACTGACGTTCTACACAAACTACTCCAAGGCCGCAGGGCGGTAGGTGCGCCGCGACCTCCGGTAGCCAGCTGTCAGCAGCGCAGCCACACAAAGGATGCTTGCAGTCCCGGGCTCTGGGACGACGCGGTACACCTCACCATCGCTATAGTCTACAATGTAAACTTCTCCCTGAGCATCTTCTCCAAACGAAGAGGGGTTCCTGATGGATTGAGTACCGACAGGGTCCAGCAGTGCGGTGACGTCCTGCCGGCCTCCGCTGCCATCCGGATTCGTCGTGAAAAGCTTTCCCGCGACAAAATCGCCAAACAGGTACTTCCCGTACAACGACGAAGCACTCCCCCTGTAAACGTAACCCCCCGTGATCGTCTGCCCCACTGTGCGATCGTAATCGAGGATCGGTTCGACGTTCCCTGCTGGCTGCGGTCCTCCGATGCCACTCGCAGGAGTCTGGATCGTTCCTTCCCGCAGCCGCCACCCATAGTTCTCGCCGCCATTCGGTTTGCTCGCAAGCTGCCGATTTACCTCTTCGCGCGCACTCTGCCCTACATCGCCAATGAAGAGATCACCCGTGAGCCGATCAAAGCTGGAACGAAAAGGATTCCGCAGGCCCAACGTGAACACTTCATTGTTGAATGGGTTTGTGGACGGGTTTGTATAAGTGCCGGTCGTCGAGTTGATCTGGATGCGCAGGATCTTCCCGAGAAGATTCGTCGTGCTCTGGGCATTCCCGCCGGGGTCATGACCAGTGCCAGAATCGTTGCCTGCGCCCCCGTCGCCCATCGCGATGTAGAGGTTGTTTGCGTCGCCTGCGCGCGGGCTGAAGCCAATCCATCCCCCGTTATGGTTGTCCTGCGGCTGACTAAGACTAAAAACCGTGTTGAAAGCCGTTCCAGCGGTATCCGCGGTTGAAGCCGTGTACTGGCGGATCTGCGTGATGCCCTGATTGAAGGTGCCTCCGGGAGCGGTGACGTTCACATAGAACTTCCCGTTTGTAGCAAATCCAGGATCGAAAGCCATACCGAGCAGGCCTTGCTCACTCCCGGAAGTCGCCAGCCCCGTAATCGTCAGGAAAGGGGTCGGACTCAACGTGTTAGTCGCCAAGTTGAGGATCTTGATCTGCGCAGATCCTGCGGCATTACCTTGCTCCACGATGTAGAGCCGGCTCGGATCGGTCGCCGGTGCCGTGACGAAGACCGGCTTGCTCAATCCCGACGCAACCCGAACGGTCGTAGTCGTCTGCGCAACCAAAGGAGTGCTTTGCCAGCAGCCCAACAGGGCAGCGGTGATCAGCGGAAAGGTGGCACTGCGGTTGATCATAAACGTTCCGAGATAGGATGGACGCGTCACCCTAGGCGGGCGCATTTGCCTGAGCAATCCTTTCCATCGGCGCCCAGATCAATCCGGCGCGCCCGCTTTGCACACAAAACCGCCATCTACACTGTTGGGACGCGTCGCTGCGCTCCTCAACGGCCGTCCGTACGGTTCGGCGATGACTGAAATTCAGTCATCTCCGAACCTTTGAGACCCACAAAGACTTCAAAATCATCCGTCCACGAACCCCACCGCTCGCCAACCGTCCGTTTTCGTTCGCGCGTGCGCGTAAAAATCCGGATCCAGAGACCCCTAGACTCACACCCCGCGAGTGGGCACACTCCGTGCCCCATGAGAACCCCTCGCTCCGGCCCGGAACTGCTGGAAAGTCGCATCGCCCTCGCACTCGCTTTCGCGCTCGACGCGAATAACACCCTTCTTTCCTTCGATCTCGCCGAGCCGGACGAGGTTTTGACTTCGCAGGCGATCAGCGGACTCGCTGGAGGGGAGACGCTGCTCGGCATGGACTTTCGGCCCAGAGATGGAAACCTGTACGCGATCAGCAGTGGGCAGCGGCTCTATGTGATCGATCCGGGCAATGGACAGGCGACGCTCGTCGCGACCCTCGCGGCTGATCCTACGGATTTGACCAGTCCGTTCACCGCCTTCACGGGATCGTCCTTCGGCGTGGACTTCAATCCGGTAGTGGATCTCATCCGTGTCGTCTCGGATTCGGGAGAGAACTTTCGCGTCAATCCTAACACGGGTCTGACCACCACAGATGGCAGCCTCGCTTTCGCGCCAACGGATCCGAACGTCGGTGCAGTCCCGGCAGTAACCGGCGCCGGCTACACTAATTCCTTCTCGGGGGCGACCAGTACGACCCTCTTTGCCCTGGATACGACGCAGAACTCACTGGTCGTGATCAATCCGCCGAACAGTGGCACACTGCTTACGGTGGGCTCGCTAGGCTTCGATCCCGAAGCAGCCACCTCCTTTGATATCGCGCCGAACTCGACGGATGCCTACGCGATCATGACCGTTACGGGGGTGACTGGCCTATATAAGCTGAACCTTGGTTCGGGTGCAGCCAGCTTCGAAGGAACAATCGGGAGCGGCGCGGTTGGGACGCGGGGCTTGGTGATCCTTCCGGGCAATTTGACCCTGACCAACGCCCGAACCGCGACTTATGTGGACGCCGATGGCGATCGGGTCTCGGTGAAGCTCTCGAAAGGCGAACTTGGTGCGGGTGACTTCAGGCTGATTGCGCGTGGACCGGAAGGTGCACAGCTCGCGACCCTCAACCTCTCCGACGATGGTGGAGAATTTGAGGGAGCAGAGGTTGTCATCAAGGCGGCCAAAGTGAAGAAAGGCGCAGATGGCGATCGCTTTGTGAACGTAGGAGAGATCCTTGCTGACGTAGACCTAAAGACGGTGTCTGTGGGCGGTGATCTCGGGCGTATCCGCGCGGGGGACAACGATTTCGACAACAACAAGGGCGTGGGGCTGAGAACGCTGGCAGTACACTCGTTGGGCGTTTACGGGACTGAGACGGGTGCGCAGAGCATTCTCAGCACCGTCTCGGGTGATTTGACCAAGGTAATCGTCAAAAAGGGGTTTGCAGGAAGCCTCGCGGTGAGCGGCCTGGATGGCGGAAATATTGGGGCGGTGCAGATCGGGCGTTCGCTCTATGGAGGGGATGAAAATAGCTCGGGCTTGATCAGCGCTACCGGTGAGATCGGACGCATCACCATCGGGGGCGACCTCCGTTCCGGCGACGGTGACGCCAGCGGCAGGATCAGCGCGGGCACGCTGCTGAAGAGCGTCACGATCAAAGGATCGCTCGTCGGCGGAGATGACCAGGACGGTCCGGCACAACCTCAGATCGAGAGCGGCGGAAACATCGGCCAGGTGAAAATCACGCGTGATGTGGTGGGTGGCTCGGCCGGAAACTCAGGATCGATCCTGGCCTCCGGGGACATCAGCACGATCAAAATTGGCGGTAGCGTGCTCGGTGGAGATGGATTTCAAAGCGGCGAGATCCGTGCCATCGGTAAGATCTCCAATGTGACAATCAAGGGCGATATGATCGGGGGAGATGGGGGGAATAGCGGGAGCCTCCAAAGCAGCGGCGGAGCAATGTCGCGCCTCAAGATTGGAGGTGCTCTGATCGGAGCAGAGGGCGGCTATTTCAATGAAGGCGGCGGCAGCGACACGGTTGCAGTGTCCGGACCCGTGATCGACCGGGGTGCCGAAAACCTCTCGTCACAGGTCTATGCACGAGACGGGATCAGAATTCTCCAGATCGGTGAGGGAATGATTGGAGGGGACGGCTTCCGCAGTGGAAGCGTAGGCGCCAATGGGTTCATTCGCTCGGCGCAGATTGGCGGGAGCATAGTCGGCGGGGATGGCACCTACTCGGGTGTCCTTTCGGCAGAAGGCTATCTCAGTGTTCGCATCGCCGGGAACGTGGTCGGCGGCGGGACTTCACGGAGTGGAGCTGTGTATTCCAGTGATGACGTAGGGGGGATCAGCATTGCAGGATCACTGCTGGGCGGCACCGCAGACGCCACCGGTCGCGTGGTGGTGGAAGGCGCACTGCGGACTTTGACGATTAAAGGCGACATCCGCGGAGGGACCGACGAGTCGTTTCAAAATGGCTTAACTCGCGCCAATCCCTTCGACACCTTTGCGCCGGGCTCCATCTCTGCTCAATCACTGGGTACGGTGACGATCGGCGGGAGTATCACTGCAGCGAAGACGCCTGGGCTGGATACTGCGGTCATCGTCTCGTCCACCACCATCGGTCAGCTAAAGATCAAGGGCGACATTACGGGCAGTGCCGACAGCGCTGTAGTGATTGTTGCGGGGAGCACGCCCGATGATGCGCGCAAGTCTACGACAATCGGGAAGGTCGACATTGGCGGTACGGCCTCGCACTTCAATCTGCTCGCTGGCTTTAGCAGTTTGGAAAACCTGACCAGCGGCGCTGCTGAGATTGGCAAGGTGTCGATCAAAGGCGACCTGCTCGAGAGCAACATCGTGGCGGGCGTGGCACCCGGGGACGACGGCTTCTGGGGCACTGCCGACGACGCGGTGGGCGCGCAGACGACTTCCTCGCGGATCGCGAGCGTGATCATCAAGGGGCAAGCCGCGGGAACGGCGGAAGCTGGCGATCAGTTTGGGATCGTCGCGCAGGCCATTGGCAAAGTGCAGGTTGGCACCGTAAAGTTGACGATTCCCAAGAGTGTCACCGATCCGGTCACGACAATCGGCTGGTCTGAGGATGTGACGATTCGCGTGGACGTGTGACCGATCAAGGGGCGGGAAGCATCCGCTTGCGCATCAAAGCTTCCCGCCCATTGTTGGTTACTTCTCTGATGATCCTCCCCCGCAGGACAATTCGGCTCGCTCTTGCCTGCCTCTCGTTCGCGCTTACCACCGGCGTATTCCGCACGAATGCCGGGGTCGACTTCTCGCGCGATGTACTGCCGATACTCTCGGATGCTTGCTTCAAGTGCCATGGTCCAGACGAGAAGGGGCGGAAGGCGGATCTACGACTCGACACCAAGGAAGGAGCATTTCGGACCGAGGACGGAATCACGGTAGTCGCGCCCGGCGACTTGAAGCGCAGCGAGCTGGTGCTGCGTATCACCAGTACGGATCGCGACGAGATGATGCCTCCGCACGATGCGAACCGGAAGCTGACCAAGGCGGAGGTAAGCATTCTCAACCAGTGGGTGGCGGAAGGTGCAGTCTGGGGAAAGCACTGGGCTTTCGAACCAATTGCACCAGCCAATCAGCCTCGCCAGTTGCGCGAGATAATCGACGAAGGTGTGGCCTCGCGTCTCGCCAATGAGACTCTCGCAATGGCGCCCCGGGCCACTGCCGAGCGGCTGCTCCGCCGGGTCACTTTGGACCTTACGGGCCTGCCGCCTACTCCGACGGAGCTGGATGCGTTTCTCCAGGATCCGAGCGAAGCCGCCTATGAGGCGGCGGTGGATCGCCTCCTCGCTTCGCCTCGCTTCGGCGAACGCGTCGCTACGGAGTGGCTGGATGTCGCGCGCTTTGCCGACACTCACGGCTACCAAATGGATCGTCCGCGCGCGATGTGGCCATGGCGCGACTGGGTGATTAATGCCTTCAATGAGAATCTCCCGTACGATCGGTTCGTCACCTGGCAACTCGCGGGCGACCTACTCCCGGACGCTACGAAAGAGCAGCGGCTGGCCACGGCTTTCAACCGCCTGCACATGCAGAATGAGGAAGGCGGGATCGTGGAGGAAGAGTATCGGGTCGCCTACGTGGTGGACCGCGTGAATACCTTTGGCACGGCTTTCCTCGGGCTCACGCTCGACTGCGCGCGCTGCCATGATCATCGCTACGATCCGATCACCCAGCGCGACTTCTACGCGTTGTTCGCCTTCTTCCAGAACATCGACGAAGCCGGTCAGACGACCTTCTTCACGAATGCCATGCCGGTCCCCACGCTGCTCCTTTCCAGCGATGCGCAGGACCAGGATCTCGGGCGCCTTCGCAAGGAGATTGAGGCGGCGGAAGTGGCTTGCGTAGGAACAGAGAAGGGTGCCGAGCGCCGCTTTACCGAGTGGCTGGCGAAGCGCGATCCCTCAGCTCCTTTCACGAACCCGACGGCTATAGGTGACTACGACTTTTCCAAGCGCGATGGCGCTGCGGTCCCGAACGATGCCGACCCCACCCTGCCCGCGCGCGTGGTAGAGAATCCCACGCTCGTTCAGGATGGAGCGGTTACTGGTGCAGTGCTCGATGGCGAGAACGGCTACACCTTTCCGGGTGTTGGGCGCTTCAACCGCAGCAGCCCGTTCACCATCGCGATGCACCTCCGTGCTCCAGCTGCGCCGACTGCCCGTGCGGTGGTCCTGCATTACTCCAAGGCTCCGGTCGATGCCGGCAGCCGCGGGTATGAAGTCCTGCTGGAGGACGGCCGGATTGCCGTGGGCCTGCATCACATGTGGCCCGGGAACGCACTTAAGGTCCGCACGAACCAGGTGCTCGCACCAGGTAAATGGACAAGGGTGGCAGTTACCTACGATGGCTCTAGCCGGGCACGCGGCGTACGCGTGTATGTCGATGGCCAGGAGAGCTCGGTCGAGATCGTGCGCGACCATTTGGTGAAGGACATCACGTATGGCGGCGAGGGTGAGCCCGATCTCGCCATCGGGCAGCGCTTCCGGGATGTTGGCTTTAAGGACGGCGCGGTCGCCCGTCTGCAGGTCTTTGCCACGGCTCTAACCGCGTTGGAGGTCGGCGCCTTGACGAATTCGGCCGAGCAGGAACGGATCGCAAACACACCTGTCGAGCGTCTGCCTCCCAGTGAACGCGCGAGCCTCTTCGCCTACTACCTGGCCCGAGTTGATCCTGCCTCTATGGCCGCTCGCACTGACCTTGCCGCAGCACGCGACGCTGAGCGCAAAGCCGTCGAGCCGATCCCGGAAGCCATGGTGATGCGCGAGCTTTCTTCGCCAAAGCCCGCCTATCTTCTCGAGCGCGGCGTGTATGACTCCCACGGCCCCGAGGTAACTGCCGACACACCCGGAGCTCTCCCGGCTTTTCCCGCTGGTGCGCCGCGTAACCGTCTGGGCCTCGCGCAGTGGCTCCTTGATCCTGAACATCCGCTCACTGCCCGTGTGACTGTGAACCGCTTCTGGCAGATGATGTTCGGTCGAGGCCTGGTGGAGACCAGCGACAACTTTGGTCTGCAAGGAACACTCCCCAGCCATCCAACTGTGCTGGATGGGCTCGCACGCGGATTCATCGCGGGCGGTTGGAACGTGAAGGCGTTGCTCAAGGAGATCGCCCTGAGCCACACCTACCGCCAGGACAGTACCGCTTCCCCGGATCTGTTCTCCCGGGATCCCGATAATCTCCTCCTCGCCCGTGGTCCCGCGCGGCGGCTCAGTGCTGAGATGTTGCGCGATCAGGCGCTCGCGGTGAGCGGCCTGCTGTCGGAGAAGATTGGCGGGCCAAGCGTGAAGCCTTACCAACCCGCCGGGCTTTGGGAGGAGATCGCCATGGGCAAGCCCAAGTATGAACCAGCCCGGGGCCCAGATCTCTACCGCCGCAGCCTCTACACGTTCTGGAAGCGCACTGTCCCTCCGCCCGCCATGGTCACTTTCGATGCGGCTGAGCGCAGCCTTTGCAGCGTGCGTCGGCAATCCACCAGCACCCCGCTCCAGGCCCTCGCGCTGCTCAATGACGTGCAGATCGTCGAAGCCGCTCGAGCAGCCGCCGAACGCGCTCTGAAGGCTCCCGGCAACGACGCCGAACGCGTCCGCGCGCTTTTCCGCAGCATCACCAGTCGGTGGCCGACTGCGCCTGAGGTCGAGATCCTCCAGCGTTTGCTTGCCGAGCAGCGTTCTCTCTTCGAGAGCGACGAAGCCGCTGCCCGGCTGCTCCTCACGAACGGCGAAAGCCCCGCCGATCCCCTGCTTTCCCCGGCTCAGCTCGCCGCCACCACTGTGCTCGCGCAGGCGATTCTCAATCACGACGAAGCGGTGATGCGCCGCTAACTCCACCTTCTAAGTCATGTTCTGCGATCACGTGAACTTCGGCATGAACCGGCGGGACTTCCTCTCCCGATTCGCTCTCGGCATGGGCGGGATGGCACTTACCGATCTGCTCGCAGAGGCGGCCGCGCCGGCCGCCAGCGCGCTTCCCCACTTTGCGCCTAAAGCCAAGCGCATCATCTACCTCTTCATGGCGGGCGGCCCGTCTCAGCACGATCTCTTCGATCACAAGCCGCTCCTTCAGAAGATGAACGGTGAGGATCTCCCGGCTGAAGTGCGCAAGGGCCAGCGCCTCACCGGCATGTCCGGGAATCAAGCGCGGCTGCCCCTCGCCGGCTCGCAGTTCAGCTTCGCCCAGCACGGGAAAAGCGGCGCCTGGGTCAGCGATCTCCTTCCTTGGACCGCGAAGATGTCGGACCAGCTCTGCTTCGTGCACTCGATGCACACCGAGCACATCAACCACGACCCCGCGATCACCTTCTTCCAGACCGGCCACCAGCTCCCGGGCCGACCTTCGATGGGCGCGTGGCTTTCGTACGGTCTTGGCAATGCCAACGAGAACCTGCCCGCCTTCGTCGTCCTGATCTCGCGCGATCGCATCGACCAGCCGCTCTATGCGCGTCTCTGGGGGAATGGCTTCCTGCCTTCAGTGCACCAGGGCGTCCAGTTCCGTTCCGGTGGTGATCCCGTCCTCTTCCTGAAGAACCCGGAAGGCGTGTCTCGCGAGAGTCGACGCAAGATGCTCGACCGCCTTGCTGAGCTGCACACGCTGCAATTCGAGAGCCTGGGCGACCCGGAAGTCACCGCGCGAGTCAGCCAGTACGAGATGGCTTACCGCATGCAGACGAGCGTGCCCGAAGTCATGGACCTCGCGCACGAGCCAGATAGCACCTACGAGCTCTATGGCGAAGAGGCACGCACTCCTGGGACCTTCGCCGCGAATTGCCTGCTGGCGCGCCGCCTTGCGGAGAAGGATGTCCGCTTCATCCAGCTCTACCATCCGGGCTGGGATCAGCACGGCGGCCTGCCCAAGGCAATCCGCCGCCAATGCGCCGATGTGGATCGCGCCGGTTACGCACTGGTCACCGATCTCCAGCAGCGCGGTCTGCTCGACGACACCCTCGTGGTCTGGGGCGGTGAATTCGGACGCACCAACTACTCTCAGGGCAAGTTGACCGCCACCGATTACGGCAGGGATCACCATCCGCGCTGCTTCACGATCTGGATGACGGGTGCAGGGATCCAACGCGGTATCACCTACGGGGCCACGGACGATCTCGGATACAATGTCGTCGACTCTCCCGTGAGCGTTCACGATCTCCAGGCGACGCTCCTCCATCAGCTCGGCATCGATCACGAGCGGCTCACCTTCAAGCACCAGGGCCGCTACTATCGCCTCACGGATGTCGAGGGGAAGCTGGTGCGCGGCATCCTTTCGTAAGCCGCCGTCCCGCTCGACAACCCTCCTCCTTCTGCTTTCCATATCGACCTCCCAATGACCTCGCATCCCGTCCTCGCGCGCCACCGGTTGTGCCTCGCCGTCTCACTCCTCCTCACGGCCGCCGCTCAGGCCGATGTCCGCCTCCCCTCGCTGATCAGCGACAACATGGTCCTCCCCCAGGAAACCCCTGCGAACATCTGGGGCTGGGCGGACCCTCAGGAGCAAGTGAGCGTACAGCTCGCGGGAAAGAAGGTCGAAGCAATCGCCGATGCGCAAGGCAAGTGGAGCGTGAAGCTCGCCGGGCTGACTCCGGGAGAAGCAGGTGACCTCACGATCACGGGAAAGAACACGCTCACTGTCCGCAATGTCGCGGTGGGTGAAGTGTGGGTCGGGTCCGGTCAATCGAACATGGAGTGGTCGGTGCGGAGTTCCGCAAATCCGACTGAGGAAGCGGCTGCCGCGACGTTCCCACAGATCCGTATGTTTACCGTGGCGCGCGCGCCGAAGCTCGAGCCGCAGGAGGAATGCGCAGGCAAGTGGGAGGTCTGCACCCCGGAGACGGTCTCGAACTTCTCTGCCGTTGCCTACTACTTCGGGCGTAAGCTGCACCAGAGCCTGAAGGTGCCGATCGGTCTCATCCATTCGTCGTGGGGCGGTACTCCGGCAGAGCATTGGACCCCAAAGGAAGTGCTCGCCGCGGAACCGGAACTCGCGGGCATGGTCAAGTCATGGGAGACCGCAGTCGCTGCCTACCCCGCGGCGAAGGAGGCCCACGACAAAGTGATCGCCGAGTGGCAGGTCACTGCGGATGCCGCCAAGGCCGCCGGCACTCCCGTCCCGAAGAAACCGGATGCACCAAGAGGCGGCGATCCCTTTGGCAGCCCGGGTTGCCTCTACAATGGGATGATCCATCCGCTCCTGCCTTACACCATTCGCGGCGCAATCTGGTACCAGGGCGAGTCGAACGCTTCACGCGCAACTCAGTATGCGAAGCTCTTCCCAACGATGATCCAGAGCTGGCGCGAACGCTGGGCGGTTGGCGAGTTCCCCTTCCTCTTCGTGCAACTCGCGAACTTCATGCAGCGTCACGATCAACCTACCGAGTCTCAGTGGGCGGCCCTCCGTGAAGCACAGCTTCAGACCCTCGAGCTCCCACACACCGGGATGGCAGTAGCGATCGATATCGGTGAAGCCGGCGACATCCATCCCAAGAACAAGCAAGAGGTCGGTCGGCGTCTTGCCCTGAACGCGCTCGCCACGGTCTATTACCATGAGCAGGAATTCTCCGGCCCCATCTTTACGGGCGCGCAGGTCGAGGACGGCAAGATTCGCCTCAGCTTCCGCCATGCGCAGGGGCTTAAGGCTCTCGATGGTGCCAAGCTCACGGGCTTTGCCATCGCCGGGGAAGATCGCAAGTTTGTCTGGGCCGAGGCAGAGATCCAAGGCGACCATGTCGTCCTGCAGAGCCCGCAGGTCGCCACACCTGTTGCCGCGCGTTACGCGTGGGCAGACAATCCAGCGGCAAATCTTGGCAACGAGGCTGGTCTCCCGGCCTCTCCTTTCCGCACCGACACCTGGGACGGCCCGGCTAAGCCCTGATCGCACACTCATCGTGCTGCGACCCCTGCCGGGGTCGGGCCGTTTGGAACGCGTACCAGGGGTATCGCGGAGCTCAACCCCTGGCTAATGGATGCGAAACCTTCGGCTTCAGGGACCGAGAAGACATTAAGAAGCTCACCGACGGCTCACCAGGGTTCACCCCACTACTTCCCTACAACTCACCCCGCAGGCTCTCTCCACTGCTCACCCACGGCTCACGATTTTCGGCGAAAGCGACCCCGGCAGGGGTTAGAGCCATTAGCCCGGGGTTGAGCTCCGCGACACCCCGGGAACACGTATCTCCACGAATGCACCCCGGAGGGGTGCCAGCGCACTTACCAAATCGGACGACTTCGTCATATTGGCAAACTCTGCCGATCGAGGGCCTCTCGACTAAAAAGGGAGAGACTCGGTAGCGCCGATAGCGAGCTTCATTCCTAGAACGCCGAGCTTTCGAAGCTCGCTGCCGAGCCTCGCCTACAGAAGGTCGAGCTTCAGAAGCTCAAGGTTGAGCCTTGGAAGCTAAACGCCGGGCTTCGGAAGCTCGACGTTGAGCCTCGTCGATAGAACGCCGAGCCTTTTTCATAGAACGTTTGGGTCGAGGAGGCTCGACCGTGAGCTTCCGAAGCTCGGCCTCGAGCCTCCGTTGATGAAAGCTTGAGCATCCCCAGCATAAAATCCCGCCCGCAACTCGCCCCGCCGGAGCCCAATGGTTGTGGCACTTGTGAAGAAAACGCCAAAACCCCTCAACTACATCGCGCAGAACGCTGACGTGCTGCGTGAGCGGTGAGCTTCCGGTTTCGGCGCAGCCGTGCCAACATCGAACGCTTGCGCCGGGCTCGCGTCTAAGCGTCGGCTCGGCACGTTCCCAACATTCCATGCGCACCGCACGTTTTCTCCTGCTCCTGCTGACCTTCGCTGCCTGCACCGTCACTCGTGGCGTGGCTCAGCTGCCCGCCGCGGAGGAACTCGTGCAGGCTTCGCTGATCGCCGACACTACGGCGGTGGCGGCCGGGAAGCCCTTCACTGCTGGCGTGGTGATGAAGCTGAAAGCGGGGTGGCACACCTATTGGAAGTTCCCTGGAGATTCCGGAGGCGCCCCGCGGCTGGAGTGGAAGCTACCAGAGGGCTTCACCGCCGGTCCGATCCAATGGCCACTCCCACATTCCCGCGAGGATGAGGGCGATCTCCTCAGCTATGTGTACGAGGGCGAGCTGCTGCTCCCGGTGACCATTACGCCTCCTGCGACGCTGCCCACTGGTCCGCTCACGTTCGCGGCGACGTTGAATTGGCTCGCGTGTGAACAGACCTGCATCCCGGGCAAAAGCGAGATCTCCCTCTCCCTGCCGGCGGGAACCGACGCGCCGGCCAACGAGCAGATTTTTGCCAAGTGGCGGAGCGAACTCCCGATGGCCGGGCCAGCCCCGTTAACCGCCACATGGGATTTCTCGGATCCTAAGCAGATCGTGATTGCAGTCACGGGCTTGCCACCGGACTTCAAGCTGGAGTTCTTTCCCGTCCCTCCACAGGGCATAGTGGCGGCCCATCCAAAGGTCGGGCCAGTGAGCACCGATGGTAACAGGCAGGTCACCCTTCCGACGGATGGGGACATCGGCGACAAGGCTGCATGGAGTGGGCTCTTCGTCACTCAGCAAGGTGACAAGCCGCGCCAGGGCTGGGAAGTGCCCGCGGGAGGCACGGCTGCGGTCTCACCAGGAGCCACGACGACGACTGCGCCTTCGGCCACGCCCGTACAGGGGCTGCTCGGAATGCTCGGACTCGCCTTCCTCGGCGGACTGGTACTGAACGTAATGCCATGCGTTTTGCCGGTCATTGCGCTGAAGATCTTTGGGTTCCTAAACCAGGCCAAGGAATCGCCCGCACGCGTCCGGCGGCTCGGGCTCGCCTTCGCGGCTGGGGTGTTCGCGTTCTTCCTCGCACTGGCGATTGCTGTGATTGTCCTGAAGGCTGCCGGAAGCGGGCTGAACTGGGGCTTCCAGTTCCAGAATCCGTTCCTCCTCGCGGGCATGATCGCACTGATCTACGTCTTCGCCCTGAACATGCTCGGCGTCTTCGAGATCACGCTCGCCGGCGGGGCCGCGACGAAGCTGAACGAACTCTCAACGAAGGAAGGCTACGGCGGGGCCTTCACGCACGGGCTCTTCACCACCCTGCTCGGCACGTCCTGCACCGCGCCGTTTCTAGGCACGAGCCTAGGCTATGCAGTCACCCAGCCCTGGTGGGCGGTGTTGCTCCTCTTCTTCATGATCGCAGCCGGAATGAGCCTCCCGTACGTGGCGCTGACTGCGCATCCGGCCTGGATGCGGTACCTGCCGAAGCCAGGTGTCTGGATGGAGCGGGTGAAGCAACTGCTCGGCTTTGCGGTGCTCGGCGTGGTCGTTTGGCTGGTCGGAGTACTCGGGACAAGCCGTGGTGCGGAGACCGTGAGCGCGATGCTCTGGTATCTCCTCGCCCTCGGCGTGGCCAGCTGGGCTTTCGGGGTTTCCCGGCATCGAGTGGTGAGTTGGGCGGTCGTCCTGGTCGTCGCAATCGGCGGCTACTACGCGCTCCTGCACGCGCCGCTGAAGGACTCGCTCGCAGGTGGGAAATCTGAGCGCGCGCTCAGTGTCGCCGGTGGGATCCCGTGGCAGCCTTATTCCGAAGAGGCGCTCGCATCGGCGTTAGCCGCAGGGCAACCGGTGTTCATCGATTTCACTGCGGACTGGTGCTTGAACTGCAAGGTGTACGAGCGGGTCGTCCTGGAAACTGACCCCGTGCGCGGCGCTTTCCGCGAGAAGAACGTGCTCGCATTGAAGGCCGATTACACCAACGAGGACCCGGTGATCAAAGCGGCGCTGGCCAAATTAAACCGAATCAGCGTGCCTCTCTATGTGCTGCACCGGCCTGGTGAGCCGACTCCCCTGGTGCAGGACGGGCTGACGCAGGAGGGCCTGCTTCAGGAGATCGGGAAGATCGCGGGTGCTTCTCCCGCCCTCGCGGATGCAAAGGCACCCGCTTCAAGGTAGTTTCCATTTGCACTATGCGGGGAATAGAGGTGAGGTAGCCGGCTCCGCATTTCCCGCCGATCCGAAAATATGAGTCAAGCACGCAGAGTTGTCATCACCGGCATGGGCGTCGTCACGCCGCTGGGTCTGGACCTTAAAACCCTCTGGAGCAATCTCACGGAAGGCCGCAGTGGAGTAGATCGGATTACCCTTTTCGACTCGTCCCAAAGCGAGTGTCAGATCGCGGGCGAGGTGAAGGACTTCGAGCCGGCGAAGTACTTCAAGACACCCAAAGATGTGCGCCGGGCAGACCGCTATGCACAGCTGGTGATGGCTGCGTCCAAGCTCGCGTGGGAGGATTGCGGGCTCAGTGACGTCCAGGATCCAGAACGGATCGGCGTGATGCTCGGCTCGGGGATCGGCGGCCTCAAGACTCTCGAGGATCAGCACACGAACATGATGACGAAGGGACCGGGACGGATCTCGCCCTTCATGATCCCGATGATGATTTCCAACATGGGGAGCGGTCTGGTTTCCATGGACCTCGGTCTTCAGGGGCCGAACTTCGCGACCGTCAGCGCGTGCGCAACTTCGGCGCATTCCATCGGTGAGGCCTGGCGGATGATCCGCGACGGCGATGCTGAAGGCTTCCTCGCAGGTGGATCGGAAGCGGCCGTGACGCCGCTCGGGATTGGCGGCTTCGCGGCGATGAAGGCGCTCTCCACGCGCAATGACGCGCCTGAAAAGGCGTCGCGTCCTTTCGACCGCGACCGCGACGGCTTCATCATGGGCGAGGGCGCCGGTGTTGTTTTCCTCGAGGAGCTGGAACACGCACGCAAGCGCGGCGCGCGGATCTACGGTGAGCTGGTCGGGTACGGCCTGACTGCCGACGCCTTCCACATGTCGTCGCCGCTGCCGAATCACGAGCAGGCTCAGCGCAGCATGCGGATGGCTCTAGCCAAGGCTGGGCTGAACCTGGACCAGGTCGACTACATCAATGCCCACGGGACCTCGACACCGGTCGGCGACCTTGCTGAAACGCGAGCGGTCAAAGCGGTCTTCGGCGACTTGGTGAACAACCTCGCGGTGAGTTCCACGAAGTCCATGATGGGGCATCTTCTCGGCGCAGCCGGTGCGGTCGAGACGATCGTCTGCGCGCTCGCGATCAAGCACGGTGTCCTGCCGCCGACGATCAACCTCGATAACCCCGCGCCCGAGTGCGACCTGAACTACGTGGCGAATACCGCGCAGGAGCGGAAGGTGCGCGTGGCGATGAACAACTCCTTCGGCTTCGGCGGACACAATGCGACGCTGGTCGTGAGTGAGTTCCTAGGGTAGCGATGCGGGCCGCGGGCGCAGTCGCACTGGTTCTGCTGCTTGCGGGAGCGGCGGCAGTTGCGCAGCGAGGCGTGGCTGCGGAAAGCGATGACATGGACCGGGTGGCCGTTGCGCAAAGAAACCATGGCGCTGCGGTCGCGAAGCTCTGCACGGACGCAAAGCTCCCCTACCCGCCGCGCGAGATCTTCCTGCGCATCCTGAAGCTGGAGCAGCGGCTGGAGATCTGGGCGCGCGAGAACGGCCCTTTCATCCAGCTCGCGACTTACCCCTTTGCGGTCTTTTCCGGGGAGCTCGGACCAAAGCGCCGCGAAGGCGATCGCCAGATTCCCGAGGGACTGTACTTGCTGGACCGCTTCAACCCACGCAGTCTGTTCCACCTCTCATTGGGAATCAATTACCCCAATGCCTCGGACCGCATCCTTGGTGATCCGGAGCGCCCGGGCTTCGACATCTTCATCCATGGAAAAGATGTCTCAATCGGGTGCGTGGCGCTCGGTGACCCCGCGATCGAGCAGCTCTACATCCTGGCCCACGAGACCGCGAAGCGAGGTCAGCGCGAGATTCCGGTTCACGTCTTCCCTGCAGCCATGGATAGCCCCGCTTGGACCGAGTACCAGGCGCAGCATCCCGAGAAGGTCGCGAGCTTCGGCGTGTTTTGGGCGAATCTCGCAGAAGCTTACGTGGCCTTCGAGCAACGGCGACTCGTCCCCGCATACGAGGTTGATGCCGCCGGCCGCTATCAGCTCAAAGCGGCCCGCTAAACCTTCGCAACCAGCTGCGCGACGACTTCGATCTCGGCAGTCTGAGGGAACATGTCGAGCGGCGTAATCGCCTTCAGCTCGTAGGCACTCGCAAGCGAAGCAAGGTCCCGCGCCAGCGTCGCCGGATTGCACGATACATACACCACCTCCCGGGGTCGGCTGCCGAGCAGGAGATCCAGCACCCGCGGGACCACTCCGATCGCTGGCGGATCGAGGATCACTGTCATCGTTGCAGGATCATGCGCGCTCAGGATTTCACCGAGATGCACCTGCACGTCACCGGCGATATAGCTCTCGGATTCCCCCGCGCCATGACGCGCCACATCGACCGCGAAAGCGTTCTCCTCAATCCCAATCACCCGCGAAAACCGTGACCGGAGGTGCTTCGCGAAGAGGCCAGCACCGCAGTATGCGTCCACCAGCACCTTCTGCCCTTCACCGATGCCTTGCGCCACCACCTCCAGCATCGCTGCCGAGACAGCGTCGTTGGTCTGCTCGAAGAAGCGCCCCCGCTTCCGTGCGCTCAGCACGTAGTCACCATCCGGCAACGATCGCTTGCGGATCGCAGCCAGCTCGGCGTTGACCTCAGGCGCGGCAATGGGGCATTGCGCCACATCGATTAGCGAACGCGATCCAAGCGCATAAAAGCCGGTCACTCCCTCCTGCACGTGCACGCGGATTCGGTTTCGGTAATCGTACTCCTTCGGCGAAGCCACGATGGGCCGCATCGGCACCTCGGCAAATTTTCCCACGCGCTTCAGCGTCTGCTCCACCTGAGCATGCTTTAGCGCGAGCTGCACGGGATACGCAATGTGCTGGTAGGCACAGCCGCCACAGCGGCCAAAGTACGGGCAACGCGGCTCCACCCGATTGGGCGAAACAGTCTCCACGGAGATCAGCTCGGCTTCCGCGAACTTCTTCTTGTCCCGGACAATCCGCGCCGTGACTCGCTCTCCTGGTACGACAAAAGGCAGGAAGCAGACCTTTCCCTCGTAACGGGCTACCCCGCGCCCACCAAAGGCGACGTCTGAGACTTCGAGTTGCACCTTCATGCCCATGGAATCGATCCCGGAAAAGAAAAGAGGCTCACGCCGATCGGGCGGGAGCCTCTTCGAGAATGTTGGAACGTCGTCCTACCAGCCGTGGTAAGTCCGGACGTAATCGTAGCGCGACTCGAAGCCGAGCTCCGGCGGGAACTCCTCGTACCCGCCATGGATCCAAGGTGGGTCGAGCTTGTAAGGAGGACGATATGAGCCCTTGTAGGTCGGAATCGGGAAAGTAGCGATGTCGTACACGCCCATGCCGATCCGGAAGAAGAAGCGGCCCACGCCCTTCACCACACCATAGGAGAAACCAGCGGCATTGCCTTCGCGCTCATTGATCTCGGTAGGATTGATCGACAGCTCCACAGCGGCAAACGCCACGTTCGCGATGCCGCGTCCCAGCTTACGCGTGGGACCATGGTCGTTCATAGGCGGATCATGGATGTCGCCGAGGGCACCAGCGCCCATCGAGGACAGGATGGCAAGACTGCAAAGGAGGGTTTTCATGAAGGGTTGCGGTGGAGGCTACAACGGCGTTTTCACAAAAAGCAAAAGCTATTTGTAGAAAGGCTTTCGCGCGTGCTCACGAGTGCGGCCTTTTAGCGCGCGGCACTTAGATCCCAAAGTGCCGCTGATAGTAGTCAATGATCCACTCCACGCTTTTCCCCGCTGCCGCAAACATCGCCACAAAGTAGATCCACGCCGCAATATTCACGACGTAGCCGAAGAGCACCGCCAGGCCGTCACGCTCCATCAGCCCAGCCGTGAGGAGCACAATCGAGAGCGCCGGGATAAAATTGGAAAATGGGATGAGCGGCGGAAGCGGTAGGCAAAGCTGCAGCCCACCAGACGCAATCCCGATCCCAATCAGATTCATCATCCCCGGCCAGCGCTGCATGAAATGCATGCGAGGTTTCACGATCTTTTCCATCTTCCCGCACAGCTTCAGCGCGAAGCAGATCATCTTCTCCAGGGTCGCGTACTTTACCTCCCGGCGCAGGATTATACCCGGTAACGACGGCTTCTGCCCGGTGGCAATGCGCAGACCAAGGAGCATCACCACGATCCCAAAGGGGATCGACAGCCCTGGGATGGAAACAGGAAACAGGAAGGGGATCGAGACCAGCAGGATGAAGAGCGCAAAACCGCGTCCCTGCAGGATTTCCTCCAGTTCACCGAGCGTCAGCGATCGACCGCGCGCTTCCTCCAGCAGATCGCGCAGATCACTGGAAAGGCGCCGGGCAGGCGCTTCCGACGGGGCACTAGACTCGACGGGATCATGGAGCAATTCTGGAGGCAATAGAGGGTCCCGGTTAGATGGGACGGTACTGGAATCCGAGTGATTGCCTAGTGGAGTTTCATGAAAGCTGGGTGACACCTACAAAGGGTTTCCCGTCATCCGCGAGAGCCCGCTTCGCTACCATCCTGCCGTGCCACTCCTCTTCCTGCCGCTAATGCTGATCATCGTTCCTGCGATCATCGTGCTCTTGCTGCCCTTCTCGATTGTGCAGCGCTACCGCGCCGGGACCGCACGGCGTCCTGGACGCGGCTGGGTGGCCGCCTTCAACACCTGGTCCCTCGCCGGGTCCACCGCAATCTTCATGATCTTTTCGGCGATCAGCAGCACCTGGCTCCCCGGGGCCTTCACTTACAGTGTAGCTGGCCTGGCTGTTGGTTGCGCGCTGGGCTTTGCCGGGCTTGCGCTCACCTTTTGGGAAGCCGGTGCGTCCACCTTGCACTACACGCCCAATCGCTGGCTCGTCCTTGCCCTTTCCGCCGCCATTGCCACGAAGATCGGCTTCGGCCTCTGGCGCGCATGGCACGCCTGGACCACCACTCCCGACGTCCAGTCCTGGCTGGCTCACTCCGGCCTTGCGGGGTCCATGGCCGTGGGCGCGGTAGTCGTCGGCTACTACTTCATCTACTGGGCAGGGGTGTGGAAGCGGATCCGACAGCACCGCATCGCAATCCAGCCAACATCCACCCGAGAGAGACGGGTACGCTCCCTCTAATCGCGGTCTCCTCCTGCCCTTGAGCCAGAGAAGATTTGGCTCCTAGGAGAGTCTCTGAACCTCACCCCTAGCAAAACCATTCAGGGAGGTGATTAAGACTCTTCGCCGGATACTGAAGCCGCCCTGCGTTGGTGAAATCGCCTCCGAATTCCAGAGGACGTTCTCTCGATTTCAGAGGCCGCCCTCCCGAATCGAGAGGGCATTGTGCCAAAATGGCACAATGACGTCTCAAACTGAGAGGGCATCCTCTGAAATTGGGAGAACGTCCTCCCGATTTGAGAGGGCAACTTGCCAATGTGGCACAATGATGCGCCAAAATGGCACAATGGGGACTGGATTTGCTCGGTCGTCCGAGCAGATTTGGTCTCCTACCTTTCGCACAAATGGATGTCAGCTTGAGGTAAAGCGACCGTCCGTAGAGGTAAAGACTCTCCCGGTCCCGTAGAAAGCGCAAATAGCCCCTTTTGACTGAGGCAGTAAACTGGACTTTCGAACTGACCAACCAAGTGCTAACGAAGCCTGTACCCCATCGCCTCAAGGATTAGGGCAAACATCTCCATGCGTCCGCTCGCCGACAATCTTTGGATCAAGAGCTACCCGCTTTCCGTACTCGGCACACAGCATGGACGGAATGTAACGGTGCTACGGCTTGAGTCGGGACGAATGATTATTCACTCGATGGCGCCCTTCACGTCGGGTGACGTAGGCGCGATCCGCGCACTCGGCTCGCCAGGCTGGCTGGTCGAGGCGATGCTGCTGCACGACACCTACGCGCACGACGGACGCAAAGCGTTTCCGGATCTTCCTTTCCTCGCGCCTCCGGGCTTTTCTGATGTCGTCGGGTTTCCTACCGACCCGCTCGATACACTCCCCTCTGAGTGGACCGATGAGATTGACGTTCTTCCCCTGAACGGCGCCCCCAAGCTGCGTGAGTACGCGATGCTGCACCGTCCTTCGCGCACGCTCATCGTCGCTGATCTGGTGTTCAACTTCCGAGCCGATGAGCGCGGCTGGGACCGCTTCTTCCATCGCTTTATTGCGGGCTTTAAGCGGTATCCGGGGATGAGCCGGATCTTCCGCCTTTGCGTCAATGACCGCACCGCCTTCCAAGCATCACTCGCGCGGCTGCTCGCATGGGACTTTGATCGCATCGTTGTAGGCCACGGCGAGGTCGTTGAAAAAGACGGAAAGGCACTCCTCCGGCGCGGGCTCGCGGATGCAGGCTTTGCGGTCTGAACACCGGCCCGAGCTTACCCGAAGCTCGCTGGGTTTATGAACGAGGCCTTCTCCCTACGGTCGGCGACGGCGGATGACATCGATGCCCTCGAGGTCCTCATTCCACTCTCCGTGCGCGTCTTGCACGCTCCATATTACTCCGCCGATCAGATGGAGGCGGCGCTCGGACCGGTTTTTGGCGTAGACCGACAACTCATTGCCGACGGAACTTACTATGTAGTCGAGCACTCAGGACAAATCGTCGGCTGTGGCGGGTGGAGTCGTCGCCTGTCAGAGTTCGGCGGAGACCAGGCCCGATCGGAACCGGATGCGGCGCTCAACCCGCAACGCGATCCGGCGCGGATCCGTGCGTTCTTCGTACACCCATCCTGGACGCGCCGTGGGATCGGTCGCGCGATACTCAGCGCGTGCGAGGCTGCACTCCTGAAAGCTGGATTCCACCAGGCAATGTTGGTTGCCACACTCGCAGGCGAGGCACTCTATCTGTCAGCCGGCTACTCAGTTAGTGAGCGATATGAGGTATCACTACCCAACGACTTGGCGCTGCCGGTGATCCGGATGGGGAAACACTTTTGACTAGCGCACTAATCGCGGGTGCGTTCCTTACTTGGCAAGCCCGTCACCTCCCGGACACGCTTCAAACATCCGTCCACGATACCTGTTTGAGTCAGGGTGTCACCGTCGACACTCATCGTGAACGATCTTCGCTGCCTATCCTTCGCCCCTCAATGACGATGGGCCGGAACCTTCTCGTTCTTCCCACCGTTCCAGCGGGCGAGCGATTCCTCATGGAAATGACGTTGCCGAAGGAGGCGGGGGAGGATGCCGTAGCGCGGACTGAAGAGGTAGGCGAAGGCGAAGATGATCCCAAGCACCAGGACGATGCACGCTCCTGACGGTAGATTTAGCCAATAAGATGCAATGAGCCCAAGGCAGGAGCCGACCATACCAAGGATTCCCCCGCCCCAGAGCATCACGGAATAGTCGTCACTAAACAGGTAAACCGTCGCAGCGGGCGCAATGAGCAGCCCGAGCAGGAGAATGACGCCGATGGCCTGTAACGAGGAAACGAGCGTGAGCACGAGCGCGATCATCAGCACGAAGTTCAGCACGTCCACCCGGACGCCCTGGCTGCGCGCGACCATGGGATCGAAGAGCGTGAGGAGCAGCGGACGCTGTAAAGCGACGAGCACCGGGATGACCACGAGGCTGATCCCGTAGCTGATCCACAGATCGTGGTCGGACACGCCGAGGATGTTACCCACGAGGTAGTGGAGCAATGAGACGCGCACCTTGACGAAGCTAATCAGCACGACACCAAGAGAGAAGGCGACGGTATAAAGGATGCCGAGGGCGGTGTCCTCCTTCACGCGAGGATTGCGCGCAATGAGCTGCGCACCGAGGGCGACAAAGAGCGCGGCAAGTAGCGCGCCGAGGAAGAGCCCGGTGGGAGCGAGGCCAAAGACAAGCACCCCTACCGCGAGGCCCGGGAGAAGCGAATGGGACAACGAATCGGCCATAAGCGCGAGACGCCGCAGGACGACAAAGGCACCAAGGAAGCCATTGCTAAAGCCGATCAGCGCGCACGCGACGAGCGAGCGCTGCATGAAGTGGTTGCTGAAGGGTTCAAACAGCCAGTCCATGATGATCCAGTCGCGAGAAGACGCGGGTGCGGTAGGCGTGGTCGATGTGCTCCTTGGTGAAGACCTCGCCAGTCGGCCCGGCAGCAATCAGCTCGCCATTCAGCAGGAGCACGTGATCGAAGATCTCGGGTACGCTGGCGAGATCGTGATGCGAGGCAATGATCAGCTTGCCCTGGTCGCGCAAGCGGCGGAGAAGCATCTTGAGGCTCTGCTGCGTGGGGCTATCCAGCCCCGTAAACGGCTCATCGAGAAGGACGACGTGGGCCTGCTGCGCGAGCGCCCGGGCCAGAAACGCGCGCTGCTGCTGCCCGCCGGAGAGCGCATTGATCTGGCGATTCTCGAGGGGCTTGAGCTCCATGGCAACGAGCGCGTCTTCGACCGCAGCGGCGTCGTCCTTCCCATAGCGCCGCCACCAGCCGAGCTGAAGGTAGCGACCCATCTCCACGATTCCCCGTACAGTAGTGGGAAAATCCCAATCGATGTTTTCGCGCTGGGGCAGATACGCAAACTCCTTCGTGGCGCCGTGTACGACCTCGCCATGAAAACTAATCCTGCCCGTTTCGAACTGCACGAGACCTGCCAATGCCTTAAGGAGCGTCGATTTGCCCGCGCCATTTGGCCCAAGCAAGCCGACGCATTGTCCGCACTGCACCTCGAATGAGATATGGTGCAAGGCAGGGATCCGGTGATAGCTCACCGTGAGGTCGCTAACCTGAAGGGAATGCGAGTGCGTGGAAGTGGCAGCAGTCACGGAAACGAAAGTACTTCGGTAGTTTCTCCTTCTCCCCAAACGCTGCGTTCGTGCGTCTGACCATCAGGATCCCGCAAGCTCGCGCGTAGGGCCGCCATCTCGCCTTGGGGCCATGCCACTGAGAACACGAGTTCAATGCCCTGTCCTGGATAAGGAAGGGTCAGCTGCGCTTCTGTAGTCTCCTCTGGCGACGTTGCCTTCCAGACCTCCTGCCCAAGGTGTTGGATGGTTACTGCCGTGGGTGGGCGCGTGAAGGTGAGCTCTATGGACAAGCTGCGGGCTTCCGCCACCGTAGTCTCCGCTGGTAAGGCGATCGCGGCAGCGGGTCCCGTGTCGGTGAGCCTCCATAGCGGGTAACCCGCAAAGAGGATCACGAGAAACGAGAGCAGGGCGCGCAGGAGCGGGGAGCCTCGCACTTATTTGAGGGCGTCCACAATCGTGGTGACGTTGTGCCGATACATGCCGTCGTAGGTAGAGGCCGGCCCTTCACCCAGGCCATCGGCATAGAGAGAGCCGCCGAGCTTCGCCCCTGTCTCACGGGTGATCTCCTCCAGGATCTTGGGGTTCTGGATTGCTTCCGCAAAGACGGCTTTCACCTTCTGCTTCTTGAGGAGCTGAATCAACTCCGCCACCTCCTTGGCGGACGGCTGATTGGCCGACGAAAGCCCTTCGACCGCGTAGATGGTAAAGCCATGCTCCCGCGCGAAGTACTGGAAAGCCTCATGCGAAGTCACGAGCTTGCGTTTGTCCTTGGGGAGTTCTGCGACTTTCACCTTGGTCCACTTTTGCAGTTCGCCCAGCTTGGCCGTGTAAGCAGCCGCGTTCTGGGTGAAGGCCTTCTTGTCCTCCGGGCTGACCTCCGAAAGGGCATCGCGTACGACTTTCACGGCCCGCTGCATGTTCGCGATGCTGTGCCACCAATGGGGGTCTTCTACAGTCTCAGCGTCATGATCGTGATCATGATCGTGGCCGCCCTTCTTCTTCGCGGCAGGAGCTGCATGGCCATGGTGATCGTGTCCGCCGGCCTTCATCTTCAAAGACGGGAACTGATCGCCGACCTCGAGCAGCTTCCCCTTTGCCCCAGTGCTCTCCTTCAACTTGTCCACATAGGGCTCCATGTGCTTGGCAGAAAGCAGGATGAGGCTCGCCGTCGACACGCGCTGGAGATCCTGTGGCTTCGGTTCAAACTCGTGCGGGTCTACGCCGGCTTTAACATGAGCAGTCACCTCCACGCGATCGCCGCCGACCTGCTCAGCAATTTCCGTGAGGACGGACGAGAAGCTGGAGACTTCCAGTTTATCGGCAGAGAAGGCTGGGAGGCAGGCCAGTGCAATGGCGGTACACGCCAGGATCAGCGATTTCATTTGGACAGACTAGAAACTGATTCAGCTTATGCAACCCATTTGCGTCTTCAGACCATGTTCTCAAACCGCTTGACGCCGGGCACTCCGCGCCTGTCACTCGATGGGTGATGCCTTTTCTCCGTGTGACCCTAGCGCTGCTCACCTGTCTTCCCGCAATCGCTGGAGCGGAACTTCGGTGGGAGCAGCCGATACAGGACTTCCAGCGCAGCCCTGAGGACAAATACGTGGAGGCCCGCTTCGCCTTTAAAAACGTGGGAAGTTCGCCAGTGACTATTCGGCGGACTCGATCCTCCTGTGGTTGCACGACTGCGAAGCTGGCCAAGCAGACGTACGTTCCCGGAGAATCCGGCGAGATCGTTGCCAAGTTCAACTTCGGCAGTCGAACGGGACCGCAGCGGAAGACCATAACCGTTTTCACTGAAGGCAAGGAGGCGCCGGACGTGGTCCTCGATCTGCGGGTGGACGTGCAGCAGCCCTTTGTGGTGAGCCCGGGTCTCGTGTTCTGGCGGATCGGTGACGAGCCCGTCGCCAAGCTAATTCAGCTTACCTCCGCGAACGGTCGCAAGGTTCGGGTGAAGTCGGTAACAAGCACGAACCCACGGGTGCAAGCGAAGTTGCAGACCGCGGAAGAAGGCGAGCGGTATACAGTGCTTGTGACGCCTGCTGCGACGGATCGAAAGGAGACGGCGGAGTTGCGTGTGGAGACGGACTACCCTGCGGACGCGCCTCGCACCTATACCATCTACGCGCGCATCAAGTGATTGCCCGCGGCCTGAGAGAGGCGGCCCTGCTTGCTGCGCTGGCCCTCGTGCCGGCGCTTGTCTCAGGGGCAGTGCAGCTTCAATGGAAGCCAAGCAAGACGGCGGCAACGCGGATGGAGTGGAGAAAGGAAGAGCCGCTACAGGAAGGGGAGGTCCGGATGGCGACCGTGCAGATGTGGGGCGACAAGGTGCTCTGGGTGGATGCGCGTTCGCGGCAGAAGTACGAAGCAGAGCATGCACCCGACGCGGTGCTGCTGAACGAGGATGTCTGGGAAACGCAGGTCGCGGAGTTCCTCAATGAATGGGAGCCCGAGTATGCCGTCGTGATCTACTGCGACGGGGCGACATGCGATGCCAGCCATGCCGTTCGAAAGCGGCTCACTGAAGAGCTGCAGATCACAAATGTATATGTGCTAAAAGGAGGCTGGGCGGCATGGCAGGGCAGATAGTGGCAACGCTGCTCCGAGTGGGCATCGGTGGGTTGTTCATCTTCGCCGGGGTGGTGAAGATCTGGGATTTCGACACCGGCGGATCCGCTACGCAGGCGTTTGCCCTGGAAATCCAAAACTACCAGCTGACGACTTGGACGGCATCGATCGTGGCAGCGATCTACCTGCCCTGGCTGGAAGTCTTAGCGGGTCTCGCGCTGGTCTTCCGCCGTCTGTACACAGGCGCGCTGGTGATGCTACTCGCATTGGATGCTGTTTTCATCGCGGCGCTGAGCAGCGCGTGGGCGCGGGGATTGGATATCTCGTGCGGGTGCTTTGGGCGTTCGGACATACAGGTGAATTACCCGGAGAAGATCGGCCAGAACGTGTTGCTGCTAGCGCTGTTGGGTCTACTGCTATGGTTGGAGTGCCGGAAGAGTCGGCACGCTTCACGCCTAGATTGATCCATTGCACCCGTGTGCGAGACTGCACCTACCATGCGACTCCTTAACGTTGTTCGCCTCGCCGTCAGGCTGGCGCTGGTGTGCATGGTGGGTCCGGTGTCGGTGATCGCGAGCAGACCGCCAAATCCGTCGGAGGCTTTCCTCACGTCCCTTTCCGAAAGCGGCCTCCAGGCAACCTGGAGCTTTCAGCCTGAGAGCATCTTGCGCGTCCTCGCGACGAATCCTGCCACTAAGAGCGTCACGATCAAGGTGCCAGCGGGATTGATCTGTGTAACCGCCACGGGGGCGCAGGTGCTTTCTCTCCGTGATGCGGTGATCGCACTTCCTGCAGCAAGCACGGTCGAAACGGACGTTCCCGCGGCATTGCTCTCGAAATCCGCGGCTGCAGCAGTCGGCCCTGGCAAACCCATTGCCGATCGCGATAGTCGTTTGGACCTGCTTCTTCGCGCCCTGCATGAACGCCCTGACCTGCCGCGAAGCACGAGCCAGCTCGCCGTGCTCTGCCTTACGGAAAATATCGGGATTGCAGATTGGGAAGCGTTCCTACGAACGCACAAGCCTGAGGAGAAGACCGGCCTCACACCGGCTGAGATCGTTCAGGCCGTCGATGCCATCGGACTGCTGCGGGAGATCGCTCCGGATGCGAGCTTCGCCCTTGCGCGGAACCCCGAGCTGAAGCTGCGCGCTCTCCGCAACCCGTGGTGCCGCGCCAAAGCCATGCAGCTCTATGGGATCGCGCTGCCGGAGATCACACCCGGGCAGGCGCCGGAAATCGGCCAACTTCTGCACACCAAAGCGAACGACAATTGCCCAGTCTGCCGCCTCCGACGCGGCCCACCTGGAGCAGAGGGTCTGTAGAGTCTCACGCTGCCGTCCAGCAACTCCTCTCGACCGCCGAAGGTCTCGCTGCGTAGAACTCACCCGTGATGAACCTTCGACCTGCCTTGCTGCTTTTTGCGCTCTGCGCTCTGCTCCACGGAGCATCGAGCAGGCTGCACGCGGAGGAGTTTCAGGCGCTCTTCAACGGACGCGATCTGACTGGTTGGGACGGGAATCCCAAGCTCTGGTCGGTGAAGGACGGGGTCATCCGTGGAGAGACCACACTGAACGCGATCGCACTCTCGAATACTTTTCTGATCTGGAAGGGCGGCGTACTTCGTGATTTCGAACTCAAGCTCCAGTTCCGCATTCAGAACGGGAACTCGGGCGTTCAATACCGCAGCAAGGATCTCGGCAAGTGGTCAGTCTCGGGATACCAGGCGGAAATCGAGAACACACCGGGAAAGGTCGGCTTCCTTTATGAGGAACGCGGACGGAAGTACCTCGCAATCGTCGGTGAGCGCGTCGAAATGCAGGCAGATGGAACGCGGAAGGTGACCGGGCAGATCGCACAAAAGGAAGCATACCTAACGGCCAGCGCTTACCGGCAGGGCGACTGGAACGAATACCGGATCATCGCGCGTGGCACTCACCTCGAGCATTATCTGAACGGCATCCAAACGGTGGCCTTCATAGACCATGATCCCCGCCAGCATTCACTGGAGGGGATTCTCGCTCTCCAGATCCACGCAGGGTTGCCCATGACCGTGGAGTTCAAAGACATCTTCCTGCGGAGCCTGTAACGAATCCGCTTCGACCCGATTACATGATTACCCGCCGCAGCGCTTTACGCAGTCTCGCTCTCACCACTGGTGCTCTCGCCTTCACCTCCCCCCTGCTTCGCAGCCAGGACGCCGCGGTGACCAAGGACGCAGAGGGTGTCTTCAAGCTTCCAGCTCTCGGCTACGATTACGACGCGCTGGAGCCTTTCATCGATGCGGAGACGATGAAGCTGCACCATGACAAGCATCATGCGGCATACGTAAGCAGGTTGAACCAGGCGGTCGCGACCGTCCCAGGGTTGGAAACCAAGACAATCGAGGAGATCCTCGCAGCGATTGGATCAATTCCAGAGAACGCGCGGCAGGACATTCGCAACCACGGGGGCGGCCATGCGAATCACGCGCTGTTCTGGCAGACGCTGAAGAAGAGTGAGGGAGGTGTCCCCGTCGGAGAAGTGGCCGCAGCACTCAACCTCAAGTTCCAGACGTTCGCGATCTTCCAGGAACAGTTCAACCAGGTAGCCATGAGCGTCTTTGGCAGCGGCTGGGCGTGGCTCGTCCTGCGCGAGGGCAGCCTCATAATTGAAAAGACTTCCAACCAGGACAGTCCATTGATGACCGGCGGGTTTCCGCTGCTCGGAGTCGATGTTTGGGAGCACGCCTATTACCTGAAGCACCAGAACCGGCGCGCGGAGTACCTCGCGGCCTTTCAGAACGTGATCAACTGGGAGTTCGTGAGCGAACGCTATCAGCAAGCGATGGCAAAGCCGCCCGCTCCAGCAAACCCGGCCTAACTAATACTCCAGCCCGAGCTTCTTGAAGATCGGCCGCAGGATCTCCGCCCACCGGGCGTACGCCGCGGGATTTGGGTGCAGCAGATCCGGGAACTCCTCCTTGCGCGCGTTCCCCTCTTCGTTTGCAAAGAGCGTGTAGGTATCCACCCGCACGGCCAGCGGGTCCGCATCGACGATCTGATCCACGAGCTGGTTGAGTCGCTGGATCTTGTTTGCGGGCCGCTTGTTGCTCGCGTCCGCGGGCATGACTCGAGAGACGATCAACGGCATCTTGGGATCGGAAGCTCGCAGCTGCTCGATGATGATCCGAATGTTCTCGGCAATCACTTCCGGCGAACCGCCCAACTCGATGTCATTAGTGCCGATGAGCAAGGCCACGGCACGCGGTTTGAGGCTGATCACGTCGTCCTTGATCCTGTATAAGACCCCTCGCGTGGTATCTCCGCTGATCCCGCGGTTGGCCACTTTGATGCCGGGAAAGTCCTGGGCCAGCGTGCCCCACCCTTGCGTGATGGAATCGCCCAGAAAGACCAGCGCCTGCTGATCGGCGGCCAGGCTCTGCGCCCACTTGGTGCGTTGCGACTTCCACAATGGTCGAAACCACAGCCCTGGCTGCACGGGCCCTTGCGAAGGGAACAAGCTGGTCGGCGGCAACTCGGTGGGTTCGGCTACTTTGTCCCAAGGGACGGCCTGTTGCCCGCGCTTCTGAGCGAAGAGCCAGGGCAGCAGCATGGGTTCGCCGTAAGCATTCGTCCAAGAGTCGTGCGTCACCGCAGCGTACTCGGTGTAGAGTGCCGTCGCGCCGGCATCACGGAGAGGGTCGATCATCGCCCGCGTGCGTCCCACTTTCACCGTGGGATCGGCCTCACCATGGAATGCCCAAACCGCCACATTCTTTGCCTGCACAGCGCGCTTCGCATCCCCTCCTCCACAGACCGGCACCCCTGCGGCGAAACGATCCGGAAAGCGCGTGATTAAGTCCCAGGTTGCGAAGCCACCCATGGAGAGTCCCGTGACGTAGATGCGATCCTGATCAATGTCCGGGTATTGCGTTAGGAGTTCGTCGAGAGCTGCGAGGACCAACCGCATCGGACCACTGGGCTGCGCAGGCTGAGTCCCCGAGTCCGTGCTCCAATCGAGATCCACCCACAGATGATCAAGCGGACACTGCGGGGCCATCACGTAGGCTGGATAAGCCTTCTGCACCTCCGGCTTGGCGAACAGCGGAGCCCCATGGCGCAGTTGCGATGTGTTGTCAGAGCCCCGCTCACCGGCGCCGTGGAAGAATAGGACCAGCGGGACCTTTGCTCCAGAAGGCTGAGGCTCTGGCTTCAGCAGCCGATACGGAAGCGTCTCTCCGCTCGATGCCTTGAAGACGACAGCCTCGTACGCCTCAGCGCGCAGAATGCCAGAGGAGTACAGGGCAGCGAGCGCGAGCAGGGTTGGGAGGAGCTTCATGAACGAGAGGATTGATCGAGGTGAGACGCGTCTGGATGCGCAGTCTTCCACAGCGAGGTTTCTTTGGCTACCTCACGAAAAAAGACGCCGCCCGTTGCCGGACGGCGTCTTTGAATTGTTTTCTCTGAGCGGAGGATTACTCCTGAGCAGCGCCAGCAGCCACTGGCTGACCCTCGCCACCAGCAGTCAGCGCTTGGTCGCGCTCCTTCATGGCAGCCTTGCGGCTCAGCTTCACGCGGCCCTTGTCGTCAATGCCGATGCACTTGACCCAGATCACGTCGCCCATCTTCACCACGTCTTCCGTGCGGTTGACGCGGAAGTCGGCGAGCTCGGAGATGTGGACCATGCCGTCCTTGCCGGGCAGCACTTCGACGAAGCAGCCGAACTCCTTGATGGAGACGACACGACCCTGGTAGGTCTCGCCCACCGTGATCTCCTTGGCCATCCCGGTGATGATCTGCCGGGCGCGCTCCATCCCCTCGGGGTTGTTGGAGTAGATGTGCACGAGACCGTCGTCGTCCACGTTGATCTCGCAGCCCGTCTCCGCGACGATGCTCTTGATGTTCTTGCCGCCAGGTCCGATCAGCAGGCCGATTTTGTCCGGGTTGATCTTCACCGTCTCGATACGCGGAGCGTACTTGTTCAGCTCCTGACGCGAACTCGGGAGCGCCTCCTTCATGTGATCGAGGATCTCGCCGCGCAGCTTGCGCGCCTCACGGATCGCTTCCGCCATGATCTGGTGGGACACACCTGGGAGCTTTAAATCGAGCTGGAAGCCCGTGATGCCTTCATCAGTTCCGCAGACCTTGAAGTCCATGTCGCCGAAGTGATCCTCGCTGCCGATGATGTCGGAGAGGAGGCTGTAGCGCTTCATCGAATCGCCTTCGTACTCGGTCACGAGACCAACGGAGATGCCGGCAACCGGCTTCTTGATCGGCACACCTGCATCCATGAGTGCGAGGCACCCGGCGCAGACTGACGCCATCGAGCTGGAGCCATTCGACTCCATGATCTCGGAGCTGACGCGGATCGCATACGGGAACTCCGCCTGCGAAGGGATGATCGCGTCGAGGGAGCGCTCGGCGAGCGCGCCATGACCGATCTCGCGGCGGCCCGGTGAACCGGTGCGGCCGGTCTCACCGACGCTGAACGGCGGGAAGTTATAGTGCAGGATGAAATGCTTGAACTTCTCGCCGCCGGTGTAGGCGTCGAGTTCCTGCGCTTCGTCCGCTGTTGCCAGCGTCACGAGCGCGAGCGCCTGGGTCTCACCGCGGGTGAAGAGCGCGCTGCCGTGGGAACGCGGAAGAATCCCGGTTTCGGTGTTTAACGGGCGAAGCTGGGCGAGCGTCCGGCCATCGCAGCGGACGCCACGATCCAGGATCGAGATGCGGAACGCCTTCTTCTGCAGGTAATCGAAAGCCTGGCTGATCTCGAAGTTCGTCGCGTCGGTGAACTTCTCCCTGATCGCGCCGTCCACTTCCTTGCGGAGTGCATCCACGGCCTTGCCGCGAGCGACCTTGCCCGAAGTGTAGAGGGCTGCCTCGATGCGGTCGCCGGCAACGGCGTAGGCAATCTCGAGCAGCTCTTCGCGAACCAGCATGAGGTCCGGCTGGCGCTTTGGCTTGTTGACCTTGGCGGCGAGTTCCTTCTGCGCCAGCACGAGAGTGCGAGCGTGGCCTTGGGCGAACTCGAGCGACTTGATGAAGTCCTCCTCTGGCAACTCAAGGGCGGAACCCTCGATCATAATGGCTTCGTTCTCCGTGCCCACGTAAACGAGGTCGAGATCACTGCCGATCCGCTCGCTGTGCGTAGGATTGATGATGAACTGGCCATTCACCCGCGCGACACGCACTGCAGCCACTGGACCATTGAAGGGAATGTCGGAAACCATCAACGCCGCGCTGGCACCATTAATGGAAAGGATGTCGGGATCGTTCTCACCGTCGGCTGAGAGGAGGACGGAGATGATCTGCGTGTCGTACAGGTAGCCCTTGGGAAAGAGCGGGCGCAGCGGACGATCAGTCATACGGGCGGTGAGAATCTCCTTCTCACTCGGGCGACCTTCGCGGCGGAAGTAGCCGCCAGGGAACTTGCCTACGGAAGCCGCCTTCTCGCGGTAATCGACCGTGAGCGGAAACCAGTCCTGGCCTTCCTTCAGCTTCGTTGCAGAGACGGCGCTGACCATGATGATGGTTTCGCCGCAGGTGACGGTGACTGCGCCGTCCGCTAGTTTGGCCATCTTGCCCGTTTCGAAGGTGATGGCTGCAGAGCCGACTTGGCTCGTTACGTTATGGATCATTGGGGTTCAGAATTAGCATCACCCTCGAGCTGGCTCGTAGCCCAGCGTCCTCCCAGCCGGCCAGCTGCTCGCTTTGCCGTATCTGCCCCGCCCTTGCCACGTTCCAGCCTGAGAAAGCTGGGCTCCGTCCAGGCCCGAGATGTTCGATGCCGATGTGTTGTGTGCGCTTCAACCTGGCCACGGAACCGGGACGAAACGCGGGTGCATCATTAAGAGACCACCCTCGAGAGAATCGAAGGTGGGCGCTTCCGTGAAATCAAAAGTAACTTACCTGCGGAGATTCAACTTCTCGAGCGCTGTCTTGTAGCGTTCGTTCTGCGTGCGCTTCAGGTAATCGAGAAGCTTGCGGCGACGTGCGACGAGCATCAGCAGGCCGCGGCGCGAGGAATGATCCTTCACATGGGTCTGAAGGTGCTCCGTCAGCTGGGTGATGCGCGCAGTAAGAAGGGCGATCTGCACATCGGCACTGCCCGTGTCCTTCTCGTGCATCCGGAGCGTGGGAATTTCCTGAGTCTCTGTCATAAAAAAGCTGAGATTTCGTGAGCCGGGAACTATGGGCGGCTCCCGTGCCTTGGCAAGCAGTTAGTTGGACTATGTGCTCGCGAGAGCTTGCGCGCTTTCTAAGAAGAGGCGCAACCTGGCGGCAGCTGAACGATGCAAATCCCATCTCCGGTGAATAGACTGACCTATCGGTTCCGAGCTCCCATGTTTGGACCACGGCCGCAGTTTGAGTCTCGAGACCTTTGTCGCATCTATGATGGGTCGCGGTCGAGCCTTGAAGGCTCTCGGTTGATCCTATGGAGGGTCAACGTTGTGCCTCGGAGGCTCTCGCTTGATCCTATGAAGGGTCTGCGCCGAGCCTCGGAGGCTCTCGGTCGATCCTATGAAGGGTCTGCGCCGAGCCTCGAAGGCTCATCGTCCAACCTATGGAGGTTCGTCCTCCAGCTTTCGAGGCTCTCGGTTTTGCAAATGAGGCTCGTCGATGAGCAGCGAACGTCTCAATCCGAGTTGAGAGATGCGCATTCTCGAGCCTCTCATGATCGGACGCAGCATCGCTTGCAACGAACTGCTACTCATTGTTCATCGGGACCGGCATGGCTCGGGAAGCGGCTTAGATACAAGGGTGGACGCTCATAGCGACCGAAGGAGGACTGAGGTCGCGTCGCGTTGCTCTGCAACTTCATCGCCGAGTTGTTGCGATCAATCATGCACTTGTCACACTCTTGCAATGGGCTGGAACGCAACCTGCATTACTGAGCTGCAACGATCGCGCGGCAGGCCGCGCGGCGCTCCATTTGCACTCACATTTTCCGACACCGAGACTGATGCGTTGCACACTATTTTCCCTTTTAGATATTCGAGTGCAAAAATGCGTTGACGCGCCCACCACTCTTCGTTACAGCCTCGAATCCAGAGTTGATGACCTGCTCTGAAATTTTCAGTGATCCGCTACTGCGGACCGAAAGGGGGTGTTTCTAATGGCGACCGCCAAGAAGTCCACGACAACGACCAAAGCCAAGGCCCCAAAAGCCACCAAGTCCACGACAACTGCAAAAGCTGCTGCTCCTGCACCAGCTAAGAAGGCTGCTCCCAAGAAGCTGGCAGCTAAAAAGCCAGCCGCTGCTCCTAAAAAAGCTGCTGCGAAAGCTGCCCCTGCAAAGAAGTCCACGACGGCTAAGAAGACGACCAAGAAGTAGTCTTGGCTCGTGTGCGCATCTGATTGCGCCTTAGCTTAGTAATCCCGAGTGGGAGGAGAATTGATTTCTCCTCCCACTTCGTTTTTGGGAGCATCGCTTCCCTCGTCTTTCACGCATGAATAACTATCTAGAAGCTGCAATCGGCGCTGCTCGCTCCGCTGGCGATCTGCTACGCAGCAACTTCGGCAGCAAGGATCTCGACGTCTCGTCCTTCGAAGCCCACGACATCAAACTGGATCTCGACGTGAAGTCGCAGGATCTCATCACCAAGCTGCTCCTCGACCAGTTCCCGGATCACGCGCTCTATGGTGAAGAAGGCATCGCGGGCAAGGCGGACAGCGAGTTCCAGTGGATCGTCGATCCGATCGATGGGACGGTGAACTACTTCTACGGCATCCCGCACTTCTGCATCTCGATCGCACTGCGCCAGGGCCAGGAGATCATCGTCGGTGTGATCTACGATCCCATGCGCGATGAGCTCTGGCAGGTCCAAGCCGGGGGCGACGCGCTGCTCAATGGCGAAGTCATCCGCGTGAGCCCACGCTTGAAGCTGGCGGATGCCGTGATGTCGGTCGGATTCTCGAAGACGATCACAACGATTAACTCCGGGCTGCCGCTGCTGGAACAGTACGTGAAGCGCGCGCGCAAGTGTCGACTGATGGGCAGCGCGGCACTCGACCTAGCCTATGTGGCCTGCGGTCGGCTGGATGCCTACATCGAGCAGGCGGTGAGTCTGTGGGATGTGGCTGCGGGCAAGCTCCTGGTGGAACGCGCAGGCGGCCGCTTCGAGATGACGCCCTTCAAAGAGAACCCGGACAAGATCAGCATCCGCGCCTGGAACGGGCGCATGGATCTCTCTCTCGAATGAATCTCGTAGGCATCGGTTACGACGTACATCGCTTCGCCGAAGGGCGGCCGCTCATCCTCGGCGGAGTCGAGATCCCGTACACCTATGGGCTGGATGGCCACTCCGATGCGGATGTGCTCGCGCACGCCGTGGCGGATGCGCTGCTCGGCGCAATCGGCGAGCGGGACATCGGCCATCATTTCCCAAACACCGATGAGTCGATCCGCGGGATCAGCAGCCTGGAGATTCTCCGCTCTGTGGCGAAGCTGCTCACGAGCAAGCAGGCGCGCACCTTGAACATCGACTGCACGCTGGTGGCCGAGGCACCGAAGATTAATCCGCATGTTGCCGAGATGCGCGCCAACCTGGCTGAAGCACTCGGGCTCGACGTGGCGCGGGTCGGCGTGAAAGCGACGACGAACGAAGGAATGGGCTTTCTCGGGCGAGGTGAAGGGATCGCGGCCATGGCTGTGGCGAGCATCGAGATTGCCGAGCCGGCCACGGCATGAGCATCCGCTTCTTCAACACCTACACGCGCGCCGTAGAGACCTTTACTCCGCTCGATCCCGAGGGGCGGGCGGTGAAGATGTATAGCTGCGGACCGACGGTCTATAATCACGCGCACATCGGAAACTTCCGCGCGTACCTCTTCGAGGACCTGCTGCAGCGGCATCTCGAGGCGCGCGGGTACAAGGTGGAGCGGGTGATGAATCTGACCGACGTGGATGACAAGACGATCCGCGGGTGCCGCCAGCTCGGGATGCGCCTTGCGGAGTTCACGCAGAAGTACAAGGACGCGTTCTTCGAAGACGTGAAGACGCTCCGGATCCGTCCGGCAGATCACTACCCCGCCGCCACCGAGGAGCGCTACATCACGCGGATGATCGAGATGATCCGCCAGCTCGAAGAGCAGGGCATCGCGTATCAGGCGGAGGATCGGTCAGTGTATTTCCGGCTCTCGCGCTTCCCCGACTACGGCAAGCTCGCCCATCTGAACCTAGACGAGCTGCGACCATCGGGCCGCATTCGCAACGACGAGTACGAGAAAGAGTCCGTGGGCGACTTCGCCCTGTGGAAGGCGTGGGACGAGCAGGATGGTGATGTCTTTTGGGATAGCCCCTGGGGGCGTGGCCGACCTGGATGGCACATCGAGTGCAGCGCCATGGCGACGGCGATCCTCGGGCCGGAGCTGGACCTGCACTGCGGCGGTGTGGACAACATTTTCCCGCACCATGAAGCGGAGATCGCGCAGTCGGAATGCTGCACGGGGAAGAAGTTCGTACGGTACTGGCTGCACTGCGCGCACCTGATGGTGGAAGGCCAGAAGATGTCGAAGTCGCTGGGGAACTTCCACACCCTGCGGGATCTGCTGGATCGCGGCTTCACCGGGCGGGAACTCCGCTACGAGCTGATCCGGGTAAACTACCGGCTGCCACTCAACTTCACGATGTCGGGAATGGACGGAGCGCGCACCTCCCTGGGGCGGATCGATGAATGGGTGGCGCGGCTGGAGGAGTACAGGAGAGCGGCGACACCTGCGGCAACGGAACTCAGCGGACATGCGGATCGTTTCTTCGCGGACCTCGACGACGACCTGAACATCTCCGGCGCGTTCGGCCATCTCTTCAATCTAATCCGCGAGAGCAACAAGGCGATGGACGACAAGAAGCTCTCGGCCGGTCAGGCGGCGCAGCTTCTCGGAGAGTGGGGACGGATCAACGAAGTCCTGGCGCTGCAACGTGATGCGCTGGTCGCATCGGTGGAAGTACAGGCACTCGTGGCAATGCGGCAGGACGCGCGGGCGGCCAGGGATTGGGCACAGAGTGATGTGCTACGCGACCAGATCGCGACTCTCGGCTGGGTGGTGAAGGATACCAAGGAAGGTCCGAAGCTAACGCCTGCGTGATCGCACCGAGTCCGCTCCCGCCGGGAGCTACGTGAAATTCTGTTTCAAACTGAGCAAAGCCCCGTACAACCTCCCGACGCTTCTGTAGCACGGCTATGCCCGAACTGTTCGCCCCTTCCAACTACCTCGACCTGAACCATACGGAGCATCGTATGCTCTTCGAAAGCGCGGCGAACGTATGGGACGCGCTCAAGCAAATCACCAGCTACCTGCAATTCCGCCTGAAGCCGGCGATTCATGGTCGTCTGATTGGCAAGCCGTTCATTAGCGGCGCAGTGTTTATCGGGCGCGGCACGGTGATCGAGCAGGGCGCGATGATCAAAGGGCCGGCGTGGATCGGAGAAGGATGTGAGATCAGGAACGGCTGCTACATCCGGGAGAACGTGATCGTCGGCTCTGGATGCGTGCTCGGCAATTCCTGCGAGTTCAAGAACAGCATCATCTTCGACGAGGCGCAGATCCCGCACTTCAGCTACGTGGGCGACTCGATCATTGGCTATAAGGGGCATCTTGGTGCGGGCGTGATCCTTTCCAACGTTCGCCTGGACCGCGGCGAGATCGTCGTGCAAGCAGCGGACGGGCTGATTCCCACGGGACTGAAGAAGTTCGGGGCGATCGTCGGCGATCACGCGGAGATCGGTTGTAATGCGGTGATCAATCCAGGATCGATAATCGGACGGAACACGATCATCTACCCGGGGACACAATGGCGCGGGGTAGTCGAGGCAGACCGAATCGTCAAGCACAAGCAGACGCAGCAAGTCATCAAGCGACGCTCTTAGACACACTTCAGAAAACGCGGGGTTGCGGGACTTGATCTCGCAAGGCCCGTTTGCCAGCTTACCCGATCCATGTCCAACCCCGTCGAGACCACTCCGCCACCCAGCACTGAAGACGGCTTTGATCCGCTGGAGTTCTGGATCCGCCACCGGGGGAAGATCCTCCTGTACGCACTGCTACTGCTGATCGCGCTAATCGCCTACGGGATCTACGAGTACACCCAACGCCGGACTCGGATGCAATCCGCGCAAGCCCTGGCGCAAGCGCAGTCCACAGAGCAGCTGAAAGCGCTCACAGGCGAGTACTCCGGATCGCCTGCGGCGGCGAATGCGCTACTGCTGCTGGCCGACCGTCTCCGCGAGGAAGGCAAACTCGCAGAGTCCGACACGCAGCTACGGAGCTTCATCGAGAAACATCCCGACCACCAGCTCATCACTGGTGCCTACACGAGCCTGGCTACCAACGCAGAAGCGCAGAACAAGCTCGATGAGGCTTTGACGCATTTTAGGAAGGTGACGAGCAGTTACCCAGCGAGCTTCAGTGCACCGGTGGCGTGGCTCGGGCAGGCCCGGATCCTCCAGGCGCAAGGAAAGACCGATGAGGCGCGCCGAGCTTACGAGACGGTGATCACGCAGTTCGCGGAGACAAGTTTCGCGCAGGAAGCGTTTCGCTTGAGCAGCCAGCTCCCCACGGCCCCGGTTGCTTCCGCGCCAGCCGCACCACCCGCTGCCGGAGAGCCGACTCCGCTACCCGCGCCTGACACAGTGGTCACACCGCCTGCACCTACTCCTGTTGAACCGACCCCAGCAGCCCCTGCCCAGTCAGTACCGGTAGCTCCGGCGCAGCCAGCACCGGTGTTGCCAACTCAGCCCACGCCAGCGGCTCCCACTCAGCCGGTACCCGCTACCCCTGCCGAGTCGGCCCCGATTGAGCCTACTCCCTAGTGGGTTAAGGCTGAGTACGGCGGGGCGGAAGCGGCTCTTCAGAGCCACCAGCGGCGGCTTTCGGATCTACGACGAAGCTCCAACGGGTTTCAGCTTTCCGTGCTCCCACCATCCCAGAGATAATCACGGTCTGCGGCCCCGGCCGGAGCTTCTGATTGGCAGGGATCGTGTAGGTAACCGTCTTGCTCTCCTTGTCGATCTTGGCTGGAACCTTGCCCACCCCGCTTACGCGCATCTCAACAGTAGCCATGTCGATCTCGCCCATCGTTGAGAGGTTTGCCTTCAACGTGGGGGTCAACTCGCGGACCGTCGAGTTGTGCACAGGCTGAGTGACCATTGACGCCGCGGCATCCTGAGCCATTACCGCCTCGCCAGACGCCATCTCGCCTTTGAAGCCGGTCGCCAAGGCAAACCCATCCGCACCCGCAGGACCCTTCGCAGTCACGTCGTAGCGCCCCAGGGCCATTGCGGGAGCATTGAAGCCCAGCCGCTTGCCGTAGGTTGTAAACCCGGCTTCATAACCAGCTGCCTTCACCGCCTTGTGGATGGTGTCGTTATTATGTCCGAACGGATAGGCAATGGTGGCACAACGAATCCCCAGACGCTCCTCAATGACCTCGCGGGACTTGCCGACTTCAGCAGCGAGCCACTCTTCATAGGTACCCGGTGCCTTCGATGGCTTCCGCCGTAGATCCTGGTGCGAGATGGTGTGACTTCCAATTTCAACCCCAGCGTCGCGCATCTCTCCCAGCTGCTCCCATGTCATCGACTTCCCTCCCTTTGAGATGTACTCGAGGTACACGAACATCGTGAAGGGATAGCCATACTTCTTCAGGATAGGCCAACCGACATCGTAGGCGGACTGGTAGCCATCATCGATCGTGATCAGGACGCTCTTCGGCGGGATGCTCTTCTCACCCCGGCGCCAGGCAAGGAAGTCCTTCATTGAGATTACCGATAGCCCGAGTTCCTTGATCTGCTGCATGTGCTGCTCAAACACTGCCGGTTCTATCGAAAGCGCCCCTCCAGCCTTACCCTCAAGGCGGTGGTAGCACAGTACGACTACTTCGCCGCTGCTATCTGCAACCGCCTTCGGAGCTGCAGCAGCATCACCTGCGGCACCCTGACTTGCTGGATCAGCTGCAGCGGACAAATCGGGCGCTGAGGGCGCCGACGGTGTACCGGATGCAGAAGTAGAGGAGGCGTCCGTCGGAGAAGCGGGCGCTGTGACCTCGGCGTTCTTTTTACCGAAAGGCATTTGCAGCTTCTTACAGCCAGAGAATGCAAGGGTTGAGCAGAGAAGTAGCAGGACAAAGTTCCGAGTCATAAAAGGAGCCAGATGGGCGACGTTACAGAATCGCGTGTTCAAGAAGCGGCGGAGGTTGAAATCTGTGATCACACCAGCCCGAGCTGGCGAAAAGTTTCATCCACATGGCGGAAATGGATCTCTAGCGAGCAAAGCTTCTCGATCTCGTCACGCGTGAGCAGCGCGTTTATCTCCGCTTCCCCGGCAAGATTGTCCTGCAGCGACACGTCCCCTTGCCAGGTAGCCATGGCCGCACGCTGCACGGCTTCGTAAGCTGCTTTCCGCTCCATGCCGCGTCGCGTAAGTTCCAGCAGGATACTTTGTGAGTAGTAGAGCCCCTTGGTCAGCCGGAGGTTGCGTTCCATGTTCTCTGGATAGACTAGCAGACGGTCGACGAGCTTGGTCAGCGAAACGAGCATGTAGTCCAGCAGGGTACAAGAATCGGGCATGATGATCCGCTCAACTGACGAGTGAGAGATGTCACGCTCGTGCCAAAGGGGAACGTTCTCCAAGGCTGCAACCGCGTTGCCACGTAAGATCCGGGCGAGGCCGCTCAGCTTCTCGGCCGTAATCGGGTTTCGTTTGTGCGGCATAGCCGAAGAGCCCTTTTGTCCCGCGCTAAAGTATTCTTCTACTTCGAGAACCTCTGTCCTTTGAAGATGCCGGAACTCTGTCGCCCAACGGTCGATACTGGATGCAATCAATGCGAGGACGGTATGGAACTCGGCGTGTCGATCGCGTTGCACCACCTGAGTGCTGAGAATGGCGGGCGTGAGAGAAAGACGATCGCACACTCGCCGTTCCACCAGAGGATCCAGATGCGCATGAGTTCCGACTGCCCCACTCAGCTTGCCGACGCGTATTCTTGGCTGAACCTGCTCGAGCCGCTCTAGCGCGCGACCAAACTCATCGTACATCAGGGCCAATTTCAGGCCGAAGGTAATCGGTTCCGCGTGGATGCCGTGCGAACGCCCAATCATCGGCGTGTCCTTGTACTCCAGCGCTCTGCGGGCAATTACCTCACGGAGATTACGCAGATCCTTGAGGAGCAGATCGGACGCCTCCCCCATCTGCACTGCCAGCGTCGTATCAAGCACGTCCGAGGAGGTCATGCCCTGATGCATCCACCGAGCCGCAGGCCCCACATAGCCGGCAACATTCTCGAGGAACGCAATCACGTCGTGATTCGTTCGTTTCTCGATCTCGGCGATCCCCTCGACGTCGAATCGAGCTTTCTCCCGAATCGTTCTCGCGTCATCGGCCGGGATGCTCCCTAGCTCGGCCATCGCCTCGCAAGCCTGAACCTCAATCTCTAACCATATCTCGTACCTTCTCTGCTCCGTCCAAACGGAGCTCATCTCAGGAAGCGTATAGCGGTCAATCACAGGCAGCGGACGCTACCCCGAAGCCGACGGCCATACGAAGGAAAAACTTCGCTGCCGAAACGGCACCGCCAGCTTCCTGGAATCGGCAAACCACCGCCGATCCCAGATTAGCGACTAATAAACGCGCGCCCGGACTTTCCGGCCATTCGCATCCAAACGGACTCGGCCAGTCTCGAGAAGATCAGCAACTGCTGCCACGGTCTCGCGGCTGTTGTTGCTGTAGCTGCTCACGGCCAGGATCAGATCGCCAAGGCTCATGCTCGATGCGCGATTTGCTTTCTTTAGGGTCTTTTTCATGGTGTCAGTTGGGCTGTTGAGATTGTGAATAGCATCTTGGATGCCATTACCATTTGACTGGCCCTTTTCTCTGGAGATAGACGGAAGCGGCCACAAAAGGTTCAAACAAACTGGTATGGATTCCGACAGGCGTGTCGCAGCGGTGACACACCACCAACGGGCTTGCAGTCCAACGTACGCAGACTACAAGTCCGCTACCGCTCCGCATGCCAATCTACCGCCGCGTCATCGGGTACTACCGGCCCTTCCTAGGGCCAACATTGGGAGCCGTTGCACTCACGCTCGTTTCCACCGGCTTCAACCTACTTAAACCGTGGCCGTTGAAGTACATCATCGACGAAGTGGTGCGCGTTGGAGGCGGCGCAGCGGGGCAGATTACGGCGTTCGGCTACCAACTCGTGGGGTGGAGTATCACGGATGTCCTTCTGATGCTCTGCGGCCTGATGGTCGTCTTTCATCTGCTCGGTGGCATCCTTGGGTTCTACACGACAATGATCTTTGTTCGCGTGGGCCTGCAGACGCTACTGCGGCTGCGCACCGAGCTTTACGCATACCTTCATTCGTTACCCCTCAAGTTTCACGACCAGCGGCGTAGCGCGGATTCGAGCTTCCGAGTGGCGTACGATTCGCAGTCGATTCAATCCTTCTACAGCAAGGGCACGTTTATCTTTCAGTCGGTTCTTACGTTGGTCAGCACCTTCGTGATTCTCTGGAATCTCGACGCGCAGATCGCCGTTCTCTCGCTCACGGTAGTGCCCTTTATGATGGGCGCGATCTTCATCTATTCGCGGAAGATCCGCATGCAGTCCACGGCGATCCAGGAGCGGGAAAGTGCGCTGCTCACGGTGGCGCAGGAGGGACTCAGTTCCGTGAAGATGGTGCAGGCGTTCGGTCGCGAGGACTTCGAAGTAGCGCAGTTCCAGAAGAGCGCACACGGAAGCCTGGAAGCCAATCTCCAGCTCACGAGCACCTCGATGAAGAGCTCGCTCGCTGTAAGTACGATCATGGCCGTGAGCACGGCAGCGATTTACTTCCTGGCCGCGCAGCACGTCATCGAGGGCAAACTCAAGCCAGGTGATCTCTGGGTGATCTCCTCCTACCTGATGATGCTCTACGGACCGCTGGAGGCGCTTACTAATCTCGCCTGGGCGCTGGAAGGCTCGGCAGCGGCCGCCACACGTTGTTTCGAGGTGCTGGACAAGGAGAACGAGGTCCGCGAAGCGCCCCATCCGAAGGAGCTCACGCAATGCACCGGCGAGATTGTCTTCGAAGGCGCAGCCTTCGGCTACACGCCGGAGCGGATGATCTTGCGCGATGTGAATCTGCGTATCGCACCCGGGCAGACGGTCGCCTTTGTGGGCAGCACAGGCGCAGGCAAGAGCACGCTGCTCTCATTGGTGCCGCGCTTCTACGATCCGCTAGCAGGGCGCGTCCTCCTGGATGGCGTGGATCTGCGCGATCTCTCCAAGAAGTCGCTCCGGGATCAGATCTCAATCGTCCTCCAAGATACCCTCCTCTTCTCCACCACTATCAGGGAGAACATTGCCTACGGTCGACCCGAAGCGACCGAAGCGGACATTATCGAAGCTGCAAAGCGCGCGCAGGCGCACGACTTCATCATTGCCATGGAGGATGGCTATCGAAGCCAGGTCGGCGAGCGCGGTAGCCACCTCAGTGTAGGCCAGAGGCAGCGTATCGGGATTGCGCGGGCCTTCCTGAAGAATGCGCCGATCCTGCTTCTGGACGAGCCGACTTCAGCGCTCGATCCCACCACGGAAGCGGCAATCATGCAGACCATTGAAGAGCTGATGCAGGGTCGAACCACGCTCATCATCACCCACCGAATCGCCACCGTTCACGGTGTGGAAAAGATCGTTGTCCTCGGCCCAGGCGGAGTGGTGGAGGAAGGCAATGGGCCTGACCTCGTAGCCCGCGGCGGTGTTTACGCGCAACTTTTTAAATCGGCGAATCGCTCACTCCCGCAGGCACTCGCACCAATCACGAAAGACTAACTTCACGATGAGTAACGTTAACGCTGAACGCCACGTGGAACAGGACTGGTGGCCCCATCCGATCCCGGCAAACGTCCGCTGGGGAGAGGGGTTCTATCTTGAAACCGCGCAGAGTTTCCGCCACTTCCGCGCGCAGCATCCGGAGGCTCTCCGCTTCGGCGATCACGTCTCCTGCTACGCCGGCTGTGCCTTCGCGATCGGCAAGGAGGGCACGTGCAGCGTAGGGGATTTCACCTTGCTCAATGGCGCTCTGATCATGGTGGAAGAGCGAATCGAGATTGGTTCCTATTGCCTGATCTCATGGAACGTAGGCATCGCTGATTCCGACTTCCACCCGCTGGACCCTGCGCAACGCCGCCAAGATTCGCTCGCGCTAGCCCCTTACTTTCAGAACAGACCGGCGCGGCCAAAACTCCGTACTGCTCCCGTGATCATTCGGGACAATGTCTGGATCGGCATGAATGCCGTGATCCTCAAAGGTGTGGTGATCGGTGAGAACTCCGTGGTCGCGGCCGGGTCGGTAGTCACCAAGAGCGTCGAGCCAAATGTCGTAGTCGCCGGGAACCCTGCGGTGGTCGTCAAGGAACTCCCCGCCTCTGGGTAGTCAGCTCTCTTCATCGTATGCAACGAAAGAGAATCGTCGTCATGGGCTTCATGGCAGGCTGCCCAATTGCGGGAGTCGTCTGGCAGCACCTCCATTACATCGTGGGCCTGCAGCGCCTTGGCCATGAGGTTTACTACATCGAGGACTCCGCGCGGTACCCTTACAATCCAGTCACCTACGACACCTCGCCCGACTACGGTTATGCCGTCGAGACACTCTCCCGCCTTGGCGAGGAGTTCGGCTTTGCTGGTCGCTGGAGTTACTGCGCGCGCTTTCAGGAGAAGCCCGAGACTGCAGGGATGGATCACGCTACGATCCGTGAACTGTACCGCACCGCAGACGCGGTTTTGAACGTCTGCGGCTCGCAGGAGTTCAATGAGGATCTGCTGCAGAGCCAGTGCATTCTCTACGTCGAGAGCGATCCAGGCGTGGAGCAGATCCGGATCGATAAGGGCGAAACGAGTACCCTCGAATACCTCAACCGGCATAAGGCGCTCTTCACCTTCGGCGAGAACATCGGAGGGCCGGATTTCGAGGTCCCGCTCCACCGGGTAGAGTGGCTTCCCACCAGGCAACCCGTCGTCACGGATTTCTGGAAGCGAGACGCTCTTCCGTCTGCTGGCGCCATGTTTACCTCGGTGGCGAATTGGAATACCAGCGGGCGCAAGGATGTCGAGTGGCGGGGCGAGCAGTATCTCTGGAGCAAGTCCCTGGAGTTCCTCAAGTTCATCGAGGCACCTGCGCGCTGCGGGGAGACTTTCGAGCTGGCCACCACCATCTCTGATCCCGCGACCTTGGAGCGCTTCAAGCAGAATCGCTGGCAGCTCGTTGAGCCCAATCCGCTCAGCGTGGATCACAATCGCTATCGCGATTACATTTGCGCTTCGAAGGGTGAGTTCACGGCCGCAAAAGATCAGTACGTACGGTTAAAGACAGGTTGGTTCAGTGATCGCAGCGCCTGCTACCTGGCAGCCGGTCGGCCGGTCATCACCCAAGAGACCGGCTTCACCCGCCACTATGGCGGTAAAATGGGTCTCCTCGCCTTCCGCACGCTCGACGAGATTGCCGAGGCCGTCCGCGAGATTAATGCCGATTACGCCGCGCACTCTCGCGCTGCTTATGAGATCGCTGAGGAATACTTCGAAGCCACCAAGGTTTTGAAGGATTTCCTCACTCGTGCCGGAATCTAAGCGCGAACTCCCTTTCCCTTTCGCGTATCTGGCGGACTCTCCCCGGTCACTCCAGCACGATCGTCTGGCAGAGATAGCACCACAGTTCCGTCCCGAACTCCTGCGCAACCTTGGCCCCGAGCGAGAACCCAGCTTCACGCTCCTTCAAGACTGCGAAGACGGTAGATCCCGACCCGGACATCAGCGCACCCTGTACCTCCGGCTGCTGCAGAAGCCAGGTCTTCAGTTGCGCAAGAATCACGTACTTCTCGAAGACGGGACGCTCTAGGTCGTTCTGCAATGCACCCCACGGGAAGGTCTGCGGCTCCAGAGGGACTCCAGGGAGTTGGCCAGCCTCCTGCCAACGACTGTAGGCCCAGGGTGTCGGCACCTCAAACGGAGGCTTGATCAGCAGCAATGAGAGCGCCTCGCTAATCGACTGCGGCGTAACGTTCTCACCTCTTCCCCGGATCATCGCGGGCGACTGGTAGATGAAGAACGGTACATCTGACCCTAGCTCCGCTGCCATGCTGGCGAGTGCGTCACGCTTCAGCTCAGTGGCAAAAAGCCGGTTTAGCCCTAGCAGCGTACTGGCCGCATCGCTGCTCCCCCCGCCCAAACCGGCACCGTGCGGGATCTCCTTTGTCAGCGTGATGCGCAGCCGTGGTTCCACACCCGCGCTCGTGCAAAAGAGTCGCGCCGCCCGCACGACAAGATTGTCCTCACCCGCCGGCAACTCGGGATTGCTACAGGTAAACTGTAGATCACCTGCTTCGATGTGCTCGATCTTCAGCCGATCGAAAATCGAGATTGGCACCAACAGGCTCTCGATCTCGTGATACCCATCGGGGCGACGGGCCTTAACGGTAAGGCTGAGATTCACCTTGGCCGGCGCAAGGAGGTCAATCTGTTCGAGCATGGGGGGAATGATGCGTGCGGGCGGAGGCGCAGCGGAGATTAGCCACCGGAAACCCGTTCACCGCCATACGCCGCGGAGGGGCGGCGGACTCCGCAGTTCTTCGTTCGAGAGCAACTGGTCACTGTTACACCCTTGTCGGTTCTCCCGCTCCAGGCCGCCTTAGTGCTTTAAGTCGAGAATGCTCGGCCGGTTCGAGCGCGATCGATGGTCTGTGTACTTCTTGGATGGGTTCTCGACCACTCGCACCACAGTGCCATCCATGTTGATCCGTAGACCCACCTCTTTCTTCTCTTCCTCGATCGTCACATTCTGCGACCAGCGAGCATACCAATATCTCTCGCCGCGCCCGACCGTTGCAGCTTCCAGGACAAGCGCGCGAATGAAGATCCGGTCATCCAGGCCGCGCTCTTTCAGGTGCTGCTGAGCCATCGTCGCCGCCTGGGCGACTTGCACGCTGGGTGCGGGTGCAGCTTCTACCGTGAAGGCCCACGCTTGCGCTGCCGCAATCGACAGAATGAGAACCCAGATGTTTTTCATTTCTTCAGTGAGTCACGGACTTCCTGGAGCGTTCCGGCAGAGCCGAGCTTCCCATTCTTTCGCGCAATGAACTTTGCGTATTCGTCAATGAAAGTCTTACCCGGAGGGCGGAAGTCGAACTCCTGTGGATGATCACGGAAGAACTCCCGGTGTACCCGCGTCCAGACGAGGCGTCCATCGGTGTCGATGTTCACCTTCGTCACTCCGAGCCGAGCCGCGGGGAGGTACTCTTCCTCATTCACGCCGCGCGCGCTCGGGTCGAGCTGGCCGCCCGCTGCATTGATCCGCAGCACTTCCTCCTGCGGCACACTGGAGCTGCCATGCATGACGATCGGCGTCACTGGCATCCCAGCTTTCGCCAGGTTGTCGCGGATCTCCTCGATCACATTGAAATGCAGCGACTGCTGTCCCTTGAATTTATAGGCCCCGTGGCTGGTCCCAATCGCCGCCGCGAGCGCATCGCATCCGGAGCGCTTAATGAAGTCCACCGCTTCGTTCGGATTAGTAAGGCAGGAATTACCTTCGTCCACTGCAATGTCTTCCTCCACGCCCCCAAGCATCCCGAGTTCCGCTTCCACGGTAATCCCGGCGGCGTGCGCGCGATCCACCACTCGGCGAGTTGTCGCAATGTTGTCCTCGAACGAGTCGTGCGAGGCATCGATCATCACCGAGCTGTAGAAGCCCGAGTCGATGCAATCGTAGCAGGTCTCCTCGTCGCCATGATCCAGATGAACCGCGAAAATCGAATCCGGGAAGATCTCCTCAGCTGATCGGATGATCGCCTCCAACATCCGCTTCTCCGTGTACTTCCTCGCTCCCTTGGAAATCTGGATGATAAACGGCGCCTGACTCTCGATGCAGCCCCGGAAGAGCCCCATCGTTTGCTCGGCATTGTTGATATTGTACGCGCCGACGGCGAATTTCCCGTAGGCGACCTTGTACAGGTCGGCGGTAGTGACGATCATGAGCGGCCACTACAAAACAACGCGCCCTCTGGGGCAAGCCCCATCGCTCCCGAGGCGGCGTCGCTTACAAGGTACGGGAACGGGGTCAGCGACTGATGTTCTCCGGGCCGGGCGACGGAGCGCCTGTGCCTGCGCCGAGAATCTTCGTGAGGAAAGCCAGAACATCCGCCCTTTCAGCGATGACTTTGCTGATCGGCTTGTGCGCACCGTGGCCAGCGCGCGTTTCGATCCGGATCAGCACCGGTGGACCATCGGGTGCCTGGCAGGCCTGCAGACGCGCAGCGTACTTAAATGAATGTGCCGGCACCACGCGGTCGTCGTGGTCGCCCGTGGTGATGAGCGTGGCAGGATAACGCACCCCTAGTTTCAGCGCGTGCAACGGCGAATAGGCCCGCATCGCGCGGTACTCGTCTGCGTTCTCTACCGAGCCGAAGTCGCTGCGCCACGCCCACCCGATGGTGAACTTCTCGAAGCGCAGCATATCGAGCACTCCCACGGCAGGAAGCGCCGCGGCGAATAGCTCCGGTCGCTGTGTCATACATGCGCCGACGAGTAGGCCGCCGTTGCTGCCGCCCTGGATCGCTAACTTGGCCGGAGAAGTGTACTTGTTAACGATCAGCCACTCCGCAGCGGCGATGAAGTCATCGAATACATTCTGCTTCTGCAGCTTCATTCCCGCGTTGTGCCACTCGTCGCCGTACTCGCCGCCGCCGCGCAGGTTTGCAGTCGCGCACACTCCGCCCATCTCCATCCAGACCAGCTCTGACACGCTGAAGTTTGGTGTCAGGCTTACCCGGAAGCCGCCGTAGCCGTAGAGCAGCGTCGGTGCGGCGCCGTTCAGCGCCATCCCGCGGCGATGCGTGATGAACATCGGCACCTTAGTCCCATCCTTGCTCGGGATGAACACCTGCCGAGTCTCGTACTCCTCGGGCCGGAAATCCACGCTCGGCTGGCGGAAGACCGTGGTTGCACCGGTGGCGGGCTCAAGCCGGTAGATCGTCCCCGGCATGGTGTACGAGCTAAAGAAGAAGAACGTCTCCGAATCTGCACGCGTCCCGCGGAATCCACGCGCAGTCCCCAGTCCCGGCAGGACGAGTTCGCGGGTAAACTTCGCTCCCGCACCTTCCTGCGCATGCAGCCGCACGACACTATGCGCATCCTTCAGGTAGCGGCAGATAAATTGCCCGCCCACCAGCGACACGTCGTCCAGCGTATCCGCAGTCTGCGCGATCACCTCCTGCCAGTGCTCCCGTTCAGGCCGTGCGAGATCGATTGCAATCACCCGCCCGCGTGGAGCATCCAGATCCGTCGAGAAGAAGAAGATCGCCCCATCATTGCCGATGAACTCGTAACGTGCGTCGAACTCCCTGAGCAGCTCCACCACACGCGATTCCGGCAACGTGAGATCCTTGTAGAAGAAGCGGTTCTTCGGCGCCGTGCCCTCACTCACGTGAATCGCAAGATAGCGCCCATCGTCCGTCACGCCACCGCCGAAGCCCCACTTCCCCTGGTCACGCCGCTCGTAGATGAGGATGTCCTGGCCCTGCGTAGTTCCGAGTTTGTGAAAGTAGAGCTTCTGAAACTCGTTCAACCCGGTGAGCGCCACGCCAGGCGCCGGCTCGTCGAACCGGCTGTAGAAGAAGCCGCTCCCATCCTTTGCCCACGAGGCTCCGGAAAACTTCACCCACTGCACAAGGTCCTCGCGGTCCTTGCCCGTGGACACGTCGCGCACGCGCCACTCCTGCCAATCGGAGCCCGCGCGCGAGATCCCGTATGCAAGCAGCGCGCCATCCTCGCTCGGCTCGTACCCTGCCAGTCCGGTCGTGCCGTCTTCAGAGAGCGTGTTCGGATCGAGCAGCAGGCGCGGTTCGCCCGACAGCGACTCCGCCACGTAGAGCACAGACTGATTCTGTAGTCCGCTGTTTCGGCTAAAGAAGTAGCGCCCTCCGCGCAAGATTGGAATGCCGAAGCGCTCGTAATTCCACAGCTGCGTGAGGCGCTGCTCGATCTTCGCGCGCTCGGGAATCTGCCGGAGAAAGCCAAAGGTCACCTTATTCTGTGCCTCGATCCACTCGCGGGTTTCCGGGGCAGTGTCCTCCTCCAGCCAGCGATACGGATCCGGCACCTTTTCGCCGTGATACTCATCCACCTGCTCGCCTTTTCGCGCTGAAGGGTAAGTCATCGGCTCCGCAGCGATACCGCTTGCAAGAAGCACGGCCGTCATTCCTGCGAGCAGCGAATGAAGTCTGCGGAGCCTTCGGTGCTCGGGTGCAGGATTACTCCGGGAGTAAGTCCGAGTGACACCGTTGCCATCGGTGCGAACGCCGCGCAACCCGTCGCGAAGTGTGAGAGACATCGCCCGAGATTGCTTCGGCCCCTGAGCCATGGCAAGAGCCGCCACCGCCGACCCAATAACAACTCGGACGCCTTTCTCATTTAGCTAATCAGTCGAGACAACGGGAATCCAAAGCTGTCCGACTGCTTCGCGTTGCACCTGGCAGTTGGTGAGCAACTACAAATGCCGCGCTACTCTCCCGAGGCTGGCTCGGCTGCCTGCTGCTCGATGAACTTGCCGGTCTCGTCGCCCTCCTGGGTCCCATCGGGCTTCACCAGTAGGTAGTCAAATATCTCCTCCGGCTCCACCTCCACACGGGCGCCTGCTTTCAAGGCGGCGATGTAAACGGGTTTGTTTAGTAGGGTACCTGACACCTTCCCTTCCTTCGGCCAATCGAGCACCTCCGCCCACATCCATTCGTTACCCTCCTTGTCGTCCCGCTCGTAACGAGACTTCAGGACGACCCGCGCCCCGGCTGGTAAACCTTCCGCGACCATCTTCTGCAACTCCGGAAGCCGGCTGCGCGCTCGCTCCGAAGCCGCTAGTACATCCGCACTATGCTCGAGATTGCGGATTGTGTCTTGGGTGCCCCAGATGGTCGCAAAGGCAGCTTCACGCCGCTCGTCCTCGTTGTCACCAGCACTGTGGGGAAAGCGCGTTTCGATCAAACGGTTGTCGGGGTCACCTTCGAGCGGTTTGCCTTGCACGAGAGCCACGGATACTTCGCCAGTTCCTCCTTCGAGTACCGACTCCTCATTCATTTTGCGCAACTCGGCGTTCTTGATATCTGCAAACCGGATCACATGCCTGGAGCCATCAGCTCGCGGTTGATTCTCCGCGAGCGACTGGCAGAGAAGGTTCAGGAGATTTCCGGCGCTACGGCTGTCGCTCCTGATCAGGCGTTCCAATACGACATCCGGCAGCGCGAACTTCTCCATCCCGAGAGTGATCGCCCGAACGCGAAGATTGTCATCCTCCGGTTGATAGAGATGGATGGTGAGATGTCGCGATAGATTGGGCACGAGTTCATCGGCAGGCCAGGTATCCAGCCGCCCTTCCTTCCACGCGGCCGCCGAGAAACACTCGCGCGTCGCGCTGTCCCAGATGAATGCGCCGGTTTTCACCGCAAATGCATGCACCAGTTCGGTAAAGGCGCGGCTCGCCGGCCAGACCTTGTCGCGCGGCGCCAGGAGTGTGAGCACAGTAGCACGGGAGGTTGCCTGGATCGCATCGGCATCCTCAGCGGAGAGACCACGCCCGGCGTGCTGAAAGTATGAATCCTCCGGCACCGGGAACTTCTGAAGCGGAGCCATTTCTTCATAGAAGGTGATCAGCGGAACCGCTCCTTCTGCTTTCGCGTCGGTAGAGAAGACGAACTCAGGAAGGTGTTTCGCGCAGAGTTCCCGGGCCGTGGACTCCGCTGGCGCATCCGGTTCGGGCGTATAGTAGAAGACGACCCCATATAGACCATACCGGCCCTGCAGATCTCCGCCCGGAATGTACGGGGCCGCAGCTTCCTCCGGATGCGGCTTGCTCGCCTGCTTCTTCCCACAGCCCGGTGCGATACAGAGAATGCCCAGCAATCCCACGATCAGCCACCGAACGCGAACTCCAGCTGTGAGGTGGGCGGGAACCATGGTTGCGAGACAAGCAGCCGTACTCGCGCTACGCAAGGGTGCTCACCACCGGCGCGGCGAGCCAGCGAACTTTAGACCACTCCGACCGCCTCCCCCTCCGCACGTAGAATGGATAGCTGCTCCAGCGAAATCCAGAACGTGACAAACCGCTCCCTCGATTGGATGCGAGCCCTGCGCGCCGTCCGCTTCCTACCCGCCTGAAGTCTTCAAGCCTGCCCCCGCTTTCAAGAGGGACATCTCGGAAAGCAAAAGCCGCCGGAGACATGCTCCGGCGGCTTCACTGCTGCTGCTCGGCCTTCGCTCGTGACCTAGACGGGTGTGCTCACCCCTTCCAGGCTCACCGCAGCGACCGCTGGCGCCCCACTCGGCGGCACAGGCGGCGCGGGAGTCTCCTCCGGCGCGCGCGGTGCCCGGGCGAAGCGCTGACCCAGTTCGTCACGGACTACGCGGAGGCCTGCCTCTTCTCCGTGCGACTGCAAGGCTCGGTACACGATGTGCGAGGCCTTCATCAGATCGCTCCCAGCCAACGTGATGGTGTCGTCCACCATTGTCAGCAGCTGCGTGAGCTGCTGATGCACCGGCAGCAGCAGATCGCGGATCGCCGCATCGCGGTCCATGGCTTCGACCGTCAGGCCGGTGGGAATGGCCTCCCCGTGGTCGCGGACGACCTGATGCGCCTGCCGCACGAAGAGCTCACTGCGGGCGCCCAGCTTGGGGAGGCGCCGCCGGTCTCCGATGGTCAGGCTCACCAGGAACGGGAGGGCCGTGTAGAGGTTTGCGACAGCCGTGGTCACGGCTGCGGATTGTTCCCCTGTAAGGGTTACGTCGAGTTTATTGGCGTGGATCGTCATGATCTTACTTCCTTTCGTTTTGTTTTGTTTTTTTGGTTTGTTTCGTGCCCAGCGGTTCATTCCCCCGGCTTCATGCCCGAGGAGCTATTTACTGTTCACAGGAACACATAAGCCGCACTTCCTCCGGCAGAGCCACCTTTTCGGCGTAAACAATGTTTACGTGCGCTTCCCACCCGCACCCGCCAGCTGTTCGGAGCCATCAACTCGGTCCCGCTGTTCGCGGCAACGCTCCTGCACGCTTCCCGCGTCCCCCCCCAACACCTCCACAAACTCCGGCCATCCACTGGGCGATCAATTTCAGCTGGAGTGTTTCGGCAAGGCACGCGTTAAGACGTTGGCCCGCTGGCGCACCAGCTTGGCAGAATCAGCTTCCACTCCTCGCCCTGCCTAACTGTTCAGCCTGCGTTAAACTGTGACCCCCTTTCACTTGTGACCGGCTCTCCCGGCCCCGGAGTACTACGAGGTCATCCGACTGCCCTCCGTTGAGCCCGCGGTTGCGCCTCTCGGCTTCCCCACGTTCTCGTCGCTCCCTTTCGTTTCTGCCGGTCGCGACAACCGGATTGGCTCTCCCAAGTTCCTGTTGCGTCTCTCAACGGTTGCCACGCCTTTTTTTTTCCAAACCCCGGTTGGCCTCCTTCGGGCTCGCGTCTTTATCGCCCTCGGAGTTTCGACTGCTGGGTCTAGAACCCCATCGTCGCCAACGTGCGTCATTCTCGAGGCTATCTCATGCTTCGCGGAGCACGGTGCTCCACTGTGGCCCTCGTTGTTCCCTGTCTACGCTTCACTCGGTCGTTCAGTCCGGGCGCTTTTGCTCTTCGCTTCCGGCGCTGTTCCATCCTCCCCGCTTGCAAGACTCGGTAGCGGTGGGTCGCTGGCCCTATCCGCCCGGGGACTCTCACCTCGGAAGATTCGCACTCAGGAGGCTCACTCCTGATCAATATTTGTTATCTTATTCTCATTCGTGTTCCTCCTTTGTGTTACTTCGCACCAAGCTTCTTGGCGCTTTCTAGACTCAACCCCTTTTCTCACACATTGCTAGCTTTGCGGCTCCGCGCAAAAGCTAGCCCTTCTTCGTTCGGCGTTGCCGGTCGATTGGAATTAGGCACCGGCGGTAGAAAAGGCAGGTGAGCGCGAAGAGAGGAAACGCGTGCGACAAAGCCAGAAAACGGCAGCGCACGTAAACCCTGTGAGAAAGCCCTCGAACGGTGCCGCGCGGAGATGTGGACGAGGAAAGCCTGGATCGAGGTGAATAAGTGCTGCGCCCACGAGAGCTGCACCGATGAGGCTGACGATAATCTGGGTGCGTATGGAAAAGCGGCACCGCCGGAATAGCCAAAGCACGGGTGGCGCGACCAAACTGATAACGACGAGCGCGAAGAGGCTGCCGAAAAGGAACATGTAGAAAAGGTTGGCCGTGAATAGGCGCTCGAAGCTGCGAGCTCGCCACTCGATGACCCGCCAAGTAACCCAAGAGGCAGGAAGGAAAGGTGCCGCTGCAAGCGCGCAAAGTAGAAAGCGCGTTTTCTGTGCAATCGGCTTGGTTTGGTCTTCGTTCACGGGAGACGCGAGGAATCGCCGAGCGACCTCAAGCTCAGCGACTGCGGAGGGCGCAGCCTGTGCGAGAAGCCAAGGGTCAGCTCTAGAAAGTCGCTCATTTGAGCAGCGCAGCACTGAGCTTCGTGGAGAGTTTCAGCCCTTCGGATTGGCGCAGGGCGTGACTCACCCGGCTGATATGACCCAGCTGGAGCGCCTCGGCAAGCCACGCGTTTGAGACGTTGGTGCGCTGGCGCACCAGCGCGGCCAAAGCCAGCTTCCGCTCATCGCCTTTGCGTAGGGCTGGCAAATCCTTCTTCGCTAGTTCGAAGTATCTCAGACCAGCGGCAATCAGCCTGCCCGCCTCCTCTTCGCCATGCTCCCGCCGCACGCGTGCATCGCGAGGGCTTCGCTGCGGCAGCTTCTCGGCTCCCAGATCCAGAAGGCGCAGCATGCGTTCACGGAAGCTCTCACTCCCCAGGCACCAGCCCCGCCGAAGCTCAGCGAGCTCAAGAGGCTCCTCGCCGCGCAGCACCGCTTCCGCTCTCCCCCGCATTCTGCGGGCATATTCACGCCGCCCTTCCGCGTTGTCTTCGCAGCCTAGTTCGCCCAGCACCCGTTGCGCTTCAAACCACTCCGGCCGCCTCGCCGCACGCACGTAAAATGGATAGCTGCTCCAGCGATAATCCACCAGGCGGCCCTCCAGCCCGACCAGCCGCGCACGCACGGGGTTGAGATGAATGTAATCGCTGAGCGTCGCGGTGTAGCTCCGCTCGCCGGGATCCACGACTACCGCCTTGTAGCGCCCCTGGAAGAGGTGGCCCGCGAGACGGTGGCGCCGGTTGTGGCGGATCGTCACGGTCGTCTGGAACCACTGCATGCCCGCCACCAGGTTTGGCTCGGGGGTTTCGAGCATCAGATGGTAATGGTTG
>JANMSW010000010.1:0-70622 GCA_031389825.1 Spartobacteria bacterium
GCGCCTTTCTCCCGCCCTCGACCCTCGACCCTCGACCCTCGACCCTCGACCCTCGACCCTCGACCCTCGACCCTCGACCCTCGACCCTCGACCCTCGACCCTCGACCCTCGACCCTCGACCCTCGACCCTCGACTCCTTCCCCGCCATGCCCTCCTATCCTTGTTCACTCGCACTCACCCTGCTCATCTCCCTGAGCCTCACCGGTTGCTCTGCTGAGGCAAAAAAGGGCCGTCTCGTGAAGCGCGCTGACGCCTACGCCGCTGCTGGTGAGTACGAGAAGGCCAAGATCGAGTACCTGAACGCGTTGCGAGCGGATCCTAATGACGCCGCAATCTACCAGAAGATGGGCCAGATCTGGCTGGATCAGGGCGCGCCGCTGCAGGCTTATCCGTATCTCGGCAAGGTAGCCGAACTGAGGCCCAAAGACATGGCCGCACGGGCAAAAAAGGCCGAGACGCTGCTGGGGCTTGGCCAGGTCGCTGAAGTCCGAAAGGAGGCGCTCGCGATCCTCGATGCTGAGCCGGCAAATGGTGATGGAATCAAGCTCCTCGCAGACGCCAGTCGGACGTCCGAGGAGATAGCCGAAGCGGAGCAACGGCTGCAGGCCTTTCCGGCGCGCGAATCCGTGGCGTTTCACCTCGCATCCGCCACGGTGGGCATGCGGAAACGCGATTTCCCCGCTGCCGAGACAGCGATCAAGGCCGCCATGGCAGCTGACCCGAAGTCGGCCACGGCGCATTCGCTGATGGCGGTGCTCCATCTGGTGCAGGGAAAAAAGGACGAGGCTACCCAGGAGATCAAGGCAGCCGCTGAGCTTTCCCCAGCGCGTTCGGCGGAGCGGATCAATTATGCCAGCGTAAGCGCCCAGATGGGCAAGATCGACGAGGCGCGCCGGGTCCTGGACGAGGTCACCAAGGAGGCTCCGGACTACGTGCCGGCCCTGCGTGCACAGGCGCAAATCGCCTTCACGGACAAGAAGTACGAAGAAGGACTCAAGCTGATCGACAAGGCGTTGGCCACTGATCCTGACAACTTTGAAGCGCGCCTCTTGCAGGCGGAAATCTGGCTGGTCACGGGCGAAACCAAGAAGGCTGTCGAACTTCTGGAGCGGGTTGCGGAGAAATTCCCCGCGCCGATCGCCAAGTATCAGCTGGCCCGGGCTCACCTGCAGGACAAGAACGTGGATCGAGCCACGGTCGTGCTCAGCCAGGCAATCTCCGCGAAGCATGACTTCGTCGAGGCGATCCTCCTGCTCGGCCAGTTGGATCTGCGCTCCGGTGACGCCCCCGCCGTGGTTACTGCCATGGAGGACCTCCTCAGGAAAAGCCCCGCGCTACCACAGGCGCAGATCCTCCTGGTGGATGCATACCGCGCCCTGAATCGCTTCGATGAAGCGGCGGCGATCATTCGCGAGCAGATCAAGGCCGCCCCCCAATCTCCGCAATCGCACCTTATGCTCGGTGTGATCCTCCGTCAGCAGAACAAGCCGGCCGAGGCGCGAAAATCCTTCGAGAAGACCCTCGAGCTCGCGCCCGGCACCATGGCGGCAGTCAATCAGCTGGTGGAGCTGGACCTGCTGGAGAAGAACTTCGCGGGGGCCAACGAGAAGATTCAGGGAGTACTCAAAGCATCGCCAGATGCAGCGGCGGCCCATTTCCTTCAAGGGAAAACCCACGTTGCCCAGCAGCAGTGGGACGAGGCCGAGGCGGCGCTGAAGAAAACCCTGGAGCTGGATCCCAATTTCTCTGGCGCGTACGACCTGCTGGTCGCCATCTATGTGAATACCAAGAAGCTTCCGCAGGCGCTGGAGCAGCTTGCAAACGTGCTCGCGAAGGACCCCAAGAACGTGAGCGCGCTGATGACGACCGCGTTGATTCAGGAGCAGATGGGGGAGTTCCCCACAGCGCGAGACAGCTATGAGAAGCTTCTCGCCGCTGCTCCGGATTCACCCGTGGCGCAAAACAACCTCGCCTATCTCTACGCAGAGCGGTTGAACGACCTCGAGAAGGCCTACCCGCTCGCCCAGAAGGCGCGGGCCACGCGCTCCGATGATCCTTCGGTCGCGGACACCCTGGGCTGGATCCTCTACAAGCGGGGTGACTATCAACAGGCGCAAGTGCTCCTGCAGGAGAGCGCCGGCAAAATGCCGGACAATGCCGAGGTGCAGTATCACCTGGGGATGGCTGCCTACATGATGGGCCAGCCGGAGGTTGCCCGGACCGCCTTGCAGAAAGCGGCGGCAGGGGCAGGCGAGTTCCCCGGGAAAGCGGAAGCGAAAACCAGGCTCACTCTCCTCGGGGACGCAAACGCGTCGGCGGTAGATGTCCCGGTTGCTGAACTCGAAGCGCTCCTGAAGCAGCATCCCAGCGATATCCTCGCACAGATCCGTCTGGGCGAAGCTCATGCGAAAGCTGGTGCCCCAGCAAAGGCCGCCCTGGCCTATGAGGCGGCGCTGAAGGTGAATTCAAAGCTTCTCCAGCCCTATACCAGCCTCGCCGGGCTGTATGCAGGTCCGCTGAGTGACCGGGTAAAGGCTTTCGAGTTCGCAAAGAAAGCGCGGGAGCTCGCCCCGAACGATCCAAAACTTGCGGGATTGCTTGGGGGGATAGGCGTTCAGATTGGAAACGTGGCCTGGGCCTACAATCTCCTTACAGAAAGCGCAGCCAGGCTCCCGAATGACCCCACGATCCTCCGCGACCTGGCGTGGGCCGCCTATTCGATAGGGAACATTCCTGAAGCTCAGTCCACCATGGAGAAGGCGCTGCAGGCGGGACCTGACTCTCCGCAAGCGCCGGAAGCGAAGACCTTCTTGCGGATGATCGCCTCGGAGAGCAAGCCTGGCGAGCTTGCCGCCGCCGCGCCTGAGATCGAGGCGGTGTTGAAGCAGAACCCAAAGCACACCCCGGCACTGATGGCCCAGGCAGCGTTGCACGCTGAGCGTGGAGAGCAGAAGTCGGCGATTGACGCCTACTCAGGAGTGCTTGTTGCGCTCCCTGACTTCGCTCCGGCCCAGGCGCGGTTGGCGGGGTTACTTGCGAACGATCCGAAGAGCGCGGACAAGGCGTTGGATTTGGCGACGAAAGCGCGCCGGAGTCTGCCGGACGATGGCAGGCTCACCAAGATTCTGGGCCTCCTGCGATACCAGAAGAAGGATTACGCGGCGGTCGTCCAGCTGTTGGAAGAAAGTGCCAGAAAGGCTCCATTGGATGCAAACGGTCTCTTTCATCTCGGGATGGCATTGACCAACCGAGACCGGCGCGCGGAAGGTGAGACTGCATTACGCGAAGCACTTGCAGCGGGCTTGAACGAACCTTTTGAAGCTCAAGCTAAGGAAGTCATCAATGCGTCGGCAAAGTAATTATCTCTATCTCTGACTCCTATGGAATTTCACGATCTTGAACGGCGAACGCCTGAAATCGTCGGAGAAATTTACAGAAATCGCAATCTGCCTGCGAGCCTCGGAGGAGTGAACGCGAGGCAACTCTTTCTTGCAGAGCAGTTTGTGACCGCTATGGACTACATGGCATGCTGGCTGCTTAATGGTGCAGTGCTGCAAGGTTGTAGCCCAATTCAAAAACACTAAATCAAATGATCAAACAAACATTCGCCGTCTTGGCAGCGGGCCTCACTGGAATGGTCCTCTTCGCGTCACAGGCTAGCGCAGTACCTATCGATGGTACGATTCGGTTCAACGGAAGCGGTTCCGTCAGCACTGTTGGCGCCACTACAACGGTGTCATTCTCCGGCACAGCTACGGACGCTCCTCTTCCTCCAGCAATTTCGGGGAACTACTCCGGCGTTCCGATGAATACGCCGACTGTATTCCAGCCGATCGTATTTACAGGGCTGAATACGCTTACGCCGTCACTGACAGCAGTTGTCTCACCACTGTGGACATTCACGATTGGCGCGGTCGTCTACTCGTTTGACCTTACTTCACTTACTACTGCTACAACGGCCGTTTCTCCGAATCTCTCCACATTTACCCTCTCGGGCAACGGTGTAGCGAAGATCACGGGTTTCGACCCTACTTTTGGCGTATTCTCACTTCAGGGTACCGGTGAAAACCTCTCGTTCCAGTTCATTCAGGCATCGACAACAGCTAACGGTTTGGCAGTACCAGACGGTGGCTCCGCTGTAGCTCTTCTCGGGCTAGCAATGATTGGAGTTGAAGGCCTCCGCCGTAAGCTCGGTGTCTTCTCGGGCTTGACTGCGTAAGTTCCCGAATCGCTTTGGTTTGAGCTGGGCACGACTTCGTCGTGCCCAGCTTTTTTGTGGGAAGAGGGTCTGGTGGTGTGCGTCAGCGCCCTGAGTCGGGACCCTGGGAGCCCGGACATTCCTGTCCGAAGTTCAAGCAAACGAGGGGCAACCAACCCCCGCGATAATTACGGCAGACACCGCCCGCCCCCTCACAAACACCGGGTTGGAAAACCCGTGCTCCCAGTCGTTCCCTTGGGAGCCCGGACATTCCTGTCCGAAGTTTAAACCAACGAGGGGCAACCAACCCGCGCGACAACCACGGCAGACACCGCCCCGCCCTTCACAAACACTGGGTGGAAAACCCGTGCTCCCATCGATCACCTCCCCTTGGGAGCCCGGACATTCCTGTCCGAAGTTTAAACAACCGAGGGGCAACCAACCCGCGCGATAATCACGGCAGACACCGCCCCGTGCTCCCATGGAGCACCTCCCCTTGGGAGCCCGGACATTCCTGTCCGAAGATAAAACACCCGAGGGGCAGCCAACCCGCGCGATAATCACGGCAGACACCGCCCGCCCCTCACAAAAACCGGGTTGGAAAACCCGTGCTCCCATGGAGCACCTCCCCTTGGGAGCCCGGACATTCCTGGCCGAAGTTTAAACAAACGAGGGGCAACCAATCCGCGCGACAATCACGGCAGACACCGCCCGCCCCTTCACAAACACCGGGTTGGAAAACCCGTGCTCCCAGTGAAGAGCGTCCAATACATCAACTCGCGAGTTCCTCAGCGGAAGATAACGCGATCAGCTAGCTCACCTATCTGGAGAAGGAGCAGCATGAGGATAGGTGTACTACCTCGCCAGAACGACTGCAAAACAGGATCGCCGGGGCTGACCTCTCTCAAGTCGCCAAGTTTTCGTCATCAGCCACTCGCGGTCCCATCAACAGGTTGCGCGCTGTTTACTCCGACCTATCTGGCTCTGAACGTGCAGCGCCAAGGTTTCTTCAGCACAGAACAGCGCTGGAGTGCAGCGGCTCTCGAGCTGAGCGCGCACCGAGGGAGCGCTGGGCTACAACAGCCGAGGAGGCGCGGTGGAGCAGCCTCCCCAATGAGCCAATTTTCGGGTTGAATATTCGCAAGTAGCTGTACCGGTCTTATTTACGATTATTACCTGTTTGGTTAAAGCGAAGCGGCGAGGGGCATCGAGCGGGCAGCTCCCGGGGCGCATGGGAGCGTTTTTTTGACATGAGCACAGTTCTATAGCGGCCCCTTTCCTGGGGCCGCAGAAACAAGAACCCACATGCTTATGAAATTCATCGACCTTCCCACTATCACGAGAGACCAAACTGCGGAAATCCTCGGTGCCATGGTTGACCTGAGTTGCAGCGCGGCTCCGCTGGTTACCATCACACCCCAAGAGCGGTGCAGTCTTCCGCGCGTGGGTTCATGCCGCGAGGGATTTGCCCGAGCCTGCCTGGATGCTGCGGAGCAACACTCCGAGTGCATTCCTCGCAACATCGATCCCCAACCAATGATCCGCGGGCTCACAGTTCATGGAGGATTGCGCGACCTCTCGGCCCTTTTGCGTGAGCTGCTGCAGCAGGTGGACGATACGCGGCATCATCTGGGATCGGAGATCTTCGGGAGCAGTCTGGAGATCTACCACTTGTTGAAGATGGCCCGTGGTCGGGATGCAGAACTCAGCCAGGTTGTGTGCGAGATGAAGACTCGTCTTCGTGCCCGATCGGCGAAGAAGGAAGCGCTGGCTGTCTTGCCCGCACCAGCGAGCGACGCTTAGTGCGGTAGGAAACGCAGAGTGGGACTGGGAGCCCGGGTTTTCCAACCCGGAGTTTGATGGGAAGGTGGTGGGTCTTAGTAGCGGGCGCTCCGATCTCCAAGCACGCTGGCTGCGATCAACTTCGGACAGGAATGTCCGAGCTCCCAGGGGTAGCAATTGGGAGCCCGGGTTTTCCAACCCGGAGTTTGCTGGAGAGGTGGTGGGTCTCGGTAGCGGGCGCTCTGATTTCCACGCACGCTGGCTGCAATCAACTTCGGACAGCAACTGTGTTTTTTTGTGGGGGTGATTTGGTGGGGATTAGGGCGGGTGCAATGCGCGACTTACCCACAATCGCCTGATTCCGGTGGGTCCTGCTGCTGCGACGTTGCGGACCCGTGGGGCATTCTCGCAGCAGGACCACCGGGGCGATTATGGATAAGTCTGAGCGCCGTCATGCTGGGGCGGTTTGCGATGTTTTTAGGAGCGCGTTGAGGTAGATGAGCAGTTTTCGCATCAAAGCAGTAAGGGCGACTTTGAAGGGCTTCTGTGCGGCAATCAGCCGTTCATAGATGGCTTTGGAGGCTGGATTATGTCGTGAGGCAGAGAGCGCTGCCATGTAGAGCGCGGTGCGCACTTCGCTGCGCCCACCCTGGATGCGCCGCTTGCCGTGTACGGTGCCGCTGTCGTCATCGTAGGGAGCCAGGCCGGAAAGAGCGGCGCACTGGCCGCGATTGAGCGAGCCGAGCTCAGGCATCTTGATTAGCAGCACGAGGGCAGTGACGAGGCCGACGCCTTTGACGTTGAGGAGCAACTCGAGCTTTCGCTTCCAAGCCGGAATGGCTTCGACCTTGGCTCGCAGTTTCTTATCCAGGAGCTCGATGCGTTTTTGCAGAGCACTCCAAGAACGCTCGATTTCATTGCGCACACTGGCCTCGAGCACCTGTTGGGAGTGCGTGCGCAACATCTTTGCCGAATCGACGAGTTGGCGACGATGGTTGAGCAAGTCGCTTAAGACAATCTGCTCGATGCAGAGCGGTGGATCGGCCAGTGGCCGCTTGGCATTGGCGAAGGCTTCAATCAACGCGGCATCAATGGGGTCATTCTTGGCGAGAGTGCCTTCAGAACGGCCGAAGTAGTGGATCCTCGCTGGGTTGGCAATGGTGACGGGAACTCCAGCCGCCTGGAGCGCCAAACACATCGGCAGATGGTACGGGCCGGTGGCTTCACAGACGACGTGGATGGGAACGGATGGTTTTTGAATCCTGGCGAGGAGCTTGCGGTGACCCTCTTTGGAATTGGGGAACTGCCAGCGATTGCGTTCGAAAGCTACAACGAGAGTATCTTTGGAGACATCGACTCCGAGGTAGCGTGACTGATGGGACATAGGTAGACTCTTCCTTGGGATTACGAGCTCGGCGGGGCACGGGTGCCTGCATCCGGCTCTGGCAACTGTTCGAGTTACGACCTGAGTGAGCCTCGATCGATCAAGCTGTCCGACGCTCTGCAGCCAATGCGGCGAGCAGGAATGTAACGATCTGGTCGAAGCTGCGGGGCCGCAGGGATCAGCTGCGGCTCCGCCCCTCAGTTCCGCGCGACTCCACTCGAAGCCGTGCAACCGAACCACACGGGAAATTAAGCACTTTTCCAACAACCAAGGAATGTCCGAGCTCCCAAGGGGGAGCAACTGGGAGCCCGGGTTTTCCAACCCGGAGTTTACTGGAAAGGTGGTGGGTCTCTGTAGCGGGCGCTCCGATCTCTACGCACGCTGGTTGCAATCAACTTCGGACAGGAATGTCCAAGCTCCCAAGGAGGGAGACGACTGGGAGCCCGGGTTTTCCAACCCGGAGTTAGCTAGGAAGGTGGTGGGTCTCTGTAGCGGGCGCTCCGATCTCCACGCACGCTGGCTGCAATCAACTTCGGACAGGAATGTCCGGGCTCCCAAGGGGGTGCGACAGGGAGCACGGGTTTGCGAACCCGGGGTTTAATGGAGAGGTGGTGGGTTCTGGGAGCGGGCGCTCTGATCTCCACGCACGCTGGCTGCAATCAACTTCGGACAGGTATGTCCGAGCTCCCAAGGGGTAGCAATTGGGAGCCCGGGTTTTCCAACCCGGAGTTTACCGGAAAGGTGGTGGGTCTCTGTAGCGGGCGCTCCGATCACCACGCACGCTTGCTGCAATCAACTTCGGACAGGAACCGCTCGGGGTGATATGCCCCGCCGCCTCGCCAGCATCAGGGACCAAACCTCGTCCGCAGCCACTAATCCTTCGACCCCATGCACCCACGAGTGAGTCACTCATTTCCCCTATTCTCCCCAATTTTTGACATGGCACCTCTCTATTGAAGGCCGATGAACGGCTTTCACCAAAAACCAAAAACAAAAGAAAGACACAGAACATGAACCCACAAATCGCAGTCACCCTCAGCGCTGAACAAGTCGCTACCATCAACACAGCCGTAACTGGCCTCGCAACCGCCATGCCGTTTCTCCTGGGCTACACCCCGGAAGAACGACGACGTCTGCAGCGTCTCGGCCCCCGCCGGGAGAGCTTCGCCCGGCTGGCTGTCGAGACCGCCCAGCAGAACGCGGATCTGATCCCGGCCAGTGTAGACGTCACGGCTCTCACCCGTGATGTCGCCCTGCACGAACTCCTGACCAGCGTACGGACGCAGGTTCAGCAGATCCTGCAGCAAGTGGAGGACACCCAGCAGGCTGCTGGGTGGGACATCTACAATGGTGGACTGGAGATCTACCGGGCGCTGAAGGCCCACGGCCGCAACCGCGGTCTTGCCGCAACGCTCCTCCAGCTGAAGACCCGCCTGCGCACTGCGCCGGTGGTCACGCCTGAGGAACCCGTAGTCCCACCCGTCGTGCCGGTAAACCCATAAGCACGTGGTAACGGCAACTTGCCGTTAGTTCGCAACCAAGTAACAGCGCGAGCGGGAGAGGACAACTCTCCCGCTCGTTTGCGTTCTTTGGGAGCTCGGACATTCCTGTCCGAAGTTTATTGTCCGCAGTGCGTTGGGCATGCTGAGCGAGCCCACCGGGAGCATGCGTTCTCAACCAAGCAGGAGCTGGGACATTCCTGTCCCAACGTGAAAGCGGGGAAACAAACTCCGGGTTGGAAAACCCGGGCTCCCAGGAACCGATCTCTTGAGGCTAACCACCCTCCGAAGGTTCACCGCTCAGCACGAACTCCCCTTCCCGCAAGCCTGCCTTCTCAGGATTACTTGAGATGTACTCCATACATCGCTGAAAATGCGCCGAGTTTCGGATCAACCGATCCCAGTAGTCCTCGCCCCAGAGCGCGCCCGTGCGCGCCGTGCGGCGGTTTATCTCGCGCGCCGTGAAGCCTTTCCAGGATTTCACCACATCCTGCAAGCGATGTGGCGGGAGCAGGCGAAACAGCACGTGCACGTGATTTGGCATTACTACGAAAGAGGCGATCGCGTAGCGCTCTCCTTCGAAGTGGCGCAAGGCATCTGCGACAATAACGGCAAGTAGAGGATCGCGCAGCAGGCACGACCCTGCCCCTTCGTCGAGCCAGTGATCAAAGCGGCTGGTGAAGTGGCGGTGATACTCGGATTCGGTGGTATCACTCCAAGGCTCGGGATGAGCTAGGAGCCAGACGGCGCGCTCGGATCGCCATTCCGCGAGCCTGCCAGCGGGGAGAGAGTCTGCGAGCCGCCAGGTTACGAAGCAGAAGACGCCATGTTGCTGCCAGTGGGGGAGACGATTCTTGTGCTGCTCGATGGGAGCATAAGGATCGAGAAACGGGCTGGGCTCCAATGGCGGGGGTGGCGTTAAAGAAGCAGTGACTTGGGACATTCCTTGGAGCTCGGCTTTCTTTGGGAGCCCGGACATTTCTGTCCGAAGTTTACCGGGATCAACGTGCCTGGAGATCTGAGTGTCCGCTACGGAAAACCACCACCTTTCCATTAAACTCCGGGTTGGAAAACCCGGACTCCCAGCCGCTTTTCCTTGGGAGCTCGGACATTCCTGTCCGAAGTTTATAATCCCAAGTCGGCGTGCCTGCCGCGAAGACTCACCGGCACGAGAACCCCTCCCTCCTATCAACTCCGGGTTGGAAAAACCGGGTTCCCAGCCGTCTCCCTTGAGAGTCCGGACATTCCTGTCCGAAGTTCGCACTCCTAGTCGGCGTACCCCCGCAAAGATCGCCCGCCACAAAAGCCCCTCCCTTCCCATCAACTCCGGGTTGGAAAACCCGGGCTCCCAGGCGTTTCTCCTTGGGAGTCCGGACATTCCTGTCCGAAGTTCGCACTCCTAGTCGGCGTACCCCCGCAAAGATCGCCCGCCACAAAAGCCCTCCCCCCAATCAACTCCGGGTTGGAAAACCCGGGCTCCCAGTTTTTTTGGCCTCCCCATCTTCAAGACCGCAAGTACCTTCGCGCGCTCGCACCACATGGGAGACATCCAGTTCATCGGCATCATGCTCGTGCACAATGAGGACCGCTTCCTCCGCCAGGCTGCGCGTAACGTGCTCGGCTTTTGTGACCGAATACTGATTGCGGAGCATCGATCGACCGATGGCACCTGGGAGATGGCGCAGACGCTCGCGACAGAGCACCCTGGGAAGATCGAGGCGCATCGGATCAGGGATCCCCGGGAATCAAGCGAGATGCTGCAGCCCTTTGCCGGGACACGCACCTGGGTGCTCGGGGTGGATGGCGATGAACTGTATGACCGGGAAGGGCTGAGAGTGACCCGCCAGCAGTTGGAAGCCGGGCAGTGGCGGGACCAGTGGGTGGTCTTTGGCAACGTGGTGAATTGCACCGAGATCGACGAGGGCGCTCGAATCGCCCGTGGCTACGCCGCTCCGCCTTGCCGCAGCATGACGAAGCTCTATAACTTCGCCGCTGTGACCCGACTTGATCCGGAATCCCCGCAACGCCTGATGGGCCGGAAGAATCTTTTTGCGCCCGGCTATCACGAGGGTTTGCGTCACGAGGTCTATAAGCAAGTGGGCTGGAATGAGGCGACTTTCCGCTGCCTGCACGCCTGCTTCCTTCCGCGGAGCAGCGCGCAAACGGCGGAGCATGGAGCGCGGGAGAACCTGACGGAGCTGCGGAAACACTCCCCGCTCGGATGGCTGCGCCGGCAGTGGGCGCACGTGCTTGGACGCCGCTCGGAATCGCAGTGGAAGCAGGAAAAATACCGGCGCGGCCCGCTCGTGACCGTGGATGCAACACCCTTCCTCGCGTGATTGATCTCGAGCAATTCAAGATGAAGGCGGACGAGGAACGGCTGCTCCTTGGTCTCCTCGACAAATCCAAACCAAAGCGCATTGCAGAGTTCGGGTCTGGGCTGACCACGCGCTTTTGGGCGGAGAAAACTGAGGCCGGGATTGTGACTTGGGACAATTACCCGGACTGGGTTTCGAGCCTGAAGGAAACCTTTGCGGACGCGCCGTGGATGCCGCGCGTGGACTTCCGCCTGTACGAGGTGAGCCCACCCGGTCCGCGCATCGTCGAGAAGGATCCGGTGTCGTGGGAGGGCAAACCGTTCGACTTTCTCTTTCTCGACGGTCCGCGTTCCGCGCATCCGCAAAACTTCGGTCGGAGTGGTAGCTTCCTCTTCGCCACACGCCACGCGTCGCCCGGGGCGCTCATTATCTGGCACGACGCGGCTCGTCCTCATGAAGCCGAGATGGCCCGACACTACTTCGGCCATTGCGCGCGTAAGCGAAGGGATAGCATCGGCTGGTGTCGCTGGGAGAAACCGGTTGGCGGCTGCTTCTCGACTGCTGCATTGCGGCAGCTGAAAAATCGCGCTAACCCTCTGGCGTGACTGTTCTGGCTTCGCCTTCGATTGATGTCGGCTGGCTGCGCCGCTTGCAGGAAGGCGTACCGGCTTACCTGGAGCAGTTGCGGCTCGGTGACGAGATTGGTCGCTACCTTCCTTGCAAACTCGGACCGACGCCGGTGGGGCGCGAGATGGCGATCGGTTGGAGCTGCTTCGCGCTGAAGCTGCACCACATGCTCGGCCTTTGGCCGACGCTGCCGGAAGAGGATCGCGCCGCGTGGATCTCCTTCCTGCAATCATATCAGAAGAACGACGGCGAAGGTGCTTTCGTTGATCCGCCTGAGATCGCCTATCTGGAAGCACACGTGCCCTTTCGTGAACGACTGCGGCGCATCCTCCGGCGCGGGAAGCCCACCCATTCCGCCAGTGCGATCACCCTTGCGGAGACGAAACAGGTGATTGCCTCCTTGGCGGAGGTGGGCGCGGAGCCGCGGCGACCATTCAAGAGCTTTCCCCATACGCGAGCTGGCGTGCGCGACTGGCTGGAAGGGCAGGACTGGACTCGTCCCTGGGGTGCGGGCGGGCAAAGTGCGGGGCTGGTGGTGTTCATCAAGACTCAGGCACCACGATTTCTTCCTTCCTCAGAGGTCGAAGGTCTGCTGGAGGAGTGCCGCGACTTTTATGCGTCACTCGTAGACTTCGAGACGGGCGCTTACTTTCGGGGCCGTCGACCGGCGCACGGTGAAATGATCAATGGCGCGATGAAAGTTCTCATGGCGCTCGAGTGGCTGGAGGTGCAGCCGCACCACGCGGATCGCCTCATTGCCACCTGTCTTCAGCGGACGCCTACCTCGCGCGGCTGCCACCTCGTGGATGCCGTATACCTCCTCCATCAATGCCTGGCGGGCGCACCACCGAGCGACGCGGTGCGCGCCTTTTGTGTGCAGGTTTCCGAGGAGATCAAAACCCACGCACGAGGCGATGGCGGCTTCTCGTTCCATCCGGATCGGGCACAGGATAACTACTATGGAGTGCCGGTCTCGCGTGGGTTGGAGGAGAGCGATATCCAGGGCACCTGCCTGCTCATCTGGGCGTTGGCCATGATCTGGCGGATGCTGGAGCCGGGGACCGCTGCCTGGAAACCAATGCACCCGTGAAGTTTGCGGTTGCGACTTACGGTGGGCGGCACATCGGGATGCTGCTCGCGCATCTCGAGAGTCTTTCTCAGACCCACCCCGGCGTGCCGGTGGAGGTGTATCACCAGGATCTTCCTGGTGATCGTTGTGACGCCATCGCGAAGACTTATCCCAAGGTGACCTGGGTTGAGACAAAGTTCGATTTCACGGGTGATCGGGTCCAACGGATTTCCAGCAAGACGCTCGCTTGGGAGCAGGCCTTGCGGCGACAGCGGGATGGCGAGACGCTGGTCCTGTTGGATGTCGATACGCTGGTCATTCGCGACCTCGCGGCGGTGCTCGCTGGTGACGACTGGGATGTCGTCTTCACCTGGAAAGACGAGAGATTTGTCCTGAATACTGGCGTGCTCGTTTGCCGGACTGGGGCGGGGTCCCGGGCATTCTTTCAGGCGTGGCGGGAACGCACCCTAGCGATCCTCTCGGATACCGAGCGTTACCGATTGGCGAACGATGTCCGACAGCCGTACGGCGCATCCGACCAAATGGCCTTGCATGAGCTTTTGGGTTTTCAGCTTGGGAGGGCGGAATACCTAGCCAAGGTGGGCGCGGAACAGGTGCGGCTGAAAGGTGTGCCCTGCGCGGTCCTGAATGAGACCAACTCTTCACCCATTACTGAGGCCACGCACGTGATTCACTACAAGGGCGGCTGGCAGCCGATCCTACTGGATGGCCGCCGCTTCACCGCGCAGCGCTCACGAGCTGCTTGTGACGAGATGTACCGCTTGTATCTCGGCACCTTTCGTGGCGCGTTGGGCCGTGTTCAGGAGGTTACCGGCCGGACCTTTTCGCCAGGGGATTTCCACGTCACGATCCCCAGCTACCTGGATGCCCCGCATGCGCTAAGCCGCCGCGTGCTTTACACCGGCCATCTTCTGCGGGATTACGTCCGCTCATTTCAGGAACTCGCTACGGGTGCATCCCGTGTCGCCGCCCGCCGTCTGTCCTTGTGCCGAAGCTAGATCATCTCATTACCCAATTCCGCCATCGTGCGATCGAGACGCTTGCGTCTGGGGGAAAGGTTGCCCGCGTTGCCCTGAATCTTCGGCCGATCTATTCGTCCTGGGGCGGGGGCAATCAGTGGCTCACGCAGACTGTACGCTTCCTGCGTTTCAGTGGCTACACGGTGCGGTTCGACCTGCGAGAGCCAGTGGACTGTATTCTCGTCACGCACTTCGGGCTTACCGGGAAGACCAGCTTCAGCCTCGATGATCTCCGCTCCTACCGGCGCGAGCACCCGGACGTTCGAGTGATTCACCGGGTGAATGACAACGACGCGCGCAAGCACACTACCGAGATGAATCCCCGGCTCGCGGCCTACAGCGAGATCGCGGATCACACCGTCTTTATCTCCAGTTGGTTGCGGGATCATCATGCAGGGCTTTGGTTTGATCCGGCAAAGCCGCACAGCGTGATCGTCAATGGCGCGGACCCCTCGATCTTCCACCCGATTGGGAGTCGCCACTGGACTGGGCGCGAGCCGCTCCGGCTGGTTACGCACCATTGGTCGGACAACTGGATGAAGGGCTTCAAAGTATATGAGGAAGTGGACCGGCTCATCGCCTCGGGTGAGCTGCCGGGCGTCGAGTTGTGGGTGATCGGGCGCTGGCCCGCCCAGATTCAGTGGAAAGCGGCGCGGACCTATCCCGCTGCGCATGGGGAGGCACTCGCCGGGCTGCTCCGGCAGTGTCACGCCTACCTGACAGCTTCGCTCTGGGAACCTGGCGGCATGCACTTTATCGAGGGCGGACAGTGCGGGCTCCCCGTGCTCTTTCACGAAGATGGGGGTGGAATTTGCGAAGTCGCCCGCCCTTTCGGGATTGGTTTCCGCGATGATGTGAAGGCCGCCGTCGAGCAGCTGCGCGTACAATATTGCGAGTTGCGGCGGTTGGCTCTCGAGCAAGGGCCTGCGGGTGATGCGATGAGCCTGGCGTACCGTCGGATCGTCCAGCAGGTGCTCGCGGAACGCCATGGGACTTGAGCGGCTGCTCCCAGACGGGATGCGGCATCCGCTGGAGCAGCTGGTGCGCTGGCCGAGGCGCGTAGCCTATCAGAAGAAGCTCGCGAGCAGGCCCTTCGCGCTTGCAGGAGGCGGTGCGAAGATCAGCTACGCGGGCACGGAGCCGCGTCCGGAGCAGATCGTCCATGGCGGGCGGGTGAAGTTGCTCGCGCTTCTGGAGCGATTTCCGCACTGCGAGTCGGAGTTCAATCTCATCTACTTGGTGAGCAGCGCGCTGCCGCTGCACATCGTCGACTTTGTGAAGTGGGCGAAGCAGCGTGGGGCGAAGCTCGTTGTGAATCAGAATGGCGTTGCCTTTCCTGCATGGGCGGGCGGCAGCACGTCGGCGATCAATCGCCCTCTCGCTCAGCTTCTCCGGCTGGCCGACTTTGTAGTTTACCAGAGCGAGTTTTGCCGGGTGAGCGCCGATCGCTATCTCGGCCCTGCGCCATGCCCTTCGCAGATCCTTTTCAACCCGGTGGATCTCGCCGCTTTCACACCCGCCCCGCGCAGCACTGGAACCTGGGAGCTGCTTTCCGCCGGTACACATAATCAGGCCTTTCGTGTGCTCGGTGCGATTGAGACGCTCCGGATCCTTCGCACAGCTCGATTTCCCGCGCGGCTCACGATTGCCGGTCAGCTCAATTGGCCCGGTGCCGCGCAGGCTGTGCAGGCAGCAATCGCGCGGGCCGAGCTTTGCGACCAGGTCACGCTGCTCCCGCCGTTCACGCAGCAGGAGGCTCTGGCAATGCTCCAGTCGACCCATGTGCTCCTGCACCCGAAGTACGCGGACCCCTGTCCCACCATGGTCATCGAAACCTTGGCCTGCGGGGTTCCTGTGGTCGGTTCGCACACGGGCGGAATGCCCGAGCTGGTCGGCGAGGAAGGCGGTGTACTGGTGGAGGTGCCTTTTAGCTACGAGCGCGCCTCCTTCCCCACTCCCGCACAGATGGCTGTCGCGGTGGAATCCATCATGGCCGATTGGCCCGCGCGCAGCAGCCGGGCCCGCATGCGAGCCGAGCATCTCTTTGATCGCACCGCGTGGGTGGACGAACACACGCGCATCTTCGACACATGTCTTGCGCACTGATCACCGTTCTCCTGGCGGTCCACAATGGAGAGCCGTGGCTGCGCGAGTCCGTCGCGAGCATTCTTGATCAGAGCTGGCGTGAATTCGAGTTCCTGATCATTGACGACGCCTCGACTGATGAGACGCCTGGGTTCCTTCGCTCCATGGTTGATCCCCGCGTTCGCGTCGTCCGCAACGAGACTAACCTCGGCCTCACGGCCAGTCTGAACCGCGGATTGCAGCTTGCGCAGGGCGAACTCATTGCCAGGCAGGACGCCGATGACCTGTCGCATCCTCACCGCCTGGCCAAGCAAGCCGCCTTCCTCTCCGCTCATCCCCAAGTTGCAGCCGTCGGCAGCCAGGTAAGGATGATCGATGAACATGGGCGTGCACTGGGGAGAAAGGACTTTCCCTTAAGCCATCGTGGCATCTGGTGGTCCCACCTTTGGGACAACGCGCTCGCTCATTCCGCGGTAATGTTTCGCCGTACTACAGTGCTCGCGGCGGGCGGTTACGACGAGGGGTATCGCGCCTCGCAGGATTACGAACTCTGGTCACGCCTTGGCGAACGGCACCTCCTGGCAAATCTCCCTGAGCGCCTTTTAACGCTACGCGTTGTGCCCAGCTCCATCACCCGCACTCACCGGCAGCCGGAACTCATCCGAACCATTCAGGCCGCGCACTTCAGCCGACTCTTCCCCGGCCGCATGTTCACCGAGGACGAGCTGGATCTCATCGCTCACTTCCGCACCTGCGTTCCACCCGAGGCGCTGCCACGGTTTCGCGCACTTCATCACGACCTCTCCGCCTCCTACCAGGCTGCATGGCCGGAGGTGCGCATCTCCGGCGACTTCGCACGTACGCTCGGACTTCAGTTCGAGCGGATCGGCTACAACCTTCTTCCGGCTTCCCGCAGCGCCGGCCTCCGTGAGCTGGCCCGCGCCGTCCGCATCTGGCCGCCGCGCGCGCTTGCCTTTCCGTGGATGCGGATCGCAGCAATCACCCTCCTCGGCGATCACGCGCGTCGCCTCTACGAGCGCATCCTGGCGCGCCAGAAGATCTCCTAGTTATGCGCCGACCTTATCGAGTTCTCCACGTCATCGATAGCCTCGACCTTGGCGGCGCCCAGGTCGTACTGCTGAATCTGCTCCAGCACGCTGATCGCTCCCGCTTCGCGCCAGAGGCGGTCACCCTCCATAGCCATGGCGTGTTCTGGGACAAAGTGTGTGCGACCGGCGTGCCCGTACGGTCGCTCTCGCCGCACCACTATTTTCCAAGTTACGTGCCTGGCCTCGCCGCACTGATGCTCGCGCGCCGCTATGACGTGGTCCACTGCCACCTCCTCGTTTCGAATGTCCTCGCGAAGCCGATCGCCGCGGCCTGCCGCGTTCCGGTGATTATTAATCACGATCACTGCAACGATAAGCTGACCGATTCCCGCCGCTGGGCGCTCCCCGCAGATACTTGGACAAATCGCTTCTCCACACATCTCATCGCAGTCTCCGAAACCACACGCACCTTTGTGGTGGAGCATGAAGGGATGCCAGCGTCCCGGACTTCCACGATCCACAACGGCATTGACTGTGAAACCTTTCAGCCCCGCCCTGACCAGCGATCGGCTGCGCGTTCACGCTGGGATCTCCCGCTAGACGCCTGGGTAATCGGAGGGATAGGAAGGCTCACTCATCAGAAGAACTTCGCGCTTTTCCTGGATATCGCCGCCGCGGTGCTCGTCCGCCATCCGCAGGCCTTCTTCGTCCTTGCCGGAACAGGGGAAGATGAGGCCGAACTGCGTACGCAGGCAGAGCGGCTTGGAATTGCGGCGCGGGTGCGATTCCTCGGCTTCGTCGGGGACATGGCCGGCCTTTATCCTGCGCTGGACACTCTGCTTCTGACCTCACGTTACGAAGGGCATCCCATCACGGTCTTGGAGGCCATGGCGGCTGGAGTTCCCATCGTTGCCGCGCGTCTCGATGGCATCGCCGAGATGCTGACCGACGGCCATGATGCCGCACTGGTTACGCCGGGGGAGCAGACCGGGTTCGTAGCTGCGATTGAGCGCTTCATCGATCAACCAGAGCTAGCCAGCGCTTGCGCCAGAGCGGCAACCGCCAAGGTGCGCGCGCAGTATTCCGCTCAGCGCATGACCGGCGAATGCGAGCAAGTTTATCTACGCTATCTCGAACCCGGCGCACCGCATGGCGTGCGTTGACCCTCGTCGAGGCATGTCCTACCTTCCGCTTCCATGACCCCCATGGCGGCTGAAAGTGGCAAGCGCTGGTTTGCTCGAGGCGGCCTGCTCCTCCTCGGAGCGGCAGCTGGTTTCTTATTACGTGGAGCCCCCTCCACCGCACCTGGATCTGCTACCGCCAATGCGAAGCCGGGCTCCAGAGCTCCCACCAGCGGAGCGCAGTTCACCCTAGGCGCTCCCTCTCCTGGTCTTGCAGAGCCTGTTCCCACCGGAGTGCCGGCAGTGGATAATACGCCAGTCTCCGGCGCCCTGGCCGAGTTCGAGGCCGCAGCAGCCGCACTTCGTGGCAACATGATCAATCCCCGCGCTGGAGTTGCACTCTATCAAGCGGCTCAGAAGCTCACGGCCGCCGAGCTTCCCCAAGCCATGGAGCGCGCTTCCCGCCTCATGCAACGCAATCGCTGGCAGGCCACTTCTGTCCTGGCGGCCCGCTGGGCGGAGATCGATCCCGCCGCCGCCGCGAACTTTGCAATTGGGATGACTGATCTCCGGATTAAGCAAAGCGTGGTGGCAGCGGTAGTCCAAAACTGGGCTGCCGAATCTCCGGATGCGGCACTTGCGTGGATCAATGCAAACGCGCCCGCTCAGCAGCGAAAACAGCTCCTGGCTAACTTCGTAAGCACGCTGGGCAGTAGCGATCCCCAGCGCGCGCTCGGGCTGCTTCAGCAGCTCCCGGCCGACGACCAGCGAGGCTGGGCGGTGGGGAATCTCTACTATGAGTGGGCCGCGCGGGACCCTTACGCTGCTTCTGTCTCCGCGCTTGCGCTTCCTCCCGGCCAGGCCCGGGCAGCGGCTTTAAGCAGGATTGCCAGCTCCTGGGTGGAGAACGATCCCACCGCCGCCCTGGCCTGGACAGCGCAGATTCCAGATGTGTCCACCCGCGAGAACGCCATGCGCCAGGCTGTCGCCCAGTGGGCAAATACTGATGCGCCCGCAGCGCTCACCTGGCTGGATGCCGTGCCGGACGCAACTTTGAAGAGTCAGCTGATCAGCGGAGTGCTCGGACAATGGGTGCAGATTGATCTTCCCGCCGCGCGCGATTATGCGCTCTCACTTCCGCCTACGGAGCGGAATGCTGCGATCCGCACGGTCGCACAAAGGCTGGCTGTGGATGACGCAAATGCGGCCATGGAGCTCATCCAGCAACTGCCTCCGGCGATGCAGGCGGATGCTGGCCGCGATGTGGTGGAAAGCCTCGCACGGAGTGATCCCAAGGCGGCCGGCGAGCTGCTGCTCAGCCTGCCACCAAAGATCGGCCACGATCAGGCCATGTTTCAGGTTGCGAATCAAATGGCCCGCGTCGACCCGGCGGCTGGTGTCGGGTGGGTCCTCCAGCTGCCCCCTGGACAGGCACGGAACAATGCGCTCGAAAATGTCGCTTCGCAATGGGCCCAAACCGACCCGGCGGCAGCTGCGGCCTGGTATCTGTCTGCGGAGCTGGGAGAAAACGGAAGCGGCATTGCGCGGAACATTGCGCAGCAGTGGGCTCAGAACGACGAGAGTGCAGCGATCCGCTGGGCTGAGAAGCTGACCGGCCCGCAGCGGGATGCAGCTTACGGATCAATCACGGGTGCCATTGCCGCGCGCGACCCCGCCCGTGCTGCACAGTTCGCCACCCAACTTCCTGCAGGAGCCCAGGCCAATGCATCGTCCAACATCGCCTCCGTGTGGGCTCGCAAGGACCCAACCGCAGCAGCTCGATGGGTTAGCTCCCTACCTGCGGCAGCGCGCGGATCCGCGATGCAGTCGTTGGTGAATACCTGGGTAGAGCAGGATCCTGCCGGTACTGCCACTTGGCTCCAGGGGCTGTCGGCTGGGGATGAACGCGACGGCGCGGTCAGAAGCTTCGCCAGCCGCGTGGTCGAGAGTGATCCTGAGAGTGCACTCGCCTGGGCGGCGACGATGAGTAGTGAGTCGCAGCGTGACAGCCAGGTACAGCAACTCGCCTCGCAATGGATGCGCTACGACAGCGCAAATGCTCGGCGGTGGGTCCAAGGCTACGCTGGCCTCACTCCTCAAGTCCGCGAGCAGCTCTTAAAGCAGAAGTGATTGCGCTTTGAGCTAGAGGTCAGGCACTGGAAGACTACCTGGCATCTAACGGGTCCGCGTTTGAATCAGGTCTCGGCTGCTGCCAGCGTGGTTAGCTCCGGAACTGGCTCGTCGTTTTCCAGTGCGTCATCGGCAAGCTCGATGTCGCCCTCGAGCAGTGCCTGGTTGATTTTGAAAGCTGCCTGAGTTCCATCGGCCGCGGCCATGATCACCAACTGAAGCCCAGTGCAGGTATTCCCTGCGACGTACAATCCCGGAATCCCTGAAGTGGTATCGCAGTGCTCGATCTGCGCGCCGTCGTCGTCAAGTTCCAGCCCTAGCTGTTGCGCGAGGGTGGAGCACTGCCGCTGACGACTGTAGAAGAAGAGCGCCTCACAGGCAAGGAATCGGCCGCTCTCGAAGCGCGCGCCACCGATGCGGTCCTCCTCACCCTCGAGGGCAATGATCCGCTCCTCGTCGATGGCGATCTCGAAGCGGCCCAGCTTCTCGCGCAGCTCTTGCGGAAGATCGGCTGGACCATCGGTGCAGAGCACGAGCTTTCGGCTCCAACCAAGCATCTCCAGCGCGAACTCCGCCCCTTCGACGCCTTTGCCGTACACGATGATTGCTTGATCCCGATGCTCCCAGCCGTGGCAATAAGGGCAAAGCTGCACCGTGCTACCGTAGAACTGCTGGACTCCCTCCAAAGGCGGAACTTCGTCGGAAATTCCCGTGGCCAGGAGTAGCGTACGGGAGGTGTGTGCCGCTTCATCTTTCGTCCAGACGGTGAAGCGCTCATCGCCGCGCTTCGCGCAAGTCACCTCTCCTTCGATGAAGTCTACGGACTCGTAGGCAGCCACCTGTTCACGGGCAATCCGGAGGAACTCGCGGGGGCTCTCTCCGTCGCGGCTGAGGAAGCCGTGCATGGCTTTGGCCTTGGCGTTACGAGGTTCGCCGTCGTCGATGAGCAGCACCTTGCGACGGCACCGCGCGAGCACCAGCGCGGCACTCAGGCCAGCGGGTCCGCCGCCAATAATCGTAACGTCATACTCGGGATTTTCAGTGGAGGACATGACCTTACGAGAATCGCAATCGCGAGGTCACTCAGCCGTGCGCCGGATTACGTCTTGGGCGGTACGGTCATCGGTACGAGAATGTGGCCGAGTCCCCGGTAGCGTTCGGCATGACAGGTGAGGAGCAGCACCTGCACACGCGTGGCGAGATGCTCCAGGTAATCGAGCACGTTCTGGTGACGCACTGCATCGGTATGCACGAGCACGTCGTCCAGCACGACGCACTGTGGACCATCCGCAGCGAGCTCCAATGCGATAGCTGCGCGGAGCGCAAGGAGGAGCTGCTCGCGCGCACCGCGGGAGAGCTGATCAAAACCGACGAGTTCTTCCTCCCGCAGGCCGACCCCACGAATTTGCAACGTCTCATCAAACCAAACGCGGCGTGAATTCACTCCAGTCAGGCCGGTGAAAACGTCTGTGAGCCGATCCTCGAGGGGCCGCAGCACCGTGCGTACCGCGGAACGCTCACGGCGAACAATGAGTTCCGCCGCCAGACGTGCTGCCAGACCTTCACGGCGGAGGCGCGCCGCCTCTGCGGTGATCTCCGGCAGCATCTCTTCCAGCTCGGATTCGCGCGTGTAGAGGCCCTCGCTGCCGCGCTCCTCCAACCGCACCGTAACGTTGCGCAGCTCGTCCGCAGCCTGCTGCCATGCGGCTTCCGCTTCAGTGGCGGCGCGGCCCGCACGTTGGCTCCGATCAGGTAGCTGCTTGGCTTCTACGGGCAGCAAACGACGCGCCTCCGCCAGGCGCGCCTCCGTGCGGACGAGTTCCGCTTGCGCGAGGCAAACTGCTTCCGCCACTGCGCCTGAATAGCGTCCAGCAAGCAGTGCCTGTTGCTCCTGGAGGCCCTTTTCCCGCGCAGCCAGACCCGCGAGCGCCATGTGCAACTCCTCGCGCGCGCGTCGTGCTGAGTCGAGCGAGATGCGGGCTGCGTCGACTTCGGAAACAGCCGTGGTCTCGGACGCACGTGCACCGTGCAACAACGAAGAAAGTTCCTGTTCCTCTGCTTCAAGGAGAATAGGCGAGGCTAGCTCCGTCTCTCCCGCGTTTGCTTCAGCTTTCTCAACGGCTGCACGGAGCTCCGAAAGCGTTTTCCATTCGCCGAGCCGGGCTGCGAGCACACGGCGGGCGGCGGTCAGTTGAGCCTTCATTTCGCGGAGTTGGTCGAAGGCGACCTCCGCTTCTGCAAGGCTGGCGACCCCCGTAGCGTGTAGAGCGCTCTCTAATCGATCGCTGCGTCCTTCACTTGCGGCTCTCAGGTTGATTGCCTCCTCCGCCCCGGAGGTAATCTGCAACGTGCCCCAGCCCGGGAGATCCAACCGCAACGCTTCTGCCGCATGGACCGTTTGAACTTCGGAAGCACGAAGCTCAATAGCGCCCGCGGCTCCATCCTGATCGACCTGAATGGTACCATCGGCATCGGGCCGCAGCTCAATGGTAAGACCAAGACTCTCGAGCCGCACGGTGTCTTCTCGAATCAAGGCCGACCATTCGCGCCACTGCTCTAGTTGAACCGTCGAGATCGCCGGTAGCCGTGCCACATGTGTCTCTAAACGAGTAACCTCCTCCGCAGCCAGCTCTGCCTGGGAAAACGCTGCACGGATCCGCTGGTGTTCAGCCGAAGCGGCCGCGTGTTTGATTCTCTCGCGCACCGCTTGGAGCCGGCGCTCGAGGTCGGCGCGGATGGCGGCATTCTCTCGAACATCTGCCTGCGTTCGCGCGAGCGCGTGTTCCAGGATGGGCAGCCGCTCGCCGAGAGCCGTGGCTTCACGGTCGAGGGTTGCGCGTTCGATTTCGCTCAGGCGCAGCGACTCACCGGCGGCTTCCATTTGCTTCGCATCACCAGCGACCTGCTGCAGCGCCGTGTCGGCACGCTGGCGATCAATCTCGAGGGCGTGCAGCGCATCCGTTTGCTGCTGCGCTTCGACGGCTGCACACTGAAGGCGCACCGCTTCCGCGCGAAGCTCGAGTCGGGCGCGATCCAGCACCGGCACTTCCCGGGAAAGCCGCAGGTATTCTTCCTGAAGCTGCTCCAGGGCTCCACGTGCGGTACGGATAGTTTCGAGGCTCGCTTCAATCCGTTGCTGGCCGGCCTCCGCCATCGCGAGAGGGCAGCCCGCGCGCACTTTCCCCCTGACGGTGAAAAGTGCATCGGCCCGAGCTTGCAACGGGACGGTGAGGGCGCGGGCGATTGGATCGATCTCCACCGCGGCGAGCCGTCGTCGCGCAGTGGTCCCGATCTCACCATCCCACTGCGGCCAGCAGCAGGGGTCGTCCTGACGCGCCCAAAGGTATCGGAGAAAGCCCCAGGTCTCCGGTTTCGCTACGCGACCGTCTAGGCTTGGAGCCCCGAGCAACTCACGAATGCGCTGGTCTGCACGATCTGATTCATCCGTACGATCCCAGCCCTCTCCACTCCAGCGGAAGAGCTCGCTACTCCGGTGATCCAGGAAGCGCTTTACCAACCGGTGCCGACCCTCGGCCGTGGCGAAGATCAATTCAATGCGCGGCGAAAGCGACGAACCGGTGGGCCGAAGCTGCCTGATCTCCTCCGCCCCTGAGCTGTAGCGATCGAAGAGCGCTCGCCCGAGCGCTTGTACTACAGTGCTTTTTCCCCATTCATTCGGCTGCGCGAGGATGTTCAAGCCGGGGCGCAGCGGACCGAGGGCAAGCCGTTCTCGAAAGGGGCCGATTCCCTCGAGCGCAATGGACTCGATCAGCATGGGGCCTGGCACTCCCGCAAATGAGAGAAGAGAAGCCTGCGGGCTTCGGCAGTAATCTCAGGAGTAAGTTCGGAGACGTCGCACCCGACCCTGCGGGCGAGGTCGGCTAGCTCCGCAGCAGGCCAGCGCGCCGCATTCGGATCCCCACCGATCGCGGCGAGATCGTCGAGCACGCCTGCAAGGAGAGGGTGTTCGGCGCGGGCTCGCTCAGTTTCGATGGAGGTCACTGTAGGTTGCGTTTCGTCACGAATGTCTGCCGCCGCGCAGCGAGCGAGCAGCGTCCCGAGTTCCTCGAGCAGCATCGCACGCTCGGCCTCGGAGCACGCCCCTTGCAAGGTCACGCGGACCACTGCAGCGTCGCTTGCTTCCCGGCGGAGTTTTGCAATCACGGCTGCCGGATCTCGCGCGTCGCAAACCAGATGCAGCCATGAGAACGACGCAACTTTGATTGCTTCAATCCTCGGCAGTGCGCCGGGAGCTTCGATCTCAACGAGATGGACGTACCCTGCGCCACTCTCGCCGAAATCCGTGGGTTCCGGCGTGCCGGGCATCATTATTCGGCCCTCATCGATGCAGAGGCGGGAGTGCCAGTGTCCTACCGCCAGATAGTCCAGACCCGCGCGCGTGGCAGCGTTCATTGCAATCGGGAAATCGTCGACCGCGTGCTTCCCGCCAATTGCCAGGGCGCCATGCGTGAGACCGATCCGAATGGTGCCATGAGGAGTTTCGTCCGCCAGCTTCACCAACCGGAGCGACGGATCTACCGTAGAGCGCTTTTGCGTAAGTGGCGAAGCCAACAGCCACGCCGAGGTGCCGATTGGTACCGCTTCGGCATTCTTAAAGATTTTCAGATTCCCCAAAGGAAGCGAGAACGGTGGGCGTTCCCATACCGCGGCCGGACCAGATGCCGGATCGTGATTTCCCGGGAGGATAAATATGGGCACAGAGGCAAACTCACGGATCGCCTCGTGGATCACGCGCACGGACGCGGCGTCGACTTGATGGTCTTCAAAAAGGTCGCCAGCAATCAAGAAGGCATCGACCTCTCGTTCCCGCGCTATCTCCAGTGATTTCCGGAAAGTTCGCAGGCGCGCTTCTCTCAGGAGCTCGGCGCGCGCACCGAAGCGGTCAAAGCGCGCGCCGATCTGCCAATCTGCGGAGTGAAGGAAACGCATGAGAGAAGAACTGCCCCACCGGCGTGCATCGGCAAGCATCGTGCAGGTGCGAATTTGCGGTGTATGCGGGCAATGAGTACTCCGAAACTGTTCTCCAGCCAACCGAACCAGAGAAAATCTTCTCAAACGCGCGAGCAGCCATCTCGCCGGCAGCTGTGCAGCTGAGTATGCGTCCCCTCACCGAGAAGGCGTAATTGGATTACCGGCTGCCGTGCCTCGCAACCCTCCAAGCGATGCAAGCAGCACGAGACCGGCTACATAGGTTCACCTCTCTGGAGGTACCGAAAACCGGCGGGTGCAGCGTTAGAATCCTTTCGGGGCGACTCACGACCCGCAAGTTCAACGCAGGGCACACTGGTTGCTGTGCTAATGTACATGCAAGTTTCACAGAGAGCGGATTCCCGGCGCCGGGCGCAGGGTACCACCATACCCGAGGCGGTCGTTGCGGTCGCAATTATAGCAGTATCCCTCGGGGCGATGATGACCCTGAATGGAAATCAACTCCGCTTGGTAAAGGTAGGCCGGGACACCAACTCCGCCAGCCTTGTCGTGCAAGAGCGTGTCGAAAAGCTCCGAACCCTCGCCTGGCCCGACCTCGCAGATTCCTCGCACATGGCGGAATCCTACCTGGATGTGCAGGCAAAGGCGGCTCCCATTCTCAATGAGGTCACCGAAAAGATCGTCATCTCACCGTACCCAGCTGGAACCGCAACGCCAATGGAACTGCAGAAAGACCCCGGTTCCGCCACCCGGATCATAAATAGCGGATCAGGCTTAATGGACGAAAAGCTCGTGCGCGTAGATCTCACGTTAGGCTGGAAGGGGTCTGACGGGCTGGCGCACACGCGGGCGGTGTCGACTCTCCTGGCTAAGAGCGGAGTGAACCGCAACGACGTGCCCGCAATGGGACCGATCGCTGGGGGACCTTTCGATGCTTTCTCTCCTGCACTCCCGCCGCTTCCTATCGGTGGTACACCGCCGGTTGTGCCTGTCGTGACTCCACCTGGAGGCGGAAATGGGAATGGCAACAACGGGGGTCTTGGAAATGGAAACGGTAATGTTAACGGGAAGCCGGGTAAGGGATGAATCGCCTAATTCTCGCGCATTGGCGCTCCACCACTTCGGGCATGACGCTCGTTGAGACGCTGGTTGCTTCGACGATCGTGAGCCTGGCAATAGGTTCCATGTACGTCGGGTCAATGGCGCTGCAAAAAAGCTTCCGCGCGGCCCAGCACTATTCTTCGACCCATGCCGCACAGTTGCGCGTCCTGGATTACGTTTCATTGGATCTCCGCCGCGCCTTCGCGGTGAAGCAGAGTAATAAGGAGATTACCATGCTGATCCCGGACTATTACGACCGAACGAATCCCAGCAACATCAAAGCACGTCACCCGCGGGTGGAAAAGGGACGTATCGTCTATGGCAATGCGAATGGAGTGAAAGTCCGGTACTATATTGCTGCTCGGAATGATCACACCGGGCGCGCAGTAAACGATCTCTTCCGAGAAGAAGCCGGAGTCTCAAGGCTCCTCGTTTCCGGGATCCAGGAATTCGAGCCGGGCTACGAAGATAATGATCCTCGGCGTCAGATCGTAAAGACTTCGATTACTTTCCCGCCGATATTCCGCGCGTTTGCCGTTACTGACGCAGCTACTAAGAACGCAACCGCGACGCACGCGGCAACGATGGTGCGCAATAAGCGCGAAGACGCCGCTCTGAACTAAGTACGGCCCGCCGCAAATAAATCCGATCTCATGCAACCCATCCATCGTCCTCGCCAGACGCAAGAAGGCTCCGCGATTGCCCTCGCCCTTATCACCACGGCGATCCTTACGATCCTCGGGACGACATCCTTTGTGGTCATCCAGAATCGATTCAAGCTGGCCCACCAAACTGCGGCCTGGCAGGAGGCATTGCTGCCAGCGGAAGCCGGTATTGATCTCGCGGTTCACGAGATAAGAAAGAACCTGTACGTAAAGGATCTTACCACGGTTTTTGCCTCGCCCGAATGGACTCGTGGAGAACCGATCGCGGACTCTGATAACGACGGGCAACGCGATGCTGGAGAATCCTACACCGACTTAAACACCAACGGGGAATACGATAGCGGCGGGTACTCGAAGACGGTGAGCTTCGGCAGCCGGGAGGCAAGCATGACGGTTTACGCGGAGCAGCTTAACCCTGTGACCATGGGCAAGCGAGCCGAGGATGAGCCGTACTGGCGCGTAAGTTCCATCGGTACAGTTAAGCTCCCGCCTGCTGCTTCTTCCGTCGGTGGTGAAGGCTTCGATGTGAAGCTGCGCAAGCTCGACTTCCGGGTCGACCACCGGACAGGAATTCCACTTCCCGTCCTTGCGGGACAAAATCGTCCAGTTCCTCAGGCCACCCGCCGGATCGAGGCGATCGTTAAACCCGTAAGCGTCTTCCGCCTTGCGCTTTTTGGGACGGAATCAATCAACGCTAATAATCACAATCCCGTAGTTGATAGCTACGATTCGCGCGATCCCAACAAATCCAGCTATAACCCTTCCACTCCGTGGATTCCCGGGACTTATCTGGCGGCAAAGCGTCAGCAGAACGGCGACATCGCGACCAATGGCAGTGTCATCGACGCAGGTGGTGCGCATATCTATGGCGATGCCGCAACGAATGGCGGTTCGGTGCTCAACGCCGACAATGTAACCGGAGTGATTACCGACGACTTCTATCAGGAAGTCCTTCCTGTATCCACCCCAAAGGCTCCCGACGGATCCGATCTTTCACCCTCAGCTGGGACGCCAAGTACCATTCGAGGAACCACTGTCATCGACGCGACTGCGAATACGGTGAAGAACGTGGTCGTGGATAGAATCAGCCTGTCCGGCGGCAATACACTGACGCTCCAAGGCGCAGCGCCTGTAAATGGAGTCGTCCCTCCTACGTACGTACAGATTATCGTGAAAGGCGACGTCAGCCTCTCGGGACAGGCGAAAATCATCATTGGCACGAATGTCTATGTGCGCGTCTTCATCGAAGGTAACGCCGACATCTCCGGAAACGGTGTTTCGAACACGAACTCTCCTTTGAACTTCCAGATGTATGGTGTCGACAACTACCGCAGGAACGCTGCCGGCGAGATTGTGAAAGACGCAAGTGGCAACGCGATCATCGACTATGGGACGATCAAGATTGCTGGTAACGGCGGTTTTGCCGGTGCCGTCTACGCACCGCATTACGACATCGAGATGAAGGGTGGAGGAAGCACTGACAACGTATTTGCCTCTTTCGTCGGGCATCGCATCTCGATGAACGGCGTCACCAGCGTGCACTACGACGAAGCTCTCGCAGACGGCGCCCTCGTCGGGGAGTACAAAGTGGTGAGCTGGTTCGAGGACAACGAGTAGAGAAGAGGCGGAAAGCCTCCCCCCCAAGTAGTTGGGAACGCTCCGTGGCCGGGGGGGCCAAGTTCTCCTTGTCGGGTCGGTAGTGGCTGGTACGGTTTCGCCGCACAGACGCTCCCCTGCATGGCATCCCACGGCTACCTCGCTCTCGTGCTCCATGCGCACCTGCCCTATGTGCGGCACCCGGAGTACGAGGACTTTCTGGAGGAGGATTGGCTCTACGAGGCGATCACGGAGACTTACATCCCGCTGCTCCAGGTGCTGTATGGCCTTGCTGAGGACGGTGTCCCGTTTCAGCTCACTCTCTCGCTTACCCCGACGCTCTGCCACATGCTGCGCGACCCGCTGCTGCAGGAGCGCTACAGCCGGTACCTGCAGCGCTCGCTCGACCTTGCGAAGCGCGAAGTGGAACGCGCCAAAGATCAGCCGGAACTCCAGGAGGTCACCCACTTCTATGTTGCGCGGCTGGAGCAGATCCGGGCGTCTTGGGAGGAGCGCTGGAAAGGCGATCTAGTAAGCGCCTTCCGGGTGCTGATGGAGCAGGGGCTAATCGAGATCATCACCTGCGCCGCCACGCACGGGTTCCTTCCCTTGATGGGGACTCAACCAGAAGCGATGCGTGCGCAGATCCTGATCGCGCGGGATCATTATCGCGAGATGTTCGGCCGAGATCCGGTCGGTATCTGGCTTCCGGAGTGCGCCTACGTCGAGAGTGTGGATGAGATCTTGCGCGAGGCGAATCTCCGATGGTTCGTGCTCGATTCGCACGGGATGATGTTCGGCCATCCGCGTCCGCGCTACGCGATCTTCGCGCCGTGCTTCACCCCTGGAGGTCCTGCCGCTTTTGCCCGCGACCGCGACTCGAGTCGCCAGGTCTGGAGCAGCGAGGAGGGTTACCCGGGCGATGCCGCATATCGCGATTTCTACCGCGACATCGGCTTCGATCTTCCGATCGAATACCTGCAGCCCTTCCTCGGCAGCGACACCACGCGGAAGTTCACCGGGTTGAAGTACCACCGGATCACTGGCCCCAATTCTGAGAAGGGACTATATAACCGTGGCTGGGCGATGGGTGCCGCCGATCATCACGCGGGTCACTTCATGAACGCGAGGCGGGAGCAGATTCGCCAATTGCGCGAGAACATGAACGTGGATCCGATCGTGGTGAGCCCGTTCGACGCGGAGCTCTTCGGCCACTGGTGGTTCGAGGGACCGGAGTTCGTCGACTTCTTCATCCGCAAGGCCGTTTACGATCAGGATGACTTCGAACTCACGACGCCCACCCGCTATCTGCAGGCCCATGAAACCCATCAGCTGGTTGCCCCCTCTGCCTCGAGCTGGGGGCACAAGGGCTACTGGGAAGTGTGGCTGGACGAAAGCAATGCCTGGATCTATCCGCATCTGCACATGGCTGCCCGCCGCATGACGGAGATGGCCCGGCTTTATCAGCACCGGCCCGAGTTCCTCGCTCCGGCCTCGACAGACACCGGCGAGGACACGCCGCAGCTTGCCGACCCCACTCTGCTGGATCGTGCGCTCCGCCAGATGGCCCGTGAACTCCTCCTGGCGCAATCGAGTGACTGGGCTTTTCTCATGAAGACTGGCACCGCGCGGAACTACGCGAGCAAGCGCACCCGCGATCACATCCTACGCTTCACCCGGCTCTACGATCAGGTACGCGGCGACGACGTGGATCTCGCCTTTCTCGAGAACTGCGAGTGGCGGGACAATCTCTTCCCGAATCTCGACTGGCGCTACTATGCATAGCTTCCGACACTTCGCAGCCGTGGGCGCTGCGGCCTGCTTGCTCGCGGCACCCGCTTGGGCGCAGGAGGAACCTGCAATCCCACATGCGCAGGGAGTTCGCATCGTTTTTCTCCCACCACCCGTCGAGGGGAGCATCACCCTGGGAATGTTTAATGATGCCGGGAAGCTCGTACGGGTCCTGAAGCGGGAGGCGGTGGCGGAGGATTTCACGGTCGGTCTCAACGGGCTGATTACCCAGTGGGACGGGCTCGATGACAGCGGAGCCGCTGCCCCCGTGGGGAAGTACCAGGCGCGGGGATTTGCCTTGGGCAGCCTGGAGGTGGAAGGAGTCGCGTACTATGGGAACGACTGGATCACTTCCGAAGAGTCCATTCGTCTGAGCCGCGTGGTCGAACTAGCCCTCGCGCCAGATGGAGGGCTGCTCTTAAAAGCAGCAAAGCCTGGAACCACGGACTTGCAGGGATTCCGTTACGATGCTGCGAGCGAGCGGCTTGTCCCCATGGATACAGCCGAGTCCTTTCCGGCAACTCAGGTCCAGGAGCTGCCATCCGCCGAAGACGTGGCTCAGGCCGCGGCTGGCGCAACTCCGGGGCGCCTCTTTCTGAAAAGTGGAAAGCTCTGGCGATCGGGAGGCGAGTCGGCAGTGGCTTTCCCCGATCACGGGCGGGTGATCTCCGCAAGCGCCGGGACGGGTTCTACGCTCTGGATCATCGACGAACATGCGGAGACTGGTAAGACGGTTAAGCAGTTCAGCGCCGATGGTGAGTTGCTGCGCGCCCTCCCTGTCGACCCCGCCGAGCCCGCACCTACACAGATCGTGGCGGATCCCACCAGAGACGCGATCCATCTGCTGGAAGTTTCGCCGCAGATTAATCGGGTCCGTTCACTCGTGCTGGAGCCCGCCGGGCAGGATGCAGTCGATGGAGCAAAGGCCGTCTCGACATGGAGAACGCTGATTTCCAAGAGTATCCGCGGAAGCAAGGAGTACTCGGAGAAAGAGATCTCCACCTTGCGCGGGAAGCTGATCCAGGCAGAAGACAAGATCAGCATCCGGCTCGTGCCAAACCCGCTCTTTCGCAACCAAGCCGCGACCGCCCAGGTGCAGATCGCCGTAACCCCAGCAGGCAGCCTGCTGAAAATGGCCGACGGCCTCCCCATCCAGCAGCTCACCGAGACACGAGGGCTGCTCTGGGCTATAATCGCACAGGAAAAAGGAACGAAAGCGCTCACCCTTCTCCAGAGCGATGGTGCCGTGATCGAAGAGTATCGCATCCGAAAGCTCGGGCAGATGATGACCTTCGATGCGGGTTCCTACGAGCTGGCGCGCTAAAGGAAATCGCCGGGTCGGTGGAAGGAATCAACGTTCGCGCTCGCGTCGCGATTGACGGTCTCCGCCGCCATCGTGAACAATCAGCCGAAGGCTCAAACATCCAATCCTTCGACCCTCGACTCTCGACCTTCGACTCCCCTCATGCGCGACATTGTCTACTTCGATCTGGAAACGCAGCGCACCGCGAACGATGCGGGCGGTTGGGATCGAAAGCCGGACATGGGAATCTCTCTTGCGGTCACCTACAGCACGGCCACTGGTCAGTACCGGATCTTTCCTGAGAGCAATGTGCAAAAGCTCGTGGAACAGCTGCTCCGGGCTGATCTCGTAATCGGTTACAACGTGATCAACTTCGACTACGAGGTGCTCATGGGTTACACGGCGCTCGATCTTGCTTACAATGTTCCGACCCTCGACTTGATGGTGGACATCGAGAAGCAGCTCGGGCACCGCCTCGGGCTTGATGCCGTCGCGACTGCTACTCTGGGGGTTGGCAAGACGGGAGACGGGCTCGACGCAATCCGCTGGTTCCGGCAAGGACGATTTCTCGAGATCGCGGAGTACTGCTGCTTTGACGTGAAATGTACCAAGATGGTCCACGAGTACGGGATAGAAAACCGGCAGCTCCATTACAACGATCGCTTCCAGCAGCGGCGGACCGTTCCAGTGCAGTGGAGTTGACTGCTTCGGACACCCGAGTTGCGCGATTCAATCGCGTTTCGAGCTCGGGCCACCAAGAAAATGGCTCATTAGGCCGAGCTCAAAGCACGATCCGGTCGCAATAAAGCGCGATTCAGTCGCAAGTTTGGTGTCATCCGTTCGCAATTCTGTACTAACGCTCCGCACAAAATTGGGATTGGATCGCGGATTTTGGCTCATCGACAGAGAAAATAGCTCGAACCGCAGAGCTCAAACAGCGATTGGATCGCGAAATCTGGCTCAAACTTTACGCGCGGCAGTGATCGGTACGAGAAATATGCTACGTCGGCAACGTTCCAAGCGGGATTGGATCCCCCCATTTTCCTGGCGTGATGGGCCGTAGAGTTGGATCGTTGGATAGGCGGATTCGCAGTAGCCGCGCTGCACTGAATGCTCCCCCTGATGCGTCCCCTCTCGGAGGCTCAAGAAAGTAGCGGCAGCCCCGGGAACGCCATGCTCCAGCGTGGCATCGGCGCCGGGTGCAGGTGAGGCGGACCCTCACGCGAGATCTTCCGTAACTCAGGCACTACCTGTGTACCCAGCGCCGCGGCCAGGCTGGAGCCAGGCGTTCCCGGGCTGGCGCCGATCCACGGGCTTTCGGGGCGATCGCGTTTGGTGTGGGAAGAATCGGTGATGCTCGGCGCGCTCGAGCGCGACGCATGACATGCATATTGGATTTCAAACTTTGAACGCGCGACATCCAGAGGCGCAAAGGAGAAAGCGCCAGCCCCGGGAACGCCATGCTCCAGCGTGGCAACGGTGTCGGATACAGGCGTCGTGTGATTCTGCAAAAGAAAGAGCGCACGCTTTCGCATGCGCTCTTGGCTATTTCAATCCCACTTACAACGTGAGGAGCGGATCTAGCGGTACTCGATGGATTCGATGAAGCCCTTTCGCGAAAAGGTATCGAAGTACACCCGAGCTTGGAATCGCACCTCAGCAGTTACCACGCGGGGCAGATCTGCATTGGTCAGACGCTTCTGCTCCTGCTTGGTGTTCAGCGCCCGCGCCACCATATCAACGGTATAGATCTGCTGGCGCACCGTTCCAAACTGCGCCAAACGAGCGACGATCGCATCGACCACCGGATCGGGATACTTCTCGTGAAGGGTCTTGATCGACTTCAGCCGGGAGAGATCCGCCATGGCACGCAGCGGCCGAATAGATGCCGCTCTTGAATCGCTGTCTCCTTCGAACTCCTTGGCAACTAAATCTGCATCCGCAGCAGCAATGGTGACAATGATGTCATTGCCTGCTCCGGTACTTGGGGCGGCTGGGAACAGGGTGGTAAGTCCAATGCTCCGCGGCAGTCGATACGGAGCACTCAGGAGACGCTTGATCGTCTCTCGACTCGCGCTGTTTAAATTAACCCGCCCACGGATTGGCCGCAGCGGACCAGCGGCACGGCCCTCCTTATCAACCTTCTCGAACAACCAGCGCTTGTCCTGCTTCCGTGCGTTGATCGACGCTACATTGAAGTTGTTTGTAGGAGACGATCCGGGCGCTTTGTAATTGAGCTTAGTCACATCTGACGTCGTTCCGATGGTTGTCAGATAGTCGAGCAGCGCAGTTGGGACGTTCTGCAGCGTTTTTATTACCGGAGGCTTGACGGTGGGATCAGTGGGGACTGTGGTGCTCGCGAAACTCAGTGTCCTCCAGGGCCGATTTGCGAAGACGCTGCCGATTTCACCCACATTCAGGAAAGGACGCATCGGAAGAGCGAAGGTCGCCATCGCTCCGTTGAAGTTCATAGACGGCGGCCAGTTCTCGCCGAAGTTTTGGTTGAAGCCATCGCCATACTCAGCATGCAATTTCTTTTCGGCTACCTTTGAAGCAGTGTCGTCAATTACCTCGAATAACGAATGAGCATTCTCATAGGCCTTCCAAGAGTACTTCATCTGCGTTTCATTGGTCCGGAAACCATTTGCGTACTTTACGTGCCGGGTAAACGGTCCCATCCGTGGATCGTCGATCTGGAAGGAATGCCAGACAGGTGCATACTTAGTTTGGTCCGTGGCACTCTTTTCCGCAAGAAGAGCCTTCGGGAAACAATGTACGAGATTGTACTCAGGATTCGATCCGCCTTGGGTGAAAAACGGTCCAATGCTGACTGAGTAGGAACTGCTCTCTTCGGCATTCGCTGACCCATTCACCAATGTGTTCCAGTAATCCTGGTTCTGAATATAAGGTCGAGTGCGGATCACCAGGTCTCCATTAGCAAGGGGCCAATCAAGCAGCCTCGAAGGCCCGATCTGGACTGTCTTAAATTTGCCGGGATCGGGCGGCGTATAGTTTTTGCCTTCAATCACTCCAGGCAGCTCCCACCTGCTGGACATGCTGTAAAGACCTCCGACTTGGCCCTCTCCTGCAGCCCACGTCCCACCAGTCCAGTTGCCGATGAACCATTTAATCGCCTGACCATTTGGCTTAGTTAGTGGATGTGAGTAAGGATTCCACAGCTCCATATATGCAGTCATCTTTACCTGCGTTGCGTTCTGCCGCTCTGCTTTCATGGCAACTTCCGTGATGTATGGGCTAACGCGGACACCCATGCGCACATTCGGGTCGTTGAACGGGCCAAACCCAAACGCGTTGCGGTCGTAGGCAAAGAGGTTCTGATCCGACGCAGGCGCTGCAGCCTGCATAATGTTCAAGGCGATGCCGTACACGTCTGCATCGGTCCACTCATTCATTGGGAGAGGTGTCGTGCCCGGCCACGCAGTCGAAGGACTGCTGCCGGTAGTGATCGGCAACGCCTGGCGGATTGCTGCAAGCAATCGCATGATCTGCATCCAATCTTCCTTGTCCTTACCAATGTCAGCGGCAGGGATTACGGACTTAAGAACTGCTTCCAACTGGTTTTCCGCAAATGTCCCCCGTACCAGTCGCGCCCCTGCCTTGGGATTGGTGAAAAGGCGGAAGAGCTTCTCATTGTTAATGAACGATTTGAGGTACTTCTCGGCTTCTGCGTAATCGCGATCGCCGTCCCACTCGGGCCGCACATCGAAGTCCCGGGACATCGTGGTTACCTTCTGGATGTTATCCGGGGAGAAGAGGTTCTGGACCATCATTTCCTCGGAGGAGAAGAACCACTTGTCGTCACCTAAATCGTCCTTCGTCACGTCCTTGTTAATGGCGCGAAGACTAAAGTTGCTCCGCTGGCGTCCATTCGACCGGTCCAGCAATTGCACGAACTTGCTGGGCTCGAGCGCGAGTTGCTCAAAGCCGAGGTCGTGCGGGGCCATCCCGTTTAGGTTCTCGTCCTTGCCTGCCAGATTGATGTCTATACTCCCCGACTCATCCCAGACGGTGAAGGCGACTTCGCCAATGGGTATGTCAATGAGGTTATCGACCTTCCCGACCTCCCGCTTCTCCTCGTAGTCCACCCACTTCGGCGCGATGGGTGCCCCATCCTGACCAAGAGGAAGCAACTCGCGCGCGTCACGTTGACGAGCCCAAGCCCAGTCCTCGGGAGTGTATGCGTCCCGAACCTCTTGAGTGCCCTCGAGACTAGGATAGGAGATCCGGACCAGACGATTCGTCGAAGACACCTCCTTCATCGGCTCAATCACATACACACCCATAGCGGGGTTATCGATGTAAGCCGTCTGAGTGGCAGCATCCGGAAGCTTCGTCGTGGCATTAACTGTAAAAGGCGCCAATGCCTTTACCGCGCCTCCTTGTTTAAGTACGGGCGCCGCATGGTCTGCCATGATGCGGTTGAGCATTGCCTGACCGATGGCTTGTGCGCGCTCGCGTTCTAGGAAGTTCTGGGATGCGCTACGCTCGGTTCGCATTGTGGTGGCGAAGGCGACAACGAGAATCACGAGGATCGTCAACACCGCGAGGGCGCTGATGAGCGCAAACCCGCGAGAGGAACGGGGGGGCTGTTTCATGGGGTCTTGGACTGGAGGTAAACGGTGGCGGAGAAGAACCGGATATGCTGGCGCATCAAGCGGGTAAAAGGGTCATTCGCGTCAGAATCCACGATGTCGAAAAGCGCGCCATCCCGGTGCACGCCGGCCCATTCGTTCTCGTAATTGGTGATTGGACCGAGCTGCCGCGTGGGAACCACAGCCATGACTACTTCCAGGGCTCGGGGAGCAATGTCGGAGGTCAGGTACTTGTCGAAGAACTCAGATCCGGCCTTGGGTTCGTCTACTTTCATCTTCTGAGTCGCCTCGTCCCAGTAGTGCGGGGTAATCCGCCAGCCGACCACGTTCTCAGCTACCACTTCGGTCACGCCCTGCAACTCGCCGCGCAGCTCACTGGCGGTAAGCCCGCCTTCTGGGAGTTCGCCAAACTCGAGGCTCCACCTCTCTGCGGGATTGCTTACGGTGACTTCGAAAACGTCGTCGAGCACGTTTGATTCGGTCCGCACCAGCACGGGAACTGGATGGTCAGGTCCGAAGTCCACGTAGATCTTCGGGACGAGGTGCTCATCTGCCCAAGCAAGCTGATAGCAGACTTTCTTCACTGCCGGAGTCTCACCATTGCGCGGTTCAGCCCGGGTGAGGAACTTCAGTTTGAAGTTATTAGCTGCGGACGGGACGGTCATGATCCGGCAGCCAAGATCGAGATCGATCAACGCGCTCTGCAGCTCGCGGCTCATCATACCCAAAGCACCTCGCGCGTTCGAACTGCTCTCGGCCTGCGATTCGCCGCGTTTCCACGCATTACCGACTGTGCCAGTCACGTTCACCATCATCACGATGAGAAGTGCGGTCACCGTCATGGCGACCATCATTTCGACCAGGGTAAAGGCGCGGTTTTTCATTGTTCGAGCACCCCGATCTCGGTTTCGAAGATTTGCATGTTCGGCGCTCGACGAAGATTGTTGTCGTAGCCTTCCGGGGGACCGGAGATCTCCACCCGGACCAGCGCCAGCTGACCTTCGGCGACCGGGGTCGGGGCGTGCATGGATTCGATATTCAGGTCGATGCTATCCTTCACCTCGATCCGCACCACCTTCCGGCCTTTGCTCCGGGCCTGCGCATCCGTGGCGAGCCCGACGTAGCGATACTGTTCGTCCACCACGAAAGCCTCGGCAGCTTTAGTCAGATTTGCATTGAGCGGAGGCAACGGCAGCAGCGTCGATCGACTGCCAATCGCCGTCTGCGTAGCGTCGTAGGGCTTGAGCTTCAACTGGCTAACTACCTTCTCAAAGAGGAGAGTATTGTCCGTACTGTCGATGCTCTCCCTGCTGCTCTGCTGCGCCGTAAGAATGAGGCCGAGTAGGGCCAGGATCGCAAAGCTCACGACTCCAAGAGCGAGCGCAACCTCCACGAGAGAGAAGCCATAGGAGGAGGTTCGTTTCATGAAAGTCTTATTTGGTGAACCGCTCCACCTTCACGCGCCCAGTCATCTGCGCGACCCCAATGCCCACCCGGTTATTGTCTGCGTTGGGCAGCGGTGTGCCAGGAGCAGCACCGCGGACCATCATGAAGACATTGCGCCCCGTGGATGTGGTCGTTCCGCCTGTAGGAAGGAACTCGATGTAAGCGTAGGTGGCGTCTTCCTTCGTCTGGATCTGCTGAGTTCCAAACCGGGCTTCATCGAAGAACTCACCGTCCGTGCTCTTCACCTCGAGAGTGTCCGTGAAAGGCGCGAAGTACACACCCTGCGGCAGCTGCTCCAGCTGAGATACGAGCGTAAAGAGCGGCTCCGATCCGAGTTTTACCCCTGCTTCCTCCTTAAGGATCCCATAGGTCCGCATGCGCCACGCGTCCTCATTTTGATCCGAGTCGGCCAGAATGATGAAGCGCGTCCGAGCGTTGCTGGTTACTGCGAGCTGTCGCGCACCCGCGACGACGGTGCTCACCTGAGTAGCCGCTGTCGTGATCGCGAGACTCTGGCCCGTATTGTTAAACGCATACACCCCGAGACCCGCGAGAGTGACGATGAGCCCGATCACAACCATCAGCTCAACGAGCGAGAATGCTCGGCTCGCAGGGGTGCCACTCACAGGGAAGTGAGGGGCTGCGGCGGAAGGCAAAAAGGTAGCTCGAGCCGCTGAATAAAGTCGGTGGGGGGACCGCATCACGTACTCACAATATAAATACAACTCGCATTGGGGCAACCCAGTGCTCGGGGATATTTGCTTTACCCGTCAAACAGATGGAAATCGCACCTAAGAGGTAGATTCCGCCCGCTGGTCGTAAACCGGAAAGGGCGCATGCCCGGAAGCATGCGCCCTCTTGATCAAGCAGCCGCATGCGAGCGACCCTATACCTTGGCGATCATCCCGCTGGCCCTCGCGAAGTTGAAAAGCCCACCGGCATCGATCACCGGACGTACCTCGCCCAGCGGCTTCAGCGCGTAGGTCTTTCCGCCGACGGTCAGCGTGTCGCTGTCGAAATCCAGCGTAGCAATGTCTCCAGTCTGCACGATGTCGCAAAGACGTTCAGTGAGATCGTACGGATACAGTTCGCCGGTGGCCACACAGTTGCGGAAGAAGATTCTCGCAAAGCTATCTGCGACGACGACTTGCACGCCTGCAGCACCCATCGCGATTGGTGCATGTTCGCGTGAGGAACCGCAACCGAAATTTCGCCCGGCGATCACGATCTGATATTGGGTCTTCAGCGCTCCCTCTGGGACAAAGCGGGTAGGATAATGCTCGTCCGGCAGACCAATCAGCGCGTAGGAGCCGAGCTTCTCGTACTCCTCCGCAATCGTCGGGACGAGGGTGAGATATTGCGCCGGGATGATCTGATCGGTGTCGATGTTATCCCGAACGACGTAAACTGGGCTGGTAAGGACGTGGGCCATGATCTGCGATTGGGTTCTGAAATGAGCGGTGGGCTAGGGAGTCGGGCTCGCTGGAGTCGAGGGGTCTGCAGGCATCGGGAGAGGGATGTCAGTGATATCGAAGAGTGGGTCCTCGGACACCGGTTGGACGTTGCTGCGGCGAGGTTTGGCGGTCGACAGGCCAGCGACAGCGCCGCGTTTGCCCTTGGGAGGCGGCGTCGCCCGGGGGGGCGGCGGCTCGGGTGGAGCGGGCGCGATCTCATCGGTGGCAATGTACCCGGTTTGCGCGTCGGCCAGCGCAATCCGGCTGTATCCGAACTCGCGCTTCAGCATCGTCACCCGCTGTCCTTGGGGCAGCACGGAGTCCGCGCCGAAGGCCTGAGCCGGGCCGTACTTGTAGAACTGCGCTTTCGGCACGGAGACGAGGTATTGGTTGGTAGCTGGCTGTGGGCCGGAACTGGCGCACCCTCCGAAACTAAGGCAGACGCACCAGAGGAGCGACAAACAGCGGGGGCTCATGGCAGATTGCGAGTCACGCCGCGTGCGGTGCCACGCGTGGCTCAGCTCAGGAACTCCCGCGGGTCGGTGATGTGCCCCGTGAGCGCGCTGGCGGCTACGGTATATGGGCTGGCGAGAAAGACTTGCGACTCCTTGTTGCCCATGCGCCCGGGAAAGTTCCGATTCGTGGCACTGATGCACTTCATCGGCGAATTCAGCCGACCAAATGTATCCACCGGCCCTCCGAGGCATGCGGCGCAGGAGGCGTTTTCCGTGAGACGGACGCCCGCGCTCTCGAGAATCGACCACACGCTTTGTCCGCCCCACTGGAGATCCTTCAGCTCCTGCACCACCTTGGTGGTCGCCGGCACGCCGAAGGTATCGATCGCCACGGACTTGCCGCGCACGATCTCGGCAAAGGCCAGGAAGTCGCTGGTTTTCCCTCCCGTGCAGGAGCCGATGTATGCCCGGTCGAGCTTCACGTTGCTCATCTCCTTCGCCAGCTTGCGATTACCCGGATCCGGGTGACACGCCACCGTCGGCTCGAGCTTGGAGAGATCAAATGTCTTGTCGTACACAAACGACTGCTCGCGATCGATCTCCACCGGCTCGAAGTCGCTCTTGGTCCCGTTCTCCGCGGTCCGCTCGTTTACGTAATCGATCGTCTTCTGGTCACAGGGAAAGACGCCATTCTTCCCGCCCGCCTCGATCGCCATGTTCGCGATAGTCATGCGGTCATCCATGTTCATCGTGTTCACGCCCGGTCCTTCCCACTGCATGGCGCGGTAAGTGGCCCCGTCGAAGCCGATGTCGCCGATTACGTGCAGGATCACATCCTTCGCCATCACCCCGGCCGGCAATGCGCCTTCCAGATAGAAGCGCATGGTCTCCGGCACCTTGATCAGCAACTTGCCCGTTCCCAGGATGAACCCGGCGTCCGTGTTCCCAATCCCGGTCGCGAACTGGTTGAACGCCCCCGCCATACAGGTGTGTGAATCCGTCCCAAAGAGGATCTCGCCCGGGCGAAGATGCCCCTTCCACGGCAGCGTCGTGTGACACACCCCTGTGTAGCGAGAACCGTACTGGCGATTGAGCTGCCCTTGACCAGCGTCAAATTTCCAGTGCCCTTCTGGATCGTCGATTACATCGTAGAAGTAGGGGAGTTCCTGTTCGTGGACGAACTCACGCAGGATATCCACGTTGCGGTTCGACATCGAGTCGGCCGTGAAAATGTAATGATCGGGGATGATTACGACCTTGGTGCGATCCCAGACCTTGGCGCTCTTACCGAACTCCCGCTTGAAGACTCCGATCGTTCCTGGGCCGCAAACGTCATGGGTCATCAGGACATCCACATTGACCCACACGTTATCGCCGGGTTGGACGTGCTCCTTGCCAGAGGCGCGTGCGAGCAGTTTTTCGGTCAGAGTCATAGAGCCGGCAAAGATGCACCCCTGTCGACTACAGGGCAAATGGAAATAGGAGTTCCACTAATACGAGGAGGTGCGCATTCACCCGAACTTCGTGTCATCCAAACTTCACACTAAGAATGGGCGCAGTATTTGCTTAAAATACTTTGTCAGGTTAACAATCCAACTTATGACGTCCATGCACGTTGCTTTAGCCGTTGCCCTTTGCGCCCTGCCTTCGAGGATGCGCGATGGGAATCTCACCGGCACGTTTGAAACGGCCGCCCCTGAGCCGTGCGGCGGTCAGAGCTGCGAAGTGCAGACTGCGCCGGAGTCTACCTCAGGTGCCAATCGCCAGAGCGTTGTCATCACAGGGGATGGCATGACCCTCGAGACTGCTTTCGGAGGGATCCCGATGACGTACACCCTCCACGGGGACTATCTCCTTGGAAAGACCGTCCTGGGCGACGGCGAGATGTACTACCCCATCTACGTGCAGGATGAGGACACAGTGTTCCTTTCTGGACAGAAGTACGTGCGGGTGAAGGCATAGCGTCGCTCGTCGCTGCCTGACTACGGCGGCGGTGCCGACGTCATATTGCGCCCGAGGTGAGGGTGGGGCGCAGTGGTCAGGCCTCTTGGATCTGTGGTCCAGAGCCTCAGGCGCGGACGGAGCCGACTATGTTTTCTGACGAGCGCGCTCGTTGCGTGAACTAGCATGCTCGCGAATTTCGCGAGCAGGTTCGTAAAATCCGCAAGCAGGCTCGTAAAAACCACGAGCACGCTCGCCAAATTGACGAGCGCGCTATGTAAAACGGCGAGCGCGCTCGTTGAAAAACAGAGCCAGCTCGTGAAATTACCGAGCGCGCTCGCAGAATTCATGAGGCGGCTCGCCGCAGGAACGAACGAGTTCGTGCTGGACCAGGGGTTCCCCTCCAAATTCGGGGAAGATGTGCTTCTGGTCGGTAACAGGCACCCTCCGAGAGTGGAGTCACGTTAGCTGCTGGTGGAGAACCCGGGCCGGGTTCCCCGCGACAACAGCCCCTTCCGGGACGTCCTTCACCACGACAGAACCGGCGCCGATCACGGCATCACTGCCGACGTGGACCGGGCCCAGAATTACCGTATTCGCACCCACATCCACGCGATCTGCGAGCACGGGACATGGACTCTGAGAACCGTCTGCGAGAGTCTTGTTCCCGATCGTGGTGCTCTGGCGCAGCGTACACCCGGCGCCGATGACGGTATCTTCGTGCACCACGAGTGCCTGCCCATGGTATAGCCGAAGTCCGGGGCCGATCTTTGTTTTGTAACGCAATTCCACCCCGAGCACCCACTCTATGAGGACACGATAGAGCGCGAGATAGGGCGCGGTGAGCAGCCACCAAGGATCCGGCAGGCCACGACAAGTCTGCGCGAGGCGGAAGAGGAGCAGGATCGCCTGCCCCTTGGGATTTCCCCGGTTCGCTTCCCAGTCGCAGAGCAGAGTCATGGATGATGACGAATGACCGACGGGGCGACCGGAGGCGAGCCGGATTGCTGTGCAGCAGGTAATTAGAGGCGCAAGCTCACGGTCTTGCCGCGTGCACGGCGTTCCTGCATGCTGGACTTTGCGAACCTCCGCTTCGGATGGAAAGAGGATCGAGAGGTAACACGGAGGTAATAAGCACCTGCCAGCTTTGGTCTGTCATGAAAACAATCCTATCCACATCCATCCGCACGGCGCTCTTCGCCGCGGCGGCAATCTGCACCACCACTCTCGCACCTGCAGCAGCGCTCTCGGAAATGCTCGAGAAGGGCATCTATGCCGAGGAAACCAAGGGCGACCTGGACGCAGCGATCACGATCTACCAGCAGGTGCTGGCGGAGTCGAAATCCAGCCAGGCGCTGGCCGCGCGCGCACAATTCCGCCTGGGCCAGTGCTACCTGAAGAAGAACCGCACGACTGACGCCGTGGCCGCGTTTGAAAAATTAGTCAAAGACCATCCCGGCGAGAAGGAACTCGTCGCGGCGGCGCGCAAGCACCTGCCTGGCGAAATCGTCCTGGGCCCGGTGCCGTGGGTGGACGGCGAGGTGATGCACATGGCGCTGAAGCTCCCGACGGGGATGGATATCGGCACCTACGCCTACTACGTAAAGAGCAGCCAGGTAGGAGGGCGCAAAACGTGGCAGGTCGGCGCGCGTATGTACGCCGGGTTCCACGCGGCGAGCCGCGTGGAAGTAGGCGCGGATCATTTCCGCCCAATTACCTCTTGGTTTAAGCACGGGATGCTGGGCGAGGTCACGGCGGATTACGGCCAGAGTGAGGTGACGTTGAAACGGACGGATGCCAACGAGCCTACGAAGATCCCAGTAGATGGCACGGTGTACGACAATGAACAGGCGGTGCATCTCATTCGGCGGCTGCCGCTGGAAACCGGGTACAAGAGCACGATGCCGATCGTGTCTTCTCTGACGGGGGGAATGACCATTCCCATCGGAATCGAGGTGAAGGCGCGGGAAACGGTGAAGGTCCCAGCGGGCGAGTGGGAGTGCTTTAAAGTTGAACTGATCCCTTTGGCGCAGACGTACTGGATCTCCACGGATGCGAAGCGGGCCGTGGTGAAGATTAAACTCGGCGGCGTGACCGCGGACCTGATCGCGATCGAGCAGCGGCTGCCGGGTGTACCGGTGACGTTCAAGGATGCGGCCATGGGCGTGACGGTGACCGCCCCAGAGGACTGGCTGATTCACAAGCAGGACCCCGATGACGACGAGGACGCGGAAACGATCTACCTGCTCGACCCGCTGGCGCAGGCGGACATCTGCATGGTGCGGGTGCGCCCGCTGGCGACGCTCTCCGCCGGGGAGCAGGCCTCGGCGCGCGCCTTTGCGGATTCGCAGATGGCGCAGGGCCCAAAAATGAAGGGCCTGAAGGTGCGCGAGGCGAGCTGGACGGCGGTGGTCGTGGATGGCAAGCCGGGGGTGAGCGTGATCGCGGACTATGAAGAGCAGGGAAAGCCGAAGGTGATAGGCTCGGTGTTCGCGCTGGGGGCGACGGGGGCGCAGCAGTTCACGCTCGCGGCGACGCCGGAGGAATTCCCGAAGATGCAGTCGGCCTTTGAGAACATCGTGGCCAGCTTCAAGTCCACGAAGTGAGCTGGCGCGGGACCAGACGCAGGCACCGGGCGGGAGCGTGGCCAGTCCTCGCGCTCCTGCTCCTGGTGGTCGTGGGCGGCATGGGTGGCATGCTCTGGTTCATGCGCGAGGCCATGCAGAACGAACGCATGGCGGTGCGACAGCGGCTCAGTGATGCGTACCGAGGACATCTTTTGCTGACCCGGGAACGCCTGGTGGAGGGATGGCGCGGGCATTTGGCGCAGATGGATCGCGGCGAGCCGAGCCCAGGCTGGTTTGCGCAATGCGTCCGAGAGGGTTGGGCGGAGAGCGTAGTCTGCTTGAGCGCGTCGGGAGATCCGGCTTATCCGGCAGTAGGGGATGGAGCGGCTCCTGCGGAAGAGCGGGCGGAACTGGTAAAGGCGCGGGCATTAGTGCGGGCCGGTCAAACGGCGGCGGCGGTTGAATTGCTCCTCAAGGATAATGCGCCGATGGAAGGGTCCTCGGGACGCTCGGCGGCAGCCAACGCCGAGCTGTACGCCCTGGAGCTAATGGGAGAAGGACATCCGCGGTTCGCCGAGATGGCTGCACGGCTGGCTAAGCGAGTGGGCGATTACGCGGGCGCATCCATGCCTTCGGCGCAGCGGCGTTTCCTCGCGCATGAGCTGATGCGGTTGGCACCAGGGAAGGTCGACGATGTGCTTGTTCAGGCGGAGCAGCTTGCGGCGGAGTTTCTGGAGACGACGCCTCGGCTGGATGTCCGTCCGGTGCTGCGTGCCACGCTGCTGGCCGCGGTCTGGCAAACTGGCTCTCCGGGCGGCCGGGTGCTTGCCCTCTATACCACTCAGGGAGTGAGTGGACGGCTGGAAACGATCCTCCGCGGGCAACCTGCGGCGGAGGGGATTCACGTGGCGATTCACCCGCCCGACGCCGCGCTGCACGACGAGTCGAGCGCATTGGTTGCCCTACCCATCGGAGAGGCGCTGCCAGGCTGGACGCTCGCGCTTTCGCTTACTGAAGAAGGAGCGCTGCAGACCGCGGCGGATCGGAAGACGACAGCGTATCTGTGGACTGGGATCCTTGCGGTGACTGCGATGGGATTGATCGCAGTTTGGCTGGCCCGTGCGTTCGGTCAGCAGGTGCAACTCGCGCAGCTCAAGAACGACCTCGTGGCCACGGTGTCGCATGAGTTGAAGACGCCGCTCACCTCGATGCGGGTGCTTGTGGATACTCTCTCAGAGAGCGATCACCTCGATGAGACTACTACACGGGAATATCTGCAGCTCGTCGCGCAGGAGAACGCCCGGCTCTCGCGGCTGATCGAGAACGTGCTTACCTTTTCGCGACTGCAACGGAACAAGCAGACCTTCGACTTTGCGCCCATCGCTCCAGCAGCTGTGGCCGAGAATGCGCTGGCTGCAATGCACGAGCGCTGCCGGCAACCGGGTTGCGTGCTGGAGACGCGAATCGCGCCGGATCTACCCGCTATTCGCGGTGACCTGGATGCGTTGGTCATGGTGGTGATCAACCTGCTGGACAATGCCTGGAAATACACTGGCGAGGACAAGCAGATCCTGCTTTCCGCTGCTGCGAGGAATGGGCATGTGGAATTCGCTGTGACGGACAACGGGTGCGGTCTCTCGCCGCGCGAGCGTGGCCGGATCTTTGAGCGGTTTTATCGGGTGGATCAGCGACTCTCGCGCACTACCGAAGGCTGCGGACTCGGGCTGAGCATCGTGCGCGAGATCGTGGCTGCACACGGTGGGCGCGTGGAGGTAAGCAGCGAGGTTGGTTGCGGAAGTACCTTCACCGTTAAGATCCCAGCACTCCGATGAACACCGCGACGATTCTTATTGTTGAAGACGACGCGGTGATCCTGCGTGCGCTGAAGGACAACTTCGTGAACCGAGGCTACGAGGTACGAACGGCACGCGATGGCGAGGCGGGGCTGGAGGCAGCTTTGAATACCCGCTTCGATCTGCTGCTGCTCGACATCATGCTGCCGAAGGTGAATGGCTTTGAACTCTGCCGCGCGGTGCGGGCTGCGGGAAAGGATGTGCCGATCATCATGCTTACCGCGAAGGGGCAGGAGGAGGACATCGTGCGCGGGCTGGAGCTCGGAGCTGACGATTACGTGACGAAGCCGTTTTCTGTCCGGGAGCTCCACGCGCGGGTCACGGCCTTCCTGCGACGTAGCCAGGCTCAAACGGCACCGGTGTACGCCTTTGGAAACTGCGAACTGGACGTGCGCTCTCACCGACTGAAAACAGACGGCGTGGACGTGGCGCTCACGACCAAGGAGTTCCGGCTGCTGGAGTTTCTCCTGCAGCGGGCGGGGCGTGCGCTTACGCGGGACACCATCATGAATGCAGTGTGGGGCAGCGACGTGCTCGTGACGGCGCGGAGTGTGGATCGATGCGTGACCACGCTCCGGGCGAAGATTGAGCCCGACCCACAAAGCCCGGTGTACATTCACACAATCCGGGATGTCGGGTATCGCTTCGACTCGGAGGTGCGTACCCACGACGGATGATCGTCGCGGCGGCTTTTCCGTCGACACACACTTTGCACGGCACGTACTTTCACTGCAGTCGCGCCTGATGATTTCCGTCACTGTCCCCATCTGCAACGAAGCGGGCAATATCCCGATGCTTCACGAGCGTGTGCGGGCGACTCTGGAGAAAGTGGGCAGGCCTTGGGAGCTGATCTTCGTGAACGATGGCTCCACGGATGGCTCGGAGCAGATCCTCGACAGGATTGCGGCTGAAGACTCGCAGGTGAAGGTCGTGCACTTCAAACGGAACTTCGGGCAGACCGCGGCGATGATGGCGGGGTTCGACTTTGCGCGCGGCGATGTGATCATCCCGATGGATGGTGACTTGCAGAACGACCCAGCTGATATCCCGGCGATGCTGGCAAAGCTCGAAGAAGGATTCGATGTCTGCTCGGGATGGAGGAAGGACCGCAAGGACAATGCAATGCGACGGAATCTTCCGAGCATCATGGCAAACCGGCTGATCTCCTTCGTATCTGGCGTGAAGCTGCACGATTTCGGCTGCTCGCTGAAAGCCTACCGGCGTGAGGCTGTCGAAGGCGTGCGCCTGTATGGCGAGATGCACCGCTTCCTCCCGATCTACGCGCGCTGGCACGGAGCCCGCATTGCGGAGGTGGAAGTGCGGCACTACGCGCGGACCAGCGGCAGCTCAAAGTATGGCCTGGAGCGCGTGCTGAAAGTACTGGCGGATCTCATCACGGTGAAGTTCCTGGACCGCTTCCAGCAAAAGCCGATGTACCTCTTCGGTGCGGTGGGGCTGGCATCGCTGGGGGTGAGCTTTCTCAGTGGAATCTTCGCGATCTTCCTGAAGTATTTCAGTGCGCATCCGAAGACGTTCATCGAAACGCCGATGCCGCTGCTTTGCGTGATGACGGCAGTGACGGCTGTGATGTGCATTCTCATGGGCCTGCTCGCCGAGATGATCGTGCGCACGTTCTACGAGTCGCAGGGGAAGAGCGTATACATGGTGCGTGCACTAAGGAATGTGGAGGCGAAGGCGGTCACTACCGCACCGGTCGTGCACACGGAGCATGCCTCCGTGCGGGTGCTTCTACCGATGAGCGACCGATGATCGCATGTGCGGGATAGCGGGCTTCAGCGGAAGCGGAGATCGCGGAGTGCTGGAGAGAATGACGGACGCGATCCGACATCGCGGGCCAGACGCTGCGGGGCATTGGGTTGATGAGAAATTAGGGCTGTATCTGGGTCACCGGCGCCTCTCGATTGTTGACCTCGCGGGCGGCGCCCAGCCCATGTGGACGGCGGATGGTGAGCACGGCGTTATCTTCAATGGCGAGATCTACAATCACGCGGAACTCCGCTCGGAGCTGAAGCAGGCGGGGTGCGTCTTTGTCACAGACCACTCGGATACGGAGGTGCTTCTTCACGGTTACCGAACGTGGGGCGACGCTTTTGTCGAGCGGCTGAACGGCATGTGGGCTTTCGTGCTGTACGACAAGGCGCGCGGGCGGCTCTTTGGTTCGCGTGACCGCTTCGGGAAGAAGCCCCTGTACTACTTCCACGAGCACGGGACCTTCGGCTGGGCTTCGGAGTTGCCGAGCCTGCTCCAGCACCCGGATGCGCCGCGCAGCATCTCCTCGCTCTCGCTGCAGAAGTACTTTGCGTACTGCTACGTTCCTGCGCCGCGGTCTATCTACGAGCGGGTCCGGAAACTCCCCGGCGGGCACTCGTTTTCCTACGAGCTGGCTGGGGACGAACTGCGCGTGTGGCGCTGGTGGGAGTACGTGCTGGAGACAGATCCTCGCCTGCTCGCGGACGACAAAGCGGTTGATGACATTGCACATGAACTCCGAGCCAAGCTGGAGGCTGCGGTGCAGCGTCGACTGATGTCTGACGTGCCGCTCGGCATCTTCCTCAGCGGGGGTGTCGACTCCTCTGCCGTCGCGGCGTTCGCGGCGAAGCACGTTCCAGCCGGTCAACTGAGTACGTTTTCGATCGGGTTCAATGAGGCAACGTTCGACGAATCAGAATACGCCGCATTGGTGGCGGAGCAGCTCGGGACACAGCATCATCACCAAGTGCTCGACCTCGATGGGGCGGTGTCGCTCTTGCCGGAGCTCGTCTCACGTCTGGACGAACCACTCGGCGATGGCTCGTTGCTTCCCACCTACCTGCTGTCGCGATTCACGCGCGAGAAAGTGACTGTCGCGCTGGGCGGCGACGGGGGCGACGAGCTCTTTGCTGGATACGACCCTTTCCGTGCGCTGCAGAAGGCCGAGCGGTACGCGAAGTTCGTGCCAAAGCCTGTCCACCTCGCGGTACGCCTGTTGGCCAGCCGGCTACCGGTGAGCCACGCGAACATCTCGCTCGATTTCAAAGTCAAAAGGACGCTCATGGGGTTGAGCTACCCGCCACCTTATTGGAATGCTGTCTGGATGAGCGCACTCGAGCCGTCAGAACTGCCGGAGCTCTTCCTCGAACCCGTTCCGATTGAGGAGCTGTACTCGGAATCCATCGAGGCATGGGACCGTTGCCAGCAGCGCAACGTGGTGGACCGCTCCTTGCAATGGTGGACAAATCTCTACCTGCAGGATGGCATTCTCGCGAAAGTGGATCGCGCCTCGATGCTCTGCTCGCTGGAAGCGCGCTCGCCATTTCTGGACGTGGAAGTCGCCGATCTCGCCCGCCGAATTCCCTGGCAGCTGAAGCTGCGCAACGGGCAGACCAAGTGGATCCTGAAGCACGCGCTCCGCGGCGTGATTCCGGACCGGATCATTGACCGGCCTAAGAAGGGCTTCGGGATGCCCGTTGGCCGCTGGTTAAGGGAGGGGCGTTTTGATTTCGACCACGAGCAACCGCAGCCGCATGTGAAGACTGGCTTCGCGGAACGTCGAGTGCAGGCGCACCTCAGCGGCAAGTCGAACGAGCGCCTCTTTCTCTGGTGCTACTGGCTGCTCGGCCGCTGGATCCGGCGCGCCACCGAAAGCCGAGCGCCGCTTGGCGGGTAAAAGCGCGACGCAATGTCACCCGCGGACGACCTGCTTTCCTGCGCACCCGAGCCTCGCCTGTGCGCCGGCGAGCTGACACCGCGCGCTGTGGCGGACGCCTTTGCGGTCAGTGATGCTGCCGGCGTGTTGCATCTCGCCACGGCAGCGCTGAATGATGAACTCGGCCCGCCACTTGCCTGGGCGCGCGAGTGGGGTCGGCAGTTCTTTGCCCGGCTTTGCCAAACGCGCGACCCCGCCACCGTGGAGCTTCCGCCCGAGTCCAAACGACTCGCGTATCTCGCGGAGGTTCCACCGATGGTCGGTGCCGAATATGTAAGCGATGCGCTGCTCCTAGGGATCTGGGAGAGGATGCGTACGCTCGTCCATGAAGAGGCCGCAGCGCATGCAAGCGGGCTGGAGGGCTGGCTCCGGGAGCGCAGTCCGCTCTGGCATCTGGTCGGCCGCGTTACGTTTCACCTCGCGGAGAACAAGCGAAACGAGCAGGCGCCGTTCGCTTTTCTGGCCACCTACACGGATCAGCTCTCGGCTTCAGGAACGCTCCAGCACACTCCGCTCGGCCGCGCGCTCCAGGCCTACGCTGGAAGGAAGGATCAGGTTGCGCTCACCTCACTCCTCGCACCCGTACGCGCGGCGGCCGAGCAGAGCGCGCTTGTGCGGGAGTTGCTTGAGTCGAAGCGCCTTTTCCAGGCGCTCGCGTGGTCTCCGCAGCAGGCGTATCAGTTTATCCGTGAGATTCCGCGCCTGGAGGGAAGCGGCCTCGTGGTGAAGCTCCCGGATTGGTGGAATGGCCGCCGGCCACCGCGGCCACAGGTGTCTGTGACTGTGGATTCAGCCAAGGCGGGTGGGCTCGGCATATCGGCGATGCTCTCTTTCAACGCGAACGTAACGCTCGAAGGAGCGCGCCTCACCGACGAGGAATGGGCGAAGATCAAAGCCACTCCGACCGGATTGATTAATCTGCGCGGGCAATGGGTGGAGGTGGATCGCGCGCAGCTGGACCAGGTGCTCGATCACTGGACGAAGGTGCAAGCCGCGCATCAATCCGGCGGGCTATCCTTTCACGAAGGCATGCGCTGGCTCGCAGGCTTCCCCGCCGTGAGTGGACTCGAAGCAGCCGACCTCGATCTGGAAACGGGTCGCGATTGGACGGAAGTAGTCGCGGGCAAGAAGTTGCAGGCGCTGCTTGATGAACTGTACGAGCCCGAGGACGTGGAGACGATCCCCGGATTGAAGGCCACGCTGCGGCCGTACCAAAAGCGTGGGGCGGGCTGGTTGCACTTCTGCGCGCGGCTCGGCCTCGGTGCATGCCTGGCCGACGACATGGGGCTGGGCAAGACGGTCCAGGTGCTCGCGCTGCTCTGCCTGCGCCGAGCGGAATCCAGAGACGCGGCAGCGTGCAGCATCCTCGTCGTACCCGCGTCTTTGATCGGCAACTGGCTGGCCGAGTTCGCAAAATTTGCACCGCATCTCCGCGTGCTGGCGGCGCATCCCTCCACCCTTTCTCGCGAGGCCCTGGATTCCCTCGCCGCCGATCCCGCTGCTGCTCTCCAGGGCTGCGACGCCCTGCTCACCACCTACGGCCTGCTCCAGCGCAGTGAGGCGCTTCAGCAGCATGGATGGGATCTCGCCGTGCTGGACGAGGCGCAGGCGATCAAGAATCCCGCCACCGCCCAGGCACGCGCCGTGAAGAACTTGCAGGCCCGCACCCGACTCGCGCTTACCGGTACGCCGATCGAGAATCGACTCGGCGACCTCTGGAGTCTCTTTGATTTCTTGAATCCAGGCCTCCTCGGCAAAGCCGCTGACTTCGCCCGCGTGACCAAAGTCCTCGGAGCCCCAAATAGTCCTCACGGCTACGCCCCTCTTCGCCGGCTGATCAGCCCGTACCTCTTGCGCCGCCTGAAGACCGACCGCAAGATCATCGCGGACCTGCCGGATAAGACGGAGATGCGCGCAGACTGCCCGCTCACCCGGAAGCAGGCGGTGCTCTACGGCAAGATGGTCGAGCAGCTGAAGGCGGATCTTGCGGACAAAGATCTGGATCCCAACCAGCGGCGCGGATTGGTTCTCGGCTACCTCATCAAGTTCAAGCAGGTCTGCAATCACCCCAGCCACTGGAGCGGCGATGGCCGTTATGCAGCCGAGGATAGCGGGAAGTTCGCGCGCCTCACGGAGATCGCCACGGAGCTGGCGGATCGCCAGGAGCGCTGCCTCGTTTTCACCCAGTTCCGCGAGATGACCGCCCCGCTGGCGGATCATCTTTCCGCGATCTTTGGCAGGCCGGGGCTTGTCTTGCACGGGGGCACACCGGTGAAGCAGCGGCAGCGCATGGTGGAGGACTTCCAGCGCGCGGAGGGCCCGCCTTTCTTCGTGCTCAGTGTGAAGGCGGGCGGCACCGGTCTCACGCTTACCGCAGCCAGCCATGTCATTCACTTTGACCGCTGGTGGAATCCAGCGGTGGAGAATCAAGCCACCGATCGCGCTTTCCGGATCGGTCAGAAGCGAAACGTGTTGGTGCACAAATTTGTCTGCCCCGGGACTATCGAGGAAAAGGTGGACGCGCTCATCAATGCGAAGCGCGCCTTGGCCGACGATCTACTGAGCGGCGAGGGCGGCGCGGAAAAGATGCTCACGCAAATGAACAACGAGGAACTTCTGGCCCTCGTCCGGCTCGACCTGAACGCCTCCGTACTCTAGATCAGAAACCTGCATGTCCTGGTATTCCTATGAAGAAGGCCGTGAGCGAAAGGCATCCCTTCAGCGGGAGATGGACCGCCGTCGGAATAAGGGCGAGATCTTCGAGGCGCTGACCGGCCCCGAGGGCAAGCGCAAGCTCGCCACGACCTTTTGGGGGAAAGCGTGGGGTGATCAGCTCGAGTTGCATTGCGACTACGAGGGCCGCCTCCCAAGGGGTCGCAGCTACCTTCGCCAGGGGCAGGTGTACAATCTCTCAATCGAACCCGGGCTCGTGACCGCAAACGTCGCCGGCTCCTCGCTATACGACGTGCGCGTGACCATTACACCGCTGTCGGGCAGCGTATGGAATGCCATCAAGACCGACTGCGCGGGCCAGGTGGCAAGCCTGCTCGATCTGCTCGGCGGCCGACTCGGTGATGGCGTGCTGCGCGCGATCACGCACCCGGAGCGCGGACTCTTCCCAAAGCCCAGGGAGATTCGCTTCTCTTGCTCCTGTCCCGATTGGGCGGAGATGTGCAAGCACGTCGCGGCCGTCCTCTATGGTGTGGGCGTGAAGCTCGATACTGCGCCCGATCTCTTTTTCGTCCTGCGGAGCGTCGATCCTTCGGAACTCCTCTCGAACACCGCGCATGAGACGCTTCAGCAGGCAGAGGTTGCGGACGCCGCCCTCGCCGGGGAAGACTTGAGTGCGCTCTTTGGGATCGATCTCGGCGGCACCGAACTCCTCGTGCTGGAAGCGCCACCCCAAACACAATGCCCGGCAAGCAAGCCAGCCCCTCCTGAACCCGCTCTGCCGAACGGCGCAGCGCCCAATGCGCGAAAGAGTGTCGCATCTCAGAGAGGTTCACCAAAATGAACCCGAAGCAGTGGAAACCTCCGCCGAGCAGATCGGGCGCACAAAAAGCCGACGACCCAATGAAGGGACGTCGGCAATTTAAAGGGAACGGCCGGACGGCGAGCGAGATGCTGCGAGCCGTGCGGTTTGCTTCAGGGCCTCAGCCCTAAGAAGGACGCCAGGCGTTGCGCTTGGCCTTGGCCTTGCGCGCGTTGCTCTTGGCTTTCCGCTTGGTCTTCTGAGTCGGAGTCTCGAACGCCCGCAGACGGCGGACTTCTTCCATGATCCCCTCGGCCTCCATTTTGCTCTTCAGGTTCTTCAGGGCGCGATCGATGGGCTCGCCTTTACGGACAATGACTTCAGGCATGTATTGTAGTGTTACAGTTTTTGAAAGGTTCGACCTGGTGAGCTACCGTGGCAGGGCCTCAGTATCGCCAGCGTCGAGGTGGAGATCGGGCGACTAGGAACTCACGACTGGCCGAGAAAGGCAAGCGAATGATGCGTGCCAGAGGAAAAGCGCGGGCAAACCAGCCGCGTTATTGTCTCATTTGTGCGAAATTCCCTCTGTCGTGGGGCTCGGAGCTCCGGTGTCGGGGCAATTTGCTCCGGTGTTGCGGCTCGGAGCTCCGGTGTCGGAGCAATTTGCCCCGGTGTTGCGGCTCGGAGCTCCGGTGTCGGAGCAATTTGCTCCGGCGTTGCAGCTCGGAGCTCCGGTGTCGGAGCAACTTGCTCCGGCGTTGCGGCTCGGAGCTCCGGTATCGGAGCAATTTGCTCCGGCGTTGCAGCTCGGAGCTCCGGTGTCGGAGCCATTTGCCCCGGTGTTGCGGATCGGAGCTCCGGCGCTGACTACTTCAGAACTCAAGGAGCGAGGAGCGCCCGCCAGCTTGAAGTGGCGAAGATCTCCCGCAGCCGCTCCAGATCGTCTGGCGGCAGCGCTGATGGAAGCGTGTTGTCGGCGAGCATCGAGCGCAGGGCAACCAGGAAGATCTTTGGCTGCTCCTCCTCGTCGACGCCGAATTCTTCCGGGAACTGCGCATCGAGGAGCCAGGTGCCCATTTCCGAGGACTGGATGAGCTCATCCGCCCACCGTCGGATCGTCTCAAGTGGATCGCCTGGGAACCGCTCGGCGACCAACGAGAGGATGTCTGCACGCTTCGGCACGTTGAGCAGCAGCGCGAGGAAGAACCGGTGCTCCACCTCAGTGATGGTGCTGCGTAGTTCCACTAGACCGTCGCGGCGGATGATCTCCTCCAGAGTCGGGGCGACGAAATCGGCAAGCGGGCCGTGCTTCTCGTGAAAGGCAGCGATGATGTCATCCCATGCACCAAGGCTGCGCAGATACGCCATGCCATTCTGCAGGATGAAGAAACCACGCTCGAAATCCAGCGCCTCGATCATCTCCTGGACGAGGGCTGGATACTCGGGATCCTCCATCTTCTCCAGCACGTCCAGAAGCTGCTTGCGGCGGGCGGTGAGGGCGTCGTTGTGGAAGGGGTCCACCGCGAGGTGCGGCGGCAGGTAGGTGAACTGCGGGCCGGTGCCGGGATCAGTATGGGTGCGGATGACCACCGTGAGCGACGGAGTGTCCAGGTGGAACAGCGAGTGAATGTACCCGCCGCCGGAAACGATCTGCACAGTGCTACCTGTCTCCAGAAGCTGAGTATCGGTTATCTGCAGTCGGCCCACCTGAATGTGCGAAGAGATGGGCTGCACGTCCTCGAAGCGGAAATGCGAGTGGAGGCTCGATCCCGCGAGCACGTGGAAGGCCCCGGAGAACATGTGCTGGTGAATGTCCGTAGTGCCCTCCAGCCAGAAGAGGATCTGGATATAGAAGCGAGGATCGTCGAAGACCACCAGTTCCGGCTGGCCAAAGCCCGACTGGGTTTGGAAAGGCTGCCGATCCTCGAGCAGGAACTCGCGGATCAGCTCCGCAACCTCCACGTGCTCCGCAGGGGGGCGTTCTTCCAGCACCGCTTGTGCGATGGAGGGAAACGCCGCGAGAGTAAAGTTCGCCGCCTTCCACCGATCTAAAACGCTCTGCCCAAGCTCGGTAAAGAAGGGAATCATTCGCCGCAAGGGTATGCCGCTGTTTGCGGGTGGGAAGGACGAACACGCGCCGCGGTGCGGGTCACGGATCTGCTGCCTAGGTCTCCTTTGTGGAGTCTGAGCAACGCTCTACTTCAATGCTGGCATGCACCAGCTCTTCGTGTTCACGAAAGAGTTCGCGATAGGCAGCCACCGGCTTCGGGTCGCGCGAGACGATGGCGACGATCGCCGAGAACTTACCGGGACTCACCTGCCAGACATGGAGGTCGGTGACGGTGGCGTCGCCATCGGCTTGCACGGCGCGACGAATCTCCGTGGGTAGATCCGAGGACTTGGGCGTCGTGTCCAGAAGGACGCCGCTGGTACTGCGGATCAGCCCGTAGGCCCACACGGAGATGACACCACTACCCACGATGCCCATGAAGGCATCCATCCATGATAACCCGTAGAACTTGCCCGCAAGCAGGGCGACGATTGCCGTGACGGACGTGAAGGCATCCGCGAGCACGTGGAGGTATGCGGCGCGCAGATTCAGGTCCTCACCGCCGCCATGCGCGTGCCCGTGGTCTGAATGTCCATGTCCGTGTCCGTGGTCATGGTGATGATCGTCTTTCAAGAGGACGGCGCAGAAGAGATTCACGAAGAGTCCGACGACCGCGATGATGATCGCTTCGTCGAAGCGGATCGTCTGTGGGGCGAACAGGCGATGCAGCGATTCTCCGGCCATAAGCAGCGCGACTACCGCGAGCAGGACGGCGCTAGCGAAGCCACCGAGTACGCCTATTTTGCCGGTCCCAAAGGTGAACCGCGAGTCGGCCGAGTACCTCCGGGTGAAGTAATAGGCGAAGGCAGTGATGAGGAACGCCGCGACGTGGGTGCTCATGTGCCAGCCGTCGGCCAGCAGCGCCATGGAGTTGAACGAGAGGCCCGCAGCAATCTCCACCACCATCATGACCGCCGTGATCACGACGACGATCCGAGTCCGCCGCTCCGCCCTGGAGGAGTCGCTGCTAAAGTCGTGGGAGTGCTGCCACGGGGCTGGATCGATGCTCTGCATGTGCCGTGATCTTCGCGGCAGTGGCGCGGTAACTCCAGCGCTGCCTTAAGCGTCCTTGAGAATGACGCCGACTGGGCAGTGATCCGACCCTTCCACTTCACACCGAATGAATGCGCTCTCCAATCGGGGCCGCAGGGCCGGTGAGATCAGGAAGTAGTCGATACGCCACCCCACGTTCTTCGCGCGCGACTTCATCATTTGGCTCCACCAGGTGTAGTGGCCGCCGCCTTGCTCAAACTCTCGGAAGGTATCGATGAAGCCCGCATCCACAAAGGCCTGGAAACCGCCACGTTCCTCGTCAGTGAAGCCATGCGTCTTCCTGTTGGTTTTCGGTCGGGCAAGGTCCAACTCGGTGTGCGCGACGTTCAAGTCGCCGCAGAACACCACCGGCTTGCGCTTCTCCAAGCCCTTCAGATAGGCGACAAAGTTGCGGTCCCACTCCTGCCGATATCCAAGTCTGCTGAGGTCGCCCTTTGAATTGGGCGTATATACGTTCACCAGGAAGAAGTCCGGGTACTCCGCTGTGAGCACGCGCCCCTCCAGATCGGTATCCGGGAGGGTCATGCCGGTTGCGACACTCAGCGGCCGCGGCTTGGAGAAGATCGCAGTCCCGGAGTAGCCCTTCTTTTCGGCACAGTTCCAATGCGCCTCGTAATCCGCCGACCACAGCGCTTCCACCACCTCCGGTGTACACTTGATTTCCTGTAGGCAAACGACGTCCGGCTGTTCGCGATCGAGAAAGTCGAGGAAACCCTTCTTCAGCACGGCGCGCAGCCCGTTTACGTTCCAGGAGATCAGTTTCATGTCAGAGCAAAGGAATTGAGACCTGCGAAGCGCGCGTGGGTCATGATGCTGCTGAAATGGAGTCGTCGCAGATCGACTCGCATATGGAGCTGCGACAAGCCTTCGAAGCAAGCGTGATTACGCCGCAGAGCGGATCGACCCGACGGGAGAAACTAGTTGACGACGGCCCCGTACCGACGGAGGTGGTACCCTGCTCAACACGTCGGCGGCATCCTCTCCCGAGTCTAACAATTCTTCACTGCTGTTTGCGATTCGATCCTCTTGGAGGAAGCCCGTGTTCCTCCTGCTTGCAGTGACTTCAAGCTGGCTATTCGCCGCCGCTGTCCCGGCCGCAGAGCCCGGATCGGTTGCCGAAAGCTTCGCGCCCGCCTTTACTTCGAAACCCGACATTCGCGTGATGCACGTGCAGGCGGATGGCCGGGTGGTGATCGCCGGAACTACCGGATTCCCGGCAGGCTATCGTGGGCTCGCCCGCTACGCGCTGGATGGCTCCGTGGACACGACCTTCCGAGGAATTGAGAACAGCGCGAGTGACGTCACTGCACTGGCCGCTTTGCCGGATGGCAGGTTCTACATCACTGGCACGTTTCTAAGCGTGCAAGGCGTGCCACGCCCGAAGCTCGCGCGGCTTCACCCCGATGGCACGCTGGATCGCAGCTTTGCTCCCGTGTCGGGCCCGAATGGGCGCATTGACGCCATGGCGGTGCAGAGCGACGGCAGCCTCGTCCTCCTCGGCTTCTTCGCGGCGGTTGGGGCAAATTCGCAGTTCGGGCTCGCTCGCTTCCAGCCAAACGGCGCGTTCGACGCCAACTTTGCCCCTCGGGTTCATAGCATCGGCGTGCATCTGCTCGTTGATCGGCAGGATCGCGTGTACTACTCGACCACCGACGGCCAAGTCCTGCGGCTGGCGCCGAACGGCAAGCCAGACATCGGTTTCGCCACCGGGAGCCTCGCGGACGTCGATTTCAGCGGCATGACCTTCGACGCGGAGCAGCGGCTGATCGTCTGGGGCACTCTCGGGAAGGGGAGCGGTTTCGCTCGCCCAAACGTGAAGCGCCTCTTGGAGGACGGACGCCCTGGCCCAAGATTCCCGGTCAACGACACCTTCCTGAGAGCCGTTGCGGATCGTATCCTCGTCCAACCAGATGGAAGGATTGTCACCGTGGGACTCGGCCTTTCCCAGGAAGTTCTGCGCTTCTTCCCCGATGGCGTGATCGATCCCTCGCTAAAGACCGGCCTGGACGGCGGCGTCGCTGCGATGGTTCTCGGGGTGCAGGGCGATCTTGTGCTCGCGGGCGGCTTCACCTCCATCGGGGGCACCCCGCAGCGCTACCTCGCGCGGGCGACCCTGGGGCCGAAACCCGGACAGTTCCTTTTCACGCAAGGCCTCCCTCGGGAAGTCGGCGAAGCAGCGAAAGTGCTAACCCTCAAGGTAGAACGCTTGGGCGGCAGCGATGGGGTCGCGACAGTGGATTTCACCACCGATGAGGCAATGGCAGCGAAGGCAGGCGAGGACTATAGTGCCACTTCCGGCCAGCTTGTATTCGCGGAAGGTGAAACTGAGAAGACACTGCAGGTGCCGATTATCGACGACGGCGTTTACGAGCGCCCCAAGTCGTTCCTGATTCGGCTGACAGCCGCCACGGGATCGTACCTGACCCACAAGGAACGCACGTGCATCGTCACCATTCTGGATGACGATCCGCGCATGCCCGGTGTCCTCACCCTCAGCGGGAGGTCGGTGGAAGTGTCCGAGGAGGCTGGCGCGTTCACCATAACGGTGCTCCGGACGGGCGGCTCCGACGAGTCGGTCGAGGTGAGCTATCGTACTCGGGGTGGAACAGCGCAGGGCGGATCCGACTTCGAGGTTCAGAGCGGCACGATATCTCTCGAACATCGCGTGACCTCGCAGACCCTGACGCTGCCGCTGGTCAACGATCGCTTCGCCGAGGGCACGGAGAGCTTCGAGATCGTCTTCTCGGACCCTGTCAGTGGCGCAAAGCTCGGCCCCATTTCACGATGCACCGTCTCAATCACCGATAGCGACTTGGACTCGCGTGCGGATTTCCGTGGGCAGTACGGCGCGAGTGTGTCGTCCGGGTTGGGCTACAAAGGAACGGTGGCCTTGAAGATTGGGCCGACGGGGGTCACCACCGGATCGTTGGTCTGGATGGGCAGGAAAATACCCTTCCGGCGAACCTTCGACCGCGACGGCTACATCGGATTCCTTCTGAATATGCCAGGCGGCGGATCAGCCGACATGAGATTGTTCATGGGAGCCGCCGGTAGCGAGGACCAGGTCTGGGGCACGATCGAAGTCGATGGTGAAGTCTTCCAGCTGGACCTCTCTCGCGACGTGTACCACGCCCGGAGCAATCCTTTTCCCGGTTCAGGCCGCTACGATCTCCGTTACTTGCCGACGGAGCCGGAGACGGTCGCAGCAGGTGAGGGTCTCGCAGTTGTGAATATCACTGCCAGCGGCACCGCCCGTTTCGCAGGTGTGCTCGGAGATGGCACCCGTTTCTCGCACTCTTCACGAGTAGGTGAGACCGGGGTCATCCCGTTCTTCGTTCGGCTCTACAAGGGCAAGGGGACGCTCACGGGACGGGTCGTGGTCGTCGTCTCTGAGGCGCCGGCCGCGGTGAGCGGATCTGCCACCTGGGTTCGGCCCGAAAACGTGTCCCTCAGCGCACCCGCGCCCGGGTTCACGGCGCAGCTTGGAATCAGCGGATCGCCCCAGTAGCGGCGCGGCGGCGCGCGCGTGGCTTGCCGGGACAACTCCAATCCAATTGAAGGCGGTCGTAGCTTCGGCCATTTACCTTTCGTTACGTTCCGCTAGGGTCCGCGCTCCGCATATCCTGCCATGTTGACCAGCGCTCAGATCCGTCAGTCGTTCCTCGATTTTTTCCGGGAGAAGCAGCACACGCTTGTGCCTTCCTCGAGCCTGCTGCCGGACTCGCCAAATCTGCTCTTCACGAATGCAGGGATGAACCAGTTTGTGCCGATCTTCCTCGGGCAGAAGGCAGCGGATGTAAGCAAGTGGGGCGGGGCGGCCCCGGGGAGTGATACGCGGGCGGCGGATACGCAGAAGTGCATCCGCGCCGGTGGGAAGCACAACGACTTGGAGGATGTGGGGCTGGATACCTACCATCACACTTTCTTCGAGATGCTGGGAAACTGGTCCTTTGGCGACTACTTCAAGGCGGAGGCGATCGGGTGGGCTTGGGAACTCGTGATCGAGCGGTGGAAGTTCCCACCAGAGCGGCTCTATGCCACGATCTACAATCCCGACAAGGCAATCGGCGACCCAGCAGAGCGCGACGAGGAATCATGGAACCTGTGGGCGGAGAAGTTCCGGTCCGTGGGACTCGATCCAGCCGTCCACATCGTGAATGGCAACAAGAAGGACAACTTCTGGATGATGGGCGAGACGGGTCCTTGCGGGCCGTGCTCGGAGTTGCACGTTGATCTCACCCCGGCTGGCGACACCGGTGGGCGGCTGGTCAATCAGGGCTCGGCCGAATGCATCGAGATCTGGAACCTTGTCTTCATCCAGTTCAATGCAAACGCCGACGGCACCTTTTCGCCGCTCCCCGCGAAGCACGTGGATACCGGGATGGGCTTCGAGCGCGTATGCTCGATCATTCAGGGGACCAAGGGTTTCACCGACTTCGCAAATGCGAAGGTCTCAAATTACGAGACGGATGTCTTCCGCCCGATCTTCGACGAGCTGGAGAAGCTGAGCGGCAAGAAGTACGGCTCGACTCTGCCGTTGCCGAATGCACAGGGGCAGATCATTCCGACGAGTGAGCAGGAGAAGGTGGACGTGGCTTTCCGCGTGATCGCTGATCACCTACGTACGCTCTCCTTCGCGGTCGCGGATGGGATTCAGCCAGGGAACAACGATCGCAATTATGTGCTCCGGCGCATCCTGAGGCGAGCGGTGCGATATGGTCGGACGCTTGGATTCACTGAGCCGTTCTTTTACCGGCTGGTGGATGTGCTGGCGGTGCACATGGGTGATGTCTTTCCAGGAATCCGAACGCGCCAGCAGTTTGTGAAGGACGTGTTGAAGCGGGAGGAGGAGAGCTTCAATAAGACGCTGGATAAGGGCATCATGCTGTTTGAAGCCGAGGCGGCTTCCGGCAGTGCAATCTCCGGAGCGTTCGCTTTTCGAATGTACGATGAGCAGGGCTTCCCGCTGGATCTCACCGAGCTGATGGCCCGTGAGCGTGGGCTGTCGGTGGATGTCACCGAGTTCGAGCGCCTCATGGGCGAGCAGCGGGATCGCGCTCGCAAGGCTCAGAAGAAGCAGATCATCGAGCTCTCCCAGATCGAGACGCAGACTCCAACGAATTTCATTGGATATGACGCGCTAATCAGTGAGGCGACCGTGCAGGAGGTCGTTTCATTGAAAGATAAGACCGCCGTCATCCTCGACACCTCGACAGCCTACGCCGAGATGGGGGGACAGGTCGGCGACACGGGGGAGCTGGCTTCGGGCGCAGAGACCTATCGCATCTTGAGCACGCAGAAGAGCGGCAATACTTTCCTCCACTTTGTCGAAGGAACGGATGCGCCGGCACCGGGTCAGCGGGTCCAGCTCTCCGTGGATCAGCCCCGGCGGCGCGCGGTTGAGCGGCACCATTCCGTCACGCATTTGCTCCACTGGGCGCTGCACGAGGTGGTGAGTAAAGAGGCCACTCAGAAGGGCTCCTTCGTCGGGCCGGACAAACTGACCTTCGACTTCAACAGCGGCGCGCTCACTCCGTCGCAGGTGCGCGACATAGAGCGTTTGGTAAACGAGCGGATCCTGGAGAACGCCTGCGTCGCCTGGACCGAGATGCCTTACGCAGAGGTCCGCAGTCGGTCGGAGATCATGCAGTTCTTTGGCGACAAGTATGGCGACGTGGTCCGGGTAGTGCAGATCGGCGGGGAAGCGGGCGTACTGAACGGCTACTCCATGGAACTCTGCGCAGGTACGCACGTCCGCGGCACTGGCGAGATCGGCGTCTTCCGGATCGTCGGCGAAAGCGCGATCGCAGCGGGAGTGCGGCGCATCGAGGCGGTTGCAGGTCAGCCCGCGTATGACTTCGCCAGTCAGGATGCCGAGCGCCTCCGGGCGCTTGCAGGGAAGCTCGGCGCACCTTTGGGCGAACTCGAGAAGAAGCTGGATGCCATGCTCGCCCAGCAAAAGGACTACGAGCGCCAGCTCAAGTCCCTTCAGCAAAAGCAGGCATCAGCAACTGCGGCCACCTTGATCGGCCTAGCCGTGACGCTCAATGGCACGCCGGCAATCGTCCAGCAGGTTGGTGGAGCGACTGGCGACGAGTTGCAGTCGATCGCCGACGCGCTAAAAGGAACCTTCCAAGGGGTCTTGGTTCTGGCCGGTTCGTCAGGCGATCAGGTCGCACTGCTCGCGGCGGTTTCGCCAGAATACACGGCAACCTTCCAAGCCGGAAAGATCATCCAGACAATCGCACCGACAGTCGGGGGGAAGGGTGGCGGTCGACCTGATAACGCTCGCGGTGCCGGCAAGGACCCGAGCCGGATGGCCGAAGCTCTTCAACAGGCGAAAGCACTTCTGGGGTAGGCGGCAAGGCATCTTTATTACCCCATCGTTGAGGTTCTCGACGCGCAGCTTCGGGCTAGAGCGCCAGGCTTTGAGCCAGATTTGGCGATTCAATCCCGCTTTGAGCTCGGGCCATCGAGAAAATTGCTCTTTGGCCCGAGTTCATCTTGCGACCCCGCCGCAATAAAGCGCGATCCAGTCGCAATTTTGGTGTCATCCAATCGCAATTTTGTACTCACGCTCCGCACAGAACTGCGACTGGATCGCGGATTTTGGCTTACCGGCAGAGAAAATAGCTCTGACCGACGAGCTCAAAGCGCGATTGGATCGCGGATTTTGACTCAAACGAGACTCTGTTTTCCCTCTCGCTCGGGCCTTCCGCTCGGCGCGTCGAGATCGGAAAGCATCCGCGCCGAGCGGAGAAGCTTGTTTCCCGCCCTCACCGTTCTCAACATCCGGCAAAGCTCATGAACGAAAAACAATCCCGTGATGCCGCGCTCGCCACGACGACTGCGACGCCTTTCGAGCTCACGAACGAGCCGATGCCGTCGGACCCTTCAGCAAATCCGTTCCGACTGGTCGTCGATCCCGCGATGCGCATGCGGCTGCGCAAGGCGCTTTTCGACCTCATAGAGAGCCACGACCAGGAACTCGCCCGCTATGTGGCGGACGGCGCGCTGGCGCTCGACTCTTATAAGGAGTACATCGAGCTCTTCTCCCGCTCGCTCCGCGACACCATGAACACCAAGGAGGGCGTCTCGTATCTCTTGGAATCCTGCGGGTTCAAGCTGGCGAAGGAGGACATCAATCTCTACCCGGAAACGCGCTGGCGGGTACAGCGGTAAGCAGCGAGTCTTCTGACGACATGGAATCCAATCAGCCGATCGCGCTCCTTCGGGACGTCGAAGCAATCCAGATCCCGAGTGGAGATATCACGCGACTCGCTCTCGGGACGGAGGTAATGATCACGCAGGCGCTGGGTGGGACCTACACCGTGTCTGCGATTTACCAGGGAGGGCTATATCGGATCCGCGGGAGCGACGCCGACGCTCTGGGCAAGGAGATGACCGAGGCCGGCACGGTCGTCGAGGGGCCCTTCGAGGAGGAACAAGTCTGGGAGCAGCTTCGCAATTGCTACGATCCCGAGATCCCGGTGAACATTGTCGATCTCGGCCTGGTCTACGGGATGAACGTAGCCGATGACGAGTCCGGGAAAGGCAAGCGAGTGAGCGTGCAAATGACCCTTACCGCACCGGGTTGCGGAATGGGTCCGACGATTGCCGCCGAGGCCGAGCAGCGCATGATGACGGTGCCTGGGGTAGCCAGCACGAATGTCGAACTGGTGTGGGATCCGCCATGGAGCCCAGACCGTATATCTCAAGCAGGGCGGCAGAAGCTCGGGATGGAATAGCCGGGGAAGTCGAGAGACCAGAGTCGGGAGTCGAGGGGGAGCGCAAAAAGCTTTCCGCGCGGGGCTATCTCGTCCTTATCTCTGCGCGCTCAATGCTTCGCACCGCATTTGTCCTTGGAGCCGGTCTCGGCACGCGCCTCAAAGCACTGACCGCGCACCGGCCCAAGCCGCTCATCCCGGTCGTCAACCGGCCGCTCATCGCGTACGCCTTCGATCATCTGCTGGAGCACGGCATCAAGCGCTTCGTGGTCAATACGCACTGGCGCTCGGAGGTGTACGATCGTGAGTATCCCACGGCCAGTTATGCGGGAGCGTCGATCGCCTTCCGCGACGAGCAGCCGGAGGTGCTGGAGACGGCGGGCGGGATCAAGAACGTGGAGGACCTGATCGGTGATCACGAGCCGTTCGTAGTCTACAACGGTGATATTCTGAGCACGATGCCCCTGGACGCAGCCTTTCGTGCGCATCTCGAGCAGGACAACGAAGTGACGCTCGTGCTGCGCTCGAAGGATGGCCCGCTTCAGGTGAGCTTCGATGAGCAGACTTCACGGATCACCGACATCAGTCAGCGGCTGAATCCGGAGAGCGACGCGCGATTCCTCTTCACGGGCATCTATCTGGTCAGCCCGGCGTTCTTCGCACGTATCCCGGAGAGCACAAAGATCAGTGTGATCCCGCTCTTTCTCGAGATGATCCGCACCGGTGCACGGCTGGGTGGCGTCGTCGTTGACGACGGTCATTGGTGGGATCTCGGGAATCGCGAGCAGTACCTCGGGGTGCATCGCGAGATTGCCGGAGGCGTGCCCATTCTCGCTTCACGCCTGACCCCGCTCACCGCCCCGGCACCATGGATCGCGCCGGGGGCGGAAATTTCCAGTGATGCGGAAATCGTTGGCGCGTGTGCGATTGGAGCTGGGGCGTACATCGGCGCCGGTGCGCGGCTCCGGGACACGATTGTCTGGCCGGGCGCTCGGATCGCAGCGGGCTGTGAACTTACGAGCTGCGTCGTGACGGAGGGGGCTCGTATTTCCGGAGTGCATTTGGATTCTGATCTTTGACAATTGGAGTGGAATGAAGGACTGCTCACGCTTCCCGCAGCCCCCCGCCATGGTCTCGCAGCTCATCTCCCAAACAGTCGCCCGCTTCCCGCGTTTTGCGGAGCAGTCGATCAAGGTTGAGCCGCTCGAAAAGGGAGGCTCTGATCGCAAGTTCTACCGGGTGCAGGTGGGAAGCGATGCCTCCCTTATTCTGGCAAAGTACGGGACTCAACGAGATGAGAATCGGCACTACGTCTGCATCGCGCGCTTTCTCCACGAAGTCGGCGTGCGGGTGCCGGAGATCTACTTTCACGACGAGACCGAAGGGCTCATCTGGATGGAGGATCTCGGTGAACGCGATCTCTGGAGCTTTCGCAATGAGCCATGGCCAGTACGCCGGGAGTTGTATCAGCGCACGCTCGAGCAGGTGCTCAAGCTGCACACAGCGGCTCATCTAGCGCATGCGGCGTCCTCATCTGCGCCGCGGCTTCAGGTAGAGTTTGACGCCGAGCTATACCGCTGGGAGCAGAATTACTTTCTGGAGCATTGTCTGGGGTGTTACTTCAAGCAATCCCAGGCGGACGTGGCCATCCACTGCGACGAAACGCGCCTCGCGGAGATCGCAGAAGTGCTCGGAGCGCTTCCCCGGGTCTTCGTGCACCGGGATTTCCAATCGCAGAACATCGTGGTGAAGGACGGGGCGGTTTGCCTCATCGACTTCCAGGGGATGCGCCCAGGGCTCGTGCAGTACGACCTCGCATCGCTGCTTTACGACCCCTACGTCACGCTCACCACAGAGGAGCGCGAGGAGTTGCTAAACCTGTATCTGGAGCGTTGGCGGGCGCTCGGGGGCGAGCCAGCGGAGAACTTCCGGATGATCTATGATCTATGCGCCATGCAACGGCTCATGCAGGCACTGGGGGCGTACGGCTTCCTCGGTCTGGTAAAGGAGCGCGAGGACTTCCTGGTCCATATCCCGGCGGCGCTACTCTCGCTCACGGAAGTGGTCTCGAGGATCCCTGGCCTTGAGAAGCTCCACGCCCTCCTGACTTGGTTGCAGCGCCAACAGGCCGCTGCCTGAGTGCCCCGCGCGAGAGCCGTCTCGCGCTTGCTCGGCGATTGAAGTTCAGTCCAATGTCACTGAACGCATGAAGCCGCACCCGCCCACTGTCGTCATCGAGAATGTGAGCCCCCTGGTCGATGGGGGACGATACCCGGTCAAGCGGACGGTGGGTGAGGATATGAACGTCGAGGCGGACATCTTCAAAGATGGCCACGACATCACCTCCGCCGTGCTGAAGTGGCGGAAGGTGGGACAAGCGAAGTGGCACGAAACGCCGATGTTGCCGATCCCCAACGGCAATGATCGCTGGACAGCACGGTGTTCATTCTTCGAGAACGCGCCATACGAGTTCACGATCGAGGCGTGGGGGGACATTTTCCGAACGTGGCAGCACGAGTTTCAGGCGAAGTTCAAGGCCAGCCAGCCGGATCTGACTACTGAGACGCTGGAGGGCGCGGCGTTTGTAGCGAAGGCGGCGATGCAGGCAGCGGAGCGTGGCCAGAAGCGGGATGCGGCTCAGCTCAAAGCGATTTCAGAGCGTATTCGAGCGAGTGTTCCGGCGGAGGTAAATGAGATTAGCCATTACGCGGAACTGGAGGCGCTAATGACAGCGTACTCTGATCGGGAGGAAGCGACCGAGTTCATGCTGAATCCACCCGAGGTGCTGGGACTCGTCAAGCGCCCCCCGGGCAGCTTCACCCCGAAGTACCCACGAGTGACTGTAGATCGCGAATGTGCGCTCTTCTCTGCATGGTATGAGTTCTTCCCCCGGAATGCGGAAGGCCTCGGGGATCGCGGTTCCACCTTTCGCGACTGTCTGCCCCGCGTGGACGATGCCCGCGGTATGGGCTTTGACGTGATCTATTTTCCCCCCATCCACCCGATCGGAATCACTGCGCGAAAGGGCCGGAACAACGCTGTGGTCGGGGAGCCCGGTGAGCCGGGCGTACCCTATGCGATCGGAAATCGGCACCAGAAATGTCCGAACGGTGGTGGGCACAAGGACGTTGCCCCGGAGCTCGGCACCCTGGAGGACTTCGACTGGCTGGTGGGCGAGATCCGCAAACGCGGAATGGAGCTCGCGATCGACTTCGCGATTAACTGCTCACCCGATCACCCGTACGTCCACGACCATCCCGACTGGTTTTACAAGCGGCCTGATGGCTCGATCAAATACGCGGAAAACCCGCCCAAGAAGTACCAGGACGTTTTCCCGCTAAACTTCCACTGCGGAGATTGGCGCGCGCTCTGGGATGAGATGGTGGAGATCATCCTCTTCTGGTCGCGGCGCAGCGTTCGGATTTTCCGCGTGGACAATCCACATACCAAGCCGGTGGCGTTTTGGGAGTATCTTATCGGTCGGGTCCAGGCCGAATTCCCGGATGTCATCTTCCTCTCCGAGGCTTTCACCAAGCCGAAGATGATGAAGGCGCTCGCCAAGGCGGGCTTCACGCATAGCTACACTTACTTCACCTGGCGGAATACCAAGGAGGAGTTGATCGAGTACTTCACCGAACTCACGCAGACAGAAATGGCAGAGCACTTCCGGGCGAATCTCTGGCCGAACACGCCCGATATTCTGCCTCACTTCCTCCAGCACGGAGGGCGGGCCGCGTTTCTGATTCGCGCCGTTCTTGCCGCTACCCTTTCGCCGATTTATGGGATTTATTCCGGCTTCGAGTTGTGCGAGAGCGAGGCGCTGCCGAATCGAGAGGAGTACTACGACAGCGAGAAGTACCAGTGGAAGAAGCGCGATTGGAACGCGCCGGGGAACATCAAGGAGGTCGTCACCCGGCTGAACAAAATCCGGCACCAGAACCGCGCGTTGCAGCAATACCGCAACCTCAGGTTTCACCCTGCCGACAATGAGCAGGTCCTCTTCTTCACCAAAGTGACGGAGGCGAAAGACAACATCCTTCTCATCGTGGTGAGCCTCGATCCCTGGTCTCCACGGGATACTTTCATCCATGTGCCGGTCGGGGATTTCGGGTGGATGGAGAGCGACACCTACCAAGTGGACGACCTCCTGCACGACGAACGCTACCTTTGGAGCGGATCAAAAAACTACGTGCGGCTCGACCCACAGAATAAACCAGCGCATATCTTCCGCCTGCGCCGCTGGGTCGGTCGCGAGCAGAACGCCGACTACTTCATGTAAGACTCTCATCCTCGTGCCTCTCAACCCAAAGAAATCGCCCGTGAGTGCGGGTCTGCTGCTCTTCCGCATTCGGGAGGGAAGGCTGGAGCTCTTCCTCGCACACCCTGGCGGTCCATTCTGGGCAAAGCGGGATCCAGGCGCCTGGACGATCCCGAAAGGGCAGCCGAATGATGGGGAAGAGCTGATCGAAGCGGCACGTCGGGAATTCTGGGAAGAGACGGGGATTTCGCCTTCCGGTGAATTCCTGCCACTGGGCAGCATCCGTCAGCGCGCTGGGAAGACGGTTCACTGCTGGGCGTGGGAAGGGGATGCGGATCCCAGCACGATCACGAGCATCACCATGGAGTGCGAGTGGCCGCGCGGTTCCGGGCGCCGCGTAGTGGTTCCAGAGATAGACCGCTGCGAGTGGTTTGACCCGATCACCGCCCGTACCAAAATCAACGAGGCGCAACGCGAGCTGATTGACCGATTGGAATTAGCGCTTCTCGATAGACGTCGCCGACATCTCGCTGCTCCTTAGATGCGAGCGCGAGAGGAGAAGGACGCGGCAGAGCCTTAGTGAGTTGCGGCCATAGCCGCCTGCGCTTCTTTGCGCTCGAACTCGCTGAGGAATCCGACGAACTGACGGCGATGTCCTTGCTCGTCGGCGAGGATCTCGACAATCAGATCCTGGGTGACGAAGTCCACTCCGTCGCAGAGCCCAATGATCTTGTCATACTGCTCGATGGCGCCGTCTTCCGCTGTGATTACCCCGCGGATAACCGCTACCATGTCGGTGCTATCATCCGGTGGTTGCATGAACGTCTGATTGCGTTGCAAGTCCAACGAACCGGGAACCCTGCCTTCTAGGATCTTGATCCGTTTCGCCAGTAGAGTTGCGTGATTCAGCTCCTCTTGGATGTCCGCAGCAAGCGACTTCTTGATCTCCTCAGCCCTAATTCCATCCAGATCTATGGAGTTCGCGAGATAGTTCTGAACGGTCTCCATCTCCATCGCGTAGGCGATCTTGAGTTCCCTGACAATTGCTTCGCGCTGCTCGGTGTTATTCTCAAGAGATTCGCGAGAGAGCAGGACGGGGGAGGTACCGGTTCGTGAGTTCCCAAGTCTCCAAGAACCGAGGTGACTGACAACCAGCACTGCGCACATGCGCATTACGCTTGTACAACGCTTACTATTACGGCAACCCCCTCACGTCTGAGCAGCGGAGTTGCGGCGAGGGCGACACTTATTGCAGTCCCTTATCCATGAAGAAGCTCTCAGTTTGGGCAGGTTTGCTCGCGTTTGTAGTCTCCGCTCCGGTTGCCAGCCGATCAGTGGAGCCGACGGTACCAGGGACTCCACTCGTCGCCCCTGCTGCGATCGTCACTCCCGAAACTAAGCCCGCGCGCCCTCTGCCATACCAAGGAGTAGTTTCCCGCGTTGATGGGCCTGGGAGAACCTTTACGGTTACTACGAAGGCAGGGAAGGACCACCTCTTCACGATCACCGATAAAACTCAGATCCTGAAGGACGACGCCCCCGCGAAGTTCGAGGACATTAAAACGGCAGGGGTGGTGCGAGGAAGCCGACTAAAGCTCGGCGAGAACAAGTGGGAGGCGCTGAAAGTCATCATCGGCGCCAAGGTGAAAGCCAGCTAGGCTCATCCGATCGGCGGACTGCACCCGCTCACACTTCCGGAGAGATTCAACCGTTCTCGATAGCGTCCCGGTCTAGGCTGTTACAATCCGTTTGGTCTGCCTGGCGGCGGAACCTTGGGAATCAGGCGAAATCCGCGAGTCATGTAGCCGTAGTATTCGCGTTTTGGATAATGGTCGTTCACCCAATCGCCGGAATAAAGCATCCACCCGCTGAGACCATCGCTGCCCATCCACTTGGCCGGAAGGTGTGGGAGGTAGCAGGCGTGAAGGGGACCGCCCCATGGCTCTTCCCGGTAAACCAAAGCCCACGGCCCCCACGGTGAAGGTCCTTCGTAAATCTGTAACTCAGTACGTTTGTCCCACGCCTTCGTCTCCGCCACCGTGGCTGTCTCCACGTGGGGTATGGTGTCGCTGAACACCGAAAGAAGATAGCGCTGCAGCGGTGCATTGTAGGTCATATCCGAATGGCACTAAGATAAGAGCGTTTTAGGACGTTTCGGCTCGTGCTTTGGAGCTGAATCGGCAGAAGAGATCATGCCGAGCAAGACGCCGTTTTTTCAGGCTTTTGGACCGCTGCTTTTTGGCCGCCCGGCGAGGAGTG
>JANMSW010000026.1:0-14005 GCA_031389825.1 Spartobacteria bacterium
CATTCGCCTGAAGCTCTTGAAGATCGGGACAGTCATCGTGCGCAACACGCGGCGCGTTCGGCTCTTCTTCAGCAGTGCCTATCCTCATCAGCAACTCTTCCAGAACGCCTGCACCGCGCTGGGATCCTCATGAGCCCGCCGCAGCGCTCCCCCGGCGCTCACCGGCAGAGGGGGTAAGGGGGCAGTGTGCCCGTTCCTCGCGGAAGACAGCCCAAACGCCTCAGTAAATCGCGGAATAACCTCTCTCGCGCTGAAATCCCGAGACCTCAAACGCGGTATGAAATATCCGGGCTAGCTGACAGTCGTCATCGGGGCTCTCATCATGCGCAGAATCGGTGCGAGCTAGTCTAAGGCCGAGCAACCTCCCCTAACGCTCGGCACCCTCCAAGGACGAGCGGGGTTCAATCCATGCTTCCGTGCTGAGTCCAGTGAACTACTTTGCGGCCTTGTTCCCAATGCACCAGAGATGCTTGTGCGTGCGGATGAAGATATCTCCGGCGGAAACCGCGACGGATGAATTTGTCAGCCCATCATCGAGCCCGTTGATCTCGATCTTTTCAAAAGTAGGCGTCGCATTGATGACCGACGTGTCGCTGCCTTGGTTGAGCACATAGATACGATCTCCCGCGAGCACCATGGATGACCACGACTCGGAGCGGCCGCTCGGGCCAGTCAGTCGTTCCTCCCACACAGCTTCCCCGGAAGTGAGGTTGATGCACTGCGCGGTTCCCGGCGTGTTTAAGATGTAGAGATGCCCACCCGTGATTACGCCCGTCCCGATGCGCTGCTTATCACGCGGCTTATGCCAAAGCCGATGCGTCGCAGTCACGTCCCCGGACCCACCTGGTTTCACTGCCAGTGAACTCCCGCCAAAGCCGCCAGTCGCGACGATCACGCCCTCGCCGTACATCACCGAGCTGTAGACCAACGGGTTCAACCCCTCACACCGCCAGAGTTCCTTCCCAGTCGCCGGATCTAGCGCCTGCACGCGGTCAGGCAGCGCGTTGACCAACTCCGTCCGGCCATTTGCGTCGATAATCTTAAGTCGATGCCTTTTGGAAAGAGCAGCTGCAGGGCATTGCAGCCGGTGGAATGAACCAAGGTGCTGGAGTTACTGAGCTTCAACCAAAGCGATTCTTTTACGCGGACGCATGGCTGCTTACGCGGTCATCGTCCGGATTGCCTGCCGGTCGTCGTCGCGCTAGTCGTCTCCTTGGAAAGCTTTCCCCTGTTCTATGAGGTCTTCAACGGACCCGCAACGATGTGACTATGCTGGAGGAAATGGGCACCTCGATTGAGGAAAAGTACGGTTGCAAGGGAAGGGTCTGGGTGTTTGACCGGTGGATCAGTGAAGCAATCCTAAAGCACTTGCGAAGTTGTGGAGCTGCCTACCTGGTGGGCACTCCCAAACGCCGGCTGAGCGAGTTCGAAGGGGAGCTTCTCTATGGCGACCGGCAGGAGCACTGGCCCACCCGGCATCACGGTTTAGCTCATCGAGTACGGCAAGGAGCGGTACGTGCTGGCGCGCAGCACCGCCCGGGCGAGAAAAAATAGAGCACGATGCTCCGCCGCCAGCTGGTCAGTTGGCAACGCAAGCTGCAGGCCACCGCACACCAGTTGGAGAAGCATCAGAAGCAGTAAGTCTCGCTCCGTACCCTACTCGCGTGTTCCGAGTTGCAAGGATCAAGACTGACCAACCGGATTACTGAGATTTCTCGTTAGAGCCAATGCGTTTTCCATTCCCAAATTTTCGGCGGTAGCCTTTCCTGCTTTGGTGTTCTCCCCGGATGATCGTTTCCGCCCTGCCGCTGCATGAGCGCGCTCCTGCTCCTTTGCTGCGGGATGGTGATTGTTGTTGGCAGCATTCTTTGGCTTCGGCTTCATGCCTTCCTCGCATTGGTGCTCGGTGCTTATTGTGTAGCGCTGCTAACTCCTGCGGATGCGTTGCGAGACTATGCCGGCGGTCTTGTCGTGAAGGGCGAGATGACGCAGAAGGCGGCGGCTAAGTTCTCCGATGCTCCCGCTGCGGCGCGCGTTGCGGACGAGTTTGGCAGAACCTGCGCCAGCCTTGGGATCCTCATCGCCATGGCGGCGATCCTTGGCGAAGCAATGCTCCTCTCAGGTGCAGCAGAGTCCATTGCGGCCTCGCTCCTTCGTTGGACCGGCCCGGCACGGGCGCATTGGGCCTTCTTCACCAGCGGCTTTCTCCTGTGCATCCCGGTGATGCTCGACACTGTCTTCTACCTGCTCTCGCCGCTCACGCGTGCGGTCGCCCGGCGGACGGGGCGCGACTATTTGCTTCTCGTCATGTGTACCGTGGCCGGCGGAACAATCACGCATTCCCTCGTCCCTCCGACCCCAGGTCCGCTCTTTGTCGCTGTTGAACTGGGCGTTCCGATGAGCCTGATGATCGCGATGGGATCCACGATTGGGCTCGGGGCCGCGCTCTTCGGTGTGTTCTTCGCTACCATCTCCAATCGTCACCATACACTGGAGATCCCGGATGAAGATCCGGTCGGTCCCACGCTTGCGGGTGAACGTGTCCTCCCGTCGCTCTGGATTTCTCTCCTCCCGGTTATTCTACCTGTCGCGCTCATTGCTGCGGAGGCCATGTTCGTCCCGATGCTCACGCCAGGTGGTTGGCCGCGCTGGATCGTCGCCATGCTGGGTGAGAAGAACATGGCGCTGACCGTCGGTGCCCTCATCGCCCTGCTGACTCTGGCCCGTCACTGCGATGGCCAAACCGCCAGCAAGTCTGTTCAAACAGCCCTCAATTCTGGCGCAACCATCCTCCTGATCATTGCCGCCGGTGGCGCATTTGGCGCAGTCCTTCGCCACACCGGCATCTCTGAGACGCTCGGTGCCATGATGACCGGCACCCACCTGCTCGCCCTTCCCGCAGTCTTCCTCATCACCATGCTCGTTCGTACGGCGCAAGGGTCTGCCACCGTCGCCATGATTACCGCTGCGCCGATCGCCAAGGCTTTTCTCGAGAGCGGCACAGTTGCCATGAACCCAGTCTACTTCGCCATTGCCATCGGCTGCGGTTCGAAGCCCTTCTCCTGGATGAACGACGCTGGCTTCTGGATCATCACCCGCCTCAGCGGCCTCAGCGAATCGCAGGCCTTGCGCACCGTCTCGCCTATGATGGCGCTTCAGGGACTTGTCGGACTGCTCCTCACCATGCTCGCTGCCTGGCTCTTCCCTCTGGTCTAGCCGTCTCCCCATGAAGTTCGACAATCCCCGCCTCCAGCCTGAGCAGTTGCGCTCCTGGCGATGGTTTGGTCCTAATGATCTGCGCTCCTTTGGCCACCGCTCGCGTGCCCGTCAGATGGGTCTCGGGCCAGAGGATTGGCAAGGCAAGCCGGTCATCGGGATTCTCAACACCTGGTCTGAGCTGAACCCTTGCCACCTGCATTTCAAGATTCTCGCCGAGCACGTCCGCAAGGGCATCCTACAGGCGGGCGGGATGCCGGTTGAGGTCCCGCTGCTCTCCCTCAGCGAGAGCTACATGAAGCCGACCACCATGCTCTATCGCAATCTCCTCGCGATGGAGACCGAGGAGGTCCTGCGCTGCCATCCCATCGATGGCGCAGTTCTCCTGGGCGCCTGCGACAAGACGACGCCTGCGCTGATCATGGGCGCTACTTCCGCCGAGGTGCCCTTTATCTTCGTGCCCGGCGGGCCTATGCTCCGCGGGAATTGGCGCGGCCAAGTGCTCGGGAGCGGGTCTGATGCCTGGAAGCTCTGGGATGAGAAGCGCGCGGGCAATCTCACCGAGGAGGCGTGGAGCGAAGTCGAGGACGGCATCGCCCGGTCGCATGGCCACTGTATGACCATGGGCACTGCCTCGACCATGACCGCCATCGCCGAGACGCTCGGCCTGACGCTCCCGGGCGCATCGTCCATCCCTGCCGTGGATATGGCGCACTGGCGAATGGCCGCGGAATCCGGCCGGCAAGCTGTCGAGAATGCATGGCACAACATCCGCCCTGCACAGATCCTTACCTCCGACGCTTTCCACAATACGATCGTCGCGGACATGGCGGTCGGTGGATCTACAAATGCCATCATCCACCTCATTGCGATGGCTGCTCGCGCCTCCATTTCCATCCCGCTTGAGCGCTTCGACGAGATCTCGCGTGGTACGCCGCGCCTCGCCGATCTCCGCCCCGCGGGCCGTTTCCTCATGGAGGACTTTTACTATGCAGGAGGCCTTCGCGCGCTGCTGTTACAGTTAGGCGACCTCCTTCACCTCGACACCCTGTCCGTTAATGGCCGCACCTTGGGCGAAAACATTGCGGGTGCAGAGATCTACAATCCCGAAGTCATCCGCTTGCGCGAAAACGCCGTCGCGCCGGAAGGTGGCACTGCCATTTTGCGTGGGAATCTCGCGCCGCGCGGCGCAGTCATCAAATATTCCGCCATGGAGGCTCGTCTCCTCCGCCACACCGGTCCCGCCGTTGTTTTCTGCGACTACAATGACCTCGCGGCACGCATCGACGACCCCGCGCTCGTCGTCACTGCCGATAGCGTCATCGTGCTACAGAATGCCGGGCCGAAGGGCGCGCCAGGCATGCCAGAGTGGGGGATGCTCCCCATCCCGGTGAAGCTGCTGGAGCAGGGCGTCCGCGACATGGTCCGCATCTCCGATGCCCGCATGAGCGGCACCAGCTACGGGGCCTGCGTGCTGCATGTTGCTCCCGAATCCGCAATCGGCGGCCCGCTCGCGCTGGTCCGCGAGGGAGACCTCATTACCCTCGACGTCCCGGAGCGCCGCTTGGATTTGCACGTCTCTGTGGAGGAACTCGCCGCTCGTCTCGCGGCTTGGTCTCCACGCACGCAGACCAGTCGTCGGGGCTACCTCTCGCTCTTTCTGCAGGAAGTTACCCAAGCTGATGAGGGTTGCGATTTCGGCTTCCTTCATGCCGAGACCTCCGTTCCCGAACCCGAGATTCACTAACTTATGCAGACCGCTTTCACTGCCGCCGACATTCATCGTTCCGTCATCGCGGTCCCACCGCTTTGCCGCGACGCCTCGCTCCGATTCGATGCTGCCGAGAATGCGCGCCTCATTCGCCATATTGAGGCGGGAGGAGTCTCTACTCTGCTGTACGGGGGCAATGCGAACTTCTACAACATCGCTCTCACCGAGTACGAAGAAGTGCTCGAGATGCTGGAGTCGCAGGTCGCCCCCCACACTTGGGTGGTGCCCGCCGTGGGCCCCTACTTCGGCACAATGATGGATCAGGCTGCAATCCTGGCCCGGCAAAAGTTCCCGACCGCGATGATCCTCCCCACCATTGCGGTCAGCACACCCGAAGGCGTGCGCGTCGCCGTCGAGAAGTTCGTCGAAAAGGCAGGTATTCCCGCAGTCCTCTACATAAAGGACGAGAAGTACGTCACCCCGGAGGTGGTCGAGTCGTTGGTCGAGGCGGGCGTTATCTCATGGATTAAGTACGCCGTCGTACGCATAGATCCCGCGGACGATCCGCTGCTCCGCGCAATCGTCGATCGCGTCGATCCCGCGCTCATCGTCAGCGGCATCGGCGAGCAGCCGGCCATCACGCACTGGCGCGAGTTCGGGGTCCACGCCTTTACCTCCGGCTGCGTCTGTGTCGCCCCGCGTCACTCGCAGCAGATGCTCGGAGTGTTGCAGGCTGGAGACTTCACGAAAGCCGACGCGATCCGCGCCCACTACAACGCCCTTGAGTCCCTGCGCAACGCGCACGGACCTATCCCGGTCCTGCACCAGGCCGTCGCCAGCTCCGGAATCGCCCGCACAGGCCCTGCGCTTCCACTCATGGCTGACCTTCCCGAACACCTCGTGGAGTCCGTCCGGTCAGCCGCCGAAGAGTTGCTGGCGTGGGATTCGCAGTGAATTCTACAGCGGCGCGGTTAGACGTTCGAAATTACTCGGGCCGATGCTCCGATGGAGCAGTCCTCCGAGTCGTTCCCGGCGCAAAAAGGCCGCTCCGGAGATCCCGAAGCGGCCTTTAGTTATCTTTTAGCAGCGGCTATACCACTGATCACTCACGCGGTCCGGCGTCGGCGCAGACCCATGAGGCCTGCTCCGAGCAAGAGCAGCCCGGCTGTGCCCGGCTCCGGAACTACCGTCACCGTGAGCGACCCGGGCGTTGCGCCCACAGCAGGATTGTAGTTCACCGACTGGATGAGCGAACTGTTGTTCACCCCGTTGAACGCCACTTGGTTGAAGGTCCCCGTGAGGGCACCTGTGAAGGTGGCGATCGTGTAAGTGCCACCGGTGAAACCGCCAACGCTGACCAATGCCAAACGGTCAGTGATGCTCGCGAGACTCAGGTCTCCCCCAATCGCAAGTCGATCACTGACACCCGACTGACCCAGCTCGATCGAGAAGACGCCTCCATCTCCAAATGTCACCGGTGCATTCACACTCATGGTGCCGATCCCATCGCCGGGAGCCAGCGTACCTCCAAGGGTCATCGTGAGCGGATTACTAAGCGTTGCAATTCCGCCAAGGGTTGCATTGTTGAGCACCGCAATACCGCCGAGACCGGTGCCGCTTGCGCTCACCCGCAGAGTGCCGGGCCCAGAGACTTCCAGGGTACCTGCGGCGCTGACCGAGACGTTCTCTACAACGGCGACATGGTTCGAAGGCAGCAGGATGCGTGCGGCATCGGCGGCAATCAAGTTGACTGCATTGCTCGCACCGCCTCCAGCGGTAAGGTCCAACACCGCAGCCACTCCGCCAGCGCCGGTTAACCGCAGATTGGTCGCACCAGTCGTGGAAACCGCGCGCAAGGTTGCACCCGACGCCACATTGATGTCACCACCACCACTCGCCGTGACCGTCGTCCAGAAACCAGCCTGATTGGCCGCACCGGGGTTGACTGCAGTAAGGCTGCCGAAGGTTGTGTCTCCTGCGATGCTGAAGGCGGCACTTCCCTTATCTCCTCCACCGAACTCAGCAAAGCCAAAGGCAACTTTATAGACCTGACCAGCTATCAAGTCAACTGGCGCGCCGGAGACAGATCCGCAGCAGTTAGTGTTGAAGGTGGAAACCACCCGCTCATTACTGTCCGTTCCAGTCGTAACAGTCTGCTCGAAGATCCCGTCCTGATCCCGATCGAGGAACATTACGAATTCGTCATCCACTCCAGCGCTAGGATTACCAGCATTGAAAGTGTATGATCCGCTTCTAGGAGCAGTAAAGTCACCCTGCCAGAGGAAGGCATAGTTATCCCCTTGAGTAAGAGCGACGCCCGAGGTCCGATTTGTTTGCGTAGACGCCTGGAATGCTGCGGTATCGTTGTAGCTAAGCGCGCCCCGCAGCAAACCCGTTCCGATCGGAGTTGCAGTCAGCAATCCACCGTTGGGGGTTCCGCCGATGTTCTCCAACTGAGCCTGTCTCGCCGTGTTGTTTGCAAGCGATTGAGTATTGAACCAACGTGATTCAAGTGCGTTGGTCCTCGCGACCACTGCCGGGGTGATTGTAAGCGGATTGCTCCCGAAATCGGCTACGCCGCTCGAAACTTCAACTTTTCCGCCGTCAATGGGAGCGACCTGAGGAACGTTGACCGTGTTTCCAGTGCCACCATCAAGCTGCAGAGTTCCGGAGCCTACACTGATGGCACCTGTACCGAGCACGTTGCCGCTTCCAGTCGCGCGCAGCGTTCCTCCCGCGATCATGGTGCCGCCGGTGTAGGTGCTCGCACCGTTAATCGTCAGCGTATTCGAACCCTGCTTCGTCACGGCTACTGTAGTTGCGCCTTGGGTCACACCTTGAACAGTCAGATTCCCGCCGTTCGTGTCGAAATTCACCGGCCCTTGGTAGTTGATCGTGCTGCCGTAGGTGCGTGCACCACCGACAGATGCGACGGTTCCGCCGTCAGCTATATTTACGCCATTATAATTGGCGCCGATGTTTCCTCCGACCTCGAGGCGGCTCAGAGTCACCGCCGGAAGAGTCGCGCCAGCTGTAGTATTCTGATCCTGTGAGAGGCGGAGCCGGGCGTTGGGGGCAAGGGTGAAGGAACCTACTGCCGCATTCGTATAGTTCACGTCCAGAAGACCAGCCGCCGCGACGGTCACCTTGTTCGGTGCGATCGCGTCTGCCGCGCTCACACGGAGAGTCGCTGTATTTACTTGGACCGCACTTGTGGCGAATGGCCCTCGCATGTCGAGCGTCCCACTGTTCACCGTCGTCGTGCCCGTATATGTCGCCCCGTTGACGAACAACGTGCCGTTTCCGCCCTTGGTGAGGTTCGCCGGGGTAGCGAGACCTGCATCCTGAGAGATGGACTGCACTGTGATGACGTTATTGCCATTGACGGGAACCGACCCGGGATCACTGCCGAGGTTGTTGGAATTGATAGAGGCATTACCTCCCAGCACCACGGATGCGACAGTGAGATCGTGCTCCCGTTGCGCTTCAAAGGTGATTGTTCTCCCTGCGGCCAAATTTACCGGCCTCGCAACACTGCCAAGCAGCACCGTCAGGTTATTGGCGCCACCTCGGTCCGTCAGGGTGTTATTCATGCTGACGGTAAGGTCATTGGTGGCGACAATCACGCGGTTGTCCATCGGGACCGTTACGCCGCCAGCGGGACCGAACGGACGGAGCTGCACACTTCCACCTTTCGCTTCCAAAGTCGCGTTCCCGAACGTGTTAACAACTTCCCCTGTAGTGGTGCCTGCCTTGGGGCCTGCGCCGCCGATCAGCTGACCGCCGGTAAGTAGGATTGTTCCGTTGATAATGCTGTTTCCGGTATTATCACCCAACTGGAACTCGCCACCGCCGGTCTTGTTGATGGTGTGACTCCCGGCATCCATGACGCCATCGTGGTAAGTCCAGCCGCCGGCCACGTTGATTTCCGTGTTCGACGTCAGCGTCGTCTTCCCCGCCATCGTAAAGTAGCGAGGGGTGTTATTTGCGCCACCAGTCGGAGTCGTGATGCGAAGAAGCGCTGTCTCGCCTGCAGTGGTCGGAGCGATATTCACCGGCCCTGTCAGACGAATCCGCTGATTGCCGTCGAAAGTGTCGATTGCAGGTGCGCTGAGGATACCGGCCCCGGTGATATTAACGGTGTTGTTGAAAACGCCGCCCGCGGCACCAGACCGCTGCATCAACAGCGTTGGAGCTACAACCGTAGCAGCATTCGTCCCGGTCAAATTGACGATTGCTCCGTTCAGCGATGACACGGGGGTCGCCGTGGAGGTTGCGAAGCCCTCCAGAGTGGCACTGCCAGTAAGATTTGCCGTTACGCCGGTGAGGTTGTTAGCCGTCGTTCCAACGTTCGAGAGCCGCAGTGTTCCTGCGGAGAGGCTCCAAGTTTGCGGGGTAACTGCACTGATAGGAGCTGAGATTTCGTTCGTGGCTACTCCCGACTGGTCAATGCCTTCTGCCCCAACATTCAGGATACCACTCGTTCCACCTGCGCCGATTACGTAGCTGCCCGCCGCATTGGAAAACAGAAGATTAAGCGCTGACTGCGGCGCGTTGTTGAGGGAGATCGCAACCCCATCAATGCTGAAAAGCGCACGATCGAGAGTGATCGAGGTGGGAACGCCATTTGGGGTCCAGTTGGTTGCGGCGTCCCAGTTCGTGTTTGCAGCGCCGTTCCAAGTGTAGTCTACCGCCGAGCCCGTATTTGGGAGCAGGGCAGTGATCGAGGCGGCGAGAATGCCGACCGACAAGCGGCGGGCTTTGGAGGAACCTTTACGGGCTGTGGATATGGGGTGGGGCATATGGATCTTAAAGAGAAACTGTGTACAAAGGGACAGGGGGGAGAAAGGCCGGCGGAGCATGGTTTAGTTTCCGAGTAAACGCAAGAGCCATTACGGACGATCATACTTGCAGCCGGCAAGGCCGCGGCAACTTGCCGCCTGAACCGACCACTTTTGGAGCTAGCTCCAACTCCAGCCCGGCTGCCGGATCAGCTGCAATGTCTGCGCCGCGCCGAAGCCGCGCCGGGCGACCGTCTGCATCTCTCGCACATGTCCCCGCCAGATCTTCCACTCGGCAGCGCTCGGCTCATAATTCTTCCGATGAGGAACCTGCTGCCCGATGAGCATGGCCAAGTAGCCCTCCATTCCAAACGGGTTCATCGAGCCGAAGAGCACTGCTCGGGCCAGTGAAGTGGGCCCGTTCTCTTCATAGAAGTCTACCACTCGCTGGGCGCCGTGCAGCCGGGTCTCAGCCTGGCACATCTGCCAGAATGGCGTATCCAGGCGCCGATTGAAGCGGTAATGCACCGCCAGGAAATCGCGGACGTCATCCCACTGCTGAGCCATCACCTGATCGTAGACGGCAACCACGCCGGGAGTGGGCGCGCAGTCAGTCTCGGAGAGCACGTCCGCAAGCACCTTGCCCTGCATGATGATGACCTGCAGAGCAGTGGCCTCGAGGGGCTCCACGAAGCCACTCGCATTGCCAATCCCAATGACATTCCGCGTCCACATCTTCTCGTACCGGCCGCTGCGGAACTTCACCACCCGTGGAGTGGTGGTCACCTGCGGGTTCTTCCCAAGGAATTCCGCCAGGGCCTCATCATCACCCAGGAAACGGGACGAGTAAACGTAGCCCCGGTTGATGAAGTTCTCGTGCTCGATCTGCCAGCACCAGCCCGCGTTCATCGTCTCCGCTGTGGTGTAAGGTTTGAGCACTTCGGTGGTCCGTGCCCAGCCCCCGATTACCGCGCGATCGCAGAAGAGAGCGTCTGTGAAGTCTCGAAAGGGAGTGCCAAGAAAACGGCCCAGCAGCTCGGAACGAAAGCCGGAAGCATCGATGAATAGATCGCCACTCACCCGCTCGCCGCTTTCCAGCACCAAGGCCGATACGCCATGTTCTCCAGGCTCCACCGACTGCATGGTGCCATCGGTAATCCTGACGCCAAAATCGCGACACCGCGCCTCCAGGTACGTGACGAGGCGGTGATTCTCCACATGAAATGCGACCTGGGAGTGATTGAAGAACTGCGGCTTGCCATCCGAACCGCGGGGGAATGCCTTGTCCTCCTCCATTAGCGCTGACCACATATCCAGACTGGAGAACTCCTCGAAGGCATAGAAGCCGTTTCCTTTTGGTAGTTCAGGAACGCGGCTGTCCACGGCCCGGCTAAAGGTGTAGTGAAAATGCTTCCGCGGTCCCCAAAGGAAGCGGATCCCCAGCTTCCATGTCGGCTGCATCTCGGTGAAGAGCTGAGAGCGCTTCAGCCGTAGCTCCTCAAAGAAGTAGCTGGGGAAGAGCGATGTAGTGCCTTCACCGACCCCGATGACGCCAATTTCCTGGCTCCGCAAGACGTGGAGCTCCAGGTGCGGGAGTCGCCGCTTTAGCGTTAGAGCGGTAATCAAGCCCGCGCTGCCGCCGCCGAGGATCACGATCGAGTGCACCGGCGTCTTCATGCGTGTGAGGGGAAACTCATGTTGGTGAGATAACATGGCCCCGGCCCTCCGCACACCTCAGATTGAATGTCATAACTAACCCATAGAGGCACAGAACGGGTGGGTAGCTGCTGATTCTACTCTGACCAGCAGATGGCGGATGACGAAACGGCGCCGGGGACACCCTTGTCGATCAAGCGGTACCTACAAGGTGATCGCCAGCTGCGATCATATCGGTTCCCGCAATCCAAATGCGACTTTCGAGTGGCAGAAGGGGGTCAGAGCGTCGCTGATGACGGTCGGGGGTTGTCCGGCGAAGCTCGGAGGCGGCCCGCGAGGGTGCGAGAGTCAGCAGCCAGGATTAAACTTTCATGCAAGGAGCCCCGGAGGTGGCGCGCCGCCAGTGACTGTGGCGTGCCGTGGGAAAACTTTCTCGCGTCAGTCGATCATTGCCTTCGTTCAATCTCCGACTGCCATCAGCCGTGCTTTTACTCCCTTCAGCCAGGCTTTAAGGGTGGAAAACGACCCTCAAAGCTCGGTTTGCGAGGGTTCAGGCATGGGGTATTGGCGGCGGAGCTTCGTGTAGTATTGATCCTCTTGCACTGGGGAGCATGGTACCGACGCAGTGGTTTGTGACTGGGTTGGTGCGATGGGGGCGGATCGATCTGGCGGGTTGCCGCTCATTCTCCTCAGGCGCAGGCGCGACTTTTCGCAAGTCGGACACTCCATTTTTCATTCTTCCTGAAACATTCCAAAGGATTAGATTTCAAACTGACCCGCGACCCCGTATTACCCCCTCTAATGAACACCATTCTCCGCACGTCCATGGCCTGCCTAGCTGTCACCTGCGTTGCTGTGGCATCGACTTCAGATTCAGGGAAGCGGCTCACGCCGCGACGTGTCGCGGAATTGACTGCGCCAGCCGATGCGCCACCTGCCAAAAGCTACACGGTCTCGATTGAGGGATTAATTCCGCCGCCCGCGCTTCCCCACCAAGCTTCCAGAGGTCCAGACTCGAAGGTCGGCGCCTCCGCTAAGGTGACCCTTCTCGCGGAGAAGCCGGAGGGTGTCATCGAGGTTATTCGTGAGTTGCGTTTTCCAGTAGCGTTCGAGCCCCCGGCAGCAGCGAATGGTGGCGCAGGCGGTCTAACGAAACCCATTACGCCCTCGGCCTTTGAGACAGTGAACACCGGCTGGACAATTCGCTTAAAGGCCAAGCCCGAAGGCAAGCTGGTAGGGCTTTATGGCATTGCTGAGTACGTGGAGCCAGAGATGATCCTGGGCGGCTACGGCCCTTTGTCGGGCCCAATCCACTCGGATGAGGGGAAGCTCATCTCGCCGAATGTCCTCCACCAGCCCAAATTCCAGACGACGAGCACGCGCTTTCACATCTTTGCCGTACCCGGTGAGCCCTACGAGGTTGCGCTTCACCATGGTGCGAAGTCGCAAAAGTATCGCATCTTCGTGCGCGCCGAATGAGCCAAGTGGCCCGAAGGACAAGGGTGGGCATTGCGCGAATACAGAATTTAGCTATGCAGCGATCACTAGAAATCGAGGACCACTACCATGCAGTGCAATGGCGGGCTCGCCCCACATGATGCGCTCTCCGCGAGGAAGGTGCCTGAAGTTCCAGGTCCCGAACAGGCGAACCCCGTGAGCAACGTGGCAAGCGTCACCCTTACACTCTCGGCTTGGAGCGATCCCTGCCCCCTTTTACCATCGATCGCCACTTTCGTCCCTCGGGTTTGCGGCAGGATTGGTCACGCTGCGGCGCAGTGAATCTTCCGAACGCTGACATTGCACACATCGATCAAACCAAGATTGTTGATTACCTTCTGGATCCCGAGCACCGCGAGGGAGTTGGCAAGGCGCGGTTCTTCGTTCGATTTGGTTTCACGGTGAATGCGTGGGAACTACTGGCCAACGCGTTGCTGGATCACGCGCGCATTTATCCAGTTGTTTCGCTGTCCAAAACTCGGTATGGTATCAAGTACCGGATCGACGGATCACTGGTGTGTCCGGACGGTCGCTCTCCGTCTATCCGGTCCGTTTGGATTATCGACAGTGGAGCCGCCGCACCGAGACTGGTCACTGCCCATCCCTTGTAGTAGACTGCCTCTATGATGCACGAACATGATCGAGTCGTCCTGACCGCTTGCCTTGCCGATGAAGGGCTTGAGCCTGGCGATATCGGGGTAATCGTTCACGTCTATCCGCGTGGTGAGGCTTACGAGGTCGAGTTCGTAACTCTTACCGGCGAAACGGCAGCTGTCGTGACGGTGTCTGCCGAACACGTGCGGCCTGTATCCAGCACCGAGATTTCTCACGCCCGGGAGTTGGCACATCACTGAGACCGGGCATTTGCCACATCACTGAAACCGGGCATTTGCCACTAGGTGGAGCTCAAGCTCACTTGTGCGCCGTGGCACCTGCTGCCTGCCTGCGCATTCACGTTTTGACGGCCAGCTGCCGCGGTGGATTCCCGCAACGGGTGAGTTAACCCGGATATTTCATACCGCGTTTGAGGTCTCGGGATTTCAGCGCGAGAGAGGTTATTCCGCGATCTACTGAGGCATTTGGGCTGTCTTCCGCGAGGAATGGGCACACTGCCCCCTTACCCCCTCTGCCGGTGAGCGCCGGG
>JANMSW010000037.1:0-157386 GCA_031389825.1 Spartobacteria bacterium
GTGGACGTGCTCCCCATGGGGCTGAGCCTGCCGGCGATGGACCGCGATGCCACGATCCGGGACTTGCTCCTGCCGGTGCATCAGCAGCTCAGCCAGGTGCTGAGCATGGTGAACGACACCATCACGCTCGCCGGAAGCGACCTGATGGAGGCCTCGCACATCGTCTACCGGGCGCTGCAGTCGCATGGCGAGGAGGCAGGCCTCCGCGTAGTCCGCGACGAGCTGGGCCGGCGCTTCGCCCGGGCGCCCCGTGCTGAAGTAGTGCCACCGGTAGTGCCGGTAATTCCCGCGACGGGAGGCGCGACGGGGAACCCCGCGTAGCAGAGAAAAGCAGGAAGGGGAGTGAACCGCAGATTACGCAGATTTGCGCAGATGCGGAGAGGGAGGAAGCGGCCGTCGGAGCAAATGCTCCGGCGGCTTTTCCGTCTGCGAGCTGCCTTCACAGTGAACTTTCCGAAACCCAAGTACCGCAATCAGGTTGTGGGTCGAGCATTGGAGACGCGTGTGAGGAGTGGGTTCACTCCGCGATGGTACGCGTCAGCATGCGCCAACGAACTCAGCGCTCAACGCGGTTATGACCGACGGCGACGCTGCCAGACGGCAAAGCCGACAAAGATCGCGAGTAGGAGGAGAAGGCCTTTCAGCAGCGTTACCTCAACCAATGGCGCACTGGGCGGGGTGGTGACTTCAATCCCTCCGACTTCCGTGCGCTCGGTTGTTCCAGGCTGGCTCGTCGTGAGGCGCAGGGTATAGAGCTGGCCGGGACGAAGACCGGTCAATTCGGCGCGGACACCTTTCTTCTCGATGCCCTCCACTTTCTGCTGGGGCACGGGGAGCCAATCGATCTTGAGCTCTTTCTTAGGACCGAGCGAAAGGTGCTGCATTTCTACCCGGTACGCCTCGGGTGGATACTGTTCAGCCAGCCAAACCAGAACGACTCGATCCGGGTGGCGCTCCCGAATTCCGATCCGCTTGTAAGGATAGGGGATCTCGACCGGCTCGGGCTCTCGAGCGACTGCCGCCACAGGCGTCAGCTGGAGCTTGCTACTCGTGGCGGCTCGCGTCGGCTTTGCCGATGCGGCCGGCGATCGAGGAGGCGCGGCTTCTGCGAGCACGGCCTCACCGAGTACGACGATCTCCAGCGTCTGCTGTTCCCCGATGAGCTTTAGGACAGTGCGATAGCTGCCGCTGGCCGATGCCTCCAGTTGCACAGGGATCTCCAGCTTGGCGCCAGAGGCAATGCGAGCTTCAGTCTCCAAAGTCATAAAAGGCGCGCGCAATTCCCAACGCCAGTAGCCCTCTTCGCCACCCGCGTTCTCGACGGTCAGCGTCCCTGTAGGCGGCCCTCCATTGGATGGTCGCTCGAGGCGCAGCTCGCGTGCAGCAGCGCGCAGGACTGGTTTCACGCGTGCTCCTTTCGCGGGAATGGAGAGATTGATCTCGGGGGTTGTAAGGTGAACGAAACCTTCGAGAGGTACGAGATTCTCCGGCGCAACACCGACCCGAAAAGTAGCCGCACTCCCGGGCTCAATCGTAATGCTCTGCGGTTCGACCGTCAGTCCTTCGTCCGCGCGCAAGGCGACGGTTTGTGGTTCTTCGGTGTTATTCGTGACCTGCGACTCGGCACTGCGGCGAGGGTCATCCGCGGGGTGCGTCAGCTCGATCTGCGCTGGAGTCACCGTAAGTGGTGCCTTGGCCTCGCCGTTCAGCGCGGTGGTGTGAGCAGGGTGCGAGGAGAACCGGATTTCGGATCGAAAATTACCGGACTCGGTGGGTGCAAAGAGCACCCGAACCGTCCGGCTCATGCCCGCCGGCAGGCGGTACTCTGGTTTACCGTCGAGCATCCATGGAGGATCAACTCGGATCACGCCTACCGCCAATCCGCCTCCGCGATTGGAGATCTCGAACTCCTGCGGCGTCTTTTTGCCCGCAAGAATTGGGGGAAACTGCAGGGAGCCGGGGATTGCAAGCAGAGGCGGCTCGTCGAGGATCCGAATTGATACTGCCGCAGCCGCAGATACACCGGCGGAATTGCCGACTGCATAGGTAAACTGATCCTCCGTGATGTCGTAGTCGGTAGGCGGCGTGTACGTAACCATGGCGGACTCCTTGCCTAGAGTCTTTGGCGCAGTGATCGTGCCATGTTCTACCGGGCTCCGAATGAGGAACCGGAGCGTCTCACGTTGCGAGCCGTAGATCTTCAGGGGGATGTTCACGGTTTTGCCGCGCGGCACTTCCACCTTCTGTTCAACGGCCTGGGGAGGCGGGGCGGGGAGCGGGGCCTTCTTCTCATCACGCCGTGCAGCAAAGACAGGGCAGGGGACGCAGGAGACCAGCCAGATTAGAAGCACCAGCGAGCGGACTGGGAAGTGGAGCAGGGACTGCACAGTCGGATAAAAGTGCGCAGCCGTCCGAGGGTCGTCGATAGGAATCCTCGTTTGCCCGGAGCAGTGCGCCGGATTATATAATTGCCCGAGCCTTCCGCACCCCCGATAAGAACTGTCGACCCTTGCCTGCACGAGACATGAGATTTGTTGGATTGAAGACTTTGCTGACCCTGACTGGTGCGATCTGGCTGGTTGTGAGCCCAGCGGTAGACGCACAGATCTTTCGTCAGCGGAAGCGGCAACCAATGAGGCGGGCCACAGAGATGATCAACCGGCAGCCTCAGCCGATTGTGAACCAGGACTTGGCGGGAGTGATCGATTCCTCAAATTCGCGAGTCTTGATCTCGTTGTCCAAGCAACGCGCCTATTTGATGACCGGGGACGAGGTTTATATCGAAACGCCCATCTCAAGCGGAAAACGAGAGGGAATGACGCCTACGGGGAGCTTCACCATTCTCGAAAAGGATCCGGATCATCGCTCGAACATCTACGGAGACTTCGTGGATCGTCAGGGCCGGGTAGTACGTGCGGGGGTAAGCCTGAAGGTAGACTCCGCGCCAAGTGGAACGGTTTATCGCGGCGCTCCGATGACGTGGTTCATGCGCATGACATGGAGTGGAGTCGGGATGCACGTAGGAATCCTCCCCGGTTATCCGGCATCGCATGGCTGCATCCGCCTTCCCTCGAACATTGCGAAGCTCATCTACGACAAGGTAAAGATCGGCACGCCCGTGACGGTGGTGCAATAAGGAAGGGACGCATAGGGTGGGTACGCGGGGTGCTTAGCACCTAGAGGACGCGGAATGTTCCACTTGTGGGCATTGGTAATCGTGCCATAGTCCCGCGCCTCTTTCGCTTCAACCCCCACGCATAGATGACATTACCGCGGAAGTTCCTCAGCCTCGCAGCACTCCTCGGTATTCTCGGAATGGGCGGGCCGATAGCGATCTCAGCGGCGGACGGTGACTTGGACACCACCTTCGATTCCAGTGTCGGTGCTAATTCTACGGTCGAGTCGATTGCGGTGAAGCCGGACGGAAAAGTGGTCATCGGCGGCACGTTTACTAGCTACGGGTTCACAGAACGCCAACGCGTGGCGCAGTTGAACGCGAATGGATCATTGGATACTGGGTTCGACCCAAATGCCGCAGTCACACCGGGCAATGTGCTCGCGGTGGCGACGGACTCAGACGGCAAAGTTCTCGTCGGCGGGGAGGTCACAGACCTTAGTGGACCTCCTCAGCAGACGCTTGCCCGACTGAATGCCAACGGTTCTCAGGACACTACTTTCAACGCCGGCAATACTGGCTTTGGGATTGGTGGGCGGATTCATGCAATCGTGGTTCAGCCGGATGGCAGAATTCTGGTGGGCGGTTATTTGGGCAGTTACAATGGGATCAGCCGCAATGGGCTCTACCGCTTGAATGCCGATGGATCACTTGACTCGAGCTTCGTCGGTTCGGGCACTCAGGCCATAGGCGCGCCGGTATTTGCGATCAGCTTGCTTCCAGATGGGAAGATCGTGGTCGGGGGTGAATTCAACACCTTCAACGGCACCCCGCGCGCTCGTCTCGCCCGGTTACACCCAGATGGCTCATTGGACACGACCTTCGACCCGCAAACTGGACCCGATCAGGCGGTATTTGCGGTTCCGGTGCAACCAGACGGCAAGATCGTCATTGCGGGTCAGTTCAGCAATTACAACGGAGTAAGCATCAGCCGCATCGCCCGGGTGAACGTGGACGGGCTATTGGACAACGCTTTCACGCCAGGCACTGGAGCCTCGAATCATCTCAAGACAGCGGTCCTGCAGGCAGATGGCAAGATCCTGATCACCGGCATCTTCACGAACTACAACGGGATGTCGCGCTCGGGCTTTGCGCGGATCAACCCTGATGGTTCTCCCGACCCGAGCCTGATCTCTGGACTCGTCTCTACGCAAGTGAACGCCCTCGCGCTGGAGGCGGGTGGGAAAATCCTGCTTGGCGGAACCTTCACCGAATATCAGGCGACCCCGCGCGGTCATGTTGCGCGGGTGTTAAATCCCGGGACGTCAGCGGTATCCGACAAGGGAGTGTACTTTGACACGGCGACGCACCCAAAAACCGAGGGTGAGACTGCACAAGTGATCGTGCGTCGAGGTGCTGGAAGTACGGGACCGGTGAGTGTCCAATTTACTGTCGGAGGCACAGCGACGCCTAGCGGCTCCGCGAACTCTGACTTCAACGTCTCGTTCCCCAGCAACCTGCAAGTCGATTTCCAGCCGATTGAGTACGAGAAGACGATCTTCATCTCGCTCTCCTTCAATGCGGGCGCCGAGCCTGACGAAACAGTAATCCTCACGCTCCAATCACCTGTGGGAGATGCGCAACTCGGCGCCACCACAGTCACGACGATTACCATCGGCGACACGGAGTCTCCATCGGAGCAGTTGCCCGCGACGACTAGCTTTACGGTTACTCCACCGACCATAGCGGGGAATCCCTGGGGTTTCTCCGCCGTGCAAGCCTCAACAGCAGCAGGGCTGACTGTGCGTGTGCAGTCGACGCTTACGCCTGGAAGTGAAGCTTCCTGGCAGGATCTGCCAGGTGGAGGGTTGATGACGCGCTCGGACGATTCCTGGAATCTCAGCGCAAACGGAATCCCTGCTGGGAAGAGATTCTTCCGAGCGATTGCAGCAGCGCCCGGATTTGGCGATTCGATCTCGAATGTGTCCGGTGAGATCGAAGTGATTCCGGAGGTGATCCTTAGGCTCACTGGAACGGCAACATCTCCCAGCGATGCCACTGGAAAGACGACCCGGCCTGGGGAAGTGCTGACCTACACCCTGAACTATCAAAACCTAAGCGGTGGGTCGGTGACAGGAGTCGTGGTGAGTGCCGGAATCCCGGACGACACCGGCTTCCTCCCAAGCAAGGTGAACGGTGGACGCGTGGTGACCCGCAAGATCAATGGGAAGCAAGTGAAGCAGGTGGAGTGGGCACTTGGAACCGTGGCAGCCGGAGCCGCTGGCTCTCTACAAATGGACGTGCGCGTTGCGAAGAATGCGCGCATTGAGTCCCAAATAGATTTCGTGAAATCGTCGGTGATCGGGACGCTCAATGGTGCGCTTCTTCAGCCCAGCCGCGGCACGCCGCTGCGCTCCCTGGTGCTGAGCCTATTGGACGTGACCTCGACTAATGTGACCACTCAAGTCGGTCCAGGCGGCCTGGTCACATACACTTTCACCGTGCACAACAGCGGCGGAGCCCCGATGAACGATGTGCTCCTCACATACGATGTCGTAACAGGCTCGGCGGTGGTTAGCGCATTCTTTCTGGATGCAAACGGCATCGAGACCGGCTCACCGATCGCTGCTCCTAACAAGGCATGGAATCCAACGGTGGACCTCCGGGGTGAGACAGTAACCTGGCACTTTGGCAAGCTGGCGGCGAAGAGCACCAGGAAGGCAAAGCTCACGCTGCGCCTTTGGTACGATCGCCCGATTAATGAGTCTCTCATTGGTGGCGACTTGGTGGGGAGCTTTCGTGATTCCAAGAACAAGGTGAATAAAGCGGCTCGGGTGGTACCAGCAACCGTCGCCTCTTCCGGGCTGGTGGCAGCCGCACGTCCCTTTCTCGGACTTTCCAAAACGGTCAGCGATGTTGTGCTGATCAGCGATCCAACCGTGGGAGAGGTCGCAGCTACGACACACGGCGATACCTACACCTACACTCTCTGGTACTATAATATCGGCGATGCAACCGCGGAGCGCGTCTTTATCCAGGAGCGGGTTCCTGAGGGCGCGGCTTATGTTCCAAAGTCACTTCGGGTTAACGATGCGGTGCCTTCCAAGGAAGTTACGATCAATGACCGCGGACGTACCCTCGTCGTCCCGATCGGGAACGTGGCTGCAGGTGGATTCGGAACCATCAGCTACCGAGTCAAGGCGCTGCCGCGCAGCTCCGGCGGACTCTTGCTGAACACCTTCCTCGAGTCACGGGGCGGATATATCGGAACCGCGAGTCTCGGCGAAACGATCGACGCTTATCCGGAACCGCTCCGTGTGAAACTCGTCGCGCCTGTAAGCTTTAGCCCGTCCTCCGAAGAGCGCCCGGGGAGCGCTGCCCCTGGACAGGTCGTGTCCCACTTCATCAGCTTCCGGAACAATGGCGGAGTGCCAGCTAGGAATGCTCGGATTACAAATCCTATCCCCGCGGGGACGGTCTTCCGAGGCGCGAGCTTCGTGGATCACGCAACTCCCAGTGATGATACAATCGCGGCACCTGCTCTGGGAGTAGATTCCGGTGATATCATTTTCCGGCTGGGAAACATGGCTCCGGGAGAGAATGTTACGGTTCTCGTAGACCTGGAGGTAACACCTTCGGTGCTTTCACTTAGTCCTCCCGAGGTCGTTAACCTGCCTCAGATTGCCCACGGCCCTGAGGTGTCGCGTCAGACACGTGCCCTGCTCGCGGCAGCTGAGGATTCGAACCCTTTCGGACTCCTGCCAAGTGTATTCGTCCCAGGGCGAACGCGGGTGCTTCATTCCACCGTCCCCCGTTTCTTTCTTGGGATGATGGCTCCGGCTGCGGTGCGCGCGGGAGCGGAGTTCACCTATCAAGGCTTCTATGGGAACACGGGAGATGCTGCGGGAACTGCGACAATTCGCTTATACGTGCCGCCGGCGACGGCGGAGATGAAGATCGTGAATCTCAACACGGACGGTCCAGATCCCACCGTCGTCGCGGATTACCTGAATGGAAACATTACCATTACCGCCCTCGTACCCGGTCATACGAAACTCACATTCGAGTTGGTCTGTCGAGCTATTGGAGATCCGAACGAAGTAATTGTATCGTCCGGCCACCGCATCTCCGGTGATGGATTCTCGTTTGTCAGCTCACACAAGGCGCTCGCCACTTACATTTACCCAGCCGATGGAAACATCGATGTAACCACGGCTAATTCGGCCGTTGAGAGTGCGTTACTTGAAACGGCGGGGGTTAATTATGCCTACGGACGCGAGAACGCGGTCTTCAAGGAAGAGCTTGCGCAACTAGGGATAAAGTCGATCTCCACGATTCTCGTGGGGACTGACTATATCGCGCTGAAGAACGGTGCTTTTGCTATACCTCTGGGAGCGGGACAGGTCCTGGTCGGAGCTGCCGGGATCATCTCGAACGATGGTGCATCGATCATCTCTAATGATGGCGCGTCGATCATTTCCAGTGATGGTGCGAGCATCATCTCGAATGACGGCGCATCGATCATCTCGGGTGGTGCTGGTAACATCCGCTTCGAGGGCCTCCCGGGATTCACCGGCTCACCATCTGCTGCTCAGCTGCTCAGCGATCCAAACCGCATCATCTCGGGCGGCGCTGGCAATCTCATGAACTTCGGAGGTCACAATCTGTTTGGAGGAGCCAATGGAGCTGGCTTGGTCAACAATGCAGGCGGCGCCTTTTTGAACACGGACTACTTCCGCGCTACCTCCGCAAATATCATCTCCGGTGGTGCCGGTAACATTATCTCTGGTGGCGCTGGCAACATCATCTCGGGTGGTGCTGGAAACGCGGTAGTAAGCGGGGCCGGAAACATCGTGAATGGCGGAGGCGGCAATCTGATTGGTCAGGACGGTGCAGGCATCATCTCGAACGACGGTGCATCACTCTCCACGTTCGGCGGGGGCAACATCATCTCCGGTGGCGGGGGAAACATCATCTCCGGTGGTGCCGGGAATATCATTTCCGGCGGTGCCGGGAACTAAGCCGACTACGCAGGAGCGACGCCCCTGAGAGCCCGGTCGTCGAGCCTAAGCGGCAAGCACTGCCGCGACAGAGGCCAACAGTTCGTCGGGCGTAAAGGGCTTGGTGAGTAGATTCGCCGCACCCAAGACCGAAGCTACCTCGAAGACGGGCATTCCAGATCGCCTAGGCTGACCAGACATCACCAGGATCTTTGCCCCAGGGCTCCGCGCCCTCAGTTGACGTATCGTTTGAAGCCCGTCCTGCTCCGGCATCCACACGTCGAGGATTGTCAACTCGGGCTGCATCTCCTCAAAGAGCGTCTCACCACTTTTCCCATCTGCCGCCTGGTAGATCGTGTGACCCGCGGAAGCGAGCACTGTTGCCGCAAGCCTGAGTACGAGAGGCTCATCGTCGATGATGAGGATGCGTGCCTGATAGCTGGGCGGGCAATCAATGGCATCCATGGTCCGGCATATTGGCTCATCTACGACGAGTCGCCAACTCTTTTATATAATTTCTATAATTGATCCTTGCTCGTGGCCTCTGTGCCGAGAGACCTAACTTCGGGAATGAGTGCGTCCCAGAGTCACTGCTTCCTGCTCCAACGGACCAAAGGGGTAGCCATCCACCAGGCATTCGTGGAAGTAGGAGCGGAGGAACGGCCGGATTCCGCCCAGTCTCTCGTACTGGTGAACGTGCACCAACTCGTGTGCGACCAGCCTCGACTGATCCCAGCAGTCGCTCCGGATTAGGATTCCATAGCGTAGGGTGAGGCCAGCGGTGTGGCGAAATCTGAGGTCGATAGCTGAGGTCGCAGCTCGGAGGAGCGGATGCTCAAAGGCTCGAATCGCGTCAACCTTCAGCAATCGCACTGAGTCAGGATTGACGATGCCCAACGACCGGGCGAACTGAGCCTCGGGGCGCGCGAGTGCGACTCCGTTGCGCAAAGCGCGCGCCTCCCAGTGTTCGACCCATGGCTCGGCAACTCTGGCCGCAAGCGGGATTAGCGGCAGGAAAAGGCGTGGGTGCACGCGGGCGTCGTGATTACTCCCCTTTATTCACCAGCTCCTGACGCAAGAGTTCCAGCGCGGCTTGAGTCGTGAGCTTCTTGAAGCTCTCACGGTCGGTCGGAAAGTTGTGCTTTGTCACTTTCAAGAGTCCGGCCTGAGTGGCCAATCCAATGTACACCGCTCCTACGGGTTTCTCCTCGCTGCCGCCACCCGGGCCAGCGATCCCGGTCGTAGACAGCGCGAACTCTGTGCCGGCCACGCGAAGGGCACCTTGAGCCATGGCGGCAGCCACCTGCTCGCTAACTGCCCCGTGTGCTTCGAGCAGGCTCTTGCCAACGCCGAGTGACTGTTCCTTGGCTTTATTCGCGTATGTCACGAACCCTTGGGGAAACACCGCGGACGCGCCTGCTACGTTGGTGATCCGATTTGCGAGCAGTCCGCCTGTACAGGATTCCGCAGTGGCGAGTGTCGCACCGCGCGCGATAAGGAGGTCCACCACCACTCGTTCCAGCGAGTGATTCTCCCGCGTCGCAATAAACTTCCCGAGCGCGCTCGTGATGATTTGCTCGGCTGTCACCTGCTGGGCGGAAGTCCCGATGACCCGAATATCCACTTCGCCCTCGCGGGCGCAGTATCCAAGCTCCACTCCCAGAGCCAGGAGCGCCTCGCCCACTCGATTCTCCACGCTGGACTCTGGTACCCCGGTCACCCTGAAATTGCGGAAGATTTGATCAGGCGGCGGGGGCAGGATCCGCCTTAGGATTGGCAGTACTGCGTCAATCATCATGGGTCGCAACTCGCGAGGGGGGCCTGGCAGCAGGAAGAGGTGAGGCGTGAGAACTGGATAACCCGAGTCGGCAATCCCTTCAGCCAGCTCCCGCGGAGGAATGTAGAGGCCAGGGGCAGTTCCGTGCAGGTTTTGGAGGAACTCCGCTCCCGCGGGCCGCATCGCTTGCCGAGCCGTCCGCTCGCTTGGACGGATCCCACGCTTAGCCAGTCGCTCTGTAATCGAGAGCAACAAGGCTTCATCCAGCAGAAGTTCCATGCCGAAGAGGTCCGCCGTGATCTCCCGCGTGATATCGTCGGAAGTAGGACCGAGCCCACCTGTCACAATAACAACACCGGCCCGACTAAAACTCTCCACCAGCGCTTCACGGATGGCGTCGCCGTCCGGAACCGCCACCTGGCGCTGAATGCGCAGCCCCAGTGGGAAAAGCGCCTCTGCGAGAAACCGCAGGTGGGTATTGATGACCTGCCCGAGGAGCAGCTCGGTTCCGGTGTTAAGAACTTCGACGTGCATGCGTGGCCAGAGATACGCACGTCATCGTGGGAACGGCGCAGGACGCTGGCGAGTGGAAATCTGGTGCGCCCAGCAAACCGACTCAGCGGGTTGCCGACGACTTCGAGACTCCGGAGGCCTCTAGGTATGCAGCGGGTGCGACTCCGCACTCCTACCTCGTCTCATCGGGGCCACGTGAGCTGACGTCCTTTGGCGTGGCTGAGGGAGCAAGTGGACAGGATCAGTCTTGGAAAGCGGGCGCTGCTCCGGTGGCACTGGAGTGGTCGCACCTCGCTGCGACTTCGCGCGTGCGCTCTCCATAGGCAACGCACAGGCGCGGCACCGCCAGGGCTTCTGCCAATGCTGGATCACTTTGCCCAGCCAGACGAGCCCCCAAGCACCCAGGGTGATTCCGGTCAGCATCGCGTCCGTACGATGCTGCAGTGTACGCTTCCAAAAGGTGCGCTCGCAGCCACAATGCGCGCAGAAGAATTGGCGATGAACAGGCATGGCGGGGGGATTGCCGAGTTGCGATCAATTCGAAACCGCTCGAACTGAGCGGACGGGCGAGCCGTGTTACAGGCTGCCAACGAGGGATGATGTCAGATCGGGGAAGGTGTGGCAATACAGGAGTGCGGCGACGTGCAAGCGGCCAATTCGAAGCAGTGAATGCCGCCCCTGATTAATTTCCAGTGATGCAGGGGTACGATGGGCTTGGTCGTGCCGGTCTGTTCCGATAGCTTCGTCGGTATGAAGCGTCGCATCCTCCCCACGATCCTTGCTCTTTTTATCATCATTGCTCATGCGAACTCTGCGGAGGAGGAGGGCTTCACATCCCTCTTCAATGGCCGCGATCTCACCGGCTGGGTAAACGTAAACTGTGCGCCAGACACCTGGGGTGTAAAAGATGGCTTAATCACCTGCACAGGGCAGCCCATCGGTGCGCTCCGCACAGTGCGGCAGTACGAGAACTTCATTATGGAAGTGGAGTGGCGGCATCTAAAGCCCGGCGGCAACGCGGGTATCTTCATCTGGGCATCACCAGAGGCCGCGCCAAAGGTCCCATTTCTTCGGTCCATCGAGGTGCAGGTGTTGGATCACGGATACGGAAACACCGAGAGTCACACGACACACGGCGATGTCTTTCCGATTCATGGCTCAACAATGAAGCCCTTCGAGCCAAGCCGAGGTTCACGCAGCTTCCCAAAGGAGCAGCGGAGCAAACCGTCGCCGGAGTGGAATCACTACCGGATTGTCTGCCAGGATGGGGTCGTCCGGCTGCACGTAAACGGAGCTGAAGTTAGCGGCGGAACGGATTGCAATTGGCGCAAGGGATACATCGGCCTGGAGAGCGAAGGCTCGCCGACCGAGTGGCGGAATCTGCGGATCAAGGAACTGCCGAGCACCGGCGCGACGGCAGAGGAGAGCGCTCCAGAGGGAGTCGCCGGGCCAGATCCGAAGGTTGAGGCTGCGTCTACACCGTGAGGAACGGGAGCCTACTTAAGTGACTTCAGATAGGCGAAGAGGTCGGAGACTTGCGTCGGCGGTAAGCCATCCAGCAGACCTTCAGGCATGAGCGAGCGGCGCAGGTACTTGGTGCCCCGGATCTCGGCTTTCGAGATGCGTCGGTCCTGAATGCCGGGAGCCCGCACCACGACTCCGGTCTCGTCTTCGCTCACGAAGAAGGCGTCGACGATCTCACCGCTCAGGAGTTCGACCCGGTAAATTCGATAACCAGCTTCCATCGCGGCGTTTGGCGTAAGGATGTTTCGCAGGATAGCCTCCGTGCCCATTGCCCCGACTCCGCTGAGATTTGGCCCCAGGTTAATCCCAGAGGCACCCATGAGGTGGCACGCCTGACAGAGCGCGGCTACTTGCTGGCCGCGAGTTGGGTCGCCGGGTACTTCTGCCAGCGCGCGGAACCGGTTGAAACGCTGGTCGAGCGCGTCCGCCTCAGCCGAGGTGAGCAGGGGAGGGAAATCGCTCGTCTTGATCACCGTTGCACCCTTCCGCAGCTTGCCCCAGTTTGCTGCGCCCGCTGACTGGAAGACAAGGCCTTGAGCATCCTTCTCGCCTGCTAAACTGCGGTCGAAGTTCGCCCGAATCTCCTCAGCGGTACGCGCCTTGTTCCAAACGCGGAGCTCGCTAATCGCTCCTTTACTCCCGCCAGGAGCACCGGTGAAGCCAACGACGGGATTCTCTATAGTGTGTCCGGCCGACTTTGTACCGGTGGCGTCCAGTTCGCCATCCTGGTAGAGGCGCCAGACCCCTGCTTCGTCACGTGTCGCCGCAACGTGTGTCCAGGTATCTGGTTGAATGGGCTTTCTCGCGATGGCTACGTCTCCAGCTGCGCCGGCGTGTGCACGAAACTTGCCGTCATAGAAGTTGAGGTCCAGCTGGCCAGGCGCGCAGAAGATGCCGTCTTCGTTGCCAATTCCGGGAGCAAGGCGCACCCAGGCCTCGACCGTCAGCGGCCCTGTCAGCATCAGGGGAGTTTCCGCACCTGCAGTATCAGAGCCATCGAGCGCGAGTACCGGACGAAAGAGGCCACCCAGTTCCTCGGAGAGCGCGGCGAGGTCTGCACTGTCTGGAAGCACGGCTTGAAGCTTGTCGAGCGTTGCGCCCTCCAAGTCATCGCGGAAGATGCGCCGACCGCGCAAGGCGCCAACTACAGCCAGCGCGCCATGCTTTGTTGCTGCGAGCCGGTCGAGAGAATGGCGGCGCTGAGTAGCGGAAAGCGTAGGCCAGAGTTCGAGGAGCAAGCTTGGCGCATTGTTGCTCTTCGAGACAGCCAGGGTGTTGAGCGCCTCATCCCGTACCCGCGCGTCGGCTGAAGTTTTAGCGAGCTTCACAAAGAGATCGGTTTGCGTACTGCCGATCTCCCCAAGTGCGCGCAGAAGAGCGGTCGCCCGCGCAGGGCTTTGCTCAAGAGCGGCCACAAGTTGCGGTTCCAATGCCGTGAGCTGAAACCCCGTGATCAGGCGCAGCGCGAGCGCCTGTTCGGTATCGGTGCCTGCGAAGAGCCTTGCGGCGGCAGTTGCAAGGAGAGGCGAGAGCTTGGTCGACTCCAGCTTGGTGCGCACCGCGAGCAATGCCTCCAGCACTGCCGGTGTGTGGATCGCCATCTGCAGAGCGTCGCTCACTCCTGGCTCGCCGGTGAAGCTGGCGATGCGCAGCAACTCTTCCTCACCCGGTGCGCGTCCGAGTTGCGGCAGGAGTTGGGCGACGCGGCGGGCGCTGGTGCGGGGCTCCAGAGCGAGTGATGCCAATAAACGGTTCTCCACGGGCAGCGCCGCAGCGGCTGGAGAATCCAGCCAGTCGGCGAGCGCCGCAGGTTGGGTTTCGAGGAAGAGCCGCACCAGGTAGCGTTCAAAGGCGCGGTCGTACGCCTCGCGGACTGCCTGAGGCTTACCATCGCGGGTAGACGGAGCCAGGGGCGCGGACAACTCCGCGTAGCCCATTCGAACAATGAGGCTGATGGCGGCTGGGTCAGCCTTGTCGTGCTTCGCAAAACCGACGCCATATGGTCGACCGAGGAGCGCACCTACACTCCGTAGGATCTGCGCTCTTACCTCAGGATCAACATCGCCGGCCAATGGCGTAACGGCATCTACGAGCGCCGGCAGCTTTGCCTCGCCCCATGCGCGGATGGCCTCACGGCGGACGTTCCGGTTTATGTCTTTAAGCAAGGGTACCAATACAGGTTGCTTTACCGAGCGCAGTGCCTCGAGCGCCCAGAGCGATGCAATCCTCCGCGACGCGCTTTGCCCCGCATCAGCGATCAGGGCCTTCAGTTTTGGCGCGAGCTCGACCATGCCGCGGTCGCCGATCGCCTGCCACGCGAGATGACTCTGCGCCAGCGACTCGCCGCCTAGCCTTGCGAGCAGCTCATCTCCAGAGAGGCGCGTAAAGTCCGGAACAACAAACGGCGTCTGCGCGGTGTGCCGCACGCGCCAGATGCGGCCGCGGGTCTTATCGCGCTCCGGATGATTCCGAGGCACTTCGTTGTGCGAGATGATTTTGTTGTACCAATCGACAATGTAGAGGCAGCCATCCGGGCCGAACTGGATCGCCACCGGACGAAACATCTCGTCGCTGGAGCGGATGAAGTCCGGCAGCTTTTGCAGCCGGTAGTGAGGACCGTCGCGGTGGATTCTCAGCGCCTGGATCTCGCGGGTGATCGGATTTGCCACGTACATGACGTCCGCGTACGCGGAAGGCCACGCACCCTTTGCATCCGACAGCGCCAAGCCGCTCAACCCGGTCCCGCCCATCTTGAAATCCGGTGCACTTCCCGGGAATTGTGGCGCGTAGCTCTTGAAGAGGCGGTCCGAGCATCCCGGGTAGTTCGCGAACTCGTGAAACGGCGTCGCGGGGTAACCATAGTCGTTCGCCTCCTGAATCCACGCCTCTCCCTCACCATTTAGTACCAATCCCCAGATATTGCACGGTCCCTGGCTGGTGATCTCGAACTCCGATCCATCCGTACGGAAGCGCGCCATGCGTGTTGCATCGAACTGCGCCTCATCTCCGCTGGCCGTCTTCACGCGTCCTGAATTGAAGGCACCCTGCGCAAACCAGATCCAATTGCCCGGGGCGCGCATGAACTGGTGCGGGAAGAGGTGAGAGTCTTGAACTCCGAAACCTGAGAGTGCCACATCCCGCCGGTCCGCGCGTCCGTCGCGATCCGTATCCCGCAGGTGCACAATCTCAGGCCCGTGCTGCACGAAGCAGCCGTCGCCATGCGGCAGGATCCCGAGTGGAATCGCCAGGCCGTCAGCGAAGACCCGTGGCTTCTGTGGTCCCACTGCAAAAGGCGTATCCCATACGAGCACCTTGTCCTTGCCCGGCTGCGCGTACAGTGCGTTCGCCATTGCGGGGTTCTCGTTGCCATCCACCGGGTAATCGAAGGCAGTCATGCTCCACATGCGGCCCTGTTGATCGAACGCCACGCTCACGAACTTGCCCGTAACGCCGGGCTCTTCTTCCGCCACCAGCTCGATCTCAAAACCTGGTGGCAATGTGAAAGTCGCGCGCTGTTCCGCTCCGGTTAGTGGAGAAGCCTTGGCCGTTTTGAGCGGTGGCGGTGCGCCATAAAAGGCCGCGCTGGCAGGAGTCGCAGGGAGTACCTCGATGGTGATTTCTTTCACCTGTACCAGCGCCTTCCCCCCGCTGTGGATCTGTACGCCAATGCGGCCGGTGAGGGGGACCGCGGGATCCGACTCCGTGTAGTCCACGGCCTGAACGCCGTTTATCCACGTCGTAATCCGCGGGCCGTCGGCTCGGATCACATAGTCGCTCCAATCTTCGCGTCGCAGGACCGGCTCAAGCGCTTTCATGTCGCTCTGCGCGAGCACCCGGTTGCGCCGGGATTCATCGTATATACTGCCCCACCACGTGGGATCGCCCCAGTCACACTGGTAACCGCGCATCTCGTGTGAATCCGGCACACGCTGGCTCCGGATCTGGATCCCGGAGTTGAGCATCCCCGATTTTGAGTCGCCGGTGAGCTTGATCTTCAGCCGCAAGACGAAGTTCCCGTACTCAGCGGTCGTGGCGAGGAAGTCGTTGTGCGCAATCTTCTCGGTACGTGACCCGCCGGTAATCGCACCTTCCTCCACGCGCCACATCTTCGTGTCGCCCTCCCACCCCTTTAGGGTGCTGCCGTCGAAGAGTGGGGTGGTGCTAGCCGATGGTGGCGGCGGTTCGGCATGCAGCGTGCCGAGGGCGAGGAGGAGGGAGAGGACAAGGGTGCGTATCGGCATGTCGAGGAGGGCGGACGGGAACGCTAACCTCTTTCGTAAAAAGAGGCACGCGCAGAGCTTGGGTGGAAACCAATTGTCTCCGATGGTTCACAACGAAGGCCTTTCTAATGCAGGCCGATCCTCCGCGGGCTAGTCCTCGTCGCGGTTTTTGAAGCGCGCCGGACCGTACGGATTCACCAGCGGCTTCTTGAGCCGCTTTGGTTTCACGACTGAGCGTGGTTTCTCTCCTGGGGCCGGTGCGATTTGTTTCTGCCCCATGTAGATACGATGAGGGGTCTGTTTGGCCCGCTCGTGGGGTTTCGCCTCGAAGGCGTGCACTTCGAATCCCGCTCGGAAGATGCGGTCTGCAAAAACCCGATCCTCGCAGGCCGACCAAAAGGCCACTCGGCCGCCCGGCTTCAGCGCATCCGCGATGCGTCGCAGCCCGCGCCCGCTGTAGAGTCGGTTGTTCTTGTCCGCGGAAAAGGGCACGGGGCCATTGTCCACGTCCAGCAGGATCGCGTCGTATGCCTCTTTATGCCCACGGGCAATGGCATCGAACACGTCTTCGATAAAGACGGTCACCCGTTTGTCCTCCACCGCGCGATTGTTCAGCCCCCCAAGGAACTCCCGGTTCCAGATGAGCACCTCCGGAATGAGCTCAGCCACATGCACCACCGCGCCCGTGCCGAGCAGATCGAGCGAACGCTGCAGCGTAAAACCCAGCCCAAGTCCGCCAATCAGAATGCGCGGCGCGCTCAGCCGCGCCAAGGACTTGCAGGGCAGGTCCGCGAGTAGCAGCTCCGAGGACCGGCCATAGCTGCTCATCAGCTGACGCCCGTTGATCTTCAGGTAATACTCCCCGTCCTGCTCCTGAAGTGTGAGCTGTTTCTGATCCGGCATCGTGGCCTGGGCGAGAGTGCGAAATGGTTTCAAAGAAGGTGTGGGAAGTAAGTATAAGGGCGGTTGCCGGGCAGTTCTTCGACCCTTCGCGCGCACAGGCCAATCTCTACCTGTAGCCCATCTGGACACCGGGTCGAGTAGTGAAGGCAGCGGGAGCCGGATTCTCATTATCGATTTCCAAGTGGAGAAGGCCGCACAACAAAATTGCGCTCTCCGCCCTCGATCTAGCACACCTGCTCCTGCGCCACGCAGTTGCTGGCATTCCGCCTCGGGTGCTCCGCTCGCCAGGTTGAGCATGCGGGCGGTGAGTAGCTCGGGCTCGGCGGGTGAGCAGCCCGGGCTCCGTGCTCCGAGTGTTCAGGACTCGCGCCCGGAGAGAATTCTTCGGCGCACCGAGTGTTGGGAGTGTCCGGCGTGTATCGCGCACTCGGCGCGCCGCGCAAATCACTCGGCCCGCCGAGTTCTCGATACTCGCGCGCGAGTATCCGGAACTCGGATCCAGTAGGAGAGACTCGGCGCGCCAGTATCCAGTGCTCGGCTCGCCGAGCCACGGGAGCCGCTCGCCGAGCCCGCGAGAGTAGGATCTATCAGCATCTCCGACGAATTGGCGTCTTCTCTGGTTCCGCGCACGGCAACTGCTGGGCGGTTTTCTTGACCGCGGCCTCGCTGCTCCACTTCAGCACCGATTTGGGCAAGTCTACGCTATTCGAGGGCCGGGGTGTGCGGTCTAGAGTATGAGTCCGCCACAACATGAGCAGCACGATCGAAGAATTGACCGCCGAGGTTCGAGCCTTCCGCGACGCCCGCGACTGGCTGCAGTTTCACGCCCCCAAGGAACTCGCGGTGGCCATTGCCGCCGAGGCCGGAGAGCTGCTTCAGCATTTCGTCTGGCAGACGCCGGAGCAGTCGGAGCTCCGGGCAGTGGAGCGGAAAGGGGAGATCAGCGAAGAGATGGCCGACGTGGCAATCCTGCTCTTTGAAATGGCGGACAATCTCGGAATCGATCTCGCGGGTGCAATGCGCGCCAAACTGGCGCGGAATGAAGAGCGCTACCCGGTCGCGAAGGCGCGTGGATCAAACAGGAAATACAACGAGCTGTGAGCGAGGACACATTAGGTGGACGCAGCCTGGAAGCTTTGATTGGGAGTGCGGGATTGACCCACTCTCCCCTTGAATCTAGACTCTCGGTATGACCCTTCAGCTAGTCATCGAACGTGGTGAAGACGGGTATTATGTGGCTCATTGTCCGGCCTTAAAGAGCTGTTGGTCTCAGGGGCGGACGCGGGAGGATGCGGTGGGAAATATTCGCGAGGCGATTGAGCTTTTCCTCGAACCGGCTCCCATTGCCACAGGGAACCATGAGAATCGGGAGCTGGTGATGATTACACTTTGAAGCTCCCGCTGCTCTCTGGCCGGCAAGTAGCCGCAGCTTTGCAGCGCCTGGGTTTCATCGAGATTCACCGGAAGGGCAGCCACATAAAGATGGAGCACTTGGACGGACGCAGGATTGTATTTCCGTTTCACGACGAGGTGGATCGCTTCACCCTCAAAGGTGCTTTGCGTGACGCGGGGATCGGATCCGAGGAGTTCCTCCAGAATGTGAAATGATCGCGCAAAACAACAAAGGATGAGAGAGGATAATCCGGTGGATTTGCCAGTACCGGCTCCGCACAGACGCCGAGTGCGCTATGCTGGGAAGAATCCGCGGACCTTTGCCGCGAAGTACAAGGAACACGCGCCGGAGCAATACGCGGAGACCGTCGCGAAAGTGCTAGCCTCCGGCAAGACGCCCGCAGGGGCGCATCGGCCGATCATGGTCTCCGAGATTCTCGCCGTGCTCGCTCCCCAGCCGGGGGAAATAGCAGTGGATTGTACGCTTGGCTTCGGAGGACATGCGGAGGAACTCCTAAGGCGGATGGCGCCGGGTGGGCGTCTGATCGGACTAGATGTTGACCCGCTGGAGCTGCCGAAGGCGGAGGCGCGGCTTCGTGCGGCAGGGTTTGGTCCGGAGGTCTTTACCGCGCACCGAAGCAACTATGCGGGACTCCCCAAGGTGCTCGCGGCGGCGGGGTTGGCCGGCGTGGACCTCATTTTGGCGGATCTCGGGCTTTCCTCGATGCAGATCGACAATCCGCAGCGCGGATTCTCGGTGAAAGCAGCTGGGCCCTTGGATATGCGGATGAATCCCGAGCGTGGTCAACCAGCTTCCGAGTGGCTGCGAAAGGTAGCTCCAGCGATGCTTGCCGTCGTCCTCGCGGAGAATGCCGATGAACCACATGCGGAACGGTTGGCAGAGGCGCTTGCAGGCCGTGCTCTCGGGACTACGACTGAGCTGGCGCAAGCAGTCCGCCGGGCGCTGCCTAGTGCCGATCCTGAAGTGAGCGCTCTTTCCATACGCCGAGTTTTTCAAGCGATCCGAATTGCGGTAAACGATGAGTTCGCTGCCTTGGATGCCTTTCTGCGTGCGCTACCGAGTTGTTTGCGGCCAGGAGGCCGCGTTGCGGTCCTCACCTTCCACTCGGGCGAGGATCGCCGGGTGAAGAAGGCGTTCCAAGCAGGGATGCAATCAGGCGAGTACGCCGAGATCGCGCAGGAAGTCATCCGACCCACGCAGGAAGAGCGCCGCGCAAATCCGCGCTCCACCCCTGCAAAGCTTCGCTGGGCTCGGTCAGCGCTTCAGCCGTGAGGCACTCTCCCGCAGTAGAAGCGCAGGGCATTTCCGCCGAGGATTGCGTCGCGCGCCGACGATGCCAGCGCACTGGTGTACTCGTCCACAACCGCGAGGACCTCCTTGTATTCAGCAGCGAGCAAACACACGGGCCAGTCCGAACCCCACATCAGACGCTTCGTTCCGAACGCTTCAAAGACAATATCCAGGTACGGTCGCAGCTGATCCCGTGTCCAGGCCCGGTGGTCCGCTTCCGTAACCAAACCAGAAATCTTGCACATGACATTCTCATGCTTTGCGAGCTCGCGGAGCTGTGTGCGCCAGGGCTCCATTGCTCCGGTGCGGATTTCTGGCTTGGCTATGTGGTCCAGCACGAAGGCCTGTCTAGGAAACTCGCGGACTAGCTCGATCGCTGCAGGGAGCTGGCGGGGGATAACGAGTAGGTCGTAGGTGAGCCCGAGTTTCTCGAGGATGCCGATACCGCGTCGGAAATTTTCGCCTACCAGGAATCGGTCGTCGGGCTCGCTTTGCACGACGTGGCGAACGCCTGCAAACTTCGGGTGTGCGGCAAGTGCGGCTAGATCGTCCGCCACCGTGGCAGAACGAAGATCTGCCCAACCGACCACCGCGCGAATTCGCGCGTGATGATCCGCCAGATCCAGGAGCCATCTCGACTCCTCAAGCGTCTGGCGCGCTTGCACCGCAATGCAGCCATTCACGCCGAGCGGCATCTGTTCGCGCGCGAGATCCTCCGGCAACCAGTCGCGGTGCAGCGGTGTGCCGACCGGAATCCACGGGTACTCCTCAGCGCTATAGGTCCAGAAATGCTGGTGCGCGTCGATCCGTTCGTTTGGGAGAGAAGCCATGGCCTAGTCGACGTGGACGATTGCTTTGATCACGCCCGAGGACGGCTCGAGCCACTGAGGGAACACTCGAGGAACGTCTCCGAAGCTGGCCTCGTGCGTGATCCAAGGCTGCGTATTGATCTCGCCGGCTTCGATGAGCCCGATGATCCGGATAAAATCAGCGGAGAGAGCGTTCCGGCTCGCCAGTAGCGTCATCTCTCGGCGGTGCATGAGCGGATGTGGGAATGAGACCTCCTGCGTGGTAATCCCGACGAAGACGAGCCGGCCTGCGAACCCGACGTAGTTCAGTGCATTCGCCATGGACTTGTTGCTGCCGGTGGCGTCGATCACAACTTGGGCGAGCGTGCCCTGCGTTGCCGCTTCCAACACCTTGAGTTCCGCGCCATCGCCCGTGCTCAAGATCGTATCCAGCACCCCCATAGTCTGGCGGACAAACTCGAGCCTTTGCTCATTGATATCCATGACGAACACGCGCGCACCAGAAAGCTTCGCAAACTCGATCGCAGACAAACCGATCGGGCCCGCGCCGATTACGAGGATGTTCTCGCTGGGCGCGGGCGAGCCGCGGTTTACCGCATGACAGCCAATGGCGAGCGTCTCGACCAGTGCGAGCTGCTCCATGGCGAGCGTACGGGAGACGTGCAACTTGCGCGCAGGCACCATAAATTGCGGTCGCAGTCCGCCATCGCAATGCACGCCTAGCGTCTGGTGATTCACGCAGCAGTTCGTATGACCGGTGCGGCACGAGATACACGTCTGGCAGTTGATGTACGGCTCGACGGAGCAGCGGTCGCCGGGCGCTACCTGGGTAACACCATCCCCCACGGCCAGTACCTCCACGCCCAACTCGTGGCCGGGGATTCGCGGGTACGAGAAGAACGGCATCTTCCCGAGGAAGCCGGAAAAGTCCGTGCCGCAAATTCCCACGCGATGGACGCGCACGAGTGCCTCGCCTGGTCCCGGTGCTTCGGGTTCCGCGATCTCGATGTGGCGCCACTCGCGCGGCTCTAAGAGTTGAAGTGCTTTCATCAGTTCAGTTGTTCTGCGGGAGCCCTTCGAGATGGCCGAGATTCTTCACGGGAGCGAAGATCGCCTGCACCTCTGCAAGAAGTTCTTCATCCAGCGGTTCTGCGGCCCACTCCACCCAGCGCTGGATATTCGCCGGATTTGCTGAGCCAGCGATGGTCGTGGTGATCCCGGGATGCGCGAGGGAAAACTGGAGTGCGAGCTTTGCAATATCCACACCCTTGCTCGCGCAATGTTCCGCCGCCTGGCGTGCCGCGGCTTTCACATGCTCGGGCTCCTTGAGCCACGCGGGCAGCGGCGCATTCGTGAGCAGGCGGGCCGAGAAGGGACCGGCATTCATCGCGCCTACGCCCTTCTCTTCCAGAAGCGGGAGGAGCTCATCCGCAAAGCGGGTGTTCTGCAACGTGTACTGATTGTAGGAGAGAACGCAGTCCACTTCTGCGCGTTCCAGTACGTAGCGGAACGCCTTCATGGGATAACCGCTAATCCCCACAAAGCGCACCTTTCCCTGGGCCTGCGCCTTGCGCAGCGCGGGCAGCGTCTCCTCCACGATCTGCGCCATGTCGACGAACTCGATGTCGTGGCAAAGACAGATGTCCAGATGATCCGTGCCCAGCCGGTGCAGGCTCACATCCACGCTTTCCGCCACGCGTTTAGCAGAGAAGTCGAAGTGCTCGAGATCGTACCGGCCCAGCTTCGAGCAGAGCTGATAGCTCTCGCGGGGAACGCCGCGGAGTGCGATCCCAAGGAGCACCTCGCTCATTCCGCGCCCGTAGAATGGCGAGGTGTCGATGAAGTTCAGCCCGCCATCGAGCGCTACGCGGACACTGCGGAGCGCGTCGTCGAGATTCACCTTCCGAAACTCCTGCCCCAACGAAGACGCGCCAAAAGAGAGGATCGGAAGCTGCAGGCCGGTCCGGCCAAGAGGTCGTGTTTGCATGTGGAAGTGTCAGCCTTGGCGGCAGCCCATGGTGAGCAGGAGATTCCCCCACAGCGCCTGGTCGCCGGTCTGCACGGTGAGCACGTGATCCGGCGACGCGACTGCTTCGTAGAACTCCCACTTCTGGATCGGCTCCAGGGTAAGCTGTAAGCCTGCCTCGGCCAGGACTTGCCGGTACTCGCTCCAGACCGGCGGCACGCCAGACTGCGCATAGGGATCGTCCGCCGGGATGCCCATAGTGTTAACGCGATCTATTGGCACTGCGCTGAGAACAGCACGCAGAACCTGCGCGCAGGTCACCAGCCCGGGCGAGAGATTCAGGCAGACGAGTTCCGCGTTCTTCCCCAGCTTCGTCGAGGCGGGATAATTGCCGTCGGCGATCAGGATCACGGAATGGTGGCCGGCACGACCGAGCACTTCGTTGATCTTTGGGTGAATGAGTTGGTGCTTCAACATGGGGACGGGAAGAACTGGCGGAATGCGGTGATGGTCTGCTGCGCGGCGGCGTGTGAGTCGGGGTAGGGGAGTACTTCTGCAGAGACGTAGCCGTTGTAACCGATCTCTTGGAGCGCCGTCGCGATCGGCTCCATGTCAGTGTGGCCGAGGCCGATTGCGCGCCGGTTGCTATCCGCAAAATGCACGTGGCCGATTAGCCTTCCGGCTGCACGGATACTCTCTGGAAGGGACTTCTCCTCAAGGTTCATGTGGAAGAGATCTGCCAGCAGCCGGACGTTGGGGGTGCGCAGCGAGAGGAGGAAGCAAGCCGCGTCCTCCAAGCGATTGAGCAGGTTCGTCTCGTAGCGATTCAGCGGTTCATAGAGCAGATGAACCCCGCGTGCTTCGGCTCGCGCGGCGAGTGTCTCCAGCGCCTCGCTGAGCCAGCCGAGCGCTTCATCACGACTTGCTTCGGGTTCCACGCGACCTTGCATAGAGCCAATGATCGCGGGTGCTCCCAACTCCGCCGCGAAGTCTACGATCTCCCGGGCAAACTCGATTGCGTGCGCACGGGTTGCCGCGTCTGGATCGGTGAAGCGCAGCTGATGTTTAACCCAGCCCGCACCTGTGCCAACAGCTGCAACCGCTAGTCCGCTTGCTTCCACAGCTGCTCGGACTGCCGGATCGGGCGCCGCCGGGAAAATCTCAATTGCGTCAAAGCCTAGCTCCGCAGCAGCTTGGCAAGCGTTCTCGATGCGGTCCCAGAACACAAACGGTCCGCCTTTTGCCTCCGGCACAAGTGACACCGTGATGGCGGAACGAATCATCCTACGAAGAGCGGGCGAAGGTGGCGCTCCCAGAGGTTCTCCGTCACGTTGCGTCCTACGACTTCCTCGTGCTGTTCGAGCAGATCGAGGTATTGGCGGCCCCGCTTCGCTGCCAGTTTGAACGCCACGTGGAGCAGCTGCCGCAGGCTCGGATTAAACCCAGGGTGCGTCTGGTCGTGGCGCAGCGCACCGGTTACCTGTTCGCTCGTCCAGCCGCGAAACTCCACCACCGACGGGAGCCGCGCTCGATCGATATCGATCACGGTTGCGTAAGGTCCGCAGAGTTCCTCCACGTGCTCCAGTGCCTCGGCGTAAATCTCCTTCACAAATTCCAGCGCCGTCCCACCCGCCTCCGCAAGGCCGATCAACTCCTCCAGCCAGGTCGTCCCCGCGGTTTTAATGTGCAGCCCCGCGCTGAACTTCGGAAGTGTCCGGCGGATGATCGGATAGAGTGAAAACTTGTCGCTGCCGGAGTGGACGCTGAGCTTCAAGTTCGCCGGAAGTCGATAGCGCTCGATGGCGAACGCGATCACCGCCAGATCATCGTGAAACTCGCGCTCGAACTGCGCGAGGTCGCCCACGTAGTCCACGCCCTTGTTAAATCGCCCGGTGAACTTCGGCGCGATTGTCTGCACCTGAACCTTCTCGTCTGCGAGCGCAGCGAGGATCACTAACAATTCCGGCGGCGTCTGTGGCGAATCCGTCTCGTCCATGGAGACCTCCGCGATCATCTTGTCTTCTCCCTTTCTCTCCGCAATGTAGCGGTACGTCCGCGCCGCCTCCTGCACCGCCAGCAGGTACTTGCGGGCGAAGCTTTCGATAGCTGCGCGATCCGTTTGAAAGGGTTGCGCGATGCCGGGGATGGCCACCTCGCCGATCAGCTCCGGGTGGCGCGCCAGAAACGCATCTACAGCGTCCGCCGGAGCCGCTTGCCCGATGGTATCCGCTACGTCGATCGTGAAGAAATCAGAGTGCGGCAGGAAACGGTCGACCGTTTCGATTCGGATATGGTCCGCATCCACGTGCCAGCCGCCTGTCCAATTCAGTGCCTCCACCGCATCGCGCGCCGCCACGAGCACTGACTCCGGCTCCGATACTATAAAAGAATGTTCGCGGTTCGATTTGTTCCAGACAGGGGCGACTGCAGCGCCCGCGCCAGCAGCGAGCATGCAGGCCCGCAGCTGGGCTTTGGCCTGGTGGGCAAATCGATCGCCGACACCGACGGTGTACTTTTCGAGAGTGAGCATGAGCTTGGGGAGAGAACAGCCAAGGCTAGCGCCAAGCTGGCCGGGCGTGAATGGCACCGATTGACTTTGGGATGCCGATTCTTGACCTTTCTGCAGGTGGCCTCCCCAGCTCTCGAACCTACGCCACGTCCCGGCTTTGTCTCCACGCAGGTCACCGAGGCGCGCCGCTACTATCTGAATCTTTCCCCTCCGCCGACGCGCGAGATCGTGGTGGTTTGCGGCGGCTGTGAGCGCGTGCGGCCAGAATACGTGGTGCAGCGCGAGGGATTCCCGTTCTTTGCGATCGAGTTCGTCGCGGAGGGCGAGGGCACGGTGAGGGTTAACGGGAAGACTCACCGACTCCGGCCTGGCGTCGCGTTCGCCTATGGACCCTCAGTCGCTCATTGCATTCGCAGCGATCCAGATCGCCCCATGCTGAAGTACTACGTGGACTTTGCGGGAGCGGAAGCGGAGCGCCTTCTGGCCGGATCACCGCTTGCTGGCTGGCAGCCGATCCAGACCTCACCCGCTCGTGAAATTGGGGAGATCTTTGAGATGCTTCAGCGCGACGGTGCCAGTAACGGCCCATTTGCCCCGCAAGTCTGCGCCGCGTTGGTGTCGCTGCTTCTGATGAAGCTCGCGGAACGGGCCGTGCCCGGCGGAACCGCCGGCGAGCCGCGTGCGCTCGCTACTTATGAACGGGTGAAGGCTTGGATCGAGCAGCACTTTGAAGAGGTGCGCACTGTCGAGGAGATCGCCACCACGTGCGGACTCGACGTGACGTACCTTTGTAGGCTCTTCCAGCGTTTTGGCCACGGTACGCCTTATCGGCTGCTCACTCGCCTGAAGATGAACCGAGCCGCCGAACTGCTCTTGGATCACGGCCTCCTCGTTAAGGAGACCGCGGCTGAGCTGGGCTTCGCCGATGCGTACCACTTCTCCCGCTCCTTCAAGCGCGTGTACGGACTCGCCCCCGAGCGGTTCCTGCATCAGCGCCAAGCTTTGGGCAGAGATGTCGAGGGACGGTTCTCGTCAGCGGAGGTTCCACCTATGTAGGGGCGTCTGTGTCCGGGAAGCGGACGTGCCGACCTCCGTGTCTTATATTGGAGGCGTCATCCCGCAGTCGCGGGACTCGCGGACAGAGCTGCGCTCTACACAGGTGGGCTGTGCGGTCCAGCGATGACTGAAATTCAGTCATCGCCGGACCGCAGCAAGTCGGAAATGCCCTTTTGCATACCACCGCCGGACCGCTGGGACCGCCGACGGAGCTTTTCGAGCAGCGGGCGGAACTTTGACATGGGGCCTCCAGGTAAAGGGGCGCGTTGCCCAACCGTTCACGCCAAAGAATCAAGCAGGTCAGGTACTTTCCATCATTTGCAAACCCATACCCCGCCCGGTAACGTAATTTTACTTCATGGACCGCCTGTTGCTGGTCATCTCCACATTCTGCTTTCTCTTCGGCTTCGGCTACACGATGCACTCTCTGGGTGCGCGGACGTACCGGAGGTCGCGGTTGAATCTGGTGATGATCCTGGCCGGGTTTCTCCTTCAGACGGCTTTTCTCTACGTGCGAGGGCAGGCGGTGGGTCGCTGCCCGCTGACAAATACCTTCGAAATCCTGATCTTCTTCTGCTGGTCGCTGGTGTTGTTCTATCTGCTGATCGGCCCGGCGTACCGGCTGTCTCTGCTCGGTGTATTCACGTCGCCGCTGGTGTTCCTCTTACAAATGGGTGCCCTGCTCATCCCTGCAACGGCTCCGGTGCGGGCAAAGGTGCCGCTGAGCGCCTGGCTGGAGCTGCACGCCGCAATCTCGGTGGTTGCCTATGGGGCCTTCGCGCTGGCCTGCGTGGCTGGTGTCATGTACCTCGCGCAGGAGCGTCAGCTCAAGACGCATCAGTTCAAATCCATTTTCTACCACCTGCCTCCCATTCACGACCTGGCAGTGGCAAATAGCCGACTCATCCTCACTGGCTTCGTGCTTTTCACCTTCGGGCTGTTTGCGGGGATCATGCATGGATCCGCACATGTGCACCTGCTGCAGATTGTAGCGATCGCGATGTGGATGGTTTACGCAGCGATCCTCCTCGCGATGTATTGGCGCCGGATCAGCCCACGGAGGGTGGCAATGCTTTCCGTCGGAGCCTTCAGCGTGATGCTGCTCACGCTCTGGGGTGTGCAGCTATTACCGAAGGAGGCGGCACTCTAATGAGCATGCAGATCCTCTGCCTCGGCCTCAGCCACCATACCGCTCCCGTGGAGTTGCGGGAGCGCTTCGCAGTTCCAGATGGCGAGCTAGCGCGGACGGCTGCGCATCTTGCCCAAGCGGATGGCGTCAGCGAAGCGGTGATCGTCTCAACCTGCAACCGGGTGGAGTACTACGTGGCCGCGGAGGAGTCGGCGCGGGGTTTCGATGCGCTCGCGGATTGGATGGCGGCACGCGCAATGGCAGCTGCGGATGGAACGTTCTTTCGGCATCGGTCGCCGGAGAGCATCCGGCACCTTTTCCGAGTTGTTTCCGGGTTGGAGTCCATGGTGCTGGGCGAGACGGAGATCCTGGGACAGGTGAAAAAGGCGTACCAGGCCGCACAAACCGGCGGCGCTACGTCGCGCAATCTGAACAAGCTGTTTCAGCGCGCCTTCAACGTGGCCAAAGAAGTGCGGACGAACACCAACATCACCCGGGGGAGCGTTTCCGTAGGCTCAGTTGCGGTGGACCTTGCCGAGAAGATCTTCGGCCGGCTGGGCGCCTGTAAGGTAATGATCCTGGGCGCTGGGGAGATGAGCGAGCTGACCGCGGGAGCGTTGCTCTCACGAGGCGTGGAGACGATCTTCGTAGCTAATCGTTCCTACGATCGCGCAGCAGCTCTCGCACAGAAAATGGGCGGGAAAGCGCTGCATTTCGACGCTTGGGAGAAGGACTTTCGCGAGGTGGATATACTCATTGGGTCGACCGCCGCGCCGCACTACGTGCTGACGAAGGAAAAGCTCGCGCCAATCATGCGGCACCGGCCAGATCGACCGCTCTTCTGTATCGACCTGGCGGTACCACGTGATATCGAGCCGGCCGTGAATGATCTCGAAGGAGTGTATCTGTTCGATATTGACTCGCTACAGGCGGAGGCGGATCGCTCCATGGCGTCTCGCCGGCAGGAACTCGCGTTGTGCGAGGGCTTGATCGAGAAGCACGTGGTGGAGTTCACCACGTGGCTAGAGGGCGGCTGGCAGCGCGCAGGAGCAACCTATTCCGCTGTGGTCTCCGGAGCCGAACCGGAGCGGGTGAAGCCCTGACGCGGCTTCCACGTTACACGCATGCTCAAGACCCTCGTGCTCGGAACCCGCGCCTCGGCGCTCGCCTTGGCCCAGACGGATCTCACCAGGGCCGCGCTCCTGCGTGAATTCCCAGAGCTGGAAGTGCGCGTGGAAACCTTTGTGACGCGGGGCGACAAGAAGATGGATATATCGCTCATTCAGCAGAGTGAGCAGGGGGGGAAGGGGCTCTTCACGAAGGAGCTGGAGGACGCGCTTTTGACGGGGATCATCGACGTCGCGGTGCACAGCATGAAAGATCTTCCCGGCCACACACCGCCCGGACTGGAGGTGACCGCGGTCCTGGAGCGCGCCGCAACGGCGGATATGCTGATTTCCAAACACTCAGGCGGGCTGCGCGGGCTGCCGGCCGGGGTGGCAGTCGGCACGAGTAGTATTCGGCGGGCGCGGCAACTCCAGTGGCTGCGGCCGGATCTCTCGATTCAGGAACACCGTGGGAACGTGCAAACACGGCTGAGGAAGCTTGGCGAGTCTGCCACGCTTGGAGCGATCATTCTCGCACAGGCGGGACTGGAGAGGCTGGATTTCGCCGTGTCGGCGGGCAGCCTGGCTTTTGAGGCGTTCACGTTTCACACAGCGAGTCTGGCAGAAGACTTCCTCCCTGCTATCGGGCAGGGTGCGATTGCGCTGCAGAGTCGGTCGGATCGGCACGAGATCACGGAGGTGCTTGTGCGGATCACGCATGAGCAGACGTTTATCGCGACGCGCGCGGAGCGGGAACTTCAGCGGCTGCTGGCTGGAGATTGCACCCTCCCCGTAGGTGTGCGGACGACGATCAATGGCGCGGAGCTCGCAATGTCCGCGGTGCTTTTCTGCCAACCCGGCGAGACTCCGCGGACGAGCGAGGCACGCGGTTCGATCACCGAGCCGGAGCAGATTGCTGCACGACTTTGCGCCGGGCTTCACGGCTGAAGTCGCGGAACGCTCTTGGCCAGCTGCGCGCCTGATCTTACGCTGCTGATTCCTAATGAAAGACGCTCCAACTTCCAAGACGACTCCAGGCATCTGCTTTCTCGCCGGTGCAGGGCCTGGCGATCTGGGCCTCGTCACGCTTCGGGTTAAGGAGCTGGTGGAGAACGCAGAAGTGATCGTGTTCGATTATCTTTGTAACCCGGAGATCCTCAAGTGGGCTCCCAGAGAAGCGGAGATCATCTATGCAGGGAAGAAGGCGGGTCAGCACACGCTCAAGCAGGAGGAGATCAATGCACTGCTCGTCGAGAAGACGTCCGCCGGTAAGCGCGTGGTGCGCTTGAAAGGCGGCGATCCGTTCCTCTTTGGCCGGGGTGGGGAAGAGGCTGTTGCGCTGGCCGAGAAAGGGCTGTTCTTCGAAATAGTGCCCGGGGTGACTTCGGCCATTGCGGCGCCCGCTTACGCCGGCATCCCGGTAACGCACCGAGAGCATACCAGCCAGCTAACGATCTTCACGGGTCACGAAGATCCTACGAAGCCCGAAAGCGCTCTCGACTACGCGCGCCTTGCGTCGACCCCCGGGACCAAGGTGATGCTCATGGGGGTGGAGCGCATCGGGCCGATCAGCAGCAGCTTTATCGCAAATGGTGCGGCTGCCGACACCCCGATCGCGCTTGTGCGCTGGGGCACCACGGGACAGCAGCAGACCTTGCGCGGGACGCTGGGCGACATTGCACAGAAGGTGGCTGATGCGGGCTTCGGCGCTCCAGCCGTAGCGGTCATTGGCGATGTCGTGCAAATGCGCGACCAGCTGAACTGGTTCGAAAAGCGCCCGCTCTTCGGCAAGCGGATCGTGGTGACCCGCACCCGACAACAAGCCGGCGGGCTCACGTCTGTCCTGCGCGGTCTCGGCGCGGATGCCTATGAGCTGCCGACGATCCGCATCGAGCCGCCGACCGACATGCGCGCCTTTGCCGAGTTGGTGCAGGACGTTCACCAGTACGATTTCCTCGTTTTCACCAGCCCGAACGGAGTCTCGGCGTTCTTCGACATGTTCTTCAAGCTGTACAAGGACGCGCGAGAGATCGGGGGTGTTCGTATCGTGGCGATTGGACCAGCCACAGCCCAGCGGGTGCGGGACTTTCATCTCGCAGTCGATATCCAGCCTGAAGAATACGTGGCGGAAGGGATCCTGAAGGCACTGCAAGCTCAAGGCTCGGTTGATAACCAGCGCTTTCTGCTCGCACGGGCAGAACAAACGCGTGATGTGCTGCCCAACGAGCTGGCGCGGCTCGGAGCGATCGTGGACGAGGCAATTGCCTACCGCACAGTCCCGGAAACGGAAGATATTGCCGGGGGGATCGCCCGATTCCGGAAGGAAGGCGCGGACCTGATCACCTTTACGAGCTCGTCCACGGTGGAAAACTTCCTCGCTTTGAAGTTGCCGATTCCGCCGACGTTGAAGACAGCCTCCATTGGGCCGATTACATCGCAAACCATGCGCGACAGGGGATTAAACGTGGATATAGAGGCCAAGAAGTACGACATCCCCGGACTTACCGCTGCCATCCGCACGTTTTACCTCGGGAAAGCGGGCTGAATATGCGCCGGTCCGTGTGTTTTAGAGCGAAGCTGGCAGGGAACTCGCTTAGCCCATTGGCTTATGCCCGATCTCGCTGAGCTCTCCGATCCGGACTTTGCTGCCCAGATGCAGGGGCTGGTCCATCAGGCAGAGCAGGCCATGGAAACCAAGGAGGCCGCTGTTCGGCAAAATGGCACAGCGAAGGACTCGGACGACAAGGCCTTAAAGAACTACCAGAGTCTGCCTCAGGTACTCCGACCGCTTGTGGTTGGCCTTGAGGCAGTTGGGCGTGCGACGGGCGAGAACACGCAGCTTCTTCTCAAGCTGCGTGAGGAGCAGGACCTGCCGCAGCTCGTTACCGAGCTCAAGGCGATGGTTGAGCAGAAGAATGCGGTGAGCCGCGAAATGTTCGACGCCCTACACGAGGAGCTGCGCAGCTATAAGGACGGCTTTCTGCTGGATGCCGTCCACCGGCCGCTCATTCGGGACCTCATTACACTTTATGACGATCTCAGCGAGATCCGTCGCCAGGCCCAAGAGACGGTTGAACTGCACGCCCAGGCTGAAACCAGCCCTGAAGTGGGTGAGAGGCTACGGAACTTCGAGATGCACCTTTCGCATCATCTCGATTTTGTTCTGGAGGTGCTGGCGCGATTGGAGGTGATTCAGATGCCAGTCACGTCCGACAAGCTCGACAAGCGTTCTCAGCGTGCGATGGCGGTCGAGCAGGCCGAGACTCCCGAGCAGGATATGCAGGTTGTTCGCACGCTGAAACGCGGTTTCCTCTGGAAAGATCGGATCGTTCGTGCAGAAGAGGTGGTCATCAAGAAATGGAAAGAAGGTTTTCTAGCCGTGGTCCCTTCTGCACAGTAGAGTCCGCGCCGGTGCTGCCCCGCTCCCGCACCAAACTGCTTTCCTGAGACCCATGTTTAATCCCGCCTCTGAGCAAGCCCCGCGCAAGGCTGTCGGTATCGACCTCGGTACGACCTTCAGCGCGATCGCTCACATCGATGCGTACGGCAAGCCGCAGATCATCCCTAATGCGGAGAGTGAGCGGATTACACCTTCGGTCATTCTCTTCGATGGTCAGCAGGCCGTAGTCGGCTCAATGGCGAAGCAGAACGCGGTCGCTGAGCCAGAGAAGATCGTTGACTTCGTGAAGCGTGAAATGGGCAAGAGCAAGGCTCAGTTCCATCGCGACTTCAGTACGAAGATCTATTCGGCCGAGGAACTCTCCGCGCTGATCATCAAGAAGCTCAAGAACGACGCGGAAAAGTATCTGGGTGAGTCAGTGACCGACGCGGTGATCACTGTCCCGGCGTACTTCAACGACGCGGAACGCACCGCAACTCTGCACGCGGGGCAACTCGCGGGGTTGAATGTTTTGCAGGTTATCAATGAGCCCACCGCGGCCGCTCTTGCTTATGGCCTGGACAAGCTCGATCGCGACCAGACTGTCTTCGTCTTCGATCTAGGTGGCGGCACCTTCGACGTCACGATCATGCGTATCGAGGGGCATCACATCCGGATGCTCGCTTCCAATGGCGATCACCGGCTGGGCGGTAAAGACTGGGACGACCTTATCGTTAACTGGATCGCTGAGCAGTTTGATGAGACTCACGGCGAGAACCCGCTGCTCGATCTCCAGAGCTACCAGGATCTCTACACCCGCGCGCTCACGGCCAAGGTTCAGCTTTCCAGCCGCCCCAAGACGACGATCGTCCACTCTTATGCGGGGAAGAGCGTGAAGCTCGAACTCACTCGCGACGACTTCGAGAAGCGCGCGCGCCATCTCATTGAGAAGTGCAAGGCGATCTGCGAGATCGTGATGCAGGAGTCGGGGATGAACTGGGGCCAGATCGACCGCGTCCTCCTAACGGGCGGCATGAGTCGTATGCCTTCCGTCCGCGAGATGATCAGCAGCATCGCGCCGTCCGTTCCGGTGGCCGAAGACGTCAGCCCAGATGAAGCCGTGGCGATTGGTGCCGCGGTTCAGGGCGTACTCTCCATGTTGCATGAAGAGGATCGCGTCGGTGTCCGCGCGCTCTCGAACGAGGTGCGGGAGAAGTTTTCCAGTGATGACGGCCAGCTCATCCGCGTGACGAACATCACGACGCATACTCTTGGCGTGGTGTTGTGGGATGACTCGCGCGTCGAGGAGTACGTCTTCCCCATGATCCGGAAGATGACGCCTGTGCCTGTGCAGACAAAGAACTCCTTCGGTACCGCCAAGGCGAACATGAAGAATGCGATCGTGCGCGTGGTGGAAGGTGAGAGCACGGTCCCGAGCGAATGTACGCCGCTGGGTATTTGCGACATTGAGCTGCCGCCTTTCCTACCCAAGGGTTCGCCCATCGAGTTGACCTATTCGTACAACGAGAACCAGGTTCTCGAAGTCGTCGTCGAGGCGTACGGCCGGCAGAATCGCGTGTCGATTGCTCGGAATACTGGTCTCTCAGAAGGCGAGATTGCTGAGGCGACTGCCGATTTGTCGCTGATCACCGTCATTTAAGGGCGGGCGGGCCTTTTCTTCTAGAGAGTGGCATTACCAAATCCTCTCCCCGACAATCCGTTGCGCTGGGAGGGTTGGCGGGACTACAACTCCGCCGACCTATACGCACGCCTCTGCCTTTCGTTCGATGCGAATCCGACGACTGAACAGATCGAGGATAACTGCCGGCAGCTTCTCGTCTGGTGGCAGAAGAAGCTGCCGCTGAAGAACCAGCCGAGCAATCCGATGTCGCAGATGCTGCGCGCGGCGATGGACGAGGCCCCGCAGTTCCTCGCCGAAGCGCGGACCAAGCTACTCGACCCGGCCGCGCGGACGGAGCACGACACCGAGCTCCAGGGGAAGATTCTCCGCGAGGCGATCAGTGAGTTCCGCAAGGTGCTGCCTTTCGCGATTGTGAATGGTCAGCTCACACCGGACTCGGAGGCGCGGATTTACGAAGCCGGCGCACACTTTGGTCTAGGGCGCGAAGAGATGACCTCCGTGCTCGACGAGGAACTCGCGCGCACCGGCGCGAAGCGAGTGGAAGCACCGGCTCCGGCTCCACCGGCGGGTGCCGCCGTGCCTATGCGCCAGATCTTGCCCGGCGAGGATGCTCGTGACGCAGTCACTGGCGAGCGCGATCCGGCAGACGAGTTCCGTCGAATGTTGCGCTTATCGCGGCTTGCGCTGGATAGCGAAGACATGACCGACGATCAGCGAGATGCACTGTGCAACATGGGCGAAAGCCTCGGCCTCACAGGGGGGCAGGCGGAGGATCTCATCGACGAGTACCTCGACTATGTGGCGGCCAATCCCGGCAGCCCACCTCCGGCCACCCGGGGCGGCACCGTTCCAGTCAAGGCTGCCGCACCCGCGCTACCACGTCCTGTACCACCGCCTCCAAAGGTGGAAGCCGCTCCAACACCGCCTCTGGTCAATACGTCCGCCGTCGCGCGGGTGCAGGAACGGGCCAAGTACCCGAACTTTACCAACTCCCTTGGCAGCGAGCTGTTGCTCATTACCTCCGGCGTCTTCTTCATGGGCAGCGATGGGAAGGAAGCCGCGCCTCACGAGCAGCCCGCCACGCAGACTACGCTGAGCTGCTATCATCTTGCGAAGTACCCAGTTACGAATGCGCAGTATGAGCAGTTCGATGAAGCGCATCGCTCCCGTCGCGCTCCCTGGGGAGGCGACGACCACCCAGTGGTATATGTGAACAGCCGCGACGCTACCGCTTTCTGCCAGTGGCTGAGCGCTCGCGAGGGTCGCAAATACCGCCTGCCTACTGAGGCCGAGTGGGAGTATGCAGCGCGGGGTGGAGATGGCCGGATCTTTCCCTGGGGTGATGCCCTCGACGCGGGACATTACGCCAACTTCGCCGATCTCCGGACGAACTTCCCCTGGCGTGATCCTGCCATCGACGACGGCTTTGCAGAGACGGCCCCCGTGGGCAGCTACCCCAAAGGTGTTAGCCCGTTCGGAGTAGAAGATCTCTCCGGCAACGTCTTCGAGTGGTGTCTGGATTTCTTCGATTCGTACCGCGGTAAGACGAAGGTAAACCCGCGCGGCCCTCAGAACGGCAGCAAGCGTGTCTATCGCGGCGGCTCATGGAAGAGCCGTGGGGGAAGTCTGCGAGCGAGCGCCCGCGCCTTCAATGATCCAGATTACTCGTCGAACGACGTGGGGTTCCGGGTGGTTTGCGAGTGCGCTTAGTTTAGTTGATCCGGACTAAAGCGCAGTTGTCTGCAGGCAGGATCATGATTGGATCTTACGCGCCTACATTCTTCCCCACGACTCTTATGAGATTACTTCTCTGCTTCATTGTCTTCGTGGTCTGTGCAGCCACGCCCTGCACGGCTCAGCTCACCAGCGATCAGAAGATCACCGTCGGTAGCTTTTACGTCTCGGTCGATGACTCGGCGAAGATCTTCATCAACGGCAAGGAGTCATATGTCGCCCCGATCAACGAATCCAAGTCACCCGAACTCGAGATCAAAACGGGGGATCGAATCGTCGTTCATCTTCACAACCAGACCGCAGGCCGGCGTTTTCTCATGACCTTCGCGGCGACAGACGCCAAGACGGTGGTCAGTTTTCGGAATCAGGACTTCCGGATTGTCCCCGACCTTGCAGTGACCGATTTCACGCCCGACGAGTTCAAGCGGTGGAAGCAGGCCAAGCAAGAGAAGGGCCGATCAAACCTTCCCGTGAAGAGCTACTCCGAGTGGGTCTGGGGCGATACGAACGATAGCATCCTTGCGTGCATCGTCACTCCTCAGATGGTTTCGCAAAGGCCAAAGTAAGCCTTTTTGAGCGCGCGCATGTGAGTGCGACCGTTGCCGTATGCGGTGGATGGCGGGAAACTAGCGGCCTACCTTTCAGCGCAGAACACTCCACCTGACAATCTTCATCGGAGAATCAAACCAGCCGTGTGTGGAAGGCGCGGTGAGGACAATGACCTCTCCTGCCTCGGGATCGGCTTCGATCCAGCGGTTCTCGCCGAGGTAGGCCATGATGTGGATGCCGCTCTTCGTGACGGCCAGATCGCCGGGGAGGATTGTCGAATGGTCAAGCGCGTTGACGCTAGGCGTCTCGCTGATCGGAACGGTGAGCCCGCGATGCTGCTCGCCCAGCGCTCGCGCGGAGCAGTCGTTCCACCAGAGCCCCATCGCCTCACGCACAAGCCCTGCGTTGAAGGTGCGGATTCCGCTTACAAACATTGCGTCAATGAGCCCTTGCCGGATTAAGCCGGAGCAATCTATCCCGCGCCTATTTTCTCCGCCCCAGATGTAGCGGACTCCATTGTAACGAAGCAGGGCGCTCAGGTACGCCTCTCGAAGGCGAAGATCAGTCGAACCGCTCCGTGTTGGTAGCGCCAGAAATCCGGCTGCGAGCACCGTCATTCCCAACAGCAGATAGCGGAGCTTCCAACGACACCAAACGATAGCGAGCAATCCAAACCAGACTACGAAGGCTAAGGCAACAACCGCAGCGCGGGTCACGCCATAGCTGATCGGGTAAATCAACAGCGCTACAAGGAAGCCTAGGGCAGTGAACCACAGTAGCCAACGCAGATGGGGAGAGGGGGATCTGTTCAATGCGTTCTGACTAGAGTGCTCATACAGATCAAGTATGGCCAGAGTGAATCAGGAGGGCACCATCTAAGAGCTTCCGAGGCTAAATCGCTATCCCTAGCTGATCGAGGTCGACCCTCTCGAGGCCCAGATTTGATCCTCCCAAGGGTCATCGTCTATCCTCCAAGGGGTCAAGCTGGACCCGCTAGGGCTCGATTTGGGACCTTCAATGGACCAGATTTGATCCTCTGAGCCCCGGAGACGACCCCTCCCAGGCTCGGTAACGACCCCTCCAAGGGTCGATGTCTCCCCTTCAGAGGGGGACCAATAGTCTTTCGCTCTAGGCCGCAGCTAATCGGGATCTTCCGGGGGGAAGCCCTCTCTCACTCGTTCTCGATCCGCTGGGCGATGCGCTTCTTCAGAGGAGCGAACTCGGCGGAGGTAACGTGGCTCAGCGCCATTCGGGCTTCGGCCTTCTTGCCGTCGCGCAGGTAGGTCCGGGCGAGATTGGCATAGCCGAAGTCCTTGTTAGCGCTGATGTCGATATAGTGCTTCCAGGCCTTGGCTTCTGCCGTACGGTCCGGCTTTGCCAGGCCGTAGAACGTTTCTGCATACGACTTCGCGTACTCGGCGTCGGTGGGGGCGAGGCGGGCGGCGGCGGCATAATGCTCCATCGAGCGCATGATTACCGACTCGGCATCGGGGTCGCGGGCGTCGAGCAGGTCGTGGCGGAAGAGATAGAGAGTATTCGCCAGGTCGAAGTGGTAGAGAGCCGTATCTGGTGCCTCCGCCAGAGCGCGCCGATAGCAGGCCGCGGCTTCCTGGATCCGGCCTGCAGTGATCGCACATACTCCCAGCTGATGGTGGAGGGCGGCATCCCGGGGATTGAGCGCCAGTGCCTCCCGCCATAGCCGTTCTGCCCGATCATGAGCGCCCCGGCCCCACAGCATCTCGGCATGGGCCTGCAGCAGTACAGGTTGCTTGGGGTACCGTTGGTTTAGCCCAACGTAGATTGCATCCAGCTTTGCCCAATCATCATCTGAAGCTTCGCGTGCAAGCAAAGCCGCTTGGTGAAGCTTTGCGGCCTGAAGTTCATTGGTAAACTCGGTGGCGGGAGCGGCCGTGCCTGCCCTGATGAGTGCCACACACAGGGAGACCAGCGCGAAAAGGGGGATCAGCAGTTGACGGTACCTCAGGACACGCATAATTTCCGGGGCCAGTAATTAGAAGCGTGAATATCATCCACTCCCGGCCAGCTGCAATCGGCGGTTTCCAAGGCGTGCTGGGACCAACGCTTCATGTTCTCGGCTCTTCACCTATCTATGCAGAAGCTCGATTTCGCTGAAGCCATCGACCTCATCGTTGAACGTAGTCCGCGCTATGACCGGGAAGCCTATTTCTTCCTTCGGGATGCGCTTGACTATACGGTCAAGGTACGGAAGAAAGCACGCGATGCGAGTGGCAGCGGTCATGTAAGCGGTCAGCAGCTTCTTGAAGGCGTGCGCCAGTACGCAATTAAGCAGTTTGGCCCGATGGTGGTTACTGTTCTTGAGTATTGGGGCATCAAGCGCTGCGAAGACTTCGGTGCAATGGTGTACAACCTGATCAACATAGGTGTCTTTGGGAAAACGGATACCGACTCGCAAGAGGACTTCAAAGGCGGGTACAACTTCAAAGAAGCGTTCGTGGATCCTTATCAGCCAGAGCGCCTGGAGATGCCGCGCCGGGGCAAGATGGAGAAGAGCGCGGTCGAGAAGCTCAACTGAGCTTCGGTAAGGGGCGCGGCCTGCGCTCGGGCGGAAGGCCGCCCTTCACCTGGTAGACGGTTTCGCCTGCTGCCTCGATCCTCGCTGGCAGTGGGAGCCTGAAATCTCCGTATTCCGCAAGCGCCGCTGTACTATTCTCTCTCGCTTTCCTTTTTCTCGAAGTCTCATGCCCATTTCTGCTTCTCCACTGCACGCCGGCCGAACCGTTCCCTCGATTGAGTTTCCCCCCACGTCGGCGACGTTCTCCTCGCTGGCCAATGGGCTTGGCTTGATTCTGCAGGAAGATCACTCCTCACCAGTGGCGAGTGTGCAGGTATGGGTGCGGACGGGCTCGATCCACGAAGACCGGCACCTTGGTGCTGGGATGTCGCACATTCTGGAGCACATGCTCTTCAAGGGTACCAGTCGACGGTCGAGCAACCAGATCGCACAGTCAGTGCAGGACGCCGGCGGTTACATTAACGCGTACACCTCGTTCGATCGAACGGTGTATTGGATCGATATTCCCTCCAAAGGTGCGGCAGTGGCAATCGATCTTCTCGCCGACGCGGTGATGAACTCCACACTCCCGGTGGAGGAGTATGTGAAGGAGCAGGAGGTTATTCGGCGGGAGTTTGCGATGGGTTTCGATGACCCTGACCGGATGAGCGGGCAGGCGCTCTTCACCAACGCCTTTCGGGAGCATCCGTACCGGCATCCGGTGATCGGGCATCTCGACGTGTTCAACGCGCTGAAACGGGACGACGTGATGGCCTACTACAAGGCGCGTTACGTCCCGAACAATATGTTCTTCGTCGTGACTGGCGATGTGGATGGAAAAGCAGTTCGTCAGCAGCTCGAGGAGTGCTTTGCGTCGCATCCTCGCGTAGCGCTGCCGCCGGTTTACATCCCGACTGAGCCGGTGCAACTCGGGCGCAGGGAATCGCACACTGAGTTCGCCACGGAGCTCACCCGGCTGCACATGGCCTGGCACGTGCCGGATGCGGCGCATCCAGACATTCCCGCGCTGGACGTGCTGGCCGTAGTGCTGGGTGGTGGACGTTCCTCGCGGCTCTACCGGCGGCTCCGCGACGAGCTTGCGCTGGTGCACTCCATCGATGCCTGGTGCTATGCGCCGGGTGAGGCTGGTCTTTGGGGAGTCGATGCAATGCTCGACCCGGACAAGCGGACGCTGCTGGAGGCGGAACTGCACCGCATTCTCAACGACGTGCGTGAGAGAGGCGTGACGCAGGCCGAGCTGGATAAAGCAAAGAAGCTTTCACTCAGCCACCAGATCCAGGGTGTGACCACAATGCGGGGTAAGGCCAGCGATCTCGGAACCAACTGGCTGCTCACTGGGAACCTAAACTTCACCCGCGATTACCTGGCCGCGATTCAGCGGGTCTCCACTGAGGATATCCGGCGTGTGGTGGCGACCTATCTGGTTGAGCAGAATCTCACGGCGGTGTCATTGAATCCTGAGGGGACGTTTGCGGATCGGGTGACGGCGAGCGTGGCAAGCACGGCTTGCGAGATTCAGAAGTTCGAGCTGTCGAATGGCCTGCGGCTCCTGGTGCGAGAAGACTCACGGCTTCCGCTTGTGTCGTTGGTTGCGACCTTTAAATGCGGGTTGCTCTCCGAAACTCCGGAGAATAATGGGATTACTCGGCTGCTCTCCAAGGTGCTGCTGAAGGGTACGCGGACACGAACCGCCGAGCAGCTGGCGGACGAGATCGAAGCAGTTGGTGGGAGCATTTCTGCCGAAGGCGGCAACAACAGCCTCAGTGCTGTAGTGAGAGTCATGCAGCCGGATCTGTCGCTCGGCCTGGAGCTCCTCGCCGACGTGCTGCAGAACTCCACCCTTCCTGAAAAGGCGATCGCCCGGGAGAAGGAGGCGCAGCTGGCCAGCCTGAAGGCGGACGATGAAGAGGTAACCAGCGTAGCGCGCAACCTCATGCGCTTGCGACTTTTGGAAGGGCACGCCTATGGGATGCGCTCACTCGGAACGCCGGAGACGGTGGCATCGCTCACGCAGACCGACCTCGCAGCCTTCCGCGATCAGCATCTGGTAGCGCGCAACGGAGTGATCGCGGTCTTCGGCAATGTACGTGCGCAGGAGGTGAAGGCGTTGGTCGAGGCAGCGCTCGGTGGAATGCCTGCCGGCGAGATGGCGTTGAAGGACGCGGTCGTACCGAGTGCACCGGCCGCGGAGATCCGCCTCGAGCGGACCATGAACAAGGCGCAGGCCGTCCTAATGGTCGGCTACCTCGCTTCGGACATGTTTAGTCCGGACCGAGTGGCGCTGGAACTGATCGATGAGGCATCGAGCGATCTTGGCTCGCGTTTCTTCGTGCGAATTCGCGAACAGATGGGCCTGGCCTACTTCGTGGGCTCTGGAAGCATGCTCGGGCTGGTGCGCGGTCCGTTCGTATTCTATGTCGGCACGGATCCCCTTAAGCTGGAGGCGGTGCAGGCGGCGCTCCTGGACGAGATCAGGATGCTGGCGGAAGAAGGTCTCACCGTGGAGGAGCTTGCGCGGGCAAAAGAGAAGATGCTCGGAGGATTCGACATCCGGAACCAAAGCAATGATGCGTTCGCCTTCGCGGCGGCGCTCGACGAATTGTACGGACTCGGTGCGAATCATTACCGGGAGCTGCGTCGGCAGATCGAGGCCACCACGCTCGAGGAGGTACAGCGAGTAGCGCGAAAGTACTTCCGCGACCAGTCACCGGTGATCGCCGTTGTTCGCCCAGAGACCGTGACGGAACAGTGAAGATTCGTGTCGCACACCGCGACGCGATGCATACGCTGTGGCCATGGCAGTAGTGCAAAAGTCCACAGAGGCAGGCGAGCTAACGCAGCTGTTCATCCAATTCGTCATGATGCAGCAGCACCAGGCTCTCCTCGCATTGGGGCAGCACCCAAATCCGGCGCCGGGCAGCCCGGCCGCCAACCTCGCGCTAGGCAAGGCACTGGTCGAACAGCTTGCGATGCTCCAGCAGAAGACGAGTGGGAACCTCACCCACGATGAAGAGAGTGTGATCCGAGGGGCGGTGGAATCCTTGCAAGCGGCGTACCTGGAGGCGAAGAAGATCTCGTGACGCGGACTCCGTTGAACATTGGCTCCGTGACGCTGGGCGGTAAGAATCCGCTCTACATCCTCGGACCGTGCGTCATTGAGTCAGAAGACTTCCTCTGGCAGATGGGGCGGCAAATCCGGGAGGTATGTGTCGCGACCGGCGCGCAGTTCGTCCTTAAGGCGTCGTACGACAAGGCCAACCGAACTTCGGTCAAGTCGTTCCGCGGGATGGAAGTCCGTGCTGGCTGCAAGTTGCTCGCGGCGGTAGGGCGGGAGCTCGGCGTGCCGGTGACAACCGACGTGCATTCTCCCGAAGAGGCAACGGCTGCAGCGGAGTTCATCGATATCCTGCAGATCCCCGCGTTCCTCTGCCGACAAACGGATCTCATCGAAGCGGCCGCAAAGACCGGGCGGGTGGTGAATGTGAAGAAGGGGCAATTCCTTGCGCCCTGGGATGTCCGGAACATCGCCGACAAGTTGATTGCGTTTGGCAGCGAGCGATTCTTTTTTACGGAACGCGGCGCGAGTTTCGGCTACAACAACCTCGTGGCCGACATGCGCTCGCTCTATTGGATTCGTGATCTCGGCTATCACATCATCTTCGACGCAACCCACTCGGTGCAGCGTCCCGGGGGTGCCGGTGACCGTACCGGTGGCGATGGAATTCTCGCGCCAGTCCTTGCTCGGGCGGCGGCGGCCGCTGGTTGCGACGGGATCTTCATCGAAACCCACGTGAACCCTGCAGGAGCCATGTCCGACGGCCCGAACCAGATTCCACTGGCGGAGCTGCCAACGCTTCTTCAACAATTGAAACAAATCCATGCGATCGTTTCGTAGGTACGCTGCCCTGGCCCTTTGCCTAGGCATCCTTGGTGGCGCGCTGGACGCCGCAGACAAGGAAGCCAAGCTTGCCGCTGAGTTAGGCAACAAGGATGGCAAGGAGAAGAGCCGGAAAGGAAAGTCTGGAAAGAAGGATGAGGACGCTGGCGACAGCGGACGAATGAGCCTGCCGATTCAAAAGGGGCACGACTCATTCGGACTCAAGATCCCGTACGAGAACTCGGAAGGCGTGCTACAAATGATCTTTAAGGTGGGCCGCGCATCACGGGTTGACGAAAATCACGTGCAGATGGCCGACCTTGAGGTGGAGACCTTCGACGGCGACGGGAAGCCAGAGATGACCATTAACTTGCCGCTCTCCATTCTCGACTTAGACACCCGCATCCTCAAAACTGACAGCGGTGTCACCGTGAAGCGGTCCGACTTCGAAATCACCGGCCGCAGCATGGAGTTTGATACTAAAGCAAAGCACGGGACATTCGCTGGAAACGTTCGCATGCTAATCTTCGAACAGATTGGAACCGCAGCCAGCGAAGCATCTTCCACCGAGGAAAAGACTCAATGAACTACCCTCTTACTGCGGCCCTTCTGTTCATCGTGGCGACGCTCTCTGCTCACGGGCAGGGACTGGCCCCGTCTCTCAACCAACCTCTTGGAGAGTCCGAGGTTCTCCGCACAATCGACCAGCTGGGTACCGGTGACCCGGCTCGAAAAGCTCCGCTCAGCGTGACTCAGCTCTCTGCTGCAAAAGACGCTCCCAAGACCGATAAGCCAAAGAAGGAAGGCAACGGCACAACTGAAATCACCGCCACTGAGGCGGCGTCATTCGATCAGAAGACCCATCAAGCGGTATTCCTCGGCAACGTGGTGGTGAAGAACCCGCAGTTCAACGTGAACTGCGACAAGCTCACCGCCTTTTTGAAGAGTGACTCGAAGGATGCAGTCAAGCCACCCGTTGACGGGAAAGCGCCTCCGGCACCGGTAGCCAAACCAGCCCCAAAGAAGCCCGGCGATGCCGGAACCGGGGGACTGGATCGGGCAATTGCGGAAGGCTCAGTGGTGATTACACAGGAGAAAACCGATGCAGCAGGCGAACTCACCCGGAACATCGGGCGATCTGCCCGGGCAGTCTTCGATTCCTCTACTGGCGATATTACTCTCACCGGGAACCCGCAGGTGGACCAAGGGATTAATACCATCGTCGCAACTGACGAGGGCACTGTGATGATTTTGAACCGCGAAGGCCGGATGCGTGTCACAGGTCCGCACAGGGTGGTGATCAAGGATACCGCCGACGCTAATGCCCGCTGATACTTTAATAAAACCCGCTGCTTCTACGCCCAAGCCTGCGGCGACAGAGCAGGCGATTTTACAGACGGAGAAGCTGGTCAAGATCTACGGCGGGCGGGCAGTGGTGAATGGCGTAGACATCCAGCTCAAGCGGGGGGAAATCGTCGGGCTGCTCGGTCCGAACGGTGCGGGTAAAACGACCAGCTTCTACATGATTGTCGGCCTCGTCCGCCCAAACAGCGGCCGCGTCCTCTTTGACGGAGAAGACGTTACAGACCGGCCCATGCATCAGCGCGCCCGAATGGGGATGGGGTATCTCCCGCAGGAGGAGTCGATCTTCCGGAAGCTCACCGTCTGGGAGAACATTATGGCCATCCTGGAGACGCAACCCTTGGGTCGGAAGGAGCGCAAAGCGCGCTGCGAGGAGTTGTTGGCGCAGTTCGGGATCGAGCACGTGGCCAAGCAACAAGCGCTCACCCTCTCTGGAGGCGAGAAGCGCAGGCTGACGATTGCCCGCTCTCTGGTTACCAACCCGAGCTTATTGATGCTCGATGAACCGTTCTCCGGTGTAGATCCGATCGCGGTCGCCGACGTTCAGCAGCATGTGGCGAATCTGCGCGACGCCGGCCTTGGCATTCTGATCACCGATCACAATGTTCGAGAGACTCTCTCGATCGTTGATCGTGCTTATCTCATCTTCGAGGGGAAGGTTGTTACCCAAGGAACCAAGGAGTTCCTGATTAACGACCCAGTTGCTAGGAGAGTGTACCTTGGAGAAGGCTTTCAGATGTAGCAGAGAACAATCCCGGGTGCTGGCCGCGGGGCTGGCTCCTATCGTACAACCAGTAACCGAAAAAGAGAAAGCCAGCCCATGCAAGTCGCCAACGTCAATGTCCCGCTGCGCATCACCGGACGGCACGTCCAAGTAACGGAAGCGTTAAAGCGCCACGCCGAGTCGAAGATCGATAATCTGCATCTCGACTACCCGCGCATCATCGAAGCGCATGTGATTCTCGATGTGGAGAAATACCGGCAGTTCGCCGAGGTCATCCTTCACTGCTCCAATCACATCACGATTGAGGCCACAGCTGAGACGACCGACATGTATGCCTCCATTGACCAGGCGGTGGACAAGATTGCGCAGCAGATGCGCAAGTATAAGACGAAGATCCTGCGCAATCACCGGCCTCGCCGACAGGCGATTCAGCACTTCGACGAGCAGGTGCTCTCCGTCCCTACCGACTTCGAGCACAAGGAAGAATCCGAGCCGACGATCATCCAGACTGAGCGATATCCGGTGAAGCCGATGTTTGTAGACGAAGCGGTGCTTCAGATGGAGATGAGTAAGCGGCAGTTCGTCGTCTTTCTGAATGCCAAAACGGAGAAGATCAGCATCCTCCATCGCCGGAATGATGGATCGTATGGTCTGATGGAACCGGTGTTCTAAAGAACCTCGAAGACCTATCAGAGAGCGTCGGGTTTTTCCGGCGCGGTGCTCGGTTCCATCCAGCCTTGCGGAAGTCTGTCTCTGCCGTCCATCGTGAGTTCAATGAACATTGGCTTTAAAGAATGGGCGCTGGTTTGTGACGCGCTCGGGGAGGGGAGACAAAGCGTTATCCTTCGCAAGGGAGGGATCGCTGAAGGACGTGCAGGGTTCCGCTTCCAACATCCGGAGTTCATGCTCTTGCCTACCCTTTTCCATGAGCAGGTGGACAAGCTGAAGCTCCCGGAGGATACACCAGTGCCAACGGCTCGCGCTGACGGGCAACTTGAGATTCGCTACCTCGCCAAGGTTGAGTGGACTGAAGAGCTTACGGACTTTGAAGTCGTTCAGCGACTCGCGCCATTCCACATTTGGCGGGATGAAGTCATCGCTGAGCGATTTCGATACGACGAAAAGCAGGGTGTCAGTCTGGCCTTCGTGAGAGTTGCCCGATTGCTCACACCGATCGTTTTCCCAGACTCACCAAAGTATGGTGGGTGCCGCTCTTGGGTTCAGCTTCCTGACGCTGCCATTAACCCGGCAGATCCAGTTCTAAGCGGAGAGGCTCACAGCGCGCGCGAGCGCGAGATCCGCGCGTCGCTTCAGTAAGCCGCCTGCTGACCTGCCGCGATCGGCATGCTCTCGCCATCGAGGACCGCTTGAACCCTGCGGAGCTGCCGGTTTACAAGGCGCTCTAGTGAGCCGGTAAACGTCTCGAAGATGCTGTGGGAGGCTGAACGGAGCGAGTACTCCAGAGTTAGCTGCACCTCGGTGAGGTTATCCTTGATTGGGAAAAATTCGATCAGACCGGCGAGCTCGACATTCCCGGCGGTCGACCGGAATAGCACCTGGTTCTCGTCGTCAGTAGGGAGTTCCACCACCGCGAGCTGAGCCCGGAAACCGTTCTCGGGCATGACGCACTCAAACTGCGCTGAGCCATCCTCAGCTATCACTGCTTCCTGCACCCCGTCGAGGTAAGGCCGATAGCTCTGAACACGCGCAAGACGCTCTTTTGTGTGCTGAAGGTCTTGGTGCACGTGAAAGATTTTTTGGATCAGCATACGTTTGGAAGTGTCTGCGCCTCATTTAGCAATGTAGGTGCCAGTCGCCTTGCACAGAGAAGGTGGATCAATCTGCATTTTAATTCTGTCGCGTTTATTGTCAGCACTGTCGAAGGGCCGACATGAGCGAGTCCGCAGCTGTTGAATGGAGTTCAGCCTGCCCGTGAGCTACTCCGATGGAGATTGATCCTCCAGCAAGCGATTCGAAGACCGCTTGGTTTGTCGCCGCAGCCGTGTCGGAGTGAGAGACGGCAAGTACGTCGTTCCAGATCGTGCCCAGGCACGACAGCCCCGCTGCCCGGACAGCTTCCACCGTGAGCCGCGCGTGATTTAGCGCTCCCAGCCGGTTCGCTGCCACTACGAACACGGGAGCCGCGAACTCCCGCGCAAGATCTCGTACGAAGTAATCCCGGGTGATCGGCACCATCCATCCACCCGCGCCCTCGATCACCACGGCTTCGTGCGCTTGCTTCAATTTCGAAAAGGTCTCGCGGATTAGATCGAGATCGATCGATCGCTCCTCGATCATCGCTGCTGCATATGGCGCGGCCGGTGTCCGAAGCCACACAGGATTGATCGCATTCAGCTCTGCCGCGCCTTCGCAGGCTGCGTGGAGTGCTTCGGCATCCGCACGGTCTCCGCAGGCGATCGGCTTCATCCCTACGGCGTCTATTCCCGCCTGCCGTAGCGCCCGGATCAGCAGGCATGCGACGTAGGTCTTCCCTACGTCGGTATCCGTCCCGGTGATGAAGCAGTGCATCGAGTCTCTACCTCGCGACCTCTTCGACGGGCACGCACGCGCAGAAGAGATTCCGGTCTCCCCACACGTTGTCCACGCGGCCCACCGACGGCCAGAACTTGCTCTCCCTCAGCCAAGGCGCTGGGTAAGCCGCCTGCTCACGGGTGTATGGGCGATCCCAGGTATTTCCACAGACTACCTGTGCCGTGTGCGGCGCGAGTTTCAGGACGTTCCGCTCTTTGTCCGCTTCTCCGCTTTCGATAGCAGCAATCTCCGCATGAATCGCGATCATCGCCTCACAAAAGCGGTCCAGCTCCTCCTTCGATTCGCTCTCAGTCGGCTCAATCATGAGCGTCCCTGCAACTGGCCAACTCAGGGTCGGGGCATGAAAGGAATAATCGATCAGCCGCTTAGCCACGTCCTCTGCTGTTACTGTTTTGAACGGTCGCAGATCGATGATGCACTCGTGCGCCACCAGCCCGCCCGCCCCCTTGAAGAGCACCGGGAAGTAGGGCTCTAGCCGACGCGCGATGTAGTTGGCGTTCAGGATCGCAATCTTCGTCGCCTCGGTGAGCCCTTCACCGCCCATCATGCGGATATACATCCACGGTATCGCCAGAATGCTCGCGCTCCCAAGAGGAGCTGCGCTGATTGCTCCCACCCGCATGTCGGACTGCATGCGCTCTGCATCCGGTAGATGCGGGACGAGATGGGCCGCCACGCCGATCGGCCCCATGCCGGGCCCGCCGCCTCCGTGCGGTATGCAGAATGTCTTGTGAAGATTGAGATGGCAGACATCCGCGCCGATGTCGCCAGGGCGGCACAATCCCACCTGGGCATTCATGTTCGCGCCGTCCATATAGACTTGGCCGCCGTGCTCATGGACCACCTCGCAAATCTCGCGAATGCCCCCCTCAAAAACCCCGTGGGTGCTCGGGTAGGTCACCATGAGTGCTGCCAGATTCGGCGCGTGCTGCTCCGTCTTCGCACGCAGATCGGCGACGTCGATGTCACCATCCTCGAGACAGGCTACGGCAACGACTTTCATCCCGGCCATTACCGCACTAGCCGGATTCGTCCCATGGGCGCTATTGGGAATGAGACAGATATTCCGATGACCTTCGCCGCGAGCTGCATGGTACTTCCGGATTACGAGCAGTCCGGCGTACTCACCTTGCGAGCCCGCGTTTGGCTCCAGCGAAACACCCGCGAAGCCAGTAATCTCTCCCAGCCAGCCTTCCAGCTGATTGCACATCGCGCGATAGCCTTCCGCTTGCGCGCTCGGGCAGAAGGGATGGAGCCGCCCCAACTCGGGCCAGGTCACCGGCAGCATCTCGCTGGTTGCGTTCAGCTTCATCGTGCATGACCCCAGCGGAATCATGCTGGTCGTCAGCGAGAGATCCTTCGCCTCCAGCCGCTTGATGTACCGCAGCATCTCCGTCTCCGTATGATGCGTGTTAAAGACCGGGTGGGTGAGGAAGTCGCTGGTCCGCGCCTGCGAGCCAAAGTCGATCGTTACCGCAGCTGCGAGCGCCTCGATTGTGAAGCCCGCATCCGCCCCGCCGTGAAAGATGCGCAATAGGTCACGCATCTGTTGGCGATCCATCGTCTCGTCCAGCGCGATCAGCAGCGAGCTGCCGTGCGCGCTGTCCCGCTCCCGCCGCGAGGGTCCGTCGTAGGCGCGCAGGTTGATCCCAGCCGCCTGTGCTGCGAGGAGGATTTCCGCTCGCCTGGTTGGGTCCAAGTCGATCCGGATCGTGTCGAAGAACGGCTCCGACGCCACCTGGAAGCCCAGCTGCCGCAGCCCATTTGCGAGCATCGCTGCATAAAGATGCACCCGGCGTGCGATTCGCGTAAGCCCCTCCGGCCCGTGATAAACCGCATACATCGAGGCCAAGACCGCCAGGAGCACCTGGGCCGTGCAGATGTTGCTCGTGGCCTTCTCGCGACGAATATGCTGCTCGCGAGTCTGCAGCGCCAGTCGGTAAGCCGTCTTGCCCTGCGCATCGTGCGACACCCCGACGAGCCGCCCGGGCATCACGCGCTTAAACTGATCGCGCGTCGCCAGATACCCTGCGTGAGGTCCGCCGTAGCCCAGCGGCACCCCGAGCCGCTGCGACGAGCCCACCGCCATGTCTGCACCCAGCTCTCCCGGGGATTGGAGCACCGTGAGCGCCAAGATATCCGCAGCCATGATCACTGCGGCGCCTGCCGCGTGCGCCTTCTCGACTACCGCAGCGTAGTCTCGAATCGCCCCTGTGGTGTCTGGATACTGTAGCAGCACTGCGAAGAATCTCTCCGCGGTGAAATCGAATTCGTCCTCATCCGCGACGATCACCTGCAGCCCGAGCGGTTCGGCACGCGTTTGGATGACGTTGATCGTCTGCGGATGGCAGGTGCGCGAAACGAGGATCGCATTCGCCCCGGAATCCTTCCGCATCGCCTTTGCCATTGCCATCGCCTCAGCGGCGGCAGTGGCTTCGTCGAGGAGTGAGGAGTTCGAAATCTCCAGACCCGTGAGATCCGTAATTAGCGTTTGAAAGTTCACCAGCGCCTCCAGCCGTCCTTGCGCAATCTCCGCCTGGTACGGCGTATACGCAGTGTACCAGCCGGGGTTCTCGAGGATGTTGCGCTGGATGACCGGTGGCGTAATGCAATCCGAGTAGCCCTGGCCCAGGTAATTGCGAAAGATCTTGTTGCGTGACGCGATCGCCCGGAGTTCTGCCAGAGTCTCGTGCTCACCCCGGTTAGGTGGAAGAGCGAGGGGGCGGTTAAGCCGGATTGCAGCGGGCACTGCGGTATCGATGAGCGCGTCCAGCGAATCATGCCCCAGCGTTTCCAGCATCGCTTCCACTTCCGCTGCGCACGGTCCGACATGACGCCGGACGAACGTATCCGTCGGCGCCAGGAGCGCGGCGGTGGATTCGAGGTGCGGCGTGGCGAGAAGTTCGTGCATCGGCAGAGGCTAGGAGCGCGAGGGGTCAAATCAAGTGGGATTTGGATCGGTCGTTCGATCGAGCCAAACAACCCGCTTCGCCGTGCCGCCTATTACCGGTTCGGATGTACCACGACTTCAAATTCAATCTGAGGCGACGAGCGGCTGATCATTGTCTGGAAGCGCCCCCCGCAGTCATCGCGTGAACAACCTCTCTGCTTCCGTGGAACATTCACTCGATCGTCGTCCATGACATCGAATCGGCAGAATCTGCCCATCAAAATGACGCGCCGTTGCGTCGAAATGACGCGTCGTCCCGTCGCAACGACGCGTTGTCCCGCCGATTCGATGCGCGCTTCCGTCAGATTGACGGGTTGGTGCGTCAGATTGACGGGTGCTCCCGTTCAACTGATGCATCGCTGCGTCGAAATGGCGGGTGCCCTCGTGGTTGTGATGCGCAGCCGCATCAAAATGACGCACCCGCCTGTCATCCTTATGGACGGGAGAGCCCCCTAATTAGGCCCGAACAAGAGCTCCTAGAGTGAGATGGATCTCCTGATCATGAGCATCCGTTGGAGGAATGTGGTGAGGCTTGTGGAACAGTTGGCGTTGCGGCTCGTACAAGCTGACTTTGCAACGCAAGAAACACCCGTTAGGCCACGAATGATGGCTTTGAGGGACCGATCGGCACCTCAGCCTTCTACCAGCGGCCGGCGCGACTGGTGAGCACCTCCGGACGGTAGGTGATCTTCACCAGCAAATCTCCGCGACCTCCTCGCGCTTTTGGAAGTCCTTCACCAAGTACCCGGATAATCTCTCCACGACCGACGCCAGGCGGGACGGCCACGCGGACTGTTCCGCCCGCAGGGCCTGGGAGCGTCTCCGTCCCACCTTGTGCTGCCCTGCGTGCATTGATCCTCAAATCGCATCGCAGATCGGAACCACGCGGCTTGAAGCGAGCGCCTGGTCGTACTTTCACGCGGACCTGCACAACCCCGCCGTCGAAGGTCCCAACTCTCGGTAGACGGAAGCGAGTGCCGGGCGCTGTCTCTGGGGGAACCGCGAGTTGATAGGTCTCTGGTCCCTCAACGTTCGCTGGATCGTTGACCGTGAATTCCAGAGAGATGCCGCGCAGCAACTCCTCGATCCGGAGATGCACGTCATGCGCGATGTTTCGCTCGAGTTTACCTCGGCTTCGCGGCTCAGGTTCCAGGTTGCGCCCTCCCAAGTCTCGGTCGTAGGCGCGCCGCCTTCCTGCGTCGCTCAGGCAGTCATGTGCTTCGTTCAGCGTTCGCGTGCGCTCTTCGGCTTCCAGAGAACCGGCATTGCGATCCGGATGAAGACGCTTCGCGAGCAACCGGTAAGCCGCCCGGATCTGTGCCAGCGTGCAGCCCCGATCCAGTCCCAACGTTGCGTAATAGTCGGGAAGTTCATCATCCACAGGCGGCAATCTAGCGCTGTACCCAGCGCTGGCGAGTGGCATCCGACAAGCGGATCTATCCTTAACCATTCCAATCGTGTCGTCCACGCGTGGCAGAAGGGGACGCCATCTTCATAGAGGTAGGATTGCGACGCGCATCTGCGAAGAAATCGGTTTGCGAAGTGACACCCTTCTGATTTGTTCATCCCCCCTTTCGCGATGAAGATCTACATTGATGGCAGCTTCTACCCCGAAGCCGACGCCAAGGTGTCCGTGTTCGACCACGGTCTCCTTTACGGCGACGGCATCTTTGAAGGCATTCGCTTCTACAATGGGCGGGTCTTCAAACTCGAGGAGCACCTGGAGCGTCTCTGGGAATCAGCACGGGTGCTGTGCCTGACCATTCCGCTGACGCTGGACGAGATGCGCGAGGCGCTGCTGGAGACAATCCGCCAGAATGGCTTGCGCGATGGGTACATCCGCCTGCTGGTAACCCGCGGCGTGGGGAATCTCGGACTAAGCCCGGAGCGCTGCCCAAAGGCATCAGTGATCATCATCGTAGCCACGATCGCGCTTTACCCGGCGGAGAAGTACGAAACGGGTATGGAGATGGTCACCTGCTCGACGCGCCGCTGCTCGCCTGCAGCGCTGCCGCCAGCGGTGAAATCCCTAAATTACCTGAACAACATCTTCGCGAAGATCGAGGCAACCCATGCCGGCGCCGACGAGGGGTTGATGCTGAACGACGAGGGGCTGGTAGCGGAATGCACAGGCGACAATATCTTCATTCTGAAGCGGGGAGAGGTGCTTACGCCGCCGATCTATGCGGGCGGGCTGCGGGGAATCACGCGGCAGGTGGTCTTCGAGATCTGTGCAGAGCTGGGTATCCCAATCCGTGAGATTGAGATGACTCGCTACGACATCTACACGGCCGACGAGTGCTTCCTTACTGGGACGGCTGCGGAAGTGATCGCTGCAAACCGCCTCGACACGCGACCGATCGGCACGGGCAAGCCCGGCCCAGTTACGGAGCAGATCGTGGCTCGATTCCGGGAGATCACCCAGTCGACGGGTACTCCCATCTATCCTTGAGCCGATCCCTTCACGCGGCTCGTAACGCGCACTTGCAATGGTGCCCGTTTCGAGGGAACAGAAACAGGAGCACTTTGCTCGTCCCATGACCTGCGACGTCTGCAAGCAGAATCAAGCCACCGTCTTCCTCACGCAGATTGTGGATGGAAAGATGCAGAAGGTGAATCTGTGCGAATCCTGCTCGAAGGAGAAAGGTGTGACCGACCCCACTGGCTTTGCACTTGCGGATCTGCTGCTCGGGCTGGGGGCCGCTCAGGAGATGGAGCGTGGCGGTACCGCGCAGAAGTGCACGGTGTGCGGCTTTAGTCAGGCAGACTTCAAGAAGACCGGCCGGCTCGGATGCTCCAGTTGCTATGAGACTTTCGGCGATGGGCTGCAGTCGCTGCTGAAGGGAATGCACAAAGGGACTTCTCATCAGGGCAAGGTGCCTTCCCGCCTGCTTCGGACCATTGAACGGGAGCAGCAGGTGAAGAATTTGCACAGCGACTTACGGAAGGCCGTGTCGGAGGAGAATTACGAGTCAGCAGCACAGATTCGCGACCAGATCCGTGGTCTCGACGTCGAAGCTTAAGCCATGTCGATTAACAACATCCTGACCAGTAGCGGCGAGTGGCTCCGAGGCGAGGGACCGCACCATCAGATCGTCGTAAGCAGTCGCGTGCGGCTCGCGCGCAATCTGCGGAACTTCTCATTCCCTGGTTGGGCGAAGAAGACGGAGCGACTGCAGATCCTGGAGGCGATCAAGCCACGGGTGGAGGAACTCGGGGAGATGCACGACGCGTTTTCTGTGCCCTCGCAGGAACTCTCGGCACTGGAAAAACAGGTGCTCGTGGAGCGGCATCTGATTTCGCGAGAGCACGCGGCGAAAGGCGTAGGCTCGGCGGTGATCATGAACAAGAAGCAGACGCTCTCGATTATGATCAACGAGGAGGACCACTTGCGGATGCAGTCGATCCGCTCGGGACTTCAGCTAAAGAGCGTCTTCAAGATGATCGATAAGGTCGACTCGGAGCTCGAGCAGAAGCTGGATTTCGCTTTTCATCCGCAGCTGGGCTTTCTCACGGCTTGCCCGACGAACGTTGGTACCGGCATGCGTGCCTCCGCGATGGTGCATCTCCCGGCCCTAGTGCTCAGCGAGCAGATCAATCAGGTGATCCAGGCTGTGAACAAGATCGGCCTCGCGGTTCGTGGGCTGTACGGCGAAGGAACCGAGGCTCTGGGAAATCTGTTCCAGGTCTCCAATCAGACAACGCTCGGCGAGAAAGAGGACGAGATTATCGAGCGGCTGAACAAGGTGATCCTTCAGATCATCGAGCACGAGCAAAATGCTCGGCAAACGCTGATTCAGAAGAAGCCGACCACGCTGCTCGACCATATCGGGCGGGGCTACGGCATCCTTCGGTACGCGCATTCGATGAATTCGAAGGAAGCGCTCAATCTTTTGTCGTTCATGAAGCTCGGGATCGATCTCGGATTCTTCCCGGAAGAATGGCGGGTGCCGATCGACGAACTCTTCATGGAAACGCAACCTGCGCATCTGCAAAAGGGTTCGCAGCAGAAGCTTGCGGCGGACGAGCGGGACGCGCTCCGAGCGGACATCGTCCGGGCGAAGCTGAAGGATTTCCCAATTCCCGACGTGAGCAAGGCACAGACAAGTGGCGGTGAGACGCCTTCTTGAACAAAGACGGCTTGCAGCTGTCTGATTTAGCGTAACTTGGGTAGTTGCCTTTGCCTTACCCCAGCGTCCACCTCGAAGCGGATTTCGCAGCCACAGTTGCGCGGCGCGAGACAAGTAGTTTGCGGAGAGCATGCATGCGCGCCAAGTTGCAGTTGCATCCGAGGCCCACTTTGGGTTTAGGAAAGCAGTGGGGAACCCAGAGGCAACCTAGAAAATGATGAACAACTTCACACCACGCGCACAGCAGGTCCTCGCCCTCGCTCGGAAGGAAGCGGACCGTTTCAACCACAACTATGTGGGCACCGAGCACCTCCTGCTGGGTTTAATCAAGCTGGGGCAGGGTGTGGCCGTTAACGTCCTCCAGAAGATGGGGCTCGATCTCGAGACCGTCCGTATGGAGGTCGAGAAGCAGGTTGGCTCCGGCCCAGAGACCAAGATGGTCGGCAACATCCCGTACACGCCGCGCGTGAAGAAGGTGCTCGCCCTAGCCGGTAAGGAAGCAAAGTCGCTTAACCACTCTTACGTGGGGACTGAGCACATCCTGCTTGGCCTCTTGCGCGAAGGGGAAGGGGTCGCAGCCCGCGTCCTCAAGAATCTGGAAGTCGATATTGAGCGGACTCGTAATGAGATCCTCAAGGAGCTGGACCCGAACTTTACTCCTCCAGAGACGGAGCAGGAGCAGCCGATGGAGTCCTCAGGCAAGAAGGACGTTAAGACGCCCGCGTTGCGCGCCTTTGGCCGCGACCTGACGGAACTCGCGAAAAAATCGGAGCTCGATCCCGTGATCGGCCGTCAAAATGAGATCGAGCGGGTGATCCAAGTGCTCTGCCGTCGAACCAAGAACAATCCAGTGCTGATTGGCGAAGCCGGTGTCGGCAAGACAGCGATCGTCGAGGGACTGGCGCAGGAGATTGCAAACGGCAACGTTCCGGAACTGCTCCGCGATAAGAAGGTCATCACGCTTGACCTGGCCCTGATGGTCGCGGGCACCAAGTATCGCGGTCAGTTCGAGGAGCGGATCAAGGCCGTGATGGACGAGATCCGTCGCACCAAGAACGTCATCCTTTTCATCGACGAGCTACACACAATTGTCGGCGCAGGATCGGCGGAAGGGGCGATGGATGCTTCAAACATCATCAAACCAGCGCTTTCCCGCGGCGAGATGCAGTGTGTCGGCGCGACTACTCTGAACGAGTTTCGCAAGTACATCGAGAAAGATGCTGCGTTGGAGCGCCGCTTCCAGCAGGTGAAAGTCGAAGCGCCTTCGGTCCAGGAGACTATCCAGATCCTGAAGGGCCTGCGTCCGAAGTACGAGGCTCACCACAAAGCGCGGTACACCGACGAAGCACTGGAGCAGTCGGCGAAGCTAAGCGACCGCTATCTTACTGGGCGCTTCCTACCTGATAAAGCGATCGACGTGATGGACGAGGCAGGTGCGCGTGCGCGCATTGGCTCCATGACCCGTCCGCCGGACGTGAAGGAGATCGAACGCGAGATCGAGGAGATCCGCAATCAGAAGGAGGGTGCGATTAAGGCGCAGGATTTCGAGAAAGCAGCCTCGCTCCGGGACACGGAGAAGCACGCCAAGGAGAAGCTGGAGCGCATCCTTACGGAATGGCGCGAACAGCGGGAGGAAAAAGAGGTGGTTGTCTCGGAGGATGACATCCTTCATGTGGTCTCCAAGTGGACCGGAGTGCCGCTTAACCGTATGGAGCAGGCGGAGACGCAGAAGCTCCTTCGCATGGAAGACGATCTAAAGGGACGTGTCATCGGGCAGCAAGAGGCTGTTTCCGCTATCTCCAAGGCTCTGCGCCGTTCACGTGCTGACCTCAAGGATCCCCGCCGACCAATCGGTTCGTTCATCTTCCTCGGTCCAACTGGGGTCGGTAAGAGCTTTCTAGCGCAAACGCTTGCCGAGTTCATGTTTGGTGACCGCGACGCGCTGATCCAGATCGATATGTCCGAGTACATGGAGAAGTTCACCGCTTCTCGCCTGATCGGCTCTCCTCCCGGCTATGTAGGCTATGAGGAGGGCGGACAGCTCTCCGAAGCGGTGCGGCGTCGTCCGTATTCGGTGGTGCTCTTCGATGAGATCGAGAAAGCTCACCCGGATGTAATGCATCTGCTTCTGCAGATCCTTGAAGAGGGCAAGCTGACTGACTCACTTGGTCGCAAGATCGATTTCCGGAACACGATCATCATCTTAACTTCGAACATCGGCGCGGAGCTGATCAAGAAGTCGAGTGTAATGGGCTTCATGGCCTCTGCCCGCGATGAAACGAGTTATGAGGTTATACGTGAAAAGATCCTCGAGGAAGCGAAGAGGACGCTTAAGCCTGAATTCATTAATCGTTTGGACGACCTCATCGTATTTCATCCGCTCGGTCGGCCCGAGCTGCTTGAGATTGTCGATCTCGAGATCGCAAAGGTGACGGAGCGGATCAAGGCGAAGGAGATCAAGATCATCCTGGACGACAAGGCTACCCAGTTCCTCATTGAGAAGGGTTACGACCCGCAATACGGCGCGCGTCCTATGCGCCGGGCTGTGGAGCGTTACCTCGAAGACCCAATGGCGGAGGAGATTCTCCGTGGGAATATCAAGGCTGCCGATTCTGCACACGTCAGCGAGGAGAACGGCAAACTTACCTTCACCGTGGCGGAAGCTCCGACCGAAACTCCTGCGGGCGCTAGCTAACCATTAGGAACAAGTGGTACTACCGGCGGGCGAACTCTTTGAGTTCGCCCGCCGTTTTTGTGCTCACGCGCAACTGGAACCCAAGTGCAACCAGCTATACATCTGCCCTGGCAATGCCAACCCCAATGACCTCGCGATTAATCCAAACCCTTGCAGTGTTGCTGCTAAGCTCGCCTTTTGTGTCACGCGGAGACGATCCGGCGAAGTTTGTACCACTTTTCCCAAAGGATGGCGTCCCTGAGGGTTGGCGCGTGCAGCGCTGGGACGACGTGAAACATCCGGCTGACGCGGGGGTCGTATGGCGGGTTGAGGGTGGCACCCTTCGTGGCAGTGACCCTCGCGGGACTTGGCTGGTGAGTGAGCGTGAGTACGGCGATTTCATCCTCGAGTTCGAGTGGAAGCTTGGTGAGCAGGGAAATGGAGGCTGCGGAATTCGTTTCCCGCTAGCGGGCGACCCAGCTTTTGACGGTTTGGAACTGCAGATGGTCGACCCGCGCTATTACCCCTCGGGAATGAGTGTCCCACCTAACGAACTAACCGGCGGCTTGTATCGGGCGGTCGCCCCTTCCGAACAGGTCTATAAGCCCATGGAGTGGAACCAGTATCATATAACCTGCCGTGGCAGTGCTGTTACTGTCGTCTTAAACGGCAAGACAATCATTGAGACCGACTTGGCGACACACGCAAAAGCGGTGGAACGTCATGACGGCTCTCCTGCAACCTCGCTCTCCGAGCGTCCACGGCGTGGACACATAGGCTTCCAGGAACTAAGCCGCGGTGGTGGGCAAGTCGAAATCCGCAATGCTCGAATCCAAATACTTGAGTGAGCCCGCAGACTCTGTGCGTTTACTGCAGCTGCTGATGTAGGATCTCGAGCGTCATGACGCTATAGCTAGTGACCAGCACGGGATCCTTTTCCATCCAGCGAGCCGTGTCGTTTACCCACGATCCATTAGCATTCTGAAGGTTGATGAGTTTGAGCGCGACGTCGCGCACCCAGTCCACCTGCTTGCCTTCTGCTGTCTTTAGCTCGTTCACTCCAGCGGCACCCAGACCTTTAGCCAGTAGGTGGTAATAGTAATAGAGCCCTTGCTTTCCAAGCCCAGGATTTTCTTCAAGAGTATAGTTCTTCGCCAGCCATTCCATTGCCGCAATCACGCGCGGATCGTCTTTCTGTAGGTCAGCATAGATGAACGAAAGCAGGCCGGCGTAGGTCATTGATCCGTAGGATCGCAGCGCCTTTGGCCCATCTGCAGGGTCGGCATTGCTGAAACCTGGATAGTAAATCAAGCCGCCGTGGTCCCGCGCGTCTTTGCTCGCGCCGGGATTGTGGCTAGGGAGATTCTGCGTGCGGGAGATGAAGTCGATCGCTGCCTTCCAATCGAGATCCTTGCCTGCGGCAATCTCAACGGTAGGTCTCGCCCGCTCGTACGCGCGCAAGGCCTCCAAGGCGATTAGAGTGTTGTCCAAATCCGGGTGCTGGCGCTTCGGACTAACCCCGGTTGGACCGTAGCCAATACCACCATCCAGCGCCGGATTTGCCATTCCCTTCGCCTGCCCGGCAACGATGAACTCGCGAGCCCGGGTGATCACTGGTTCGTCAGCGGGAGTCCCTGTTCCCAAGAGTGCGACTAGCGCAAGAGAGGTGTTGTAGTTGGAAAGACCCTTGGTGTAGATGCCGCCATCCGGCTGTACATTTTTCCGCAAGAACTCATATCCCTTGCGGAGGAACTCCGGCTTTTCTTTAGCGTATTTGCCGCTCGGTTCCCGGTGGAACGCAATGATCGGCATAGCTGTCAGCGCGGGATGTTCCGGATTTGACCAGGAGCCATCCGGCTGCTGCTGCGCCTTTAAATATGTGAGGCCTTTATCAATCGCGAGCTGAACCTCCTGCTGAAGAGACTCATTAGCATGTTTGCGAGCTAGCCGTGGCTCGGCAGCAAGGGTAACGGTGCTAGCGATTGCGAGGGCAGTGATTTGCAGAATCAGCGATTTCATGGAGTAATCGGCGGGGCAGGTTCTAATCGAATGGTAATTTGAAGGGGAGTATCGACCGGCGGTACAGCCGTTTCGTTCACTTCCCACGCAGCATCGTTCTGATTCCCTTTCCGCGGATTATTAATCAAAGCGGGCGGGTAAGTCACGAGAGCGGCGAAAGCCTGCTCGGACTGCGCAAGGAAGCGATCACCGACAAACATCGAGCCAGTGTAGATCCACGGGCCTCGCTCCCCAGGCTTGCCGGTTTCAGTGTTGCGCAGCCAATCCTCGGCGAAGGTCGTCGTTTCCTTGCCATCCTTTGTCCACGTCACACTGATGGAGATGTTGTCTCCGACAACCGCAGGAGCAGTCTTCAGATACTCGTCAGTGATCTGGCCAGGGGGCTTCTGATCGGGCGAGGGTGCGTGCAGGCCCGCCCCTTTTGCACCGAGTAGGAGCATCGCCATGTGCAGATCACTGGGAGCGATCTCTGTTACTAGAAGCGCCTCATGAGTGCTCCCTGTGGTACCGGTAATCAGATATTCCAACGTGCCATTGGCCATGTTCAGCTTGCCGGGAAAGGTGACACTACGTGACTCCTTGCGAAGCGTCAGTGCGCCAAACCGGAACACGCCGGGGCTGACCTCGGTCATGGTGGGAGCAGGGATTGATAGTGGTGGGGTTACCGGATCCTGGGAGTGCACGCTCCTTTCTGCGAATAGCATTGCGAGACACGCGAGGAGGGTGCGCGAGGTCGACGCGAGTGTTGATGATCTGATTAGCACTTCGCCTAGGATAATGAAGCAGGGCGGCGTGCACAATCGCAGCGGCGATTAAAATACCTACAGCACGCCCGTCCCTTTGGGGGCAATCCTCAGGGTGTAACGATCCTTGCGCTTGGAGAGTCGCAGCTCGGAGGAGAAGGTTTGTGCAAGCAGAGGCGACGTGAGCACCGCATCGCGGCAACCCGCCGCGGTTGCACGCCCTTTGCGCAGGAGCAGGGTATGTGAGAACACCGGTACAATCTCCTCCACATGGTGCGTCACGAAGACGAGGCACGGGCCATCTTTTCGGCTCCCGAGGCGTTGGACAAAAGCAAGGAAGTGCTCCCGGGCTACCGGATCCAGCCCCGCGCACGGTTCATCAAGTATGAGCAACTTCGGTCGTGCCATGAGCGCGCGCCCGATCAGCACTCTCTGCCGCTCCCCTTGAGAGAGCACCTCCCATCGGCGATCCTGTAGATGCTCCGCCTCAATCGAGTGCAGAATCACCATTGCCTCGGCACGATCCTCTCTGCTCACCGTGCCCCAGTACTCGATCATTGCGTACTTACCGCTCACAACTGAGGTCAGCGCCAGCTCTGAGTCGTGCATCATCTGTCGCACGCTTGAGGAAACAATGCCCACCCTTGCGCGCAGATCCCGCCAGTCGCTTGCGCCGTACTGCTCGCCGAGCACGCGTACTTCGCCTTCCGTGGGGCTAAGATATCCGGTGAGCGCGTTGAGCAGCGATGTCTTGCCCGAGCCGTTCGCTCCGAGGATCACCCAATGCTCGCCGGCGTGGACCGTCCAAGAGAGGCGGTCGATGATGAGAGTGTCCCCACGCCGGATCGTGAGATTCTCGACAGAAAGGATCGGGGGCTTGTCGCGCACTAGGGCCAATCAAGACGATCCCTTCATCGAGCGGAAGCAAGGATGTCAGAAGAAAGCGAGCGTAAGTGCCGCGGTAGGCGATTCCCCGTCATGAGTGATCAAAAGAAGCAGCGTGACTGTGATGAGCCGCACATGGAAAAGCAGATCATGGACGAGCCTCAGGAAGAGTTTGTAGCAGATCAAAGCGTCCCTTCGGTTTCGATGACGGCTGAGAGAAAGGGCGACTCAGCTGCACGTGAGAATGATGAGGCCGCGCATAGCTCTGACCCTGGTGGCGAAGAGTAGGTCACAGCACGCGCACTCCGCTAGGGAGCCGAAGGCAGTGTCAGCTTTCTCCTTGTCCGGCGGCTTGTCAGAGGTGACTCTAGAATCCCCCTTTGTGAACCGACTTTCCCCCATCGGTAGCTGCCCTGCGGTACTGAATCACATACGCCGACGCGTTGGCCTCTTGGTTGGGGCTTTTTTGCTCTTAACGAATACAGGAGCCTCTCAAGCGCACTCTGACAATCCAGTTGTTCAGGTAGTAAGCGAGTATTGCGTGAACTGCCATGATGCAGACGCCTCCAAGGGAGGGCTCAACCTGGACCTAATTCTCGGTAGCGAGATCACTCAGCATTCCGCAGAATGGGAAGAGGTGATCCGCAAGCTTCGAGCGCGCCAAATGCCGCCGATTGGAAAAGACAGGCCGGGGGATGAAGTCTACAATCAAGTAATCGAGACGCTCGCCTCGACGCTGGATCAAGCGGCAGCAGAGACTCCGAATCCGGGCCGGACTGAAGCCTTCCGGCGCCTTACTCGAACGGAGTACCAGAATGTCATTCGGGATCTGCTGGGGCTGAAGATCGATGCAGCTGCGCTCTTACCGAAGGATGAAGCGAGTCACGGCTTCGACAACGTGACGGTTGGTGAACTTTCTCCGACGCTGCTTAATCGGTACATCGCCGCCGCCGAGAAGATCAGCCAGTTGGCGGTGGGCCTTCCCCACCGACGTCCGGACGGCGCAACATTCCGTCTCCCAGCAGATCTGACCCAGGAGGAGCATGTCGATGGGCTCCCACTCGGCACCCGTGGGGGTACGCTCATTACTCATACCTTTCCACGTGACGGCGAATACGAGGTGCAAGTCCGCCTGACCCGCGATCGGAACGAGGAGGTAGAGGGCTTACGCGAGCCTCACGAGGTTGAAGTGCTGCTGGATCGTGGCCCCGTCGCAACCTTCACTGTTGCACCGCCTAAAGGTGACCGGGACTTTGAGAAGGTGGACGCTCACTTGAAGGCGCGCGTGCGCGTAACTGCGGGACCGCATCAGATCGGCGTGACCTTTCAGAAGAATCCGTCATCGCTCCTCCAGACGAAACGCCAGCCGTACCTGGCCCGCTACAACATGCATCGGCACCCTCGTCTTGGGCCGGCCATTTACCAGGTCTCGATCAACGGCCCCTACGATTCGGCGACTCCAGGCGACTCACCGAGTCGGCAGCTGATCTTCGGGAGCCAAAGCACACCACCCGCCTCCGGTGAAGCGTCTGCAGAACAGATCCTTTCTGCATTGATGCGGCGCGCTCTTCGTCGACCGGTGGTCGCCGACGATCTCCAGAAGCCAATGCAATTCTTCCGCGAAACGGCGACGGTTGCTGGCTTCGAGGCGGGTATTGCCGCAGGGCTGAGCGCTATTCTGGTTAGTCCCGAATTCTTGTTTCGCATCGAACGGGCTCCTGCCGATCAGGTTGTGCAGTCAGCATACCGCGTCAGCGACCTTGCACTCGCATCGCGGCTTTCGTTCTTTCTCTGGAGCAGCATCCCGGATGAAGAACTGCTCGCGACGGCGGAGCGCGGCGACCTTCACCAACCCGACACTCTCGAGAGGCAGGTCCGGCGGATGCTTGCAGACGCACGCGCGCAAAATTTCGTGAAGAACTTTGCCGAGCAGTGGCTGCACCTACGAAATCTTGAATCGACCACGCCCGATCTTCGCCTCTTTCCGGAGTTCGATGACAACCTGCGCCAAGCCTTCCGTCGGGAGACGGAACTGCACTTTGAAGACGTTCTGCGCGAAGACCGCAGTGTTCTCGACCTGCTGAAGGCGGACTACACATTCTTGAACGAGCGGCTCGCGAAGCACTATGGAATTCCACACGTGTACGGCAGCCACTTCCGTCGAGTCGCTCTCGAGCCGGATAATGGGCGCGGCGGCTTGCTTCGGCAGGGCAGCATTCTCACCGTGACTTCGTACGCAACTCGGACCTCGCCGGTGATCAGAGGTAAGTGGATCTTAGAGAACATTCTCGGAACGCCTCTGCCCCCACCTCCGCCGGATGTGCCGACACTTAGAGACAACACCGTGGCAGCGAACCTTTCGGTACGCGAAAGGCTCGCTGAGCACCGCGCCAATGCCGCTTGCGCGAGCTGCCACGACGTAATGGATCCTGTGGGTTTTGCACTTGAGAATTACGATGCGATCGGCCGCTTTCGGACCCTTGAGGAAGGGCAGCCCGTTGAGGCGGCGGGGGGGCTCCCGGATGGGAGAAAGTTCGTCGGGGTAGCTCCATTGGAAGAGGCCCTGCGCCAGCGCCCTGAGCTATTTGTCGGCACCCTCACGGAGAAGTTGCTCACCTTTGCTCTCGGCCGCGGGGTTGAATCTTATGACGCGCCAGCGGTCCGCAAAATTGTCCGCGAGGCGGCAGCTCAGGATTTTCGTTTCTCGTCAGTCATTATCGGAATCGTCAACAGCACGCCGTTCACCATGAGGAAAGCCCTATGATCATCACAAAGAAGTTCCTTTCGCGCCGGACGTTCCTCCGCGGCATGGGAGCCACGTTGGCCTTGCCGCTCCTCGATGCGATGGTGCCGGCGTCTACAGCGCTCGCCAAGACTGCCGCAAACCCAGTTCGTCGGCTTGGGTTCGTCTTTATGCCCATGGGCTGCGACCAGAGCCGCTGGACGCCGGCTGGCGGAAGTACGCTTGGTGAACTTTCTCCAATCCTTAGTTCGCTCGAACCCGTGAAGGAGCACGTCACCGTGATCAGTAACATGGAGCTGCAAAACGCGTATCCTGGCAGTCACGCAACCTCCAACTCTGCCTTTTTAAGTGGAGCCAAGGCGAAGCTAACTGAGAGCACGGACTATTACCTCGGCACGACCGTAGATCAGATTGCCGCGCAGCGAATAGGGCAGGGGACGCAGCTGCCCTCGCTTGAGCTGGCGATGGATTTGCTTCAAGTCGTGGGGCAGTGCGACAACGGCTACGCCTGCGTCTATCAGAATAATCTTTCTTGGTCTTCACCAACGACGCCGCTGCCTGCGGAGGCGCATCCACGAATTGTCTTCGAGAGCCTATTCGGCGAGGGCGGAAACCTTGCAGAGCGCCGGGCTACGCTCCGGAGAAAGGCGAGCTTGCTTGATTCATTTAATGAGGATCTTGCCCGGCTGAAGCGCGAACTCGATCCAAGTGACCGCGGACGCGTAGGTGACTATCTCGACACTGTTCGTGAGGTGGAACGGAGAATTCAACGCGCCGAGGCGGATATGATGGATAACCCGCTCCCGGACCTAGACCGCCCAGTAGGCGTTCCAGCATCCTATGCGGAGCATGCGCGCCTGATGTTCGACTTGCAGGTGCTGGCGTTCCAAGGGGATGTCACGCGGGTCATCACGTTTCAGCTCGCACGTGAAACGAGCAACCGCACTTACCCGGAAATCGGCGTCTCCGATCCGCATCACCCACTTTCACATCACGGCAATGATCCTGAGAAGATCGCGCGAATGGCGAAGATTAATGCCTTCCATGTGTCATTATTTGCCGAGTTTCTGGCAAAGCTGAAGGCCACGCCAGAAGGGAACGGCAGCTTGCTCGACCACTCTCTGTACCTTTACGGCAGTGGCATTGGGAATCCGAATATCCACGATCATTCGAACCTTCCAGTGCTCGTTGCTGGAGGCGCGGCGGGCGGGATGAAGGGCGGGCGGCATATCCGGTACGACAAACCTACTCCTCTGGCGAATCTCCACCTGACGCTCTTGGATAAAGTCGGAGTGCATATGGACACGTTCGCGGATAGCAGCGGCACAGTGGACGACCTCTTCGAGCCGCTTGCCATTTAAGCCATGAACGTCGGTTGCTTCCTTGCACTTACAATCTGCGTCTGTGCAGTAGCGCCGGTCACCATTGCTGAGTCGCGGCTTGCAGATGCCGCGGAGAAGTCCGATGGCGCGACTGTGCGGACCCTCCTTGAGGCTCGGGTTGATGTGAATGAGGCACAGCCGGATGGGGCGACTGGGTTGCATTGGGCGGCTCGCCTCGATGATCTCGAAACGGCGAAGCTGCTGTTCGCGGCCAAAGCAGATGCAAATGCAGCGAACCGCTACGGAGTAACTCCGCTTGCTATTGCTTGTGAGAATGGGAACTCGGCGATGGTCGGGCTCCTCCTTGACAACGGCGCAAATCCGAATACCACGCTGCGCGGAGGCGAGACCGCATTGATGACTGCAGCCCGTACTGGGAGACCTGGCCCCGTGGCAGCGCTTCTTGCTCGAGGGGCGGCCGTGAATGCAAAGGAGCGGCGCGGACAAAGCGCGCTGATGTGGGCAGCCGCGGACGGGCATGCAGAAGTTGTAGAACTATTGTTAAAGGCGGGTGCGGACCCTCGCCTTGTGCTCACCGACTCTGGGTTTACACCGTGGTTCTTCGCGGCGCGCAACGGTCGCATCGACGTAATCCGCACCTTGTTGAAAGCAGGTGCTGATGTGAACGAGGCTATGGAACCGAAGAAGCCCGGGGGCAAGAATTCACGGATTGGAACAAGCGCACTGCTCCTGGCGGTGGAGAATGGGCATTTCGATCTCGCGGTTGCGCTACTCGACGCCGGGGCTGATCCGAATGATCAACGCTCCGGATTCGCTCCGCTGCATGCCATATCATGGGTGCGGAAACCAGCGCGTGGAGAAGACGATGGCGATCCCGCTCCGCTAGGTTCGGGTAGCCTGAGCAGCATTCAATTCCTCCGCCAGCTAGTGGAAAAGGGCGCACAAGTGAATCTCCGGCTGAAGGAAGGGAAGGGGGGGCAAGGTTCCTTCAGCAAAGCCGGGGCAACGCCTTTCCTTATGGCTGCTGCTACCGCCGACATTGCATACATGCGCCTGTTGGTCGAGTTAGGTGCGGACCCCTTATTGAAGAACGTCGAGAACGCCACGGCATTGATGGTGGCAGCGGGGCTTGGGGTCGGCTCAGCAGCCGCAAATGAAACGGCCGGGGAGGAACCCGAAGTGCTTGAAGCAGCCAAACTTGCTCTCGATCTCGGAATCGATGTGAACGCTGTTGATGCCAACGGCGAGACTGCCATGCACGGTGCCGCATACAAGAATCTACCGAAAGTTGTACAGTTTCTCGCTGACCACGGCGCTAGGATGGAGGTCTGGAATCAGAAGAACAGGTCTGGATGGACACCGCGAATGATTGCGGAGGGTCACCGCCCTGGGAACTTCAAGCCATCTGCCGAAACCGTCGCCGCCTTCGATCGGCTGATGGCAGCAAACACGAGTCAGGTAGCTTCCAAACCTGAGTAAATTGGAGCCAGTGGCGGGAATCGAACCCGCGACCTATAGTTTACGAAACTATTGCTCTACCCCTGAGCTACACTGGCCTTGGCGACGAGGTAACTACTCGTCGGCGATAAGCCGCGCAAGCAGTTTCCCGACGAGTTGGTTCGCCGCATCGGCAAGTTCTTTGACAGGGGAGCAATGCCGGTCCAATGCTTTGCGGGTGAGCACACCTAGCTGCAATTCATCGGTCGCCCCTGCCTCTGGGATGGAGAATCCGGCGGTCATCGATAAGATCGTCCATGATCCCAAGAGCGATCTGGTCATGCTTGGGATGGTGGAGAGCAGGCCATGGGACGGGTCGGAATTGCAGATGTATCAGCTTCAGGAGAAGCTGAATGCCTATCTCTCGTTCGCCCTCGATGGCGAGTTGGCTGAAGCGTACCCCTCACACGCGGAAAAACCCATTCTGGTTGAACTGGAGTGCCCTGAGATGCCTCCAGAACCTGTGCAACGCTTTCTCAAGGTCGTTGCTGGCCAGATCGGGCTGCAGGGTATTCAGTTCCGTGTTCGGGTCACTGGCGGAAGCTGCGGCAGCGGATGCGGGTGCGTTCCAACGGACGATGCACCACCTCCGGGTGCTTAGCTTTGGCCGCGGGGGTCACGGCCTTCATCGAGATCGATGAAGCCAAAGAACGTCTGGATGTCCGTTCGATCAGAAAAGCCATTGTCATCCAGACGCTTTTTCAAGGTGGGTGACGCCTCGTCGTTCCAGCCCCGCTTCCGCATGAATTCGTTCCAGACCTCGAGTTGCTCTTCGGTGGGTCGTTTGCCACTGCTGAACGCCCACTCCAGCAGTTCCTCATCACTCCCGCCCAGCTTCACACGTTCTGCCAGCGCTGCGTATTCGACCCCAAGGAAGTCGACGCATCGTTCATCGAAACCAGATCCGAGATTAGGCTGATAATCGGCAGGCAGCTTACCCTTTGCGTGCAGGCGGATCTTGTCGATCATTCGCCCAAAGTACGATAGCTCACCCACCTTTGCGGCAGGACTGCGGAGGTCTGGAACATTCATCCGGTCGAGATTACCTCCTCTCTCGAATCGCGACAAGCTGGACGGAGTGATTGATTTCTGTAACCAAGCTGAAAACATTGCGCCAGCTTCACCCGAGTGAAAACGATTCTTCTGATCGATGACGACGAACAGTGCCGTACCCCTACCGCAAGGATGCTGCGGATGTGGGGATGGACTGTCATCGAGGCGGAGAATGGCGATGCAGGAATTGCACTTGCTCTGAAGCATCACCCAGAGGTGATCCTCTGTGACCTCCTAATGCCAAAAGGGAACGGCTTCTTTGTTTGCCGCACCGTCCGAGAGCACGCGGAATTGCAGGACACGAAGATCATTGTGATCACCGGCCGGGATTACCCATCCGATCGGCAGGCAGCCGAGGAGTCCGGTGCCGACGAGTACCTGGTGAAGCCATTGGAGTTTACTCAGTTGAAGGATGTCCTTCGCCGCTTCACGGGTCCTGAATCCGAGACTGGTCAAGTAATCAGTACCAGCCCTCCCACCTTTCCGGAGAGCAATGCTGCTACCGTGAAGTTCTGGGGAGTGCGCGGATCCATTCCGACCCCAGGCGCCTCGACCGTTTTCTTTGGGGGCAACACATCCTGTGTCGAAGTCCGCGCGAATGGGCAGATCATCATCCTTGATGCGGGCTCCGGGATTCGTCCCCTCGGGCATGCGCTTGCCGATGAATTCAAGCAGGAGCCGCTTGCGCTCACCATCCTGATCTCCCACACGCACTGGGATCATATCCAAGGCTTCCCTTTTTTCCTTCCTGCCTACAGCCCTCAGAATCAGGTGCGCATCCTCGGTTACGAGGGAGCGCGTGCTGGCCTTGCAGCGACCCTGGCTGGCCAGATGGAGAGCCCGTACTTCCCGATCGCCCTCAAACAGATGCCTGGGAACATCGTCATCGAGGAGCAGCGGGATATGCATTTCGAGATCGGCTCGGTGCACGTGAAGACCTGCTTCTCAAATCATCCCGGCGTGTGTGTGGGGTATCGGCTGAACACGAATAGCGGATCTATTGCGTACATCCCTGACAACGAATGGTCCATCGAGGGCGGCGAGCGGTCACGCGATGGAGAGGTTCCCTGCCGACAGGAGCAGAATCTTGCAGATTTCGTACGCGACGTAGATCTCCTCATCATTGATGCGCAGTACGATCAAGCGGAGTACGCAGACCACATCGGGTGGGGACATGGATGCGTAGATGACGTGGTGCAGCTGGCTATCGGCTCGAATGTGAAGCAGCTCTTCCTCTTCCATCACGATCCTGCACACGACGACCGTTACGTTGCGAACATGCTGCTGCACGCGCGCCAAGTGGTGCAGGACGCTGGGAGTTCGCTGCACGTCGAGGCGGCCCGCGAGGGGGAGCAGGTCACCGTTGCTCTGGAGCAGAGCCAGCAACCAAAGTCGAATTGACCAGCAGGTAGGTTCGGGGCTGCGCCCGATAGCGCTTGAAGGACTAATCCGCGCACAGGCACCATGCGTATCCCCATGAGAACCGCCCAAACGCTCGCCGTCTTCCTTAGCATCTCCGTAATGGCTTCACCGTTGGTACACGCCGCAGAGCTTCCTTTCTATGTCGGCACATACACGAAGAAGGACGCCAGCAAAGGGATCTACCAGTATCGGCTCGATACCGAAACGGGTGCTGTCAAAGGGGGTGAGCTTGCAGTTGAAGCGTCCAACCCAAGCTTTCTCGCACTCCACCCAAATGGCAAAGTGCTATACGCAGTGGGTGAGAACAACGGCGGAGCAGTGAGTGCATTTGCCATCGAGGAGAACGGCAGCCTGCGTCAGCTTAGCCAGGAGTCCACAAAAGGCGGCGGCGCCTGCCACGTCTGGGTGGATGCCGCAGGGAAGAATGCGCTTGCGGCGAATTACGGCACCGGCAGCTTTGCCGTCTTGCCGATCAGTGCGGAAGGGGCGGTGCAACCCGCCAGTGCATTCATTCAGGCCGAGGGCTCGAGCGCAAATCCTCAGCGCCAGAAGCAGCCTCATGCTCACGCCATCTATACCGATGCGAAAAGCGCCTATGCATACGGATGCGATCTCGGGACGGACAAGGTATGGATCTGGCGCTTTGATGCGGAGAAAGGAACGCTTATACCCGGCGAACCTTCGTTCGCCAGTGTTGCTCCAGGCTCCGGCCCGCGTCACCTGGCACAGCACCCGGCTGGGTTCGTGTACGTGATAAATGAACTGAACAATACAATGACCGCCTTCAAGGTGCAGGAGGGCGGGGCAAAGCTTCAGGAGATTCAGACAATCACCACCCTGCCTGCCAGTTTCTCCGGGAATAGCTCAACGGCTGAGGTTTTCGTCCACCCCAACGGCAAGTTCCTCTACGGCTCCAATCGCGGACACGACAGCATCGTAGTGTACGCCATTGAGGCGGGTACGGGCCGGCTGACCCTAATCGAGCACGTAAGCACACAAGGGAAAGGACCTCGCTACTTTGGCTTGGATCCAGAGGGCAAATTCCTCCTGGCCGCCAATCAGCAGACTAACAACGTCGTGGTCTTTCGCGTTGATGCCGCTACGGGCAAGCTCACTCCCACCGGCCAGTCCGTTGAGGTGAACGCGCCCTGCGCGATCCAGTTTGCGCCGCGCAAGTAGCGCGATCGTTTCGCTTTAGGGGGAAGGCGCGCTCGGGGTGAGTTCGATGAGGGTCACTCCAGGCACCGGGACGTCGATGTCTAGCCAGTCAGTATCCGCCTTCAGAGTCGTCATCACGCTTGGAGAAGGCGCAGGGGCATCGTCGATCTTGCTTACCTGAATTGCAGTCGCGCCACTCCAGGGGAGCGACTTGAGCTTCAAGCGCAGACGACTCTCCTGAGATGCATGGTTGCTCACTATCACCGTCACTTTTGTGCCCTCCGCATTTGCGCCGGCCGCCACGGTCAATGTCTCCGGAACAGGGCTGCGTGTCTGGAGCAGCAGCGGCGTTTGGAGCAACCGAGATGAAGCCAGCACGCCGTAGTAGTTGGGTGTCGGGACACCGTATTCATCGAAGAGCCCGAACGCTCCTAGTTCGCCGTGAAAGAGAGCCGCGACATCAACCGGCGCGTCCTGCAGAGCGATTAGCGAGGATACAATAAAGGCCGCGCCTCCCGCTCCTGCCATCGCGCGTGAGCCACGCTGACGAACCAGAGGCGAGGCCGTCTTCGTGAAGGGTTCCCATGAGTTGCCGGGAAGATAGTTCCACTCCGTGAGATGGCTCTCACAACTCGTGAAGCCATGCGCATCGAGTAGCTTCCGGATCGCTACAGCCCGCATCACCAGTTCTTCCGGGCGGTCGGTGTAGCAGTGCCAGGAGAAGAAATCGAGCGGCACCTCTGAGACCCGGCAGTACTCCAGGAAACTTAGCAAAAAGGCAGAAGGTCGGAACTCCCCTCCTTCAAAGACCCCAGTCGCGCCAATTCCCGGTCCTCCGACCTTCAGCTTTGGAAAGGCCTTCTTGATCGCCTTGGTAGCGGTCACATAGAGGTGAAAGAACTCCGCATCGGAGCCCGTCCACATCACTGGGCGGTTCTCTGGTTCGTTCCAAATCTCCCAGTACTGGATGCCCAAGTGGAGGCCCTCACCCCAGCCTTCGTTGTAGTGCCGAATGATGCCCAGGCATACTTCCGCCCAGTGCGCAGCATCGCGCGGCGGGTGCACGAAACGCTTTACGGGCGTGTGCTCGATACTTTCGCCTAGCCGATAAATGATCTCCGCGCCGGTTTTCTGCGCGGCGGTTAGATAGAGGTCAGTAAGGCGGAAATCGTAGTTCCTAACGTCGGAAGGATCCGCCGTTGCATTCGGGAAAACGGCGTGATGATCGACCACGTCTGGGTTCGGCCAATGGCAGTCATGCAGGCGAATCCACGGTAGCCGAAGCGCTCGTTGCTCCTCGGTAAGATCAATAATCCCGCCAGCGGCAAGTGGCCCCTTGTTGATCCCATGCAGCGCGCGCCAAGTTTTCCCGTTCTTCTGGATATCCACTACAAGCTCCGGAGGTGCACCATCCTGAGAGTAGCCGCGTGCAGACAGCGCCAGGAAGATCGAGCAAATGAGAGAGGCGAGGCGAGTCATACAAAGTGTGGGCTTTCCATCCGCAAGCCGCGATGCACCCAGCGCAAGCTGCAAATACAGCACTGTGCGCCGCCCCGCCCGCGTGCGCACTCTCCACAACGCACGCGAGCTTCTCGACGACCGGAATTAGAAGAGCGCGCGAGGTGGCAGCGGACCGGCGGCAGGCACGATGGAGTTGGTCCCTGCGATGCTCTGGAAGGCAGCAGCAAATTGCTGGGTCGCGCCTCTGACGGTCCGATCTGAGATGTAATACCAGTCCATCTGGAGTCGATCGGGTGTGACTTCCACCACCGAGTAGCCGTGGGAGTCGAATTCCAAATACTTGATGTGAGGATTGCCCGCTTTGAAAACCGCTTCCACCTGCACCGAGACCGTGCGAGGCGGCACTCCAAGAATCTCGTTCAGGTTGTCCGAGGTGACCGACGTTCCGACGAGTTCAACTGCGATGGAAGGCGCGCTCCCGGCTCCTCGCGGCACGTTACACGCCCACGAAGAGTGAATATCGCCGGTCAGGAACGCCACGTTGTTGATCCCGTTTCCGGCAAGGTGCTCGATTAGCTCGAGTCGGTCATCGGTGTAGCCGTCCCATGAGTCGACATTGAAAGGTACACCGGTCATTAGCCCGAGAGGTGCGAGCACGGATGACGGCAGCGGCTGGCGGAAATCGACCGGAGTGATCATCACGGAGTTGCCGAGCAGCTTCCAGCGGCGTTCCGACGCACCCAGGTTTTCCTTCAACCAATCAAGCTGATCCCGTCCCACGATCACGCGCTCCGGATCAGTCCTGGCTGGGTCGAGACCATTGGCGGGCTGCTGGTCCCGATACTGCCGGAGATCGAGCATGGAGAGATCTGCAAGTGTTCCAAACTGGAACTCACGGTAGATCCGAGTCTGCTCAGAGCCAGGATCTGGGAGACGGATTGGCATCCACTCGAAGTAAGCCTTATAGGCTTGCGCGCGGCGTGTTGCAAAATCGCCTTCGGTGGCCGGTTGATGGTTCTCCGCACCCTCGCGCCACGCGTCGTTCGTCACTTCATGGTCGTCCCAGGTGCAAATAAACGGCACGGCAGCGTGGAGCGCCTGGAGATCAGCGTCCGTCTTGTACTGCGCGTGGCGGCGGCGATAGTCGGAGAGCGTGAGGATCTCGTTGGCGGGTGTGTGCACCCGCCCGATTGCTGCGCCGGGCCCGTAGGCACCGGGCTGGTACTCGTAGATGTAATCACCGACGTGCAGAACGAAATCGAGATCGCCCCGCGCTGCCATGTGCCGGTAGGCCGAGAAGAAACCACCCTCGAAGTTCGAGCACGACGCTAGGGCAAAGCGCAACGAACTCACCGGTGAGAACGGGTGCGGCGCGGTGCGCGTACGGCCCACCGGGGACCACGCATTCTTCCACCGGAATCGGAAGTAATACGAAGTTGCCGCGTCGAGTTCGTCGGCATCCACCTTTACCGTATGATCCTGTTCGGGCCCGGTGCTCACTGCGCCCCTGCGGACTACTTTTCGAAAGCTGGGGTCTTTTGAAATCTCCCAGTGGACGATCTCCTTTCGTCCCAGCCCGGAGCCAGGCGTCGCTTCGGATTCAGGAGTGAGTCGCGTCCAGAGGAGCACCCGGTCGGGCAGCGGATCGCCAGAGGCGACACCATGGATGAAGGCTGCATCGCGCGGCTTGGCCGAGAGAATGGCAGGGAACCCAAGCACCGCCACGCTGGCGGCTGAGATCTCGATAAAGCGACGTCGGCCAATGCGAGGAGCGCGGCCGGTAGTGGGTAGTTGCGGCGTAAACGGAGAGTTCATGAGCAAGCGAGGCGTCTGGCTGGTTGGTGTGATCCGCATGGTGCCTTTTAACTGGAAGGCCCTCTCGAATAGATTGCATCGATCCTGCACCCCTCCTGTGAGGATCCCGCGCCATCCAGGTGACAAAATGCGCACGTCGCCGATCGTTCATGATGATCGCTCGCTTGGGATGCGACCGATCGTTCGCCGGCTTTAGAGCCGACGAGTTCAGTCGTTTTTGCAATTGCTACGACGTTGACGGCACGATGGCATTCTCTTTTAGGACGTGGTTGTCGGTGCTGTGTGGCTTCGACGATGGGGGTCGAATCACTTTCGCATTCAGGCGATTGCATCGTGCCTGACTCGTTAGGTCCTGAGTGAATGAGGACAGCGCTCGCGAGTGGCTTCGGAAGAGCCAAAGATCGCGCCTCGGATGCAGGGAGCTTCTTTCGCTTGGTGAAACGCTGGCTGAGGTCGTCAACCAGATCCTCAACTCCCTGACCCTGGCCGCTGATCTTCATCACCCGGTAGACCACTGAGGCATTCTTCATGAGATCGGCTCCGGCCAGCATCATCGTGCCGTCAATCAGCTCCAGAAGCGTGGCTACACGGATGCGAATCGGCCGGAGCGTCTCACGCAAGGCGGCATCGCGCTGCATCGCAGCCAAAGGCGACTTGCGCGGGAGGAGGCGCGGGTGCAACTCGGCCGCGATCAGGGCTTTCATCACGAAGGCTTCGCTGCGGGGACCCAGCTTGAAGAGCGCTTTGACCTGATCGGCGGAGAGGCCGACCAGGAAGGGCATGGCGGCTTCCAGCGATGTAAGGAGCGTCTGGATAGCCGCCACGTCGGCGGGTGGAATGGTAAGATCGATGAGTTCAGGCATGGCAGTGGATGGGTTGAGCTTGGTTTCCGTAATTGGGCAACGCGCCCCTTTACCTGGATGGCCCATGTCAAAATTCCGCCAGTTGCCCGAAAAGAACCGTCGCCCGCCCGGACGGTCCGGCGGCGGAATGGAAGTAGGCGTCCCTGCGCCGCTGCGGTCCGGCGATGACTGAAATTCAGTCATCGCCGGACCGTACAGCCCACCTGTGGAAAGCGAGGTTCTGTCCGTCATCCCGCCAGGGCGGGATGCCCCTCCAATATTGTGCCCCTGTGCGCTGTGCCACCAAACACCGCCCCTCCTCTCGAAAATGATGGAGGCCGTCATCCCGCAGTGGCGGGACTTGCTGGCAGAGCCGCTTCTACACCGGGGGCTGCTCCGCGTATGCAGCCCCGCCCGGTGCAATGGCCGGTAGCCAGCCACGCCCCTCCGAATGAGCGACTAAAGCCTAAGTTGCTCCGAAGCGGTGAAATGAACTGCCCGCAGCAAAAGATTCTTCTAAGCACACGGCACCAAAGGTGCTTAACAGAGGCGAACCTCGGAACTGGCGCTGCTTCACCGCAGCGATCGTCCAATGAGCGCGGGCCCCCAACCGTTTGCGGGAGGTAGTCAAACTACAAGGAACAAGCAAACGACACTAGACGACTATGAGCACATACCACTCCACGATTGAGAAGCTAAACATGATCGGCGCCGCTTTAATGACGGCCACCGGCGCACATGCACTCCTCTGCCTAGCCACGATGCCAAGCCTGCTCAACTCGCCGGCGACAGGGTTCGTAGCAATTGCACTTAAGACGGCCGGAATCATCTGGAACCTCGCAGGAATGGGTGCCGGGATCTATGCGGCCCTACAATCTTTCGCCATCATCAACGCCCGCTCACTCGCAAAGGCGCAAAAGGCGGCGATCGCCGCACTGGTGCTCCCTCTTATTGGTCTAACGGGTGGAGTCACTGCTTTTGCGTTGCTGCCGATTGGCGCAGTAGCCTTCTTCCTCTTTAAGTCGGCTGACTGGCAGATGGCGTTTGCTGACTTCGCAGTCCTTGAAGCTGCGGCCGAGCCCATTCACATGGAGTTCGACGAGCAGCAGCAGGATCTCGCCGCTTAAGAAAAGACGGCCCTGAGGGAAAGTTCCTGGCGCGGGAGACCAACTCCTGCGCCGGACTATTACCGCCGGGACCAAATGGACCGGCTACTTCTTGCGCTTTTCGCGGTCACGGCGCGCCTTCTGGGCTGCAGCCATGCGCTCACGAGCTTCCGGGCTAACCACACGTCCTTTACGTGACTTGCCGCGTTTAGCTTTGGGCTTTGCAGCCGAAGCAGAATTTGTCGCACTAGCTGTAGCTGAAGCGGGAGCGCTCGCAGGCGAGCCCTTCCCGGCAAGTACTGCCTGCAATTCGTTCTCGAGGGCGGCAATCTGTTCCGCAATCTGAAGGGCGCGTTGGAGCTGTTGGAGAGTCGATGTAGTTGGCATTCGGAGGGGCGAGTGTGACCAGATTGAGTTACAATTCAAGCGTGCTGTGTATCTCTTGTGAGACGCTGGCAATTGCGATGTGACAGTTAAAGGTTTGGCGCGGGCTTGCAGGAGCCATCCGGTGCGTTTAGTGGCTACCATCTCGTGCACCTTTCTCCAGACATATGCCCGCCAGCTAGCGAACCGATCACACGGTATCGCATCTTTACGGAACTCGACTATCAGATCGCAGGACCGAGCGCATTCATCTTCAATATCAGTGTAGCCAGCGGGATACATCAGCGCCTGGTGGAGGAACAGATTACGACCAGCACTGGGGCAATCATGCAGGAGTGCTCCTCCGGGGTGAAAGAGAAACGCCACCATCGGCTCTCCGCGGATGCGGGTGAACTTCGCGTCACATACTCCGCGACGGTTGAGCTTTCGCACCACCATCACACGGATCCCGTGATTCCTGAGATCCCGCCTGCCGAGCTACCGCCCGGCACGATCACTTATCTGTACCCGAGTCGTTATTGCGAATCCGATATGCTGGCGCGGATGGCCATGAAAGAGTTCGGCCAACTGCTGCCTGGCTTCTCGCGGGTGACGGGAATCTGCAACTGGATCTACGAGAACGTGGAGTATCTCCGTGGCAGTACGAATCCGCTCACGTCAGCCTATGACACCGCAACGGAACGAGCTGGCGTGTGTCGTGATTTCGCGCACCTAGGCATTGCGTTCTGCCGAGCGCTGGCCATTCCGGCGCGCTTCGTCTCGGGTTATGCGTTTGGCTTGGAGCCGCCGGATTTCCACGCGTATTTCGAGGCTTTCCTCGGGGGACGCTGGTACCTATTCGACCCCACCCGCCTCGCGCCACCGACGGGATTTGTTTGTGTCGGTACCGGGCGAGATGCCGCCGACACATCCTTCGCGACGATCTATGGGCCGGTCCAGTTTCGGTCGATGTGGATCACCATGGAACACCTCGCCGGTCCCTGGCCCGCCTTTACGACAGAGGCAATCTCAACTGGCTAGGCTTCGTTCTCGCGTGGTGTGCCGAGAGCGAAGACATCTGCCAGTTCCTCGGGTGTATCATCAGAGAGTGCCGTGAGGAACTCGCGAAATAACGTGCCACTCTCGGTTTGCCTCTGCGGAATTCCGCGATGCTCCGCGCCCCATTGAAAGAGCAGTACCAACGGGATCCACTTTCCCCAGCCCGCTGCCATGTGATTCTCCAAATGGAAGAGAATCTTCGAGAACGGTTTCGGTAAGTACACTTTTGCGATGGTTTCAGCGGTGGGCTGGGCGCAATGCACGGCCGGTGACGTGACCAGATATTCGCGGCACTTCATCGGGCGGATCGGATGGATGCTGCACGACTCGTTGACGAGGAAAGGGCACGGCACGCCCGCTTGGAAGTAGTCCAAAGCAAAGCGCAGAGTCTCAGCGCGATCGCGTAAGGCGCTCGACTCACGGGTGCGCTCCAGCAGTCCTGCAGCATGGAGAGCCTGTGCAGCGACGTGGAATCGCTCCCGCAATTCCTCCTGCTGCGCTGCGGGCAGTGTTTCCACCCATTCCAGGAGCGAGAGCGCTTCTGCCTCGCCGATCGGAACGACTTGCCGGCAGCAGGCACCGCAGCCTGCGCAGCATGAAATCTTCTGCCCGGCATCCTCGGCATCGGCTACTGCCGCACCGATCACCGCGTCGTTGAACTTCCGCAACACAGGAAGCAGGTCCGCCACTCGCACTTCTCCAGCCGGAAGCTGAGTGCGCGCCTCGAGGCGACGGCCCCGAATAGTCAGCGCAAACTCCGCGACCGGGTACACTGGTTCGGATGGTGGGTTCATCGATTGTCTCAGACCACGGAGACGAAACCTGGAAGAATGGCTCCTGCGGTAGGATTCGAACCTACGACCGATCGGTTAACAGCCGATTGCTCTACCACTGAGCTACACAGGAATGTGAGGGAGCGGATATATGTCTCACGACCCGGGATGGGGCAATGGTTTTTTGCAGTTTATTCGCCGTTGCTCGTTGGCCTTTCTCGCAGCACGAAGCGCCTCGAACCGAAGGAGCGGCCATTGGTTCGGACTTGGCAGGCTGTGCACCCGGTTGTATTTCGCGGCCATGGCACTGCATCCCCTTGTGATCGCTCCTTCGATTCTCGCCTGCGACTTCGGCCGGATCCACGAAGAGGTGCGCCGTGCGGAGGAAGCAGGGGCGGACTGGCATCACCTCGACGTAATGGATGGACATTTCGTGGACAACATCTCCTTCGGACCCGCGCTGGTGGCCTGCGTCCAAAGCGTTGCGACGATCCCGGTGGATGTCCACCTGATGATCTCCCGCCCGGATCATTACCTGGCGCGTTTTACCAGCCTGGCGAGGAACATCACCGTCCATGTCGAGTCGGAGCACGACGTCTGCTCAACGCTGCGCGCCATCCGCGCAGCAGGCTGCACCTGTGGTCTATCGCTGAGGCCGGGGACGCCCTTTTCGGCGATGGAGCCTTTTCTCGAAGAGATCGACTTATTGCTGGTGATGACCGTGGAGCCCGGATTTGGCGGACAGGCCTTCATTGATTCAATGTTGCCGCGGATCGAGGAAGCGGCGGCTATTCGAACCGAGCGGCGGCTCGCCTATCGCATCCAGGTGGATGGCGGGATCAATGAAGCAACCGCCGCCAAGTCGGTTGCGGCAGGCGCAGATACCCTGGTGGCAGGCACCTCGCTCTTCCGGGCGGAGGACATGCGGGCCGCTACCGCTGCAATGCGGGCTGTTTGCGACGTGGGCTAGACAGTCTACGGGGAGGGGAGGACGAACGTCTCGCCGACTTGTGCGAGAGCAATTCGTTCGGGAGCATGTGCGAGTGCCGCGCGGAAGCGGCGAATCGGCTCGTCGAGCGGTTCAGCGCTTAGCTTGAAGGTCTCGTGGTGAACCGGCAGGAGATAGTGCGCGCCTGCTTCGTCCGCCATCTCGACAGCCTCCTCGGGCGTGCAATGGTGGGCAATCCAGGGGTCATAGGCACTAATTGGCACCACCATCAGGTCGATCGGACCCCGTGCACCAAGATGGTGCGCGTCCGTACGAGCAGTGTCGCCTGCGAAGCAAACGCGTCGCCCTTCACGCTCCAGGACATAGGCATTGTACCCGCGGTCGCGGTCCCACGGATGCCGCGCCCCCCAGTGGCGCAGCTTCTGCGCAGTAACCGTGAGCGTCTGCCCGGGGGTGGAAAGCTCGCGAGTCTCGCCCCACGCGAGCTCATGAACTTCCCGGAAGCGAAAGCGCCGAATGAGATCTCCTGTCCCCTCTGGAACGACCACCGTGCAGTTTCGCGGCAACTTCCCCAGCGAACGAAGATCGCAGTGATCCATGTGCGCATGGGAGAGGAAGAGCACGTCCAGAGGCGGCAGATCGCGGGGGCTGAGCGCGCAGTCCACATAGCGCTTGGGGCCAAGGGTCGTGAGGCCGAGATTGATCCCGACTCGAGGATAAAAAACGGGATCGATAAGGAGCCACAGGCCCTTGAAGTTCACGAGGACCGACGCGTGACCCAACCAAGCGGCGGTGACTTTCTCAGGCGACCACGTATCTGGCACAGGGCGATGAGGCGCGGGCGCAATGGATCGCCCGTAGTCGGACCAGAGCTGGCGGAAGAGTCGAAACCGGGGCATTCTCGCGGAGACTCTGTTCCATCGCATCGCGTTCAATGACAAGTTTGTCGTTGAACTGCGGCGATTAGCTTAAGAAGGCGCCCAACCGTGCTGGAGAAGGGGCCCTTGAGGGTGCTGAAACGTCATTCCGCCCTTTTCGCTCGGCGTGCCGAGCTTTTGGGTCGGCACGCGGAGCTTTCAACACCCTCAGCCGAGCAAATTGCTCGGCGAACCCGGTCAAAGGCTCGGCGCGCCGAGCAAATAGCTCGGCATGCCGAGCAAAAAGCTCGGCCAACCCGGTCAAAAGCTCGGCACGCCGACCTCAAAGCTCGGCGAGCCGAGCAAATAGGGCGGCGTGCCGCCCTTTTAGCTCGGATGACGGTTTTGGGGCTCCGGCAAGGGGGCAAAAGCCGCCAATTGCCGGTCTTGCGATCCCCATTTCACCGCGGCGCTCCGCCGAGACCCCTCAGGAAGCTGAGGTTGCCCGCTGTGCCCGCGCCACGGGATAGTGCTTGGCGAGGACCAGTTCCGTGCCTTCCTTCTTTAAGTTGTAATCAACCTCGGAGAAGGCCTTGCGGATGAGGTGAATCCCCAAACCCCCAGGCTGCACCAGATCCAAAGGTCGCCCCTGGAGCTTATCGGGCTCGGCCTGACTGCCGAAATCGCGCAGCCGGAATCGGACGCCGGCGTCAACCGACTCGCAGACCAGGCAGATCAGCTGATCCGGTTCATGATGATAGGCATAGCGAATAACATTCGTGCACGCCTCGTCGAGCCCGAGCACCATCAGATCCTTGTCCAACTCGGAAAACGAAAGCTCTCTCAAGAACTGCCGAACGAAGTCTCGTACCAGGGACAGGTTGGCGGGATGACTGGCGAATTCGATCTCTCGCTTCATGCAATCACGACGTGCTGACAGAGTGCTCACAAAGTCGATGGGCTCGAGATTGTTTTTCACGGGGGAATACGAAGCTGGCGTGCCTAATCGAAATCATATGCTGCTTCCGCTGAACCCAAACACCAGCGCAGTCAGGTCATCATGGGGCTCGGCATGACCTCGATGGTTTAGTTCGCCTGTATTGATTGCGTCAATCACATCGGAAGCAGAGGTGAAAGGCGGACGAAGCATTTCCATGACTCCTGAGCGATCGAGCGGTAGACCTTCTTCGTCAAAGCTTTCCACCAGGCCGTCGGTGAAGAGTACCAGCCACTCGTGGAGATCGAGAGTGATGGATTGTTGGGAGCAGGAGATCTCCCGAAGGATACCGATCGGAGGAGAGCCGCTCAGATCCACCTCTACCGGTGGGCGATTTGGGCTGACTCGCATCGGGCGGCAGTGTCCCGCACTCGCCAGTTCCACGCAGCGTCCTCCGGGCACGATCCGGCCCAGCAGCGTGGTGATGAACATCCCGCGGATGGTCCTTCCCCAGAGCATTGCATTCCAGCGCGCCATCGCCGCCTCGGGAGCGATGCCCGACTTCAGGATCGAGCGCAGCATGCTCAGCGCCTGTGCCATCAGGAGGGCGGCGGGCATGCCCTTTCCCGCGACATCGCCGATCACAAAGTAGAACTCTCCAGGTGCTGCTTCGAAGACGTCGTAGAAATCCCCGCCCACATTCTGGGCCGGCCGATAGGTTGCGGCGAAGCAGAGGTCGGCGGATTGCGGTAGAACCTGAGGGAGAAAGCTCGCCTGGATTTCGCGGGCAAAGGCGAACTCCTGCTCCACCCTCTGCTGCTCGCGCTGGCGCTCGATGGTGCGCATCTTGTCGATCGCGGTTGCGGCGAGGTTCCCATAGGCGACAAAGGCCTCCAGGTCGGTAGTGTCGAAGGACTCACGACCGATGGGGTTGAGACCTTGGAGCACCCCGATCTCGGCGCCCCCACGGAGCAACGGGACGCAGAGGATGCTCCGGGTTCGGAAGTTTGTTTGCCGGTCGACTTCAGGGAAGAAGCGCGGATCGCTGTAGGCATCCGGTACGAGGAGTGGGGTGCCGAATTCCAGCACCCAGCCTGCGACTCCACGGCCACGCGGAACGGTGATGCGCTGTGTGCCGATCGTCCGTCCCCCACCGCTGGCCGTAGCGAGTTCGAGATCGCCATCGCTGTTCACCAGGAAAAGAGACGCCGCCTCGACATTGAGCACCCGCCGCGCGACATCCAGGATTGCAGGGAGCAATTCAGTGCTCTCGAGGATGCCATTGATCAAGGCACTAACTTCCACGAGCCCCTTATAGACCTGCAGTTCCCGGAGAAGAATCGTGCGATCAGCCGTCATCAGAACGGCGGTACTGTAGCGGCCGGACTCCTCGGGTAAATGAGAATAGGACGCAGTCGTCTGCAAATGCGCTGGCAAAAACTGACATGCGGCCGCACTGTCGGGGAAATGAAATACGCATTTGTCGTGGCGTTGTTCACGCTCGTCCAAACTGCTGTCGGTGCGGCGGATAGTGCCTACACGGCCCTTCGGATCATGGCCAAGGAACGAGGTGAGAGCGCGCTGAATCAAGTGGTCGAGCTACGTGGGCGGCAGGGCAAGCCGACACCGGATGTCTGGAGGATTACTCTTCGAGACCCCGCCGCACGCGGTGGACTGCGCGAGGTGGAGATCCAGCGCGGCAAGATCATCAGCCAGCGAACACCGGTCTCCCGTCCGATGGGCGCGCCGGTGAATCTCAACCAGTTGAACCTCGACTCGGATGGGGTCTTCACCATCGTGAACCAGGAGACCGACAAGGTGGGCGTAGTCTTCGATCGCATCGATTTCGTGCTCCGCAGCGGCACGCGCGATGGTGCACCTGTCTGGACGACGGAGCTTTTCACCGCTGAGAGCGGACGCGCCGGCCTCCTCGAGATCTCGGCAGATAGTGGCACGATCCTGCGCAAGGAACTGGAGCGCGCCCCCGGAAGGGATCTGACGCAGAACGATCGCGACTTTCTTAACGAAGATCCAGGCGCGGTGCGTAGCGATCGAGATGCAGTGGATGACGAGGGCGATCCAGCGTTTCGTCCCGGTGAGCGGATCTCTCGCTTCTTCGGCAAGGTCGAGCAGCGATTCAAGAAGCGCGGCAAGCAGTTCGAGAGCTTCTTCGAGCGTCGAGGCTTTCGCGACGAGGAGTCGCGGGAAGAGCGTTAATGTCAGGGGAGCGCAGGTAGTCCGGCCACTATGTGGGGCATCATTATCGGGCTGCTGATCACCGGGGCCGCGCTCATCGTCGTGGAGACGTTTGTGCCTGGGATCGTCGTCGGCCTATGTGGAGCGGTAGCCTTGATTGCAGCTGGGATCCTGGCGTATGTGACCTACGGGGCGGGTGCGGCGAGCATCGTACTCTTGGTCATCCTGATCGGAGGGACAGCCTTCCTGATCTGGTGGGTCCGCTATGTGCCGCGAAGTTTCCTGGCCCGGAGGTGGTCCCTGCACGCCAGCGTGCCGGATGGTCCAGATGCGACGTCGCTCGATACTTTGCTGCACGCACGCGGTTCGGCGCTTACTTCCCTGCGACCAACCGGCGTGGCAGACTTCGCTGGAAGGCGCACGGATGTCGTGACGCAAGGGGAGCTGCTGGAACCCGGACAGGCTGTGGAGGTGATTGCTGTCGAGGGACGGCGAGTGATCGTGCGGCAGGTACCGCAATACGATACCGCAGTTTGATCTTTGATGGCGGGTCCACGACCCGTTAAACAGATGTCCCAACGCGCCGGTGTTTCCGGCTGGCCCGCGGTCTTTTCTTCGCACCACCTCAATTATCTATGTTCGGATTCAACGCCCTGCTCATCGTCATCCTCATTGCGGTTGCGATCGTCGCAATCATGCTCTTCAGCTTCATCGGCATCTGGGTGCGCGCGTGGATCTCGGGCGCCTATGTGCCGATCGGAACCTTGGTCGCGATGCGCCTGCGAGGCGTTCCCATGACACAGATCGTCGATGCCCGGATCACAGCGGTGAAGGCAGGGCTAGATGTCGATAGCGACTCGCTCGAGGCCCATTACCTCGCGGGTGGCAATGTTAACCAGGTCATCCTTGCACTGATTGCCGCACAGAAGGCGGGCATCGCGCTTACTTACGATCACGCCCGCGCGATCGACCTCGCGACCAAGGGCACCGGAAAAACCGTTCTCGATGCAGTAAAGACGAGCATCAATCCGCGGGTCATCGACTGCCCCAACGCGAGCTCCGGCAAGACGACCATCGATGGTGTGGCCAAGGACGGAATTGGCGTGAAGGCGAAAGCGCGGGTCACGGTTCGCACGAACCTTCAACAGTTTGTCGGCGGTGCCACGGAGGAGACGATCATCGCCCGCGTCGGCGAGGGCATTGTGTCGGCGATTGGCTCTGCGGATTCGTACAAGCTGGTGCTGGAGAATCCTGACCGGATCTCCAAGAACGTGCTGGCCAAGGGTCTTGATTCGGGCACGGCATTCGAGATCCTCTCCATCGATATTGCGGATGTGGATATCGGCGAAAACATTGGCGCGAAGCTCCAGACAGAGCAGGCGGACGCAGACAAGCGAGTGGCGCAGGCCAAGGCGGAGGTTCGCCGCGCTGCCGCGGTAGCAGCTGAGCAGGAGATGCGCGCACGGACTCAGGAAATGCGGGCTAAAGTCGTTGAAGCCGAAGCGCTCATTCCGCTGGCCATGGCGGAGGCGTTCCGGTCCGGCAACATGGGCATCATGGATTACATGCGCCTGAAGAACATCGAGTCCGACACCCAAATGCGGGGCTCAATCGCTGGATCTGACCGGCCGCAACAGGAGCAGAAGTAATGCTGGCGGCGATTCCGGGCGAGCTGATCGGTCTCGTGATCTTCGCAGTGGCTGCGCTGCTGAAGTGGCTGGGCGATCGTGCGACTGAGCAGGAATCCACCAAGCTCCCTCCCGGAGTTCCACGCCCCTCACGCGAAAAGCCCGACCCTGTGTCTTCCAGGCGTGGCGATCCCGAGGCCGAGCGCAAGCGGCGCTTCATGGAAGCGCTTGGCATACCGACTGAGGACGTGGCCGGGCCAAGCCATGACCGGCCCCAGGTGCTAAGACCGGAGTTTAAGGCGGAGGCGCCCACAAAGCCTCGGGAGAGCCGAACGAAGCCGATCCCGCCGATCGTGTACGTGGACCCGGTGGACTGGCGAAAGCCGAGGGGTAAGCAAGCCTCGACTCCGCCGCCGCTCCTGCCACCTCCCATCCCGCAGCAACCCGCACCGGTCTTCATCCCCGTGGCAGCTCCAGTCCACGAGGTGGAGGCTGGCTTGGACAAGCGGGATGATCTGGTCGAGCTGCAGGGACTATCGATTGGCGACCTCACCGAAGAGCGATCCGATGCGGCGCGAGGTTCCACTTTGGCTGTTCTTCGGGAGGAGCTTCGGACTCCTGAGGCGCTTCGCCGGGCCTTCCTTCTCCGTGAGATTCTCGGGCCACCTCTGGGCTTGCAATCACCAGGTTCCGCCCCTAGTTTTCGCGGTCCTTAGCCGGCGTGGCGGAATGGCAGACGCGCTAGACTCAAAATCTGGTATCCGCAAGGGTGTGTGGGTTCGAGTCCCTCCGCCGGCATCTCTCTGAACTCAGAGAGTCCTTGCGACCCCCCGCGCTCTTCCTCTTGCGCGGGATCGATCCCTCCCTACCCTGCACCGCAGTGAAGTCCGCCGAGGTTTTCTACCTGCTGATTGATGGTGGTGAGCGCGGACCCTATACGGTCGCGCAGATCGATCATTTGCTGAACTCAGGATTGATCCCTGAGCAGACTCTCTTCTGGCGGGAGGGAATGGAGCAGTGGACCGCAGTTACAGATCTGGTAAAGCGGCGAGAGGCACCAAAGCGGAACTGGATTCGCACCGGGATTCTGGCCGGCATCCTTGTGCTGCTGCTCATCTTAACGCGCGTTTTCGGACCAACCGCGCTGATGGGCTGGCGGGAAGCGTCCCAGGCGGAGTTCACGCCGGTGGCTGCCTATTGGAGAGCGCGCGATGCGGTTCGAAGCCAGGCCCTTCCCTCGGGCGCCGTAGTTTTGTTCCACGGGGTCAAAGCGGCCAGCGTGAAGCTGGAAGCCGGGGCTGCGGGAGAGGTCATCTTAAAAGGTGATGTTACGAAGGCCCGCGGCGTCGCTCAGACCATCACCTGGAAAGTGCAACTCGCCTATGACCGCCGCTTCAAGCAATGGAGTGGCACGAAGGTACAGCAAATCGACCCGATTCCATGAGCGACCATTCTCGTCCAACGTCCCTGAGACTCGCCCTCTGGGTGGCTTTCTTATGCTTCGGCCTCGCGAAGGGTTTGCTGGGGCAGGGGACGGCGGCCCCTCAGGCGGGAGACGCAGAGCTTCAAAAATGCGAAGAGCGGATCGCGTCTGTGCAACGTGAGATCCTCGGTCGGTACGAGACTCTGCTCGGGGAGCTTCAGGAGGGGTTTCAAAAGGGAGCTGATCTCGAGGGAGCCGTGGCTGTTCGGACGGAGCGGCAGCGGATCACGCGCGAGCCGGTACTCTCAGAACAGCATCTCCTTGCAGAGCCGCGCTCGGTGCGGGCACTCCAGCAGCAGATGATTACCAAGCAGCAGGAGCTGATCACCACGGTCGTGCAGGAGTCACTTCCCCGCCTCATCGAGCAGAAGCGCGCACTTACGATTGCGGGTAGACTGGACGAGGCTGTCGCTCTGCGTGCGGCGATCGAGCGTCTGCAGAACAGTCACCTCCCTCTTGTCAGGCCAGACGTCGCAACCGTAATCCCGGCGGAGACGCTCCTACAGATCTACACGGCCAATCGTGCCCGCGCCGATCAAGTGTACAAAGGGCAGCGCGTCACCGTGCGTGGCATCCTTGGCGGCTTCCGGCCCGATGCGGCAGACGCCACGCGCGTTGCAGTTTACGTTACGAGCCCAACCGGTGCTGGCGGCTGGCTGGAATGCTCGTTCCAAGCCCCAGATTACCTCGTTCGTGAAGAGAAGCAGTTCAATGCGACCTTCATCACCTTTGTCCAAAAAGGGAATGCGACCCCCATTCGCATGCAGAAGGGGCAGACGATCGAAGTCCGCGGAGTCTGTGAGGGCTGGGACGAACTTGTGCGGATCTCGAAGTCCGAACTCGTGCGCTAGAACGTGTGAATGAAGAGTCCCGAGCGGAGCTTGGGCTCGAACCAGGTGCTCTTTGGCGGCATGATCTGATCCGCATCAGCGATCGCCATGAGCTGCTCGACGGTCGTCGGATAGAGTGAGAACGCAACCGCTCCTCGTCCGGAATCCACCAGCTTCGTAAGTTCATCCGTTCCGCGGATGCCGCCAACGAAGTCCACGCGCTTGCTGGTGCGCGGATCATCGATCCCGAGAATCGGAGCGAGCAGTCGCTCCTGAAGGCCGGTTACATCTAGCTGTGAAATGGGATCAGCGGTCGCGGAAGGCTGCCACTCCAAGCCGTACCAGGAACCATCCAGATACATCCGGATCTCCCCGGGGCGCGTCGGTGTCGGGGTGGAATTCGGTTGCACGCGAAAGACGCTTCCAACCGCCTTGAGCAACGCGTCCTGACTATGGCCGTTCAGGTCCTTCACGACTCGATTGTATGGAAGGATCTTCAACTGACTTGCCGGGAAGAGGACTGCCAGGAACCAATTGTAGTCTTCATCACCCGTGTGATTCGGGTTCTTCGCCCGTCTCTCCAGCCCAACCCGAACGGCGCTGGCTGTCCGATGATGCCCGTCGGCAACGTAGGAAGCCGGCACCTCGTGGAAGGCATTCACGAAGATCTCCGGAGCTGCGATACGCCAGACGGTATGTTGCACGCCATCGGGGGCTTCAAAGTCGTAGAGCGGTTGGTCGTTCGTGGTCACCTGCATGACGAGCTGATCCACATCTTTGCGGTCGCGATAGGTGAGGAAGACCGGTCCGGTATTCGCGCTCAACGTACCAATCAGCCGGGTGCGATCCTCCTCCTTGTCGGGCCGCGTCTTCTCATGTTTCTTAATCAGGCCATTCTCGTAGTCGTCGATGTGGCACACAGCCGCGATGCCAGTCTGCACGTGACTACCCATGCGTTGCCGGTAGAGATAGATGCACGGTCCAGTCTCGCGAATCAGCGCGCCGTTGCGCTGCAAAGCAGCGAGGTTCTCCCAAGCCTTGGCGTAGACTTGATCGGAATAGGGGTCAACTTCCTCTGGGAGATCGATCTCCGCGCGGTCGACATGCAGGAGGCTGTGCGGCTTTCCCAACGCTTGCATGGCTGCTTCCCCGGCATCGACCACGTCGTAAGGTACGCACGCGACCTCGGCCGCAAGCGCGGGTGTGGGACGGAGACCTTGAAAGTCTTTGATACGGAGCATAGGTCGCAGAGAAAACTGAGAATCAATCGCCGGTGCACGTGCAAAGTGCAAGGAAACGGCAACAGGTCAGGATCGTGGCGAGTGCAGCCTTGCGGTTTTGTCCTTTAGCGCACTAGCTACCTGTCCGATGCCCCGCTTCTTCCTAGTGCTCGCGGCCACCCTCGCCGTGCTCGTCTGTCCACTCTTCGGCGCGGATGACTACCCGCTTACGCCCGACTCGCAGCCACAAGATGGCGTCCCTAAAGGCGAAGTGATCAAGTTCACTTTCGCGGAAAGCACAGTCTTTCCCGGAACGACCCGCGACTGCTGGGTGTATGTCCCTCGTCAGTACGACCCCACAAAGCCCGCCTGCCTTTATGTGAACCAGGACGGTGTGCAGTATCAGGCACCGATCGTCTTTGATAACCTCATCGCGCGAGGCGAGATGCCGGTGACCATCGGCGTCTTTGTCATGCATGGTCGCGTCCTGCCGCTGAACGATCAGGCGCTTCCGCGATTTAACCGGTCCTACGAATATGACGGGCTCGGGGACAACTACGTGCGCTTCCTGACTGAGGAACTCCTGCCAGCCATTGAGACTAAGCTGACTGCCGATGGGCGCCCCATCCGGATCTCCAAGGATGGCAATGATCGCGCGATCGGCGGCGGCAGCAGTGGTGCGGTCTGCGCCTTCACTGCTGCCTGGGAGCGGCCGGATGTATTCTCCCGTGTCTTCTCGAGCATCGGTACATATGTGGGACTCCGTGGCGGGAACGAGTATCCGACGCTCATTCGCAAGTACGAGCCCAAGCCGATCCGGATCTTCCTTCAGGACGGCTCAAACGATAACAACATCTACGCGGGCGATTGGTGGATGGCGAACCAGGAGATGCAGCGCGCACTGACCTTCGCCGGCTATGAAGTGCAGCACGTATGGGGAGATGGCGGGCACAATGCCAAGCACGCAACGGCAATCTTCCCTGATGCCATGCGTTGGCTGTGGAAGGATTGGCCCGCGAAGGTGAAGGCGGGGACAGGCTCACCGCAGCTTAAGGAGATCGTCACACCCGGCGAGGATTGGCAGTTTGAAGAGGCCGCTCCCCGGGTGAGTCTCGCTTCGACTTCGGTCGCGCTTCATGACGGCTCGACTTACGAGACGGTGAAGAACGCCTACCCAGGCGGACCGGGTGGTGTCTTCCACAAGCCGCTCTCGGGCGTTCGCAGATCAGTCGCGGCGGGGATGCAGACTCCTACCGGAATTGCTGCGTCCCCAGATCAGTCCCTCATCTACGTCGCCGATGCCGCCACGCATTGGGTGCACAGCTTTCAGATTCAAAAGGACGGCTCGCTGTCACATGGCCAGCGCTTCTACTGGTTGCACTTGCCTGACGACGCAAACGACAGCGGCGCAGGCGGCATGTGCGTAGACCGAGATGGACGACTTTATGTAGCCACTCGTCTCGGTGTTCAGATCTGCGACCAGGCTGGCCGCGTGAACTGCATCCTGCCGGTCCCCGGTGGGCGTGTTGATCGAGTAGGTTTCGCGGGTCCAAACCTCGACATCCTCTACGCGACTTCTGGCGAGAAGACGTTCCGTCGCAAACTCAAGGTGCAGGGAGTGGACAGCACGCAGCCTCCAATCAAACCTGCGTCTCCGCGTCTTTGATCCAGAAGCGGGGCAAACCCGCCCGAAGTTGACACCGGTCTGCACCCAGTACACCGTGGCGGACACTTGACTCATTATCAGACCCTCGGAGTACCGTCCGACGCCAAACACGAGACCATTCGAGGAGCTTACCGCGCGCTAGCGGTGAAGCATCATCCGGATAAAGGGGGCGATCCGCTTCTCTTCCAGGCCATTCAGGAAGCCTACAATGTGCTCGGAGACGAGACCAGGCGCCGCGAGTACAATGCCGCTTTCAGGAAGAAGCCCGTGGAGTCTCTCTCGGCAACGGCGACTACGATGGTCGATGAGTACCTAGCCTCTTGCTGATTTTCCTTTGATTCCATCACCTGCCGCGATCGCGGAATACGGTGAGCAGGTGTCGTCGTTTCTACGGCGCGCCAGCTCCAAAGCCGAGGGCACTGCTGCTCTCAATGAACATTCCAGCATGCTCCTGGAGCATCTGCACTCCTTGCTGCCAGCTATCAAGGAGTCCACAGCCTACGCGGGAGTCGCCTTTTATGGGCGCTTCCAGGCCGTCAATCTCAAGCTCATCAAGAAGCTCGCTGCAAACAACGTCGGCGGCGTGGAGGCTCTCGATGCCATCCGCGGGGGCAAGGCCTTGCGGGTAGCCGCATCGGCCAAAGCTGGATGGGACCTGCTGATGAAAGAGGATCCCAACGCGCTCTGGGCAGCGATTTACATGAATCTCTGCCTCGCTCCGGTCAGCGTTCGTGTGAAAGCGATCGCGGAGGATGAGGACGCATATGATGGCGGCTACAGCGATGCCGACGACCAGGACGAAGAAAACGAAGACGAGTAAACGACAGGAAGTACGATCATGCCCATCGACAATACCCTCGCGGTGCGAGCCGCCCTCGAGAGCGGCGGAGGAGCTGCAGAGATGCAACTTGCGCTGCTCGCCGCTGAAGCAGGCGACTCCCAACTCCAGATCGTCGTAGAGCGGCTGACCGCAGCCGAGATCAACGTGATCGTGGCCGACGCAGACATGAGCAAGCCGTCGATGGCTCATGCTTACATCACTCCAGCTCAGTTCCTCGAGGCGTTCGAGCGGCTTGGAAGCCGGTGGTCGCAGTCGGATGAGCTGAAGTCCGCAAACGACTACGTAGAGATCCAGAGCGACGTCGAAGATTTTCTCTGCCCGATGGTCCTGGCAACGGGCGATGCCGCACGCGCGAAAACGATGCTCGAGGCTTTGCTCGGTCACCCCTTGGGTGCGGAGGCGATTCTCTTTACCGCAATCGGCCGAAAGGACTATCTGGAGTTCCTGAGTTCGCCTGGCAGCTATGGGATCGCACGTGGAACTTGGCAGGAGCTTCTGCAAGTCACGCTCGAGCAACAGCCAGCCGGCTATGCCGAGATCGCCGGCCTTGCTGCGGCTATCCACACTGATGAGGAAGAGGATGGAAGATTATCGTTCGCCTCGGGATTCATTCATGCCATGCACGAGCAGGCTGCGAAGTATCACACCGCAGCGGAAGCTACCGAAGAGGACTTCGTAGATATCTAGCGCATGGATCTCCAAGTCATCGACGATCGCCCGCCTTTGACCGCGGCTCTCGCGCTGGTAAAGGCGGAGTCCACGGGGGTTCCCCCCAAGTGGCGGGAAGACCTGGCGACCATGTCGGCCGAGATCGCGCGCAAGTACTTCGGCGCGCTCACGGAAGACGCCGTGCGAGATGGCGTGGAGGCATGCGTGAATCTCCTCAGCATCGGTCTGCTCCGGTCCTCGGGCAGTGCGATCGACCCCGCTGCGTGGGTGGAAACGTTGCGCGTAGCGGGTATCCGTGGCGTGAGCAAGCTGGCGGTCGAGTCGATCAAGGCCTGCGATGCCCTGCCGGATTTCGCAGCGGTCTACGCAGGGAAAGACGAGTTCCGTCCATCGCTGCTGATGCTATTGCTGTCCTACGCATCGAAAAACGGCGCGGTCCGTGCACATCGTTTTTTGCTGCGGGAAACCGCAGAGCGGACCGAGGTCAAACGCCTGATTGATCTTGCCGAATGGCTCTTTGCCAACACCTCGAGCGGAAGGATTGCCCGGCGTGATCTGGAGGTTTTCTTTGGTACCGATTCGCCCGAAGCAGAGTCGGTGATCCATCACATCCTCACTCTGTCCTGCGGTGTGCCCAAAGCCGATCCCTATGCCGAATCGTCCATGATCGAGGACGAGCCAGAAATGATGTCCTTCGATCTTCCGATCTCCCGGCTTCCTGCGAAACGCCTGAGCGAGGCTCGCAAGCGTTACCTCGAGCTGGTCGAGAAGATCCCGAGCGAACTCCGGCCAGCACTATCCTTCCGCGACATCTCGTGGTTCGACCGTTTCATGCAGCTTAAAGCTCGCACTTCGCAGCCCGTCGCCAAGGCTCAGTAGTCGGAAGGCGAACCGTCCTGTCTCGAGTTCAGCGCAAGCCATTCACGGCCTTCAGATCGCGGTTATAAAACGACCCTGCTGATAGGGTTTTCAGCTTGTCTGCAACGGGCAGCCACGAGGGCGTGGAAGCTTTCTTAAAGATCACTGCGCCTGAGGCGTCGCGCACCACGAGCGCCCAACTGTCGTACTTGGTGCCAAAGCGCACGCCGGTCATATCCCACTGAGTCTCCCATTCCTCCGTACTGACGCTTTGGGAACTCCTTGGCGCGAGCGAAAGATCGAACTTCTCTACTCCAAGAAGTTGGAACGTCTTCTTGTTCACGATGCTCTCTGCGAACACATAGAACTCGCCTTTGGTATCATTAAACGCAGTCCGGGTGTCTCCGTTTGCAAACTTCAGGGTGAACGCGATGCGATCTTTCTTATCATCGAAATCGCCACCTTCGATCCGGGTCTTCTTACTGCGGAGTGCTTCAACAGTGACGCGCTGCGCAAAGGTGGCCCCGCCAGGGCTGAGAGGAGCGGTTTGCGCGAGCGACTGAGCGGGGAAGATGATAGAAAACATCACGCAAAGAGACGCGGCGTGAAGGAGTAAGGAAGAGCGCATGGAGAATTAGCTTCGTGAAAAAGGATGCGGGCCGTGGAGCAACCATGCGGCGCGAAGAATCTATTCTGTGGCAGTCACAACTCCGCGGCGACGTCTTACGAGATACATTCCCCCACCAAACGCAATCAGGACTGCGGAGCCGGGTTCAGGTACCGGGCGATGCGCCACAAACTGCCCTACGAAAGTCAGGCTTACATTCTCAACCGAGTACGGGCTGAAGGTAGTCTGGATCGGAAGGAGTAGCGTTTCGGTTGTACCATCGGAAGTAAGCGTTCCCCGGCGGAGCGACTGATTCGGAGCACCATAACCGTGCAGATCAACATAACTTCGCTGACCGCCATTCACTGAGTAATAGAGCGCGCCATCGGCCAGAAAAAATCCAAAATCCGTGGCGGCAAAGCCGTTGCTCCCAGACGGGAGCGGATCACGGAAATCGCTGCTGATGAAGAATTGGAGGGGGGTAAAGGAAACAAGGATCGGTCCCAAGCTGGGCGAGATTCCGCTCAGACCGAACGAGGAGCCACCTTCGCTGTCCGGTCCGCTCCCTGGGAGCTGTGGGGTCTGCTGGCTCAGCGAGCGAGGATGGGTGGTTTCCAGCATTAGCCCATTTCCGTCTCGTTCACCTTTAAAGATGCCGGTAAAACCAGCCACATCGCTGCCCGGCATCTGCGGTCCAAGTATCGTCCCGGCGAAGGTGCCGCTGACGGTAAGAGTGCTCGCGAGAGGGTCGAGGGTAAAGCTGACGTTCTCTCCAGGTGACGATGCCGCAAGGAGAAGGACGCAGCAAAATGCGACTCCAAGGTAGCGATTCATAGGAGGGGTACGATCGGATTGGTTCTTATCCTTTCACCTACCGTCGGTGGAGACAAGCCACTTCGCCCGTATGCGCTCCGGTCTACATCTGTCCGCTATGAGCGTTCCTGCAGTGTCAGATTAGCCAGGATGTGCGTCCGTTGCTGACTCTCAAATCTCAGTTCCATGGGTCAAGCGCCCGGACCTGCAGGCCGTCGCGGCCTTCGCTTGCACCCAGCGCGAAACCGTCGCGGGGTTAATGCTCCGCGATAAACTCAATTGCAAGCCACCGGCGAAGTCCGGCCTGTGCGCATAGGCTTTTTTGCTACTGACACAGGAAAAAAGCCTATCTGGGTAGCTTTGGATCCTCTCGCGTTAGCTTTTTATCCTATCGCGGCAGGCTTGATTCCTACCGCGCCTCGTAGCTGCTTTGACACGCTAGACTTTTTCTCTATCGACGCCGGAAAAAGGCCTGCCTCAGTAGGTATCCAACCTCTCACATTTCCCAAGTTTCCTGTCGTGCTAGGCTTTTTACCTCACCCCTTTTCGCGCAACCTGCTCACGCAGAGCACTGCAGCTGTCGAAATCGCGCGAGACTGAGCGAAGAAAACAACGTTTCCCTTTTCGCGAAATTCGCGAATAGCTCCTTGAAGGGGATTGTAGACTCAGGCAAACCGCTTCACAAGGCAGGTGCAGGAATACGCCCTGTATGAGGCCTTCGAAAGTGCCTGGGACCCATCCTGCAGTGACCCAGACCCCGAAGGAACTGGAAGTGCGCAGATCAACCATCTGAAGCTCGGCGAGCGATTGGACAGCTGCTTGCCAGACTACGCGGTCCAGAAGTGGACGACGGCTGTAAGGTGAGCTAAGAACTGCTCCCGCTCCAAGGTTGTGCGCTCATACATGGCAGGTTCCAATCAACTCTCCGGACGCCCAGCGGTTCCAGGCACTCTGCGCTCCTTGCTCGGTCGTGTCTCTCGATGGGTGTTGCCGCTCCTGGCACTCGGGGGCTTCCTGCTTTTCGTTGCGCCGCACGTGCTCTCTGACCCAGTGCGTGCTCAAATCGCTCCAGCGGCGAAGCCGATCGAGCGTGTAGCACCGGTTCAACCGGCTACGCCCAAGCCCGAGTTAGCCTTGCCAAGTCTTGAGAGCGCTCCGCCAGCGGCTGGCAAGCCGAGCAAACACCGGAAGAGTATTGATGCGTTCTTTAGTGGGCCTATTCCGACACTGAAGTTCAACTTCGTCCCGGAGGAATGGGAGAATCTCAAACGTGACAACCGTCGGTATGCCGAGTGCGAGATGGTGGAAGTCGGCGTGGATGGGAAGCCGGACAAGGTCTACCGGGGAGTAGCCGTGAAGCTGAAAGGGTCGGCAGGAAGCTTTCAGGGGCCTGATGGCAAGCCCGGACTCACAATCAGCCTGAACAAGTACAAGGACGCCGAGCGGTTTCACGGGATGACCAAGTTTCATCTGAATAACGGCGCGCAGGATGCCACCTTTCTCCAGGAAGCGATCGCCGGGGAGATGGGGAGAAATGCCGGCGTACCCGTCTCCCGGTGCACCCACGCCATGGTCTCGTGGAACAACCGTGAACCCGTCCCTTACGTCTTCAAAGAAGCCTTTACCAAGGAGTTCTTGAGCGGCTTCTTCGAGACTCCAGAGGGCAGCCTCTACGACGGCGGACCGGTGAAGGACATCGAGGAAAACATGGAAAAGGACCAAGGCGACTTGAAGGATCGCGCCGATGTGAAGGAGCTGATCGCCGCCTGCCGGGAAGGCGACGGACCGAAGCGTTGGGACCGGCTGGGGAAGATCCTAGATGTAGACAAGTTCATCTCCTTCCTCGCGATGGAATCCCTGGTCACTCATTGGGATGGGTACAACTTCAACCGCAACAATTACCGACTTTTCTTCGACGCTCAGACCAAGCGGGGGACCTTCTTCCTGCATGGGATGGATCAAACGTTCAATGATGCGAACGGCCAGGTTCTCCGCGACTCAGGGGCAATGGTCGGGCAGGCAGTGCTAAGTAATCCTGAGTGGAAGGCGGCGTACCGAGACCGGGTGGAGGAGATTTACCAGACTGTGCTAAAACCGATCGATTGGGGAGCACGTGTGGAGACGCTCGGCGAGAAGGTGAGGGCGGCGCTAGCGGCGGACAAAGAGCAGCAGGGGAAGGATTACCTCCCGCGGATCAAGGAGGCGCGGGGTAGGGTAGAGGCACGAATCGCAGCGGTGGGCAAGCAACTGGGCGATATGCCCAAGCCGTTCAAGTTCGATCCCAATGGGTTCACGACACTCGATGGTAATGGGTGGCGCACTCAAGGCGGAGCTGCTCAAATCGGGGAGACGCAAGTGGACGGCAAACCCGTTCTGCACATCCGAGCGGAGGGAGAGAGCACAGCCTCCTTCCGGAAAAATTTGGCGCTGACAGCAGGGCGCTACCGCGTCCACGCCCGCGTCCGCACTGCTGGCGTGGTGAGTGCGCCGGATCAAGGAGCCGGGCTCCGGCTCTCAGGGGGTAACCGTGCTGGGCAGAAGGGGATCACGGGCGATTCGCCTTGGAACGAGATGCAGTTCGAATTTGACGCGCCCGGCGGCGACGTGGTCCTGGTCGCGGAACTACGTGCGAGCAAAGGGGAGGTCTGGTTTGAACGAGACACTTTCCAGCTTGTCCGGTTGAGGTAGCAGTCGCATCTCCTTCTGCCGCCCAGAGCTGGCGCGATTTTCATCATCCTGGGATTAAGGACGCGAAATTCACTTCCGTCGCTTGCGACCAATAGGAAACCCTGTTCTGTTCTTCGCCGTTCCTTTGTCATAACCATGAAGTTTTTGCCTGCCTTTTTGCTCTTTGCCGGCTGTGCGCTACTCGCCAGGCCGATCGTGGCCGTGCCTCCGAGCGAGGCAGCGGGGCACGGCACGGGAGCGGCGAATGCGGCGGAAGCGGATGCGGCAAATGCGATCAAGACCTTTAAGCTGATCGATCCAGCCTTGAAGGTGTCGCTGTTCGCCGGCGAACCGCTCCTCGCAAATGGCGTTGCCTTCACTCAGGACGAGAAGGGCCGGTGGTATATCGCGGAAACCTATCGGCAGGAGAAGGGAGTGGAGGACAACCGCGCGCACGGGAACTGGCTGGATGCTGACCTGGCCTCGCGATCCATTGAGGACCGCCTGGCGATGATTAAGAAGTTCTATCCCGATCAGGCTAAGTTCACGGAAAAGTTCGCCACCTTCGAGGATCGGGTGACGCTCGTTGAAGATAGCAACGGCGACGGGAAGGCCGACAAGACTACGATCTTTGCCGACGGCTTCCGAGATCCGCTCGATGGCACCGGTGCCGGGATCCTGGCGCGGGGCGGCGATGTATGGTGGACTTGCATTCCGAATCTCTGGCGCTTCCGGGATCAGGACGGCGATGGGAAGGCGGAGGTAAAGGATAAGCTGCTCACCGGCTTCGGGGTTAAGTACGCCTTTCGTGGGCACGACATGCACGGGCTCCGCTTCGGGCCAGACGGAAAGCTTTATTTCTCGATCGGTGATCGCGGGATCAACGTGACCAACAAGGAGGGCAAGCAGTTCGAGAACCCGGAGACTGGCTCAATCATGCGGGCAAATCCTGATGGCACGGAGTTCGAGATCTTCGCGACGGGGGTGCGGAATCCGCAGGAGCTGGCATTTGACGAGCACGGGAACCTCTTTACCGGGGACAATAACTCGGACTCCGGCGACAAGGCCCGCTTCAGCCATCTCGTCGAGGGAGGCGATAGCGGCTGGCGCATGTACTACCAGTACCTGCCGGACCGTGGTCCGTGGAATCGTGAAAGGCTCTGGGACGAGAAGCACGCGTACAAGGCGCGGTATATCATTCCGCCCATCGCGAACATCTCGGATGGTCCTTCGGGACTCACCTACAATCCTGGCACGGGTCTCGCAGACAAATACAAAGGGAAGTTCTTCCTCTCAGATTTCCGTGGTGGGGCAAACGCCAGCGTGGTGCATCAGATTTCGCTCGAGCCAAAGGGTGCCGGTTTTCGCCTGCAGGAGCGTAAGGACTTTGTGAGCGGGATTCTGACTACGGACGTGGAATTCGGGAATGACGGCTCACTCTACGTTCTCGACTGGGTGGAGAGCTGGGGCGGCGTAAACAAGGGTCGGATCTACAAGTTCAGCGACCCCGGAGCGGATGCAAATCTGCAAGCAAAGACGCGCGAGCTGATTGAGAACGGCATGGAGAAACGTTCTGAGGACGAATTGGGCGGACTCCTTTCTCATGCAGACATGCGGGTCCGGCAAGCGGCGCAATTTGAACTCGCCGCACGGGGAGAGAAGGGCGTTCCAGCCCTGACCAATGCAATCAAGAGTGGATCACCGCGCCTTCAGCGTCTGCACGGCATCTGGGGCCTCGGACAGATTGCAGCAAAGAAGGTGGAAGTTCTGGAGCCTGTGGCGCTGCTGCTTGGGAGCGGCGATGCCGAGGTCCGTGCGCAGGCAGCTAAGACACTTGGCGAGCGACGGTTCCGGCCCGCGTCGGAGAAGCTGGTTCAGTTGCTAAAAGATGGCGAGGCGAGGGTGCGCTTCTTCGCAGCGCTCAGCCTCGGGAAGCTGGAGCACAAGCCCGCCTTTGAGCCGCTTTGCCAGCTGCTTGCCGAGAACAACGACCAGGATCCGATTCTGCGGCATGGAGCGGTGATGGGCTTGCATGGCGTCGCAACGATCGAGCAACTCGTCTCGAAGACTGGCGATGGATCCCCGGCGGTGCGCGCGGGAGCGGTGCTCGCACTACGACGACACGGAAGCGCAGAGGTGGCCCGCTATTTGGCAGACAAGGATCCGAGCATTGTACTGGAGGCGGCGCGCGCGATTCACGATCTGCCCATTCCAGAAGCCATGCCTGCGCTGGCCAAGCTCATTGAGCACAAAGGCCTGAAGGGAAACCACATCATCAGCCGCGCGATCAACGCAAACTACCGGCTGGGCAAAGCCGAGAACGCCAAGGCGCTCGCAGAGTACGCCGCGGCAGGAGACGCTTCGGAGACGGGGCGCAAGGATGCACTGGATGCGCTGGCCAACTGGGAGAACCCGAATGCCAAGGACCGCGTCTTGAACGCATGGCGGCCCATTGCTGAGCGGGGATCGCAGGATGCGGCAGCGGCGATTGCACCGGCCATTTCAGTTCTACTGAAAGACGACAAGGCAGGTGTGCAGGAGGTGATCGCAAGGGTAGCGGCGAAGCTTTCGATCAAGGATGCCGGCGAGCCACTCTTTGCCCTCGCATCGAATGATAAGGCTAGCACTGGTGCGCGGGTCGCCGCCATTCAGGCGCTGGCTGCGCTAAAGGACAGCCGCCTCCCGCAGGTTGCGAAGCTTGCCGTGTCAGATAAAGACTCGAAGGTTCGAACTGAAGGGTTGCAAGCGTTGGCAGGCGCGGATCCCAGCGCAGCGGTGAAGGTGATCGGCGAGATTGTGGTGAATGGCGCCGTCCCGGAGAAGCAGGGTGCACTGGTGGCACTCACGCAGATCCATAAACCGGAAGCCTATGCGCTCATGGGTACGCTCATGGATAAGCTGATCGAGGGTGCGGTTCCTTCCGAAATCCGGCTGGACGTATTCGAAGCTGCAAAGCGCGCAGATAAGCCGGAGTTGAAAGAGAAGCTTCAGCGATATGAAGCGGGCTTGCCCAAGGACGATCCACTTGCGCAGTACCGAATCGCGCTGGCAGGCGGAGACGTGGAGCGCGGGCGAAAGATTTTCCGTGAAAAGGCGGAGGTGCAGTGCCTTCGTTGTCACAAGGCAGAGATCGGGGACAGCCAGGTTGGCCCAGATCTAACGCACATCGGTGCAGGCAAGGATCGTGATTACCTCCTGGAGTCCATCGTGTATCCAAACCGCACAATCGCTCAGGGTTTTGATATGGTGATCCTAACGCTTCAGGACGGCAGCATAGTCGCCGGGAAGCTGCTCAAGGACGAAGGCGGAAACGTCGAAGTTGAGAGCATGGATGAGCAGGGAAAGCCCAAGGTAATCGCTGTAACTGCCGCGCAAATCAAAGACCGAGCTCGAGCCCCGTCGCCTATGCCCGAGAATATTCGGGACTTCCTGGACAAGGGTGAACTCCGCGATCTCGTGGAGTACCTGGCTACTCGGAAGTAGACCGTCGAAATGAAAAAGGCGCTGCTCATCGCAGCGCCTTTTCTCTTGGAACCTGAGGCTTACTTCATCGGGACATAATCGACGACGAACACGTCATCGATTACATCCTTCAGCCCACCAGCGAAGGCGCTGTGTTCGGGATGCACGAGGTACGCATCACGATCGGCGGCGTTCTTGAACGTGACGAACCAGACGTGAGTGAAGCCTTTGGAGTGCTTCTCCGGGCTCGAGTTTGTGCCCCACTCGAGATCCTGGATTTGTGAGACTTTGGTCTTCAGAGCGGCGAACGACTCTTCGACCTTTTTGATCTGTTCCGGCGAAGCATCCTTCTTGAATTTGAAGGAGACCACGTGACGGATTGGACCATCAGCGGCGAAAGTGGAGGCAGAGATCATGGCAACAGCGAGGATCACGGTAAGCGTTTTCATTTGGGGAAGCCCAAGGAGAAGAGTTCCCACTTGGAACTGCAAGGTTCAAAGTCCGCAACCCCTTCCGCTTTCTCATGGACCTGTCTCAACTGCTCATCGAACCCGCTAGTGACCCAACGCCCATCTACCGGATGCGCGACGGGATCTACGCCGTGGATCTTCTCGCTGCGGCTATCGCGCATCTCGACCTCTACACATGGCTGTCCGACCATCCCTCGACGCTGGGAGCGATCTGTGTGCAGTTCGGCATTCATCCGCGCCCGGCTGATGTACTGATGAGCTTAAGCACGGCGACAGGTCTCACCACCATGGCCGGCGGAGTCTTCCATCTTACGCTTCGCGCTCGCGAGCACCTGGTAGGCGGTTCTCCCTGGAATCTCGGCCCGTACTACGCGTCTCTGCGCGATCGGCCGCAGACGCTGGACATGGTCAAGGTGCTAAAGACCGGTCGTCCTGCTACGTGGGGGAGCTACGATCCGGAGGAATGGGCCAAGGCAATGGAGCGCCCGGAGTTTGCGGCACCGTTCACTGCGGCCATGGACTGTCGAGGTGTGTTTCTGGGGCAGGTGCTCGCGGCAAAGGTAGATCTCTCCGCTCGCAAAGCGCTGCTCGACATCGGCGGGGGCTCCGGCATTTACGCGTGCTCCTTCGCTGCACGCTATCCAGATCTACGCGCCACGGTATTCGAGAAGCCGCCGGTGGATCGGATCGCCCGAGAAGCCATCGTCCGGCAGGGCGGCGCTGCACGCGTCGAGGTGATCGCTGGAGACATGTTCACGGAGCCACTGCCCGGTGGTTACGACACGCATCTCATTTCCAACGTGCTGCATGACTGGAATGAAGAAGATGTCCGTAAGCTCATCGTAAAGTCCCATGAGGCGCTGCCCAGCGGCGGCCTACTGATCGTCCACGACGCTCACTTAAACGCCGAGAAGACTGGCCCACTCCCTGTCGCACAATACTCGGTGCTGCTCATGCACTCGACTGAAGGGAAGTGCTACTCGATAGGGGAGATGCGCGCTTGTATCACCGATGCCGGATTTGAGTGGATGGAGCATCGACCTACCGCTGCCGACCGCAGCTACATCCTCGCGCAAAAGATCTAACGCAGCGGCCTGCGATGGTGCAGCGCTTGTCCCTCACAATCGTCTGGGAAGCTCGCCGCGATTTAATTGCAAGAGGCTCCGATGCGCGAACCCGATCACAAGACTCCACCAGAACGAGATTTGCACCCCGTCGCGCTTACGCCCGGTCGGAAGCTGCGGCTGTTTCAGGCGAGTGATCCGGAGAAGCAGTGGTGGAACTTGGACGAGATGCGTTTCTGCGCGAAGTGCGAGCACCTCTTCGTCGGTCGTGAGATCAAGGTTCTCGACGATGAACGTGGAGACCTCCACTTCCGCTGTCCGACTGCAGGTTGTCGGGGCACTTGGACTGATTGGCAATACCCCGAGCTGCACCTGTAGCCGGCCAATCGATCTGGCTTTGCTCGCGAACATGGGCTCGTGCAGTCTTTGTCCGCACCTATGCCCGTAATCGAGACGCACGATCTCACGAAGATCTACCGGACCTACAAGAAAGCACCTGGCCTATGGGGCGCGGTGAAGGGTCTTGGGCGCCGCGAGTATCAGGAAGTCCGGGCTGCAGACGGTGTTAGCTTCTCCATTGAGGAAGGGGAATTTGTCGGCTTTCTTGGACCCAATGGAGCTGGGAAGACAACAGTCCTAAAGATGCTCTCTGGACTGCTCAATCCGAGCCAGGGCTCGGCCCGAGTGCTTGGTTACGTTCCGTGGGAACGGCGTATGGAGATGAAGCGCCAATTTGCGCTCCTCATGGGCCAGAAGAACGCCCTCTGGTGGGATCTTCCAGCGCGCGAGTCCCTGGAGCTAAACCGCGCGATCTACGGAATTGAACGCGCAAAGTTCAACGAAATCGTCGGCGGCCTAACGGAGCTTCTCGAGGTGCGCGATAAGCTGGACGTGATGGTGCGCGAACTCTCTCTGGGCGAACGCATGAAGATGGAACTCATCGCCGCGCTCCTCCATTCACCAAAGGTGCTCTTCCTGGACGAGCCAACTATCGGCCTGGACGTCACTTCACAAAAGAAGGTCCGCGAGTTCCTCCGCAGCTACAACTCCGATCATAAGATCGTGACGATGCTGACCAGTCACTACATGCAGGACATCGAAGAGCTTTGCGCCCGGGTCATCATCATCGATCACGGGCGAATCTTTTTCGATGGACCATTGAGCGCGATCATCGACAGGTTCGCCACGCACAAGGAACTGAGCTTCACCCTGGATGGTCCTCAGTCCTGCGATTTCGATGCGTTCGGAGAAGTAGTGGAGAGCAGCGCGGGCATTGTCCGCTTGCGTGTGCCGCGGGCCAAGGTAACGGAGATCTGTCGCGCAGTCCTTACCTCATGTGCAGTGAGCGATCTCAGCGTCAGCGAGTTGCCGGTGGAAGAGGTTATCCGGATGCTCTTCGGCGAGCGCAGTGGCGAAGCCGCAGCCGCAGCTACCGCTTCATCGCATTCTTGATCTGCAGTGCGTAGGAGGGATTGATCTCGAATCGCGTGTCGTCCAGCGCGGCCGCGACCACCTCCGTGAGTTGGCTCGTTTGATTCTGCCCAGCGTAGGCCTCCACGTATCCGACATCCATAAGCCCTGAGAGAATATCCAAGAGGTCCTGCTGATCGATCTGTGTCCGGCTGACGAGTTCTGGGCCGAAAGAACCGGCAGTGTAGTCGATCGCTTTTAAGACCGCCATCTCGCGACCACTCAGCTTTGGTTCTTTCATCTAAGGCTAATGGTAGCCTGAAACGAGCCAACTCGCACTTGCTCAAATCGCAAAGGGTCCTAATGATGAGGTATGAGTTCGATGCGGCCCGCTTCGGCGAAAATTATCTCGCACTCGGAAGGTCTCGGGACGCCGTCGCCCGATCTCGTCCGTCAGCGCGCTGAGGAGATCGCAATCATCAACGGGCGGCGTCATTATTCGGATCAGGACTGGCACCAGGCGCGGGCGGAGTTACACGGGGGGCATGATCACAGTACCAATGGAGATCACGAAACGGTCGCATGGGTTTCGGAGTCCGACATGGTGGCAAGCGATACCGGACATCAAGTCGCGCGTCTCGAGATGGAGGATGACGGCAGTGTAGGTGAGGAGCTTATTGCGGAGGGCATGGATGAGGCCGTCCATGAGCAGATGCTGGCATCGCAGTTGGCGGCGCTGGAGGCGGGGGAAGGCGATGAGCCCGATGGAGACGACGATCCTGGTGACGAAGATCGCGCGACCGACGAGGCGGACGACTAGATCTAGGCAGACGCGTCCAGCGGCGCTTCTCGGCTCTCGACCTTGACCTTCTGTGCAGGCAACTCTGGGGGCGCTGTGTCCGAAAACTACTTCAAAAAGACCACCGAGGCACCCGATACCCCGTTCGATATTTCGCTGCGGCCTCCGATGTTCAGCGAGTTTGCTGGGCAGGATAAGGTCTGCCAGCGCCTCGAACTCATGGTCCAGGCCGCAACCGGGCGGGGCGATGTTCTCGATCACATTCTCCTCAGCGGTCCGCCCGGTTTGGGGAAGACCACGCTGGCCTACATCCTCGCCAATGCCATGGGTGTGAACATCAAGAGCACCAGCGGGCCGACGATCGAAAAGGCGGGTGATCTCGCAGGTCTGCTGACCACGCTGGAACGAGGGGACGTGCTCTTTATCGATGAGATCCACCGGTTGCAGCCTGCCATCGAGGAGTACCTCTATCCGGCGATGGAAGACTTCAAACTCGACATCATCATTGACCAGGGACCGAACGCCCGGAGTGTCCGGCTGAATCTCCCCAAGTTCACGCTGGTCGGCGCCACCACCCGCGCAGGGATGCTCAGCTCCCCGCTGCGCTCGCGTTTCGCCATGAACTCCCGCCTCGATTACTATACCGCCGAAGAACTCCAGGGAATCATCGTGCGGAGCGCCGGGCTTTTGGAGATTCCCATCGACGCCGCAGGCGCTCTCGAGATTGCGGCCCGCTCGCGAGGCACGCCGCGCGTGGCAAATAACCTTCTCCGCTGGGTCCGCGACTTCGCCCAAGTCAAAGCTGCCGGGCAGGCAGACCGGGACGTGGCCGACCGAGCTCTCACCATGCTCGACATCGATCGCGATGGCCTGGACGAAGGTGACAAGCGGATCCTCGAGGCATTGCTGCACAAGTTCGCGGGTGGTCCAGTGGGTTTGAATTCGCTCGCGGTGGCCATCGGCGAGGATGCTGGAACACTGGAGGATGTGAACGAGCCCTACCTCATCATGCAGGGATACCTCAAGCGGACGCCCCAGGGCCGAGTCGCCCTCCCGCTCGCTTATCGCAAGCTCGGGCTGGAAGTGCCGCGGAAGGAAGGCGACCTCTTCGGCTAGGGCACGGCTGAAAAAAGCTGGACGCCGGCGAGGCTTGTCAGCAAAGCGGAGCCGCTTAGAACGATGCCAAAGCTTTCCTCTGCATTCTACTACCAGCTTGCCAGCGTTTTCCTGATCGTTCTCACCATGTCCGTGGTGGCCCGTTACGTTCCGGTGGTGGATACCCTGGCAGGCGTGGAGCAGACGCTTGAAGAGGCAGGCGTGGCGGCGCCGGTGGCGTTCCCGTTGATCATTGCGGTTTGCAATTTGCTTCTTCTGCCAGGCGGCATTTTGAGCGTGGCGGGCGGCTTCTTCTTTGGACTCGCCTGGGGTGTACTTCTGGTTTCAGCAGGCAGCTTGGTCGGCGCAGCAGGTGCGTTTTTCCTTGGCCGCAAGCTCGGTCGCAAATCCATCGAACGTCTCCTCCGTCATCGCGAGAAGTGGGCGCACCTTGACGAGGCGATCGAGCGTGACGGCTGGAAGATCATCCTACTCAGCCAACTCCACCCGCTGTTTCCGGTTAGCCTGATCAACTACATCTTCGGGATTACCAGCATCCGCTTCTGGCCGTGCATGCTCTGGACATTGCTGGGCCGTCTACCGGGGATCATCCTCTACGTTTACCTGGGTACGCTCGGGCAGTTTGGGCTTAATCTCCTCCGCGGCAAAAGCAGCCCCACCGTTCTGGAGTATATCTTCTGGATTGGTGGACTCGTGCTGCTCTTCGTCCTGACGGCCCTACTGGGCCGGATGGCGCTGCGCCTGCTCGCCGAAGCGGAGGCGAAAGCACTCCAGAGTGACCCTGTCATTGTCGATCCCCCAGTCCGCCCGACGATTGCCGCAGTGTACCGTGACGAAGAGAGACGGGTGCCAGAGATCCCGGCCTGGGTCGCTGTTCCGCGACCTGGGGGAGGCGCTGAGAGCGGGGAGTAGACTCGCCGTGCGAGCAGGTAGGCCAACGGTTCCGAAGCTCCTCGGCATATGAGCACTCCTGAATCCCGAGCAAGTAGGCCTTTCCGCAATCGCTTTTCGGTGATCCTCACTATCGCCGTTCTTTTCGGGAGTCTAGGGCTGAACGCCGACTCAGCCGAGCGGCGGATCGAGACCGCGCGGGAATCTTTCCGCAGTGGTGGACGAGCAATCAGCGTAGAGACATTCGCGCCGGCCGGTATGGAGCGCCTGCCCGCCGTGATCATTCTGCACTCGGCCGCCGGCACATTGCTGGGGAAGGGAGAGATGGTGCGCTTCGCTCGTGCGCTGGCCGCTCGGGGCAAGGTTGCTTTCCTCGTCCGCTACTTCGACCGGACAGGGACGGTCTTCGCCGATGACCGCGACATTGATCAGTTCACACCGGTCTGGATCGAAACCACCAGGCACTCTGTCGACTTTGTCGCCGCGCACCGGCGCGTGCAGCCCGGCGCAATTGGCATCTTCGGTTACTCGCTCGGGGCCTACCTTGCCGTGGCGGTGTCGTCCCTCGATTCGCGCGTCGATGCCGTGGTTGAACTCGCGGGCGGCATCTTCGAAAACTTCGAACCACGGATGCGACGGCTGCCGCCAAGTTTGATCCTTCATGGAACGGCTGATCAGCGCGTCCCGCTCAGCGAGGCTCGCGAGGTACAGCGAGCTGGAAAGCGTTTCGGGACTACGACAGAGATTCAGCTATACCAGGGCGAAGGGCACCGGCTCTCACGCGCGGCGTCCATGGATGCGACGCAGCGGGCTCTGCGGTTCCTGGATAGGAACCTGCCGTCGCGGCAATGAGGCAGTTTTTGTGGATAAAACCCGGCGAACACACCCGTCGATCAAACGGGATGGCGCATCACTTCGACGCGGCGATGCGTCATTGTCACGCATTGATGCGTCATCACGACGGGAAGCGGCGTCATCCTTGCGGGCCGTTCCGTCGCGATCACGCGCAGTTGCACCATTTTGACGCGCCCGTGCGCCATAATGACGCAACCATGCGTCATTTCGACGGGACCACGTGTCATTTCGACGCAACGACGCGTCATTTTGATGGGCAGATTCTGCCGCATTGACCATTGTAGCGACCCACAAAGGACCTCCGGCGCGGTATAGGCGGACCGTTCAAGAAACGAGATTCCGACGGCGGCGACCGAGCATCACTCCGGTGCCGAGGAGGAGCATTAGCCCCACCGATGGCTCGGGCACGACCTCCCATCCGATGTCCCGCAGACCTGCCATGTCCAACTCCGTCAGGTGTTTGCGAGTACCTTCTAGGATCGTTGGGTCCATTGCCACCTGTTGCTGAATTGAGGTGCCGAAAACAGTGCTGGTCAGCCCTGCCCGCCAGTGTGCCTCGTTGTTTAAAGGCGGATTTGAGCCGAAGACCGCAGTCGAGGACGAACCTGTGAAGGTTATCGCCGTGAAATCAATCTGCTGATTGAAAGGGATCGACGTCCCGAAACCGAGAACATGCGCAATCTCGTGGAGTGCAACGGAGTAAAGATCGATCCCGGCAAATGGCTCCGTCGTCGCGGTGTTCTGATCCGCGTACCACGTGGTCGTAAGGTCAAAGGTGATGGCTCCACCCCAAGGGCCAAAGTCGGTGGGAGGGTTGATCAAGCCCCCGGCTTGACCGCGTGAGTCCACTTGATCCAGCCAGGACGTGGAGCCGCTTGCGCTGTAACCTCCCGGACCGCCTTCGCCCGCAGTTGAGGAACCGAGTTCCGAAGCGCCGACGTAGATGACGAGCGCGTTGGCCGCGACAGACCTGTTTGCCAACGAAAGGCGATTCCCGGTTGAAGGATGATCGAATTCTTGAGTCCAGGTATTCCCGCCTGAGGGAACGATCGCGGAGAGATCATCCCCCAGCCGGGAGCCGATCCAGAGCCCAGCTGCCTGCAACGTGCTGCGGCGCGCGGGTGTGAAGAAACCGTTCGTGTCGTAGGTGTAGTCGAAGAGGAGCGACACGGCACTCGCCGTAGAGGGCGAGATTGCGAGGAGAGCCGCTGGCAAAAGGAGGCGCTTCAACATGAGACTATGCTCATAGATAGCGCGTTGCGTGCCGATTGTCGCACGCCATACCGGTTTCTCCTCCGCCGCACTGCCAAAACGAGTAAGACCATGCAAGCGATTGCCACGCCGATCAGGATCAAGCGAATATCGATCGCAATGACGAAACCAGTCTCGATAGTCGAACCGAGGATGTCGGATGTGGCGTGCACAGCTAGCAAGCGGTCGCTTACGCCAGCAACGCCTTCACCACCTTGCACGGATCAACGCCCGTGAGACGCGCGTCGAGTCCCTGGAACTTGTAGCTGAACCGATGGTGATCCACTCCGCAGAGGTGGAGCATCGTGGCGTGGAGATCATGCATGGTCACGGGGTTCTCCACGGCGCGATAGCCGAGTTCGTCAGTGGCACCGTAGGTGATACCCGGCTTGATTCCGCCGCCGGTCATAAACATGGAGAAGGCATTGATGTGATGATCACGACCACTGCCCTGGCCCATTGGCGTGCGACCGAATTCACCGCCCCAGAGAACGAGCGTGTCGTCCAGCATACCGCGCTCCTTGAGATCCTGGATGAGCGCGGCGCTGGCCTGGTCGGTCTCCTTCGCCGCCTTGGGCATGCTGCCCTCGATGTCGCCGTGGTGATCCCACGCGCGGTGATAGAGCTGAATGAAGCGAACATCGCGCTCGGCGAGGCGACGCGCGAGAAGACAGTTCGAGGCGAAAGATCCGTCGCCGGGTTCAGTTACTCCATACTTCGCCAAAACGTGCGCGGGTTCGTCCTTAAAGTCGGTGAGCTCCGGGATGCTGGTCTGCATGCGAAAGGCCATCTCGTACTGAGCGATGCGCGTGGCGATCTCTGGATCGTGGTAATCGCTGCGCTGCTCGTCGGACATGCCGTTGAGTCGGTTGACCTCCTCGACAACCAGCCGTTGCATGCTTTGGCAGACGCCATCCGGATTGCCCACGTAGTGAACTGCATCGCCCTTGCTCTGGAACTGGATTCCCTGGAACTTCGTCGGAAGGAAGCCGCTGCTCCATTGGCGGCTGCTCACCGGCTGAGCACCGCCGTAACCCTTCGCGGTGGACATGAGTACAATGAAGCCAGGGAGATTTTCGGTCTCCGCACCCAGACCGTAGATCAGCCAGGAGCCCATGCTGGGGCGGCCCTTGAGGATGCTGCCGGAGTTCATGAAGGCCTGGGCAGGATCGTGATTGATCTGCTCCGTGACCATCGAGCGGACGATGCAGAGGTCATCCGCGAGCCCGGAAATGTGCGGGAAGAGATTCGAGATCTCCTGACCGCTCTGCCCATGCTTCTTAAACTCAACTGACGCGCCGCGCGCCTTGAGCGGAGTATTCTGGAGCTGCGCAAGCTGCTGGCCCGCAGTGAGGGAATCCGGAAAGGGCTGGCCGTGGATGCGCTTGAGCTCGGGCTTCCAATCGAAGCTCTCGAACTGCGACGGTCCGCCCGCCATGCAAAGGTGAATGATGCGCTTCGCCTTCACTGGAAGGTGCGGCTGGATCGCGCCGGGCCAGCGACCCGTTGAGGGAGCGGCGCTGACCGCTCGGCCACCCAGGATCTGCGAGAGGGCGAGGCCGCCAAGGCCGTAGGCGCTTTTCTGAAGGAAGGAGCGGCGCGAGATCTGCCTCGCGAATTCCATGGGATCGAGGTGCATGGCGGAGTTAGTAGCGCGTGATTGTTTCGTGCAGGTTCAGGAGGATGCGGCAAGCCGTTGTCCATGCGGCGAGTTCCACCGGATCGAGCTTTGCGGCCGGCGCGAGGCCGACTTTCAGAAGCTTGGGCGCGTCCTCTGGGCGCGTGCGAAACTCGGCCCGCGCATTCTCTATAGCCGCGAGCAGGCTGGCTTCCTCCGCCGGTCTCGGAGCACGGGCGAGCGCTTGCTCGAAGGCGAGGCGAAGCCGCTGCTTGTCGTCAGGCGCTGCGTCGAGGAGTCGTCCTGCCCAGGCTCGTGCAGCCTCGACGAAGGTCGGATCGTTGAGCAGTGTAAGGGCCTGCTGAGGGGTGTTCGCATTAGTCCGCATGGCGGTGCAATCCTCCCGGCTCGGCGCGTCGAAGTTCAGCAGCATCGGATGGACGAAGGTGCGCTGCCACCAAGTGTATACGCCGCGCCGCCACTGCCGCGGGCCGGTATCCGAGACGTACTGGCGTGTGGGGAACTGGAGGTCCGCGTAGTAGTCGTCGGGCTGATAAGGGTAGCTCGGTGGTCCTCCCGCTTCCAGGTTCAGAAGCCCGGCAATAGCCAGGGCATTGTCGCGGACAAACTCCGCATCGAGCCGGCGCGGATTCTGGGAAGCGAGCAGCCGGTTCTGCGGATCGCGCTCGCGGAGTTCGGGGCGCAATCCGGCGATCTGCCGATAGGTGTGGCTCGTGGCGATGAGCTGTACCATGTGTTTCCAATTCCAGCCGCTCTCGCGGAACTCGATCGCGAGCCAGTCCAGCAATTCCGGATGCGTCGGCGCCTCGCCTTGCGCGCCGAGATCGTCCGTCTGAGCGCTGAGAGCGGTACCGAAGAACTGCCGCCAGAGACGGTTCATGGCTACACGGGCTGTAAGGGGATTCTCGGGTGCGACGATCCACTTCGCGAGATCCAGCCGGTTCAGGCCACGGCCTTCGGCGCCCGGGAGTTTAGGCAGGAAGTGCGGGGTCTGCGGCGCGACGACCTCGCCACTTTCGTCCTGCCAATTTCCCCGGGGCAACACGCGAATGGTAAGTGGTGTCTTGGAAGCCTCAGTCACGAGCACCGGCGTCCGTCCGCCCCGGCAGGCAAGGTACTCTGCCTCGGCTTCCTTCATTCTCGCGAAGGCGTCCGGCTGCCAGCCGGTCGCACGCAAATACCAATCCGGCGCAGTACCGGGTGCGCTCACGAGCGCCAGCAGATCCGGCGGGAAAGTCGGAGTCCGCGGGTCGGGCGGTGAGAGCGGCGAGGTGCGGACACGTACGCTGCTCAGGAGGTTCTCCGGGAGGCGAATCCGAATCACGTCCCCAAGCTCCAGCGCAATCGGAGTGGCTGGGAAAAACACCGCCACGTGTGGCTCATCCAGTTCTCCGCCTTCGAGGCGCCAGCCGTCCTGAACACCGACGACCTCTGCTCCGTCGCGGTAGTTCGGGTTCTTGCGATCAGCTTGCGCGTGCCGAATCTCAATGGCCGTCGGCTGGCCACCCTTCTTGACCAACTCGAAGACCGGCTTCTTCAACTCGCTGGCTGCCCCGCGAACGATGCTGTTCCCATGCTTGGGGTCAGGGAGGAGCTCGAGCTTTAACGCCGCCAGCGAGGGGCCACTGGGCTGGAGATCGAGCTGCACTTCGCGGGCCGGATTCACCTCCACGACGACTCGCCCATCGTCGCTTTGCGTGAACTCAGCCTTCGCGGACTTCACGGTCACCTTCGGCTTCGGCGTTTCCCAGCCGGAGGGGTTCTTCTCGACAAAGGTGCGAATCGCTCCCTGCCACTCCGCGAGCCGCGCGGGATCGGGCGCGGCGTTCGTGCCGGCGGCGATCATCCGGGCGCGAGCGTTCTCCATGCGCCTCTTCAGCGGCTCGCTTTCCACGACGATCTCAGGCGGAAAGGGATGGTCGTTGGTGAAGTCCTTGAGGTCCTCGTTCGGGGTGAACTTGTAGTCGCTGTATACGCCCCATTGCTTCACATCCGCGAAGAATGCCCCGATCGAGTAGACGTCCTTCTGGCTCCAGGGGTCGAACTTGTGATCGTGGCATTCCGCGCAGCCGACCGTGCTTCCAAGCCAGGCCGTGCCGACCGTGCGGATGCGGTCTCCAGTGTACTTGGCCAGGTACTCCTTCGGTTGCGCGCCCCCTTCACGGGTCACCATGTTGAGCCTGTTGAAGCAAGTGGCGATGAGCTGATCGGGGGTGGGATTCGGCAGCAGATCTCCCGCAAGTTGCTCAATGGTGAATTGATCGAACGGCTTGTTGTTGTTGTAAGCCGCGATCACCCAATCGCGAAAAGCCCAGACGTTCTGGTTCTGGTCGCCATGAAAGCCAACCGTGTCCGCATAACGTGCCAGGTCGAGCCACTGCTGCGCCATGCGTTCTCCGTATTGAGGCGAGGCGAGCAGGCGAGTGAGCAACTTCTCGTAGGCGGCGGGGTCCTGGTCCGCGGCGAAAGCTTCCACGTCCTTTCGGCCGGGCGGCAAGCCGACGATATCCAGCGATAAACGCCGGATCAGAGACCGGCGATCCGCTTCAGGCGCAGGCTGGAGCTTCTCCTGGGCGAGTCGTTGCTGGACAAAGGCATCGATCGGGTTGCGAACGAGCGCGCTACCCGCCACCGCTGGTACCTGCGGGCGGGTGAGCGGTGCGTAGGCCCAATGCGGCTCGTACTTCGCGCCCTCGGCGATCCACTGTTTGATCAACGTCTTCTGCGCACCTGTCAGGGTCTTGTGCGCCTTGGGCGGCGGCATCATGTCGTCACGATCTTCGCTGAAGATGCGAACGAGGAGCTGGCTTGCCTCAGGCTGACTGGGAACGATCGCGGTATCACCGCTCTCCGCGGGCTTCGTTGCCTCGTCGCGGATATCCAGTCTGAGCCCCGAATCGCGCGATTCCTTGTCAGGACCGTGGCACTGGAAGCAATTGTCAGAAAGGATTGGCCGAATGTCGCGGTTGTAGCTGACGGCATCTCCGGCGAAGGCCGGAAGTGCGGCAAACACGATGGCGAGCCCGGCGAGGGGGAAGGGGGATCTCATGAACTGCGGGAGAGGCGGGAAGCGTGAGGGGGTCAGTTCCCAATAAGACACGACTCACGTCCGATGACATCCCAATTCCGCGACGCTTCTTAGCTCGGAAGCGCTCATCCCGCCCTTAGTTCTCCAGACTGAAAGCGGCGATCTCACCGGCGTTGCTCCGCACGAAAAGGCGGTGATCTGCAAGGGCCGGTGTCGCGTAGCACTTGCCACTCAGTGCAGAAAACCGCGCGAGGGCTACGCAGCCACTAGCATTCGCCTGCGCGAGCACGACCTCTCCATCGCGAGTCAGGAAGATCCAGTGCCCATCCGCGAGGAGGAATGTGCCGGTAGGGATCTCGTTACTCACCCAGCGCGTCTCGCCAGTGGCCTCGTCCAGGCAGGTGAACTCATGGTGCCCCCGGCGCTTCTCGTTGAACGCGAAGAGCGATCCCTGATGCGAGATGGCGCTGTTGAAGAGCAGGGCAAACTGTTTGTGACTCCAGGCGGCGCGGACGTTCGCCTCCAGCGCGTTGTCCCAGTCGAGGAGGGTGGCCTGGTCCGTCCCCGTATTACTGACGAGGACGCGATGCCCCACCAGCGCAGGCGTTGTGGCATTCGAAAAGTCACGCGCAGTCGTTCGGTGCGACCAGAGCACCGTGCCATCTGCGGGATCGAAGACCTCCAGCGCCTCCCCTTTGAACATCGCGACCAGCCGCCGTCCATCCCGCTCGATGACTCTCGCCGAGCTGTAACCCGCCTCGCCGCTGCTCGCGCGCCAGAGGACCTCGCCCGTCGCAGCGTCCAACGCAATCGTCGAACCCGTCGCCCCTGCGGCGCTCCCGGCATCCAGGATCACTCGTCCTTGATCTACGATCGGGCTCTGCACGTAGCCATAGACGGGGCGCTTCCCCTGAAGATCCGCGACCAGGTTCTTACGCCAGACAAGTTGGCCGTCGTCTGCCTTCAGGCAAAGGAGGTCGCCCGCCCGGCTGAGTGCGTAGACGAATTCGCCCACCACCGTGGGCGTGGCGCCTGGCCCCTGTGGAACGATCGGCATCTCGTGGACCGAAGTAGGGCAGGGGAAGCTGAAGCGCCAAACCTCGGTACCCGTCGCGGCATTCAGCGCGATGACGCTATCCGTGTCCTTGCCGTCATTGCCCTGGGTGTAGACGTGGCCACCCGCTACGACGCACGAGCTCATTCCGGCGCCCACCTGCGCGCGCCAGAGCAGCGGCGGTCCGCCTTCCGGCCAGTCTTTGCTCCATCCGATCTCGGGCGAGATCCCATCGCGTTGTACGCCCCTCCACTGTGCCCACGACGGGCTCTGCTCTGCTGAAACAGTATCCGCCTTCACGCTGACGAACTCTGGTTGATCGATCTGCCCCTTCCGATCGGAGCCACCCACCGCGACCAGTCGCCCGTCGGTCATGGGCAGCAGTCGGTGGAAGAAGCGCGGCCTGGCGAGCGAGGTCGTTTCCGTCCAGCTGGACTGATCAGCGCTCAGCGCGTACACCTTTCCGGAGAGCGGGCTCGCGATGAGCTGGCCTCCGGCACTGCACGCTGCGATACCAAAGCCGGCCATCGGACTTTCGGGAAGATCCGGCCCCTTACCCCACTCGCCGGTCTGCGGGTCGTGCCAATCGACCGCGAGCGAGGGCGTGTCCTGATCATCCATCCCGCCGAGAAACCAGAGCCGCCCACCATGCGCGACCAAGGCCAATGCCCGTCGCTTGAAGGGCTGCGGTTGCGCCTGCCAGCCTTTCTCTGGCTGACGGAGATCGAGGCTCCACATCGTGCCCGACCACTCGCCTCTGGAGTCCCCGTCCAGCCGCCAGCCCCCGCCGATGTAGAGCGTGCCTTCGAGCACCGCTGCGTCGTGGCTGGAGCGTGGTTCAGGCAGGGAGGGGAGCACCTCCCAGCGTTCAGCGCCGGGGCGATAGCGCACCACCCGGGTGGTTGAGTGCAGGTCATTCTTCTCACCCTTGACGTTGCGCGCTTCCATCCCGCCGACACGATAGATCCAGCCGTCGTGGGTCACCATCGGCGACCCGAGCAGGGGCGCATCCGCCGGAAGCGTCTCCCATGCTTCTCCATCAGGTAGCCGGATGCGGGAGAAGGCCCCTTTGATGCAGTCCTGGTGGAACTCGTGCGCCTTCCCGGCGTTGCCGCCGTATACATATAGCCAGCCATCCGCGACCGTCGCGCCGAAGCTCGTTGTAGGTTCAGGCAGTGGAGGCAGTGCGGCTCCAGCTGGGCTGCCGAGAAGATAGAGCGCGACGAAGGCGCCAAGGACGTTCATCCAAGTAATAGATCTCATGAAAATCAGGGCTTCTCGTTGATTGGTTTGCCGTCCACGTGTGAGCCTACCTCGGTGTCGCCGGTGGAGGCGGAGGGTTCTTCGGATTGCCCCAAGGCCCACGTCGCGTTGTTCGCGAGCGACGCCTGGTTGGACCAGCGTCGCATGTCATCCATCTGTTCGAAGGTGAGCAGCTCGATGTGTCCATCGAGCATCGCCGCCACGGCCTTGCTGTCCCAGCGGAAGTCCACGTGGCCCGTCTGGTCGGGAGTGGCTGAAGCCGAGTAGGTCCGCGGCCAGTTCCGCTTCGTGAGATTAGGCGGTTCCACCTTGAAGTAGCCACTCAACTTCTCTCCCTGATAGCTCGAGCCCGCGGAGGCAAAGGCGATGAGCTTCTGCGGGGCGACCGCCTGCCCGACCCTCGTCACGCAGAACTGCCCATAGCGCGAGATCGCCTTGTCGCTGTTCGGCGGCAGCGTTTGGTAGTCGCCGCCCACGTAGGCCGCATTGATTCCCATCGAGGGCTGTACGCTCACCCCGTAGTGATAAGACGCCGGCGGACCTTGCTTCATCTTCGCGAGCCGATCGTCCGCCGTATTCCCCCAGAGGATCCGCATGTCGTACCCGAGGTAGGGAGCGATCCGCCACGGATAGCGGGAACTCACCGGGCTGTGCAGCTCGTTGCCCTGCTCGTCCACCGCCGGGAAGTCGCCATAGCCCGGGAGTAGTTCTCCGTTGTGATCCGCAGGATAAAGCAGGTACGCCGTCATGAGCTGCCGGGCTGCGGAGACCTCGCGCGCCATGTTTCCCTTCTGCCGCATCTGGCCCGCCACGGGGATGGCGATTGCCATGATGACCGTGAGGATACCCACCACCACCATCAGCTCGATGAGGGTGAATCCACCTTCCGCATGGCGCTTCATGACGCCACCTCCGTATCCGCGATCACGCGCCGGCCACGCCATCCCGCCACGAAGATGCCAAAGCCGCAAAGTGCCATGGTGACCGCGCTGGGCTCCGGTACCACCTGCACCTGCAGGTCCAGTTGCCCCGGGGTGCCGCCAAGCAGATTCTCCTTTGTGTAATAGGTGGGGTAAACCGTGGGGCCACCCTGCGCGGCCGGATGCAGCGAGGTAGCTAGGAAGCTGACGCGCCCCTCGTTCAGAGAGAGCTGCAGGTAGCGGAGTACATCAGGATTCGCGAGGTTGAGGGTGAAAACGATGGTCGCGTCCTCCTTTGCCGTGCCATCCGGGTTCAGGTCCGCGGGAGCGATTTGGCCGATGGCAAAGGGCACTGGGTCAAAGGCGGCTGTCACATTATTGGAGACGTCGCGGCTTGCACCGTCGATTGACGCCCCCATCGCGAAATCCGTCGGGTAAATCGAGCGACCGCCCTCCGCCGGAGCGGAGACTGGCCGAAATGGCGTGTTCTCTTCAACCGACGCGCTGGTGAAGCCGTTGCGGTAGCCTGCGCCGTACAGCTCCACGGGGCGACCCGCGTCGTCGCCATTGATGGCTACGCCCGTGGGCCCGTACGTGGTCACCGGATCGTAGCTGCCATCGAAGCGGAAGCTGTCGCCGCTCGCAACCGTGAGCATGAAGGTCGCGGAAAGAATGTGGTAGTTGGCGCTGCCTCGGCCGGCGGGCACTGTGCTCGTGTCGAAGGCGGCGAAGAGCTGCGCGTCGCGATCGTCAAATCCCGCCGATCCGATCGCGCCAAAGCTCGAACCACTCGGGCGAGGTCCGCCACCATTTGATGCGAAGGGGTAGATCCACTTGTCGATCGTGGGTGCCACGAGATCCAGCGTGTAGTTCTCTCCGAAGCTCGCAGCGCTTAGGCCGGAGCTCGCCGCAAGCAGGGCCGCCGCCAGGGTGATCGCGCGGCTCTGCGTACGACTTGGCTTCCTGATCGGGAACTGGGGCAGGGGACGGTTCGCGTCGCGGATTGCGTTCGGCTCGCGCGGATGGGCCGCCGGCGCGGGTCTGGTACGAGCGCGCAATCGCGTCTCGGAGTTGCTGTAGGTCATGAGCGGAGACTAGGCGTCTGCCTTGTCCGCCGCTTCCTGCGGGTTGCTATTCTCTATCAGAGGATTGCACTGCGCGCGCCGGCATCGATCGGGACCTTGGCACCGCGAGCTTGCGCGCGGAGGGATAAAGCGCCGGGCAGCAGCCGATCACCTCGCAAAAGGATTTCGAAAAGTATCCCAGGCTCGAGTAGCCGACGGCGAAAGCTGCCTCCGTCACATTGTGCCGTCCGGCACGCAGGAGCTCCGCTGCCTTCTCCATGCGGATCCGCCGCAGATATTGAGGAATGGTCATCTGCATCTCCTGAGAGAAGATCCGCGAAAGATAGAACGGGCTCACCCCTACCTTGCGGCCCAGCTCCTCCAGGGTGGGCGGCTCCGCGAGTGCTTCCTGCAGCGCCGTCACGACACGGGCGACCCGCTCCTCAGCGACACGCTTCTGCCGCGTGCAGAAGAGCTCTTCCCCTGCTGGGAAGAGGAACGCGGCAATGCACTCCAGTACCTTGCTTTCATACCATAGGGGCAGGGCCGCCGGTGTCACCGGGGGAGTGCAGATGCTTGCGACCAGTGCCTGCTGGGTGGGATTCAGCATCCGGAGCGGCGCGACACCGTGCGTGATGGCATCCCGCCTCAGGCCCCGCCGCAGCGCGGGTTCGAGAGATTGCGCGCAACCCTCTGCCGAGCTCGCGAGATACTCGCGGCTGAATTCAACCGTCACGAAATGATGCCGCTCGCCTGCCGCCCGATACGCTGGGAGTGGCTCGCCTCCGCCCACCCAGTAGGCCGCCGCTGTTCCGGCCCGCAAGACGGTCTTGCTGCGCCCTGCGCCGATCGATCCCCGTCCTTCGAGGTTCAGGCAGAGCTCCACACTCTCCTCATGAAAGCTGCGCCCCCAATCGAGTGACTCCGCTACCCGGAAGTCATGGCTCTCGATACTCACGCCACGCTCTGCAAAGCTCCCGAAGACCTGCCTCCACCCTGTTCCGACACGCTGCCACGCGCCGCGCTCGACATCCAAATTGGGTACGATCGAGTCCGCCGACGGCATGCCGTGGAGAATACGTAGCTGAGACTCTGTCGCAATAACATTGTGAGAATTGGTTCGATGGCGAGACAGAACCTTCCACGATTTGCACCTTGGGTGCTGTGGACGAGGCCTTTACAGCGTCCACCCACAGAAGCACCGGCTCCAGGTAGCCTTCAGAATCGGCTTTCCGAGCTTTTTGCTCGGCATGCCGCCCTATTTGCTCGGCGTGCCGAGCTTTTGACCGGGTGAGCCGAGCTTTTGCCTCGGGTCGCCGAGCTATTTGCTCGGCACGCCGAGCTATTGACACCCCCAGCCGAGCTATTTGCTCGGCACGCCGAGCTATTGACACCCTCAGCCGAGCTATTCGCTCGGCAGGCCGAGCAAAAAGGGCGGCGACCCGAGCAAAAAGGGCGGAACGAGGGTTTCGGTCGCCCATCGTTCCTCAAGCTTGCCCGACCGGGGGAGTGAAGATACCGAGAGGCGTAGTCCGACACTGACAAAGCCGTCTCCGCTGGTCTATCGTCGAGGGCATGGGGCTCGATCCAGTTGGACCGCAATGAAAAAACGCTCCTTGATTATCGGATTAGCCATTCTATGTGCGCTGGCTTCAATTCCAATTGGCCTCGTAGGCGTTGCGTCCATTGCTTCCAATGTCGATGAGTACCGCTTTCGTCCTACAACCGAGTTCAACTCAGTCCGCTGGAAGGCTGGAGATCTTAAGTATCGGTTCTCGGTTGTCGACACGGTCGTGGGTCGCATCGTTCTGCCCGGGATGAAAGAGCCCGACGTTATCAAGGTCCTAGGCTCACCAGACGCAGTGGACACAACAGGTCTCTCGAGCTATCACGCAAAAAGGCCAGGAATTCGATTCATCAACTTTAGCGGAGGTGGCATTCGCGTTGATTACGATCCAACTGGCGCAGTTATCCGAGTGTCGGATACGCGCTGGGTGGATTAAGCGCTTACGAGCGCTGATCACGCGGTGTCGCGGTGTTCATCGAAAAGGGTAGCACCTGGACAGGCAGAGGCGTCACCGTCGTTCGCCTGTTCTTGAAGCCGGAGGCTTCGCAGCCATTAGCCCCGGGTTGAGCTCCGCGACACCCGGGGTGGCGCAATGCCAAAGCAGCGACCCCGGAGGTGGTCGCAGGATCAACGACTACACCGGGGCGCGGACTACACTGGCACCCCTCTAGGGTGCATCTTACTGGGCGGGGTTCCTGGGGTGTCGCGGAGCTCAACCCCAGGCTAATGGATTGGACCCCTCCGGGGTCGGAGGCGCTTGCGCGCTCTCGGGCACAGGGCGGAGCGGATCGGGTCCGATGGCGCGGTCGTCCAAGTGCCAGATACACGCCGGGTTGACACAGCGGTTGCGGGCTCCGGTCACGGGGATGTCGCGGAGTTCGTCACACAAAGGTGGAGCATCTGGACGGGCTGAAGCTTGCACAACTGCAACCGGGAAAGCATCATCAGCGATGCAGAAGCAAAGGTGCGTGCACTGGCTATTGATAACTACTAATGGGACTCGATTCGGTTGAATTGATCATGTTGTGGGAGCAAGCGTTCGCAGTGCATCTCGACCAAAGTGACGTCGCGAATGTGCGTACGCCGCACGACGCTATCGACATTCTCGTCCTGAGGCTGGATGCGTCGGATCACCACGCCGGTGCGTGTCTAAGCACGCTTGCCTTCAACCGGCTGCGGAAGGGACTTGTTCAAGGAGCTTGCGTTGCGCGCGCGCGAGTGAGGCCTGGAGCGCGGCTCCGAGACCTTCTCCCACCGGCAGGACGGCGTTCGCGGTGGAAGGCAGCGCTAAGATCGGCTGGATTACCGGCGACTGGAAGTCTCACATGGGGCACTGACCTCTTGATCAGGCCGACGACAATCGCCGAGGCTGTCCAATGGATCGTAGCGTCAATGCCCAAGATGTTAAAGGATCCCGATGAAACCTGGACCCGGTGTGAGATCCGGACCGTCATTCGCGCCGCGATTCTGGAGGTATTAGGCGTAACGAAGTTCTCAGACGACTCCGACTTCGTACGCGATCTCGGAATGGACTGAGCCATTCCGACGTGCCACCTGCATGGCGACCTCCGCGATGCGCTCGCGCAGTCCAGCCGGCCCCAACACTTCGACATCCGCGCCCCAGCCAAGAACCCACCGCTCCACCTCGGGCGTGATCGCCACCTGCAGCGTCAGCTCAACGCTGCCATCTGCACCTTCGGTAAGGTTTTGTGACCGGTGCCACCGGCGTTCGCGGACGAGCTGGGCAGTGGCGGCGCTGAAGCGAAGGCGAACCTGCTCGGCCTTGCTTCCTCCGAAGATGCCGAAGCCGTGCTGGAGGTGTTCCTCGGGGCGGAAGGGTTCCTTTAGCTCGAAGGTGGTCCCGGTGTGGTGGAGCTCGCGCATGCGGGTAAGCGCAAAGGTACGGATGGCTTTGCGCGCGAGATCGTAGGCAAAGAGGTACCAGGCATTATCCTCACAGCGCACGTGCAATGGGCGCACGGTGCGGGTTTCCTCGCCCCTCCCGGCCGGTTTGCAGTAGATGAAGGAGAGCTCCGCTCGAGAGAGGACGGCTGCCGTGACGGTCTCGAAGATGACGAGGTCGGTGACGGCTTCGAAGCCCATGGCGCGGAAGGAGAATGCGTCATCGAGGTCGGTCCAATTGAAGCTCAACTCGTCGCGGAGCTCAGCAGTGAGCTTGTGAAAGGCACTGCGGAGGGCAGGCTCAAAGTTTGTGCCGCGATAGCTCTCCAGTGCGCGGCGGGCGATGCAGAGCGCCACGAGTTCACCCTCGGTAATCTGGATGCTCGGGAACTGCGTGACCTCCTCGGTGTAGCGGAAGCCGGTACCTTTCACGTAGCCGATGGGGAGACCCATCTGATCGCGCATGAAGTCGATGTCGCGCTGCACAGTCTTGGTAGTGACTTCGAGATCTGAGGCGAGTTGCTGGCGGCTGAGGGCATTCTCCGCTTGAAGCGCCTCGTGAATCCGAAGCATCCGAGCCAATGGCGGGCGGGTCTGGCGCACCTGCGCCGGGGCGGGTGCAGGAGGGGCTTTCGGGAGGCAGGCCATGCGAGGTGCGGAAGGGGATGAAGATTCTTCCGACTATTTTCATGAGGGACCACCGTTGTCCCTCACCGCCTTCTATAACCCGTCTCGTCGTCAGCAAACACAATCCGGCGACACACCAACCAAAAAGAAAAGAAAGGCACTGATATCATGATAATCCTCAAGAACCGCATCAACATCGTCCTCACCACAGAACAGATCGCAAGCTTCGACACCGCGCTCGACGCCATGGACCTGGCGACCAGCATGCTCCAGGGAGCGGATCTGGAAGATCGGACCCGGCTGGCGAAGCTGGGACCGAAGTCTGAGGCTTTCGCCACGCTGGCAATCGAAACCGGAGCCGCCAACGAAGGGCTCCTTCCACGGGATCTGGATCTTGCGTCCCTCCAGCGGGATCGATCCATCCGCCAGCAGCTGAAGCCCCGCTTCGAGCGGATGCGTCAGATCACCCGGAAGATGGACGACACCATCCTCCTCCTCGGAGTCGACTACTTCAACGGTGCGCTGGCGATCTACCGCTCGCTGAAGGCGAATGGTCAGCTGGAAGGTCTGCAGCCCGTGCTGAGCGACATGGGTCAGCGCTTTGCCCGCGGCCCAGAGGACGCGGAGCCCACGCCGCCCCCGGTGCCGCTGACCGTGCTGCCCGAGCCACTGGCGCCTGCTGCATAAACGGGAGTGGTGAGTGACTGATCCTGGGTGGGAGCTCTCATGGAGCTTCCGCCAATTGTTGTTTCCCGGGGGAGGGTTGCCTCGAGACGGCTTTTCTGTTCTTTGCGGAAGACGTCCCCGCCGTGCGCCTGCTCTTCCTGAACCAATACTTCCCGCCGGACCCGGCCCCCACAGGAGTGCTCCTGGGCGAGGTCGCGGGAGCGCTGCGGGAGAGGGGGCATGAGGTGGAGCTGATTGATGCGCAGCAGCAGTATCGGACGGGGCAGGGGAGTGGCGGGCGGATGCGCCGTGAGCTCGCTGGGCTTGGACGAATGCTGCGGGCCGGGCTGAGCCAGCGCAGGCCTGACGTGATCATCTCCGGCACGTCTCCGCCGTGTCTTCTGGTGATTGCGACTCTGCTGGCGCGCCGCTTCCGGGCACGGTCGATTCATTGGGCGATGGATCTTTACCCGGATCTCGCGGTGGCGCTGGGGGAGATTCCGCCGGGAGGAATTGCGCTGGGGATTGAATCAGTGATGCGCTGGTGCTATCGGCGAACAGATCTCACGCTGGCGCTCGACGACGACATGGCGGAGCGGCTGGTGAGGTATGGAGCGGTGACGGAGTGCCTGCGCCCTTGGATTTCGGAGCGCATGGGCACTCAGGTGCGCTCCAATGGGGTTGTGACCGCACAAGGGGAGCCTTGGACGTGGATCTACTCGGGGAATCTCGGTCGCGCTCATGAGTGGGAGACGCTACTTGCGGCGCAGTCCATTCTCGAGCGGCAGCATGCAGGAGTTCGCCTCATCTTCCAGGGCGGAGGTCCGAGCTGGAACCTTGCGCAGGCTTGCGCCGGTGAACTCCGGCTCCAGCACGTGGAATGGCGCCCGTACGCAGCCCAAGAAGGGCTGGTGGATTCCCTTCTCGCCTGCAATGCGATAGTCGTCACGCAGAAACCGGAAATTCAAGGATTGCTCTGGCCGAGTAAGCTGTCGCTGGCGCTTGCGGTGCCTCGTCCGCTCCTTTTTGTCGGTCCACTGGGAGGGGCCATTGCGCGAGAGCTGCGCGACTTCCCGCATGCAGGCGTCTTCGCACCGGGTGACGCGGAGGGGATCGCTGGTTGGATTCTGGCTCGCCAGCGCGATCCGCTCATTGTGCCTCGGGAACAAACCTTCGATGCGGAGGCACACCGCGAGGCCTCGCTTCGACGCTGGGTGGAGGTAGTGGAGCAGCTTGCGCAAAGCCCACTAACCGAGCGCAAATCAGTTGCTCCCACAGACACTCGGGTGCAGTAGCTGCGTAGATGTCCGCCGCCGTCCGCCCCTCCCCAAACCGCATCCGATCCCTGCTCGGGCGAACGTCGATGCTCGCTGCGGCCGCGCTCGCGATGACGTGCCCAGCCCCGGCGCAGGAACCAAGCGTGCCCGCGAACACACGCTTCGTGATGTCGTACTTCAAGGCGAACAACGGCGGAGGCGACGAGCGGCTCTTCATCTCCGTCTCGCCCGATGGGCAGAACTGGACCGCGCTGAATGGTGGTCAGGCAGTCTGGCAGCATCCGAACTACCCCAACTATGTGGTACGCGATCCGACGATCGTCTTCCACAAAGGCTTCTATTGGGTGGCACACACCTCTGGTCGCTACGGTGTTCACCCGGAGCGCCCGTCCTTCGGGCTACTTAAGTCCAAGGATCTCATCAATTGGACACAGGTCGGGGAGATCAATACCTCGATCCCGAACATGGTGGATCCGTTTACCTGGAATCCATGCTTCTTTAAGGACGGGGACGGCTCGCTGCATGTCTTTGTGTCGATCAGCCGGATCAATGCGAACAACAGCACCTATCCCATCCCTGATCTAAGGACGTACGAGCTGCATCCGCTCAACGACGACCTGACGGAGTGGTCTGCCCCCACAGTCGTGCAGCTGCCACACTCGAACACTAACGAGTTCTGGGCATGGAAGGACGGCGAGACTTACCACGCCGTGTACGTCAGCTTTAATTCCAATGGAAATCTCGTCCACGCGACTTCTAAGAGCCTGCTCACCGGCTGGGGCAACGAGCGCGTCTTTGGATTTGCCACCGAGGAAGGTCTCTTCGTTCTGAAGAAGCCCGACGGCAACTACCGGCTCTATACCGAGACGGGGAATGGCACGGCGACGGGCTATATGTGGAGGGATACCAACCCGGAGTTCTCGGTCTTTACGCAAGCGGCGATGACCACCACGGACACACCAATGCGCAACGGCAAGCCTGCCGCAATCGCTGGTTTTCTTTCCTACGATGCCTGGCGGGCAGACCGTATGGGAGGACTCCCGATAATAGACAGCGAGCGCCTCGCCGATCCGGATTACGACGGGCAGAATAACTTCCTCGAGTACGCACTCGACCTCAATCCTCGCGAGCGAAGTCCTGCGGCACTCACCCTGAGCGGGAACGGTGCGACTGGTCTCACAGCACGATGGAGGCAGGCGCCTTCGCGAAAGGACGCGCAAGTTGCCCTGCAGCGCACTCCGGATCTTGGTTCATGGAATCTGAGCGCGGGCTTCGTGGTGCAGTCAGTGGCCTTGATGATCGACGGTAGCGAAGAGGTCACCGCAATTCATGCGGCAGCCGCATCTCAGGAGCGGTCGAACTTCGTGCGTCTGCGAGTGACTGATCCAGGCATCGCCCAGATCGCGCTGCCTCCAGCGATCGCGGCCAACAGCCAGACTGCATCGAGTGCGGTTTCCTCCCGCGCCGCGAAACAGAAGCGATCGCGCGGTCGGTGAGTCTCGCAGGCGAGTCGCTTGCTGCCTCTTGGCACCCAGTGTGCTATTATCGCGAATGATGCACAGCATACGCTACTCGCCAGTCTCGCGTTAGCCGCATGATCTACTCGGTTCTGTTCTTCGCCTTCGGCTTCCTGGTGGCGCTGTTGACTACGCCCTGGGTAATCCGTCTTGCGAGTTACGGCATCGGATTGGACGCGGCTGATGAGACTCGCAAGCGGCAAGATACACCCGTGCCCCGTCTCGGCGGCGCCCCGGTGATGCTCGCAACGTCGCTGGGGTTGATCGTGATTCTCACGCTCGCGCCCGAGAACGCCATCGCGTGGTTCCCCGTGCTGCTCGGCAGTTTGCTCATGTATGGACTCGGCCTATGGGACGACCTGCGTCCGCTCGGCGCGAGGGTGAAGCTGCTCGGGCAAGTGGCCACAGCGACGCTGGTCTACTACATGGGGCTGAAGATCGACCTCGTCACCTATCCCGGAGGCGCCTGGAGTGTTGCTTTAGGATTCTGGGCGCTGCCGGTAACGGTCTTCTGGCTGATTGCGGTGCCAAATATCATCAACCTCATCGATGGCTTCGATGGGCTCGCAGGCGGGCTGGGGATCTTTCTCGCCGTGACCCTCGGGATCGTCGGCCTGCACAATGAACAGCTCGCGGTAGCCTGGTATGCTTTCACCATGGCCGGCGCTTTGCTCGGGTTTCTGGTCTTCAACTTCCCACCTGCGAAGATCTATCTCGGCGATGGCGGTGCCTACCTGATCGGCTTTTGCATCGCTGCTCTCTCTCTCACGAGTTCCAACAAGGGCTCCGTCGCAGCAGTCCTGCTCGTGACCGTAATAGCGCTCGGCATTCCGATCATCGACACCAGTTTCGCCATCCTGCGGCGCGGAGCGCGGGGCATCCCGCTCTTTCACGCGGATGACGAGCACTTCCACCACAAGTTGGAAGGCTTGGGTTTTTCCAAGCGCCGGATCCTCTTTGGAATGTATGGACTGTGCGTCGTACTGAGCTTGCTCGGGCTGAGCATCGTCTGGAGCCAGGGGCGTACGCTGCCCATCGGGATCGGGTTCCTCTTTCTCCTGGCAGTCGGCGCTCTCCGCTACTTCTTCGTTCTTCGGAGCTGGCAGGATCTTTCGCGGAAGGTCGATCTGCTCTTCGGCGAACGCCGCCGGGTGCAGTACGCACTCCTCCAGGCGCAGGTGCTGCAACTGGAACTGGACCGCTGTCAGTCTGCAGCAGAGTTCTGGGAGGTTTTCGGCAGCACCATGCGGCGGGTGGGCTTCGTCCAGCCGCAGAGCGAGCCGGGGACTGTCGAACTCCAGGTGCGGTACAACGGTTCGGACCCATGGACGCTGCATGCGCCGGTAAGTACGCCGGAGGGCAACTCAAAGCGCCAGTGGCAAAGGATTGCCGAGTGCTTTCGTCCTGTTTACGCCAAGGCGCAGGAGAAATGGAGATTGTAAGAGAACGCCCCACGCTGGGCCGGAACAAGCCAGCAACCGCCGAGGACGAGCGGGCGGATCTGGTGGGAGTCGGGTTCTTCGGGCTTTTAATCACTGCGGCTCCGCTGGCTTTTGGAGCCGTGGATCGGCTCGTGCAGATCGGGCTGCTGCTCGTCTTTGCCCTGGCACTCGCCATCCGCCCTCCTCGCCTTCCGCGACTGAGTCCCGGGCTGCTTGCGGGCGCAGTGCTTCTGATCGCCCTGCTGCTCGCAAAGGAGTTTGCGCCTGCCGGGCTCTTTGGTAGCGCACATTGGCGCACAGTCTTGCAGACGGGCTACGGCGTGGCGCTTCCATGGTCACATCACCCTGAGCCCGGTCGCGCCGTCGATGCATTGCTTGCTGGTGGAGTCGCCGTGCTTTGGTGCCTGTGGGTGCGGTCGCTTGCAGAGCGGCGCGCTAATCGTGACGGGCTGATGTGGGCGCTCGCCATCGCGTCGGGGATCGTCGCAGGCGTTTGCTTCGCCACGCAGGGTATGGATCCCAAGGCCATCTACGGGTTGCGGTACACGCCGGGCTGGACAGGCTTCGGTCCTTTCCCGAATCGCAATCACACAGCCGCCTTCCTCGCCATGGGAGCGCTGACATCATGTGGTTGCGTGGCTTGGGCGGCCTGGCGGCTGAAGCCGCTTGCTTCCCTCGCCGGTGGAGGCCTCGCTTTGCTGTCCCTCATTGCTCTACTCACTTCTCAATCCCGTGGCGGACTGCTGGCTTTCGGCATCGGGTTGGCGATCTTTACGATCCTGTTGCTGATCAGATTGCGGGATCGCCGGGCGCTCGCGTTTGCCTTGGCATGCTGCCTTTGCCTTGCGGCACTGGGACTCGCATTCGGTGGAAAGGTTCTCTCGCGCTTCACTTCCGAGCACGGTCGCGAATCTTCAGCGCAGCGGGTGGAGATCTGGGGTGACGCACTGGCCATGTGGCGGGATGCACCTGTGCTCGGACACGGAGTCGGGAGCTTTGCATCCTTGTATCCGCTCTATCAAACCGTCGCGGTGGACGACCTCACGGTGCTGCACCCGGAGAGCAGCTGGCTGCAGTGGCTCGTTGAATTGGGTGCGCTGCCTGTCGCTGCATTGCTGCTGATCGTTGCCTTCTTCCTCGCGCCCGGCGCTCGCCCGGCCTTTGAGCAGCGCAGCGGTTTCTTCCTTTCCACGGGAGCCTTTGCCGCCGCTGCCGCGCTGCTGGCGCATAGTGCCATCGACGTACCTAGCCATCGTTGGGCAACGGCGGCGTTTGGGCTGGCGTCGCTCGTTCTGGCATTTCCCACGAGGCGCGGCGGACAGAAGGCTCCGCGCTTGATCGCGATTCTCCCCCTTTGCATCGCGGGATTCTGGATGCTCCCCCTCGCAATCGAGGCACCAGCCTGGTCTCCATTGAGCGTCGATCGCCTGATCGCGCGCTCCTCTACTTCCGGGCAGGTAAGCATAGCCGATTTGGAGGCCTCGGTCCGTTGGTTTCCCCTGAACTCGAAGCTCCACCAGCTCCTGGGCTCACGCCAGCTCATCACAAACGGGGCCGCCAGCCCTCAATGGGCACAGCACTTCAATGTCGCCGGGCGGCTCCGGCCGACTTCTGCCGGACTGGCCGCACTCCAGGCGCAGATCTGTGGGCAGTACGCGCCTGCCTATGCGGCCAGCTATTGGCAAAAGGCCATCGAGCGCGCTGGGTTCCGTCGGTTCGAACGGTTCAACCAGGCGCTCGAGCAGACGGCATCACTCCCCATGGGCGCAGCCCTGTGGGGTTCTTACGCGGAGGCGCATCCGGAGTTGCTCCTCACCTATTCCACCCATCTCCCCGCGGACCAGGCGAGGGAGGCACTCGATCTCTGGTGGCAGGAGCGCGCCTTCGCCACGGACCTGCACGCTGGAGAAATAGCGACGTTCTACCTGCTCGCGCCGCGCTGGTTGACGCCGGAGAAGTTCGAGAAGTGGATGGCGGCGCATCCAGCACGCGCCGCATCGGATCGCCTGCACTGGGCAAAGCTCCTGCACGGATGGGCGCGGGATGATGCCGCTTGGGCAATCCTCAGCCCGCACTACCCAGAGCCTCAGTTCTCAACGAACAAGATTCTGGTTAAACGTGCGCAGCTGGAAAAGACCTGGGCGCTGGCCCCCAACGATGTCGTGAATGCACAAGCTCTCGCGCAAGTGCGCCTGGCCGCCGGGGATGCGCCCGGGTCGGAGGAGGTGATCCTGGAGAGTGCTCGCCGAAAGGGTGCGCCGGTTTGGTTTCGATATCGAGCTGCTCACGCACTCGCGGCTCGTGGCGAATTCTCGGAAGCGGTCGCGCTGGTGCTCGGTACCAGCTAACACTCGCGCGCGGTAAGTTTGACTCGTCTTGGCCAGCCGTTAGTGTCTGCCGATGGATCAGGGCGTTCGCCACCGCATTTACGACTTTCTTTCGGAGAAGGGTCTCCGCAAGACCATCCAGCGGGATGCCATCATCCAGGCGGCCTTTAGCACCAGCGACCACTACACGGCGGACGAACTCCTCGGGATGGCGCGCACCATTGAGCGTTCCGTGTCACGTGCGACTGTCTACCGTACCCTTCCATTGCTCGTGGAGTGTGGCGTGCTCCGTGAGCTGGATCTCGGGAAGGACTACAAATTTTACGACCCGAACTACATCGACCATCCCACGCACAACCACCTGATCTGCGTGGATTGCAATCGGATCGTTGAGTTCGAGGACCGCAACATCGAGACCTTGGAGAACTGCATCACCAAGCGCCTCGGCTTCTCGCTTTCCAATAAGAACCTGCGGATCGAGGCCACCTGCGACGAGCTGAAGGCCACAGGTACTTGTTCGAGTCAAAAGAAGGGTTGATCGAGCCGGTTGGCGCTGGTCTGGCTCCTCATAGGACGTTCATCACAGGGTCATTCCGCGGCTGAGGGCAGAGAGACGGGCGACTGACGCGCGAGTCTTTTCGACTGTCGTGACAGGCAGCTCCGACTGGCTGGAGCAGTGAAATGACTGGGCGTTCAGCGATTTTACCTGTCGGAGCAGCCTGCCGAGAGTGATCGAGAAGCAGAAACGACTGGCGCAACAGGCACAAGCGACTGTTGGGGCAGTCATTTAGACTGGGGGAACAGTCATTTTGACTGGCGCACCAAGCCTGTGCGACTCACAGATTCGGTCCAAGCGACGCTTCTGCTGTCCAGGCCGCCTCGCATCCACTCGCAACTTTACCTCCTAACCATCCCGAAATCCGATGTGGAAAGGCCGCTTCAAAGAGCAAACCGCTGAACTCCTCCAGACCTATTCCGAATCGATCAGCTTCGACTGGCGTTTATGGAAGCACGATATCGAGGGTTCCATCGCCCATTCGGCAGCGCTGGCTAAAGCCGGACTGATCAGCCACGACGAGCGGACTGCCATTGTCGCTGGGCTGCGCAAGATCGGCGGGGAGATCGAACGGGGAGAGTTCCAGTTCAGGATTGAGCTGGAAGATATTCACATGAACATCGAGGCGGAGCTCACCAGCAGGATTGGCGATGCCGGGGCCAAGCTGCACACTGCGCGCTCCCGCAATGACCAGATCGCGCTCGACCTGCGGCTTTATCTACGCGCCGAGTGCGACGCCATCATGGATGCGCTCCGCTTGCTCCAAGCCTCGCTGGTGGAACTCGGCGAGCGGCATCGCGAGATCGTCATCCCCGGCTATACGCACCTGCAGCGGGCGCAGCCGGTGTACTTTGCGCATCATCTCCTCGCTTATGTGGAGATGCTGGAGCGGGACCTCGGGCGGGTTGCCGACTGCCGTAGCCGGATGAATGTCCTCCCGCTTGGTGCGGGTGCGATCGCCGGTTCCACGATCCTACTCGACCGCGAGCTTGTTGCGTCCCTGCTCGGCTTTCCAAGCGTGACTCAGAACTCAATGGACGCCGTGAGCGACCGCGACTTCGCCGTCGAGCTGCTCGCCGCGCTTAGTCTTATCGCCATGCACCTCTCGCGGCTCAGCGAGGACGTCATTCTGTGGGCCTCGAGCGAGTTCAAGTTCATCACAATCAGCGACGCCTACACCACTGGCTCGTCGTTGATGCCTCAGAAGAAGAACCCCGATGTCGCCGAGCTCACACGGGGCAAGACCGGCCGGGTGTATGGGAATCTGCTGTCACTCCTCACCACGTTGAAGGGCCTGCCCATGACCTACAACCGCGACATGCAGGAGGACAAGGAACCCGTCTTCGACTCCGTGGACACGGTGAAAGCCGCCCTGATCATCTTCGCGGGCATGCTCGATGGTACGCGGGTGAATGCGGAGCATTGTGCGGCGGCCGTTGCCGATCCGAATCTCCTCGCCACTGATCTGGCAGACTATCTGGTGAATCACGGCGTGCCCTTCCGCAAAGCGCACGAGGTGATCGGCAAAGCGGTTGCGCTCTGTGCCGAGCGGCGCTGCGATTTGCCGGATCTCACCCTGCAGGACTACCAGGCGCTCTCGCCTGCTTTCGAGGCGGACCTCTTCAAGATGTTAACCGTTGAGGCATCAATGGCTGCCAGACAGGCGATCGGTGCACCTTCTCCGCAGAACGTTGGCGCGCAGTTGGATCGGTGGAAGAAGCTGCTCACCGGAGCGGGCAAGTAGCGCATGCCGTTCCACTCCTTCACGCCCGATGGCGATGGTTGGACGACCGTTGGCGATGAGATCTCATTCGCGAATCCTCATCTCGAGGTTCATCACGTCACGGTCACATCGCCCACTCGTCCCGAGCCCTTCACCTGGAGCGTCTGCCACCGGAAGGCCGCGGTCGTTATCGTCGCGCAGGACGAGGAGGGGCGGTTCATCATGGTCCGGCAGGAGCGGGTGCCGATCCGCGCCACCATCTGGGAGTTCCCTGCTGGGCAGATCGACGAAGCCACCGATCACGACGAAGCAGCCATCCGGGAGACGGGAATCCGCGAGCTGCGTGAGGAAAGCGGCTACGAGCCCGGCCCGGGAGCCACGGTCGAAAGCCTCGGCCACTTCTTCCCGAGCTGTGGTTTCACGGATGAGCACAGCCACTTCATTCACGTCCGACCAGTCGTTCCACATCCGCAGGGGCACGAGCACGATGAGTCCGAGGCCATCACCGAGTGCCGGGCCTTCTCGCACGAGGAACTTCGCGCAATGATTGCCTCTGGCGAGGTTCGCGATGCGAATACTCTGGCAGCGTACGCCCGCCTCTCAGCAATGCGCCTGCTCGGGTAAGCGCATCCACGCTCCCGCCCAAGAAAACGCCGCCGCCGGGATTGTGAGGGAAAGTTCTCACTCCCGCTGCGCACTGTCCGCTTGCACCTCTCCCGCTTTCTGTTCTCTCTAAGCGCCCGCCCTTTCCGGGCGCTCCGCACCTTCCATGAATTGGCTTCGTAAATTCTTCGCTTTCCGTGAACAGGCCGACGGTGACGTCGTAAAGCCCTTCCTCGAGCACCTCGAGGACCTGCGCTGGACAGTGGTGAAGATGGCCCTCGCGATCATCGTGGGAATGATTGTGTCCTTCTACTTCAGCAAGCAGCTGATCCGGATCATCGAGGCACCTCTTGCTGCGATCGATCCCAAGCTCGTCGGCAATCTCGTGGTGCTCGGTGCGGTCGAGGGCTTCATGATCACCCTTCGGCTGGCGTTCTACTGCGGCATCGTGCTGAGCTTTCCGCTGCTTCTTTTCTTTGCTGCGGAGTTCGTCCTCCCAGCGCTCTCCCGGAAGGAGAAGAAGCTCCTCATCCCCATCATCGGCGGCGGGTTCATCCTTTTCGGGCTCGGCGTGCTTGCGTCCTATTACTTCATCCTGCCGCAGACCCTGAAGTTCTTCTTCGCCTATAACGTCGAGGCGGGCTTCAAGAACGAGTGGCGGGCAGGGGAGTACTTCTCCTTCGTCACCCATCTTACGCTGGCCTGCGGTCTCCTCTGCGAGCTACCGGTGGCCGTGCTTGGGCTCTCCGCTGTGGGAATGGTCTCGTACAAGCTGCTCTCCACGACGCGTCCTTACGCGGTGACCTTGATCATGATCCTCGTGGCGGTGGTCTCACCGACACCAGATCCGTTCACCTTCCTCACGCTCTCGCTGCCCGTGGTCGCGATCTACGAAGTCTGCATCTGGCTGGTCTGGTTGATGGAAAAGCGTAAGCGGAATCGCGATCTCACGGACGTGGCTTAAGGCCTTTGCGAGCGCGGCGGAGGGCCGCGCTCGATCGGTGGGAAGAGGGGGATCGAAAAAGATCGGCGTTGTTCTAAGATCCGCGGCTGGTGAGCCGTCACGCTCACCGAACCTTATGCCGCCCGTGGATTCCCCTGAGATCTCCGCCCTGCTCGATCGCTACGAGCGCCCCCTCGTGCGGTATGCACTCAGCATCCTGCGCGATCTGGAAAGCGCGCGCGATGTCGTGCAGGACACTTTCATCCGCTACGTGCGGGCTGGCGGGACGGGTGGCGCCGTTCCTCCCGCTACCGAGTCCACTGGCTCCGAGGACTCGGATCTTTCTTCCACTCCGTCGCCCGACCGCGTCGCGGCCTGGCTCTTCACCGTCTGCCGCAACCGCGCGCTCGACCATCAACGCAAGCACTCCCGCATCGTCCCCATGAACTTCCCCGACAATCGCGCAACGGAGGATCCTTCCCCCGCCGCCTGCCTGGAGAGCCGCGACACCGCGGCATCCCTGCTTCAGCTCCTGGAGAATCTCAGCCCCAATCAGCGCGAAGTCATCCGCCTGAAATTCCAGAGCGACCTCTCCTACAAGGAGATCGCCGAGATCACCCAGCTCAGCGTGACCAACGTGGGCTTCCTCCTCCACACCGGCCTCAAGAAACTCCGAGTCCTCCTCCAGGAATCACCCAGTGGCGACTGGCCGCAATTCACCGCCACCTCCCGGCTCTAACCTCTTTCCGCAGACTTTTATGAACTTCGACGATCCAAGAATCACCGCACACGCCCTCGGCGAACTCGAGAGCGAGCAGGACCGCGCTGCCGTGGAGCAGTTTCTCCGCGACTCCACCGAGGCTCGCGCGGAGTACGAGGAGCTCCTCTCCTTCACCACTACGCTCCGTCGGGAACTCAAAGCCGAACCTGACGCCGCTCTCACTTCAGATCAGCGCACCCACGTAATGGCCGTGGCGCAACCGGCGGCTGGCCTGAATGGACATGTGGTCCCATTTAACACCGAGCGTAGCCGCGCTGTGACGCCGCCATGGTATCGGCAGCACTGGATGCCGGTTGGCATTGCAGCTGTCGCTTTGGTCGGCACGACGATTGCCGTCCTTTGGGATCGGGCGAACTACGAGGAGCTTCACCTTAGGAACAGCGATATCACCAATCCAACTGTGATGAATCCAGCCATGCCTGCTACGCAATCAGTGGCTCCGACCGAAAGCCTCGACAGCTTGGGCGAGACTGTCCAGCCAGAGCAGCCCGCAGACGAGAGAGGGCAGATCGCACGCCGCGTCCGCGTGATTAAATCGGGGCAGGACGCCGGCTCCGAAGGCGGTGCCGCTCCTGTTCCTCTAACGTTTGGGACAGAGTTAGCTCTCGCTCAAACAGCGCCGTCGCAGCCGACCGAAATGCCCGCGTTGGACGCTCTTGCTTCCACTCGGCAAGATTCCTCAGGAACGGCGTCCACTGCTGCATCTGCGCCGGCTTCTGCTGCGCGCGGCATGCTCTTCGGAGACGCACCTGCCGCAGAGGGCCAGCTGGAATTCGACAGGAAGCCTGTAGCCAGTGCAGGCGGAAGATCGGGCTCAAGTCTTTCCCCGGTCCGGCAGTCGCTGGCAGACTTGAGCGATCCGGCTCAAAGTACGACGGTCGGCGGAGCATCACGAGAGCGTCTCTCCTCGTCGATCAGCGATGGTAGCAAGCCGGAATCTTCCGCGCTTAGGCTGCTCGTCGAGACACCAAAGATGGAAGGAAGCCTGGCGGAGCTGCCGATAAGCCGCAGCAAGGAGGTTCAACCGGCACCGCCGCAAATGCCACTGTCTGTGGGGAGAGCAACACGCGCGATGCCGAAGCAAGTAATTGCAGGGGCCGATCAGGACGTTCCAGCGGCACCCGCCAACGCGCTCGCAGATTCCGAGAACGAATATCTCGGCAAGGACTACAAGATGCGCAACTTCCGAAAGGAGACCGAGTCGCGCCAGCTGTATGCGCTCGTTCCTGGCAACCCACTCCCGGGGCTCCAGCCTCAGGCTCCGCAGCAGCCCGAGAACGAATTCTACTACCGCGTCCCCGTGGCCCCGCAGGAGTCGAATACCGAGGCCTACGACGCCATTCAGGATAACCCGTTCCTCACCGTTCAGGAGAACCCGCTCTCCACCTTCTCCATCGACGTGGATACCGCCAGCTACGCGAATGTGCGCCGCTTCCTGATGGGCGGCAACCTTCCGCCGAAAGGCGCAGTCCGCATCGAGGAAATGGTGAACTACTTCACCTACGACTACCCGCAGCCGCAGGGAGCCGATCCCTTCTCCTCCACGCTCGAAGTCGCCACCTGCCCGTGGGAGCCGAAGCATCGCCTGGTGCGGATTGGACTCAAGGGCCGCGAGCTGCGGAAAGATCAGCGCCCTCCCAGCAATCTGGTATTCCTCATCGATGTCTCCGGCTCCATGCAGCCGCAGAACAAGCTGCCCCTGGTGAAGGATGCGCTCCTCCAGATGATCGCAGAGCTGGGCCCCAAGGACACTGTCGGAATCACGGTCTATGCCGGCTCGAGCGGCATCGTCCTGGAGCCCACGAGCGATCGCGACGCCATCCGTGCCGCACTCGCCCGGCTCGAGTCCGGTGGCTCCACCAATGGCGCCTCTGGCATCCAGCTCGCCTACGATCTCGCGCAGCGTTCCTTCATCAAGGAAGGCAACAATCGCGTGGTCCTCGCGACCGATGGTGACTTCAACGTGGGCGTCACCAGCCGCAGCGAACTCGTCGAACTCATCGAAAAGCGCGCCAAGGCGGGCGTCTTCCTCACGGTGCTCGGCTTCGGGTTTGGGAACTTGAAGGACTCCACCCTGGAGCAACTCGCGGACAAGGGGAACGGCAACTACGCCTACATCGACACGATCCGCGAAGGCCGCAAGGTCCTTGTTGAGCAGATGGCTGGGACACTCTTCACCATTGCCAAGGATGTAAAGATCCAGGTCGAGTTCAACCCCGCGCAGGTCAGCGCCTACCGGCTCATCGGCTATGAGAACCGCCTGATGAAGAAGGAGGACTTCAACGACGACAAGAAGGACGCTGGCGAGATTGGCGCCGGCCATACAGTCACCGCGCTCTACCAGGTGGTGCCCACCGGGGTGGCCATCCAGACGCCCGGAGTCGATCCGCTCAAGTACCAGTCCAGCACCGAGGCCCCACGTCTTCAGACTGGCACCCCCGCAGCTGCTCCAGTGGGAGGCTCAAAGGAGATGCTCACGCTCAAGCTCCGCGCCAAGCAGCCGGATGGCGACACCAGCACCCTGCGCGAGTTCCCGCTCACCGACGCTGGCCTCACCTGGGAGCGCAGCTCCCGGGACTTCCGCTTCGCCGCCGCCGTTGCCAGCTTCGGCATGCTCCTCCGCGACTCTCCGCACAAGGGAAGTACCTCATGGGCGACCGCCCACGAGCTCGCCATCGAAGGCAAGGGCGAAGACGCCGGCGGCTACCGCCAGGAATTCATCGGACTGCTGGAGAAAGCCAGGAGCCTCCAGGCTAAGTAAACCAGGAGGTCAAAGGAAAGAGCCCCGGCCTGCCTTGCTCCTTCGAGCAGGTAGCGCCGGGCGCTCTGCGGAGAGTGGTTCTCAGTGTCGGCTGAGTGATTCGCGCCTTACGGAGACTGAACTTCGCCGAAGCCTTCCTGATTGTTGCTCAAGCTCGACTGGAAAACAGCTGACCTCCACGTTCCCGGCACTCATCCCTTGGTCACCTCCTCTCAAGGGTGAGAAGAATTGACTACCCGGTGAGTCTTTTTACCTCTCCGGTGAGTTTATTTCAGTCTCCCGAGAGGAAATCGTTGCTCCGGGTAGAGGTAAAAAGAGTGTCGGTAGAGTCGTTTTACCTCACCCGAGAGTAGAAAAGACTCTCCCGATAACAAAAAAGCCTCAAGCGATACTGAAACACTACTGTCGCTTGAGCCAGATTAAGGCTGCGTTGAGCAAAGATATCTCAGTGTTGAGGTAAAAAGAGTCTCCCGATACTGAAAAAGACTCATTATATGGCCTTTTAGGCTATAGCAGAAAATGTGCTGAGGCACTTGGCACGGATTCTCCACTTCGATTCGGATTGGAGCCGCCGATTGTGGTCATAGCGCTCCCCAGCTTGCGCCTCAGGCCGTTACTGGCTCCTTTAGCGGCTGATTGCGGCGGTCGGACACGACCAAGAATGGCCCACGCACACTGCATCAACTTTTTGCCATGCGCGAGACGCGGCACCTCTCCTCCGAGCAGCCATTCGCGATGAGAGCGAGGGCAGCACAGTGGCGCAGTTCACAGATCCGTGAACGGATCGAGCGATCGGATCAGGCTGATCCCCCGGAGATCTTCGCACGAGTTCGCGGGACCGAACGGGCGCGGACGAACCCCGTTTAAGCCAAACTCCAGGAGTTACGGCTTGCTGGCGGCTGCGACTCGCAGCAAGGTCTTATGTATGCGACGGAAGCTGGCGGTCTCCTTAGAGGGCGCGTGGAAATAGGTTGTGGGCTCGCAGTCTACATCTAGTTCGGCGACATTTTACCATCATGCGCGTGAAGCTCATTCAAACAGAAGGCCCTTGGCTCGCCGCTACAGTTCAGCATGGTGAACGTCGGCTTTGCGTCATGGACGAGTTCACGATTGACGAGCGTTATGCGCCCGAGCTCGACGAGGAATTCGAGATAGAGATATCGGCCCAGACAGAAGACGAATCGTCATGGGAGGCAATGTTCGGTGGCAATCCGAACAAGGCGAAAGACATCGAACCTCTTAAAGGATGGTCTTACCGTGCCTTTGGTCAGATTGTCAGCATACACCCGGTCGTCGTCGATTGCGGGATACTATCCGTTCCCGACGTTCTCCACACCAACGATTCACGAGTTGTCGGCGAGTTCATTGCATTCACCATCTCACGACTCGACGCCACTCTATATCCCAACCAATGACGCCGAACGGAAAAGGGCTAGCATTGTGCGAAGCCACAATGCTAGCCAGGGTTGAACAAGCCCGATGGAGTTACACCGGCTCTAGATAGGAATTAGCTTTTCAGGCCGCGTGGCACTGAAGGCCTGTCGAATGACCAGAGCGGGAGGGAACGGCTGTTGATTCGACCGGTATGGGTATGAAGAGTGGCTTGGAGCAATCGGAGGAAGCTCGATAAAGCGGAGAGCATCGCTGCTGCTGTTGCTTCGAGCAGCGCCAGGTCGGGATCAGAGCACGTGCTTGCGCGAACGTATCCGCCGATTTGGCGAAGACGTTTTGAGCACCTCTGGCTGTGTTTATCGAAGAGAGACGCATGGCGGGCGAGGAGGAGCGCGGCCGAGTTCACCGATCCGGAACATCGGTTTGGAGCAATGCGGGCAGAGGGTCTGGACGGGCCGGTGCTTGCGTGCTGGTGAAGACCGCGTCGTACCGCGATTCTCGCTGGCTGGTGATGAGTGGGTGCCGAGCAGCGCATGCACGTGGCTCCTGCGGATCTTCGCGGCAGGCGAAAGCCAGCCATACGTGCGCACTCTTCGGAAGCCTTTCGGCAGGACGTGCTGGAGGAAGCGCCGCAGGAACTCTTCCGCAGCCAGCAGACAAGTGCGCTCCTCGCGAGTGGCGGCGTCGCGGTAAGAGAACGCCACGCGGTGATCATCCTGCCAAAGCAGGCGCGCAGAGGAGATGGCGGTCTTGAAGACGTAGCGGGAGAGATACTCCAGCGCCTTCTCTCCGCTGCCCGCGGGTTGGCTGTGCACCACCCATGCGGATCGCCATACCCTCGCCGGGATCGTCGCCAGGAGCTGCGGGTCTTCCGCTCGCAGCGCTTCCTTCAGACGGGTGCGTAAGCGGGTGCTGAGCACCTGCACCGGCAGGAAGAACTCGGCGCTCGGGCCGAAGGCAAGGGTGCCGTCCGGCACGAGCGCCACGCCCGGGACCACATAGTGGACGTGCGGATGGTAAACGAGCTGCCGGGTCCAAGTATGAAGCACGCCGAGCATGGCGAGGCTGCCGCCGAAGTGCTTCGGCTTGGCCGCGATATCCTGCAGCGTTGCGGCGCTTTCGCGCAGGAGCAGTCCGTAGAGCAGCCGCTGGCGTTGGCGGAAGACGGCACGCAAAACCTCGGGCACGGTGAAGGTGACCAGGAAGTAAGGCACGCCCGCGAGTAGTTGCTCCTGCTGGCGATCCAGCCAGGCTTGCGCCTGCGTGTGTCCGCACTGTCCGCAGGCCCGGTTACCGCAGCGGTGGTAGGCAAAGCGCTCTTCGCCGCACTCACCGCACCGGTAGAGGCTGCCGCCTGCCGCCACCGTATGGCAGCGCAGGATGTCCTCCAGTGCCGCCCGGTGAGAGGGCAGCATCCGGGTGCCATGACGCTGCAGATAAGCAGGGCCATGGCGCCGCACCACGTCGGCCAGATCCACGGAGAGGACTGGCTAGTGATGTCTAGTTAGCGCGAGCTGTCGAGGTAGCCCTTATGGAAGGTGTTTGGAGGCGTCTCCCAATCCCCTCCCATTGACAAGTTTCCGAAAATGCACGGTTGTGAGGAAGTTGGCCGTTGATGATTTCGAAGCTTTGGTCGAGCAAGTGCGGCAGACGCATCTTCCAGTGCGCCGACGGACGTACCGTGCGCCTCGATCTCGCGGGAACTTACGGCACAAAAAGTATACGCTCACCGTCGAAGATGGATCAACGCCTGCTCCACAGTGACCGGCCGATCGCGCCGGAGCTGCCAGCGAAGCGCCAAAAATTACGGTCCATTGAACTTGAGCTTCGTTTCTTTGATCAAACCCGAATAATCAGGTGTGGTTAGGGGGCTCCTGCAGAGACGCTGCTCTCGAATACCGAAATCCTCCAAAAGACCCCTATGCTCACAGAAGCGATCGATTCCGGCGCGGCAGTGCTAGAACCCGTGGCACTCCAGAACGATTTACAGGGACGCCTACGCAATATCGGGAAGCTCCGTTGCTGGCAAATGGCCGTAGCGGAAGCGGTAACCAATGCCTTTCATGCAGTTGAAGACAGCGGGCATTGCGGACAAGTGGAAGTTGAGATCATTCGCACCGGTACATTGATCAACGACAAGCTGATGTCGCCCGTCTCGGATGTTGTGGTGCGCGACAATGGCGTCGGGTTCAATGAGAGGAATTTTCAGTCTTTCTGTACTCCTGACAGCATCTACAAAGCTTCTAGGGGAGGGAAAGGTCTTGGAAGACTCATCTGCCTTCAGGCGTTTGAGAAAGTGAGCGCGGTTTCCAGCTTCGAGCACGACGGCCGATGGCGTGAGCGCCACTTGCTTCTGCAATCCGAAATGCCGGTTCTTCAGGCCGGTATAGTTGACATCAAACGGACCAAACCGTGGACCGAGGTTAAGCTCCACCGCCTCCTACCCGCGTTTGACGGTTCTGCCTCACTCTCTGCAGAGAGTCTGCTTGATTGGCTGATGGAACACTTCCTTGCTGCCTTGGTCGTTTAGCCTCCTTGGTTGGAATCCCTGATTGTTACGGACGGGAAATAAAAAGTCGACCTTGCAAAGAGGGTCGCGGGCAAAGCCCACTGGGACGAGACTTTCAAGGTAGGAACTTACGATTTCCGGACCGTTTGTTACTCACTGCAGAATAGTACGAAGGGAGATCAGGTGCGTTTAGTGGCCGAGGGGCGCGTTGTGGATTCGAATACTCGTGAATTGGAATATTATTTGCCCCACGTTGCGTCTGTCGCGGATAGCGGGACTCATACTCTCCTTGTGACGTCACCATTCCTAGATGAGCACGTGAATGATGCGCGCAACGGTGTATCCTTCTCCGACGATGGTGAGAACCCATTGTTGGGAGTGAGCGCGGCTGCCTTTAAGGAAGCCTTGTCTGAAAGTGTCAGCAAGCGTCTCGGAATAAGGCAAGAGGAAGCTCTGAACTCATTTAAACAACGAGTCGAAGAGGTGGTTTCAAAGAATGCGCCGTATTTTCGGCCCATGCTCCTCAGCTTTTTCTCACAGAAGGAGTTCAGATCCTTATCCAGTAGCTCTCGAGATGAAGAGATTCTTTCAGCGTTAGATGCGTATAAACGCCGGGACGCTCTCAACCTGAGGAGAGACAGCAAACGTATAGCGAAGCTTCACGACGACTCGAACGCGTATTGGCAACAGGCGCGCGATCTGTCCGAGCGGGTGGAACTTCAAAAAAAAGTCACCCTTGCGGAGTATGTAAGCTTGCGGAAAGTTATACTAGACCAGCTCGAACACCTATTAGAGATTAAGGAGGATGGTAAAGCGCATCGGGAGGAAGCAATTCATAATCTCATCTTCCCTCAACGGACCGATACTGAATCTTCGCCTGGAGTGGACCACCAGCTTTGGCTAATCGATGAGCGACTTGAGTCCCACAGGTATCTCGCATCGGATAAGCCAATTGATGGTCATGTTGGCGACCGACCGGATTTGCTCATTGCACTGGATTCCCCGGGAGCATTCGGCTCTGATCCGAGTGCTACTGCGCGTGGTTATGACCGGATCGTTCTTGTTGAGTTTAAGCGAGCGTTGCTTCCGCTGGATAAGGTGCCGACTGACGATTTACCTCACCGCCAAATGATGCGCTATGCTGCGCAGATCGAGGATGAGAGAGCAAAGCATCTGGCGACTGGCAGGACGATCAAAGTGTCAAAAGACGTGCGCTTCTATGGCTACGCAATTTGTGAGTTATCAGAGGATCTGCTGAATCGCCTCAAGAAGCATGAGCAGTTTACGCTCTCTCCAACCAGCGACGGAGCCTTTGCTGTGTTTAACGAAGGGCGTTACTACATGGAGTATATCTCATTTGAGAAGCTGCTGGAAGACGCAAATGCCCGGAATTCGGCTTTCTTCCGGCGGCTCGGGTTAGAGTAGCGGATAACTCACTTAATCCTCCCGAAGCGGGTCGCACTTGGTCCTACCTTCTCGTTATTTTGTTTTGTCACGATAAACTCGGTGTTTTCGATGACAGGCGAATCAACATGCAAGATTGTCGTGCAGGTCACATGTCCATCGTCGCCCTTGGTGATTCTGTGGAATGGCGCAAAGAGGATGTCCCAAGTGCGAGGCTCGCAATCGGTTAACTCGAAACCGTCTCCCTTTGCGAACTGCGGGAACGGAGTAGAAGAGCGATATTCCGCCATCACGCCGATCTCATCACGCACGCATCGAACGATCAATAGATAGGAACTCGGTGTTGGCTTCATGCCCGCTAGTGTAGCAGCGAGTCGGTCAGGTCCAAGCGTCCAAGGGGGTGCATCCACGCCCAGCGAGAAGAGCGCCTATGATCCGGGGTGTTCCACCCGTCCTCACAGACCGTTACCTCAACCCTCCGCTTCGATCGTCCCTTTTCATCCGAAGCCGGTCAGCCACTACCGAGAGGCACGCGCAGACACACACGGCAAGGTCATGTTGCTCTGGAGCGACAACTCCGGCGTCTGAAGCTGCGGGGACAGGCTTAGAAGGCCCGCAGTGAAAGCACCTTCTTTACGGATCTACTCATCAACGGCCTCTCCACTAAGAACCAGGGAGCTGCGGGGGTCAGGTTTAGAAACCCGCTGTCAAAGCACCTTCTTCCCGAGTGCGAGCAGGGACGCCACACTGTGCCCGCATTCATTCCGAGGACTAGGAGGACCGCACCGACGGGTAGCGTGCCTACGACCGCGGAAGCTCCGCCAGATCCGGAACTTCCTTCCCGCGCAGTTTCGCTTCTGTCCTCCCCTTGATGATGCGTTGAGGATTTAGCGCCCATTGTAGCATTCAATACGATACCATTCCATACCTCCAGCGATGCAGCCACCAAACTCACCGGCTCGATATCACCTCCCGAAGGCCCTGAGGTGCTTCGCTATCGCACTTCTAGCAGTTCAGCTTTGGGCACCCTCCCATGCAAGAGCGGAGGAGGAGGTGCGAATAGGATGGAACGACGAGACGATGCTTGAGCATTTCCATTCGCCAGACACGAATCGAACAGCTCGCAACCCGCTTTCTTGCGGAGCCGGAGCTCAGAACGGTTGATCGCTACACAGCATTCACCGAGCCGAGGAAAGTGGCAGAAGATGACCCAGAGAAAGTCGCGGCATACCGAAACGACGCACAGAGACTGGGTTTCTGGAAAGGAATCAGCCGGGATTCAAAAACCCATGAACTCCGGTTCAGGATCAAAGTATCAGGTCTACTTGACAGCAGCACCGAAAAGGGTTTCGCGTTCCGAAAGACGCAGCCTACGGAAATTGTGAAAGATTTGGATCTTATACACACGGCTAAGGACCGTGTGAGGTATTACCGCCCGATCGCTGGATCTTGGTACCTGTGTCAGGTATAACTGAGGTAGGTGGAAAGTTGAAGCCAATGAAGGACGTATTCTGAGCATTGAACCCACAACCTAAATCTGCATGGCGGGGACTTTGGTCAGTGACTTGGCGTGCGTTTGTCTTCGTGCCGATGATGCTTGGGGTGTTCGTGCTGCTCCTTGTGCACCTCGTCGGTTTATTGATGCTACCGCTCCTTGGAGGCACCTACGTTTGGCTTGGGCTTTGGCAGTATGGCCTCGTCTCCTTTGCGGCATGGTTGCTTCTACTCTGGTCATGGCGACACTTCCGTCTGCACGACCACTTTCAGAGTCCTCCTTCTGTTCTGTGAGCTGACTCAGACCTGACCTTTGGCTACTCACTATCCACGGTGACCAACGACGAGTTCATCACGCACTCGCGCCAGAGCTTTGCGATGTTGCGTTGGGCAACGCTCGTCGCCGCAACTGCATTGCCGTTTACATTTGCTGACGGTCTCATTCCGCCAGCACTGGCTGTGGGAGCATTTCCCATTGCTGCTGCTTACCTTGCGTCGCTACTGCTCGCATGGCGCACTCGAAAGCAGCCATGGTTCGCACTTGCATTCGTCGCACTCGTTTTCGGCTCGCGGTGGGTTGGTGTTCATGACTCTGAGATCTCGACTTCACAGTTCATCCAGTGGCTTTGCTGGGTGGTCATTTTGGCTGGCGCCCCACTCCTTTTATTCCGAACTCGCCTATTCCACTTCGCACGCCTCGATGAACCGAACGTTGCTTAGCGACAAGGGCTGGCATTGCAGCAGCGAAGCCACCTGGGCGCGCGTGCGGCGGCGCATGGCAAGGAGGAGGCGGAAAGCCTGACTGCAGCCGGACTCAAGCGTAGTCTGCCGAGGCGCTCCGGTTAAGTAAAATCAGTCGGGGAGGGGCTTCAAGTGCCCCAGGCCGAAAGGCTGCAACTCTCCACGAAGCCTCGTGCTGCGCTGCTCCGGTGAGCGACATTCTTTCAGGCGCTTGGCACGGATTCGGAGGATTCGTTCAAATGGAGACATACCTATTCGTGTCATAGCAACTCCTAGCTTGCACTCTGGGTTGCCACGGGTTCAGATGGGGATGGGATTTCGGCGGATGGACCAACGCGAAAACGTCCTTTTGACACGGCATCATCGCTCACTATGTCCCCGCGGTCGCTGGCGCTCCTGCTCGTAGCAGCCAGCCAAATCGCCATCGAGAGCGCCGCCCACTGAAGGTACAGATTTTATGCCCCTCAACGATATCGTCGCCATCGTGCTGCGTCTCTTTAGCGTTTCGTGGCTCGTCCAAGGCCTCACAGGACTCGCAGCGATGGCCGCTGCCTTTGCATCAATTCCTTCCCCCTACTCGAGCCCGTGGAACTACGCTGGGCCGGTGTTCTTGGTTACGGTCGCAGTCGCCACTTGGTTCCTTGCTCCCGGTCTTGCGCGACTCGTCACTCCTCGCCCAGAGGCTAGCATCGAGTTGAGGGGCCTCACTCGCTACGACCTCTACTGCTTCGCCTTTGTCTTTCTAGGCAGCTACTTTGTCCTTTCATCAGCGGCCAACGCGATCAACTCGACCCATTTTTACCTGTTCCTTTCCCGAACTGTCCCACAGGCCGACCCTCAGCGACAGACCTCCTTTTACGAGCTTACGCAGCCACTTATCACCTGTGTGGCAGGTGGCCTCTGCATCGCGTTCGCATCGCGCTTATCCAAGAGGCTGCTAATTGCTGAACGCAAATATGAAGGTGTCTGACAAGCCAGCGGCGCTGATGGTGAGGAGAGGGGAGCCTACGCAGAGGGGATAAGCGGAAGCGGGGTGCTACAATTCTACAGCTAGTTCGATGACTCCATGGATTGCCTGTGATATCGCTAACACGCCTTCTTGCCTTCACTGCGGCCTTTTTGGTGCTTGTGGTCGCAAGCCTGGTGGCTCTCATCGCGTTTGGCCCTCACGCTTTCTCGTTGGACAAATTCGCGCAGGTTACAATTGGGATGTCCGAGGCGGAGGTTCTAGCACTCACGGGTGAGCCCTGCCGAATACGCCGGAACTCGCCCAGCAATACCGCATTCTGCTACGGCGGCTTCGCGCGATTTAGATGGTGCACGATGGAGGTCTACTTTGGTCCAGATGGCCGGGTCATCGGCAAGTTCCATGACGATTGATACGAACCAACGTGATTCTGATTCTGGTAAGCGCATCGGTCATTCGCTGTCTTGTCGCGGATGGACCAGCAGTCAGAGAGCACGCGCGATTGCCGTCTCGTAAATAGAAACAAGTATGAAGACGACCGCCAATTACCGACCGTGAGCACTGCAGCTCTCATAATTGCATGTTTCGCAGGCATCCTTGGGTGCGGATTCTTGTGTGCTGGGATCCTCATGCTAGGTGACTTCAGCAGAAGAGAGACCCACCACCCAGGGCAGGGTGGTAGGCACCTCGGCGAGATCCTAGATATGCTCTTCCTTTTCGGCGCGATCAGTACCGCTCGTGACGGTGCGAAGAACTGGAGTAGTCGTCGCGATGCCAGGCGCTTCGTTTACGCTGGGATAGTCGGTCTCGCGCTTATGACGGCAGCGCTCTGTCTCCGATGACGCATTGCATCCGAGTCGAATGAAGCCAGGAACGCTGGTCGGCCCTATTTGCGCGAACAGGTATTCATTTACCTCTTCTGCTTGTGCTGGAGCCGCGCCATCTGAGTTCGGTCCTTCTTCATCTGCAATGCGCCTGTCGCGACCTGCTGCGAAACGAGGTCACTGTAGGTTTTCCACAAACCCGGCAATATGATGAGAACGATCCCAAGGGTTGTGCTTGCGGCACTCGGTGCGCTTTCTGCCATTCTCCTAGTGGTCGCGAATATTCCATGGGAGCAGGACCTTCGTTTGAACGGCGCTCAGAACATTACCAATGTTTCGCTGAAGAATGAATGTGTCTGGTCGTGGACAACACACCGCGAATGCCTACTCACGATCATCACTGGATCGGACAGGAAACATGAAGTGAGGTTCAAGCGCTCGACATTCTACCGCCCCGTGCTTCTCTACGTGGACTCGCAAGCCGACAAGGTCTTTGTGCTTTATGACTGCGATCTTGCAGACCGAGTTGCGGTCTTCGACCTCAATGACACCTCCTCCAAACCGGACATGTTCTTGCATTGGGTCGTCTCTTCTACGACGCCATATCGCCACGCTAGTCCAGAGGAGATCATTTCGCTAATCTCCGCGTACCGATTTCCGATTAGCGCTGAGACTCTCGGGAGAACACTTAGGCCAAGCTACTTTAGATGTTGCATGTTATCGCGGAGCGAAAGGGAGCTGGCCACTCGCCTGCAGGAGGTCCTAAGGCGCCGTGTTCACGGAGAGTTCTCGTTGAAGACGTTAGATTGAACCTCCCCGAATCTGCGGGTTCCGCGACGAGCCCGCCGCTGCTCAGAGTAGCCAGTGTCGCTGAGAGCGAGGGCAGCACAGCGGCGCAGTTCCTAGCCCAAGAGACGGACCCAGGCGATTTGATGACGCGGATCCTCCGGAGACCTTCGCAGGAGTTCGCCGGACTGAACGGCCGGACGCACCCCGCTGGCCAAACTTCAGGAGTTACGGCTTGCTGGCCCCTGCCACTCGCAGCAAGGTCTTACGCATGCGGCGGAAGCCGGCGGTCTCCCTAGAGGCTGCGAGGCAATAGGCTGTGGGCCTACAGTCCACATTTCGTTCGGCGATGCCACGCTCTCCCGTGAATGAAGCCAAGAAGCATTCTCCCCGATGCCGTGAACCAAACGGATGTCATCCTCATTAAGCCCTGCTCGGACCTACGCCCGACTTACGAGGTTCGCCTTGCTGCCTACATGGCACAGCAGACAAAACGCAGGCTCCGCATCATCTTGCCTGCTGGCGGCTCGGCTCACTCGTCACTCACAGCCTACGCGCTTCAGCACAACATCAGCATCGAGCATCACCGATGAGCCTTTACCTCACCATCCTTGACGGCGACGAGGACGTAGCCGGTTGGGTCTTTGGCCACTACAGCGACTTTGGCTGCTTCCGGGACACCATTTCCGCCAAGCTCATAGCGACCGACTACCCGACTCTTATGACTCACTCCGATTGCGACGGCGATTGGCCCACCGCGCAACTCCCAGCATTGCGCCGAGAGTTAGAGTCCATCGCTGCCGCGTTCCGCCGCCTTCTACCCGAAGATCCCAAGGACGCATTCGAGCACACCGCTGCCAATCGACAGGGGGCGCGCTCACTTTACGACTGCTTCCACAACGTTGATGGCGAGAATATTTTCGAGGCTCTCATTGCGCTCTGTGAAGAGGGCATCCAACGCAAGCAACCTATCGTCTTCCAATGACCCCGACGCCAAACCATTCGCTGTAGGGAACTGCTCGGTCGGTCATGCCGCCTGCTTCCGCAACCGGCACGCCCGCCCTCCGCAGTCGCTCAGCTTGATTCGTTCGGCGACTCCTCGCGCTTCCTGTAACGAAAGCGAATGTCATCCGTCTCGATGGCCCAATCAATCCAGGATAAGATGTCATTCGACCAGTCTACATGTAGCTCGGCGACTTCTGAGCGCCCTCTTTTATGACCGGCATTTCTTCGGAACCTCAGTTACAGTCCGCCGCTACAGGCCGAGCCATCCGCTTTGGCTTCGCAGCTGTCGTGCTCGGGATGTCGTATCCGAACATCCGCTTAGCATTAGGTCTTTACGCGTTCGGAGCCGTCTACCGGGACATGTTCGGCGGCAAGCCACTCCCAGCGATCACGGCAATGGTCCTTCACGCTCAGCCATTTCTCATCGGTATCAGTATTCTTCTTCCGTTACTAGCTTTCGCCCTCGTGTTCGTCGGGCGGCTCACACAGTCCCTTTACCTTTCCGGCGTCCTTCTTCTGGCAGTGTTCATCCAGCTCTTTTTTACCTGGCAGGGGGTCTCCGCGCCGCTGTTCCGGATTGTGCAGAGCATATCGGGAGGAGGCGCCCAGTGACTCCAACAAAGTCGCCTAGGTGAGTAGCCGCCGCAACGCTTCGGGACGGCACAGCCGGAACCGAGCGGCAGACGCAGCGCATGCTCATTGAGATAACTGCGCAGGTGCTGCCGCGCGCGGGTGCTCTCCTTCACACAGCGCTGATAAGTGGAGAGTAGCTCGCGCCGCTGTCGTGTCTCGGGGTTGGGTTGCCAGACTCTGATCGCCAGGCCACTCAAGTAGATTCGCGCGATCTTGGCGGCGTCGAGCTGGTCATTCGCCAGGTAGCTCTTGCCGATCTGGCCCGCGCGGTGGCTCTCCAGGATCACTACCTGCCGTCCGTGGGCACGCAGCCGTTGCGCGATGGTGAAGGTGTTGGCACTCGCCTCGATGAGGAGCACGTCGGCAGGCATCGTGTGGCGCTCGGCCCAGGCGCCAAGTGCGGCCAACGGTTGCCGCGTCACGCTCTGCACGACCCGCGCGCTCAGCGGATCCCGCCCTCGCAGGACGGCGGCGGCGAAGCTGTCGGGATGGATTTCGAGACCCACCACGCGGCCTTGCCGACCGATGGCGGGGGATGGATCAGAGGATTGCGTTGCGGGATTTTTGCTCATAGGAGTTGGGTGTGATGGACAGAAGGCAAAGCCGCGCATCGGTGAACCGTTCTCAAGCAGGCATCCGGAGTCGGCGTCGTTGGCCAGGGGCGGTTGTCCCACCCCAGGCCTCTGGCCATCCGCTCCACGAGAGTTCATCCGAAGCCCAGTCAGCGAAAACGGGGAGGAACCCCACTGCAGCGCACGGGCTTTCGGCGGCTCGCCTTCTAAGGGCTGCTGTTTTCCAGTGCTCTCAGTCAGCCACGATGCAGCGGCTCCGCCCGCTGTCCACACCCACATACCCTCAGCGAACACGCGCCGCTGTCACGGCCACTGCTGCACACCACCTTAGCCGCCGCCACCTTTCCGCAGTGCCCATGGCGCGTGTCGCTGAGCTTGAGGTCGTTCGGCGATGCTCGCGCCTTCTGAATATGGACAAAAGCCTCTACCTTATCGAACTCACCGAATCCGCCGCATCTGACTACGGCAAACGCGACTTTGGAGAGCAGTGCTTCGAGCAGAAGGTTCTTTCGACAGTCTGGCAGCTACAAACACTCGTTTCCAACGGCGGCTTTCTCTCTTACCTCGGCAACCGAAACAGCGCCGAATTCTCCGCATTCGCGCCCACCGCCCTCCGCGCGATCGGCGCGGAGCAATCTGCGGCCATCGTTCAGGATGCGCTCTTGCTACGTCCTGCATCACTGCCAGACGACGATGAGGCACGCTGGGAGATAATGGGCAGACTCGCAGAGTCAGCCGCTGACCAATTCGAGACTTTGGACAACCGGTATTTTGCGTATCCCGATGACCTCACCGGACTTTTGTTCGCATACGTCGCAGCTCACCCCGAGGTGTTCGGTCCGGCACCTCTCCCGCAATGACCGCAACGTCGAATTATGCGCTGCAGGCATGTGGTTAAGTCAATCGGTAGTTGGTCCTCATAATTTTTGGGTTGGTTCTTCAAGCCGCGTATCGGTGAATCGTTCTCAAGCAGGCATCCGGAGTCGGCGTTGTTGGCTAGAGGCGGTCCTCCCACCCCAGGCCTCTGGCATCCGCTTCTTCCCCAGCGAACTGCCCAGCGCGTCACGCTGGCTGCTGCCTGCCATCCCGCTGCCTTTGCCCATCCTGCCCCCGCCGTGTCTCCGCAGCCAGCGCGCCGCCTTCCGCAGTCGCTGAGCTTGGGGTCGTTCGGCGACTCCGCGCACTTTGAATGAGCCACACAAAGGATCTCTGGTTCGAACACTTTCCGTGCTTTGCGCGGTCAGTCTCGCTACTGCTGCGTTTGGCTGGTGGCAGCATCTTCGACTTAGCATTCGCGTCGCATTCGCCGACGAGCAGACGGAGATCTTCGACACGATGCGTTCACAGGCTCTTGCTGGCGACGCTACGGAGGCTGCGCGTTGCCTTCAGTATGTCGTCAGCTACTACCCGTCCGGCACCAAGCAGGTTCCAGCATCTCGCCTCGATCGCATCGTCGAGCGTTCTCGTGCAAGAGCTACAGCAGACATCATTGCTCACCTCCGCGCCACAACCGCTACCGACCTCGGAGTCATGCCTGAACCGTGGATTGTCAGTATACGTTACAACACTAACCAGCCGTCGCCGAATTATTGATGGATTCCTAACCGTAAAACCAATCTATATCATGACGGGAATCGAAGTATCGGTTAATCAGCAAATCAGATGCATCGCAGCAATCGATCATCCGGCAGTATTGACAGCCATCGTCCGCTCATCATACGACTCACAAGCCCCTATCGAGCGCATTGAGGAAATTCGAGAGCAATTTGTTCTAACAATCGGCGGTCTAGACTGCCGCAACAACACTGACTTGCAGTGGCCAAGCGTAAACCTCAAGCTGGGAGATGCTGTCCAGATTACCGTACGGGAGATAGCTCGCTCTGAAATCAGTGCTTTCGGGAACTCTGCAAGCGACTGAAGTCAACTCCGCTGCTGGGTCGGATATAGAAAGTCTCCCGTGTGTTTACTCAGAGAACCATTGCTATGTGACCGCTGGATACACTATGATGACTTCAACGATGGCAGTTCCCTCCGCCTCGAATGATAACGACGTGGCTCGGCAGCTGGCCCGCAGCCATCATGCAAAGGCACTTGAGCACTCCGCAGATGAAGCAATCCGGTAAATGTTCACAGTGCGGCAGCGAAGACGTGATCGCCGATACAAAGGCAATTGATCGAGCTGATGGACCTGAACGGGAGTTTACTATCATTACTTTCCGGAAGCCTTAGGCATGGATCTGGAAGGAAAAGCAGGAGACTACCGTTTCCGCCTGGGTTTGCGCTGACTGCGGCTACGTGGAGCTTTATGCCGATCATCCGAACTGGATCAGAAGACCCAAGGCCCTGATCAACGAGGTCTGCCGAAGTGCTGCCCATCCGAGGATTGCAATAGATTAATCGTGTTTCCGCCGTAGCGGTATATTCCCATTGTTGCACTCCCCATTTCTGAAACATGCGAAGCGGTAGAACCATCCCCGATGGCGTACATTTTTTTGCTCAAGAGCGTATCGCACGTGGGATTCCTACCCGTTCTCCTATTGCTTCTGCTCGCAGGGTGCTCCAGGACGGTTGTGAGTGGGGGTCTCGGCAGCTCTGCATTCTCGCCTGGCGATGGTCGGTTCCAGATCGGTGTTTCGGTTGCAAGCCCACCCGGCAAGGGTTACACAGAGTTGAATCGAAAGAAGCTTACCGTTGAGATCGTTGAGGTCCTTGGCGACAACAGCGTGAACTCACGCCTATCGGAGACCTACTCTATACAGGTTGGAGATGTTCGTGCGGAAGCGAGATGGCTTGGGCCGCATGCGGTACAGATTTCGTTTCCTCTTCGGGCAACGCATGTAGGAAGAGCACCATCGGAAACTCCGACACTGAAGTTTCGTTTCGAGCAAAGCTCAAGACGGTTCATAGAAGTAGAGCGACGCGGCCCAGCGCAGGACTCCCAATAGAACGATCTGACTCGGCACGCTCCGAGTTTGCCCGAGACCCGGGCATGCCCTCCGCGCATTCTGCATGAACGAGAACCAAAGAAGCAGCAATGAAGGCGTTTTCGTCGAGGTGGGTCGCTCGTTAGGCCACTCGCGAAGCGGTCGGTTATTCGTCGCATTTGCTGTTGCTGCACTCTTCTGCGGCCTCGCTGCGGTCGCTTGGCATGCCCGCGACCTGGCTGCTACTGTCCTGACTGTCGGACTTCTGGTTTATGGCGTCCAATTGGCTTGGCGTCTCCTGCCTATCTCCCGTGTGACCCGTGAGCGATGGGTTCGTGAGCGACAGATAGCTGATCGATGCCCCGCTTGCCAGTGGCGCGGCTTGCTTTGGGCCGGCATTGGCATCGGCATTGCAAACTTCTGCCCATCGAATCCCACCAAACCAGTTGGTTACCTTGAGCTTCTAGTGCCAGGTGTTCTCGTTGTCGCTGGCTCGATCAGCTACCTTCTTTGCCAACGCTTTCTCCGCAATGAACGAAATTCCTAACCTTTGAGGTCCGGAAGCCGAGACACGGAGGAGCTGCGGGGTCAGGTTTAGAATCCGGCTGTGAAAGAACCTTCTTTTACGGGTCTACTCATCAGCTCTCACGAATTCCATTCAGGTGAAACTCGTGCGCAGCGCGAGACCGACTACCCGTTCCTTTCTGCGAGCGAGTTTCTCTTCACTTCTTCGAGCAGCATCCGCGCAAATGTCTCGGCGTGTGGATTGGGGCGCACAGAAGAGAGGCCAATCATCACCAAGGTGCTGGGCAACATCGGAGCAAACGGCCGGGCAACGAGAGTCCGCGGCATGAGGCTGATGATGCCCTCCGTCAGAATTGCCGCAGCGTGGTGTGCCTCCATTTCCGTGAAGAGGGTGGAGACGCCGTCGTTCACGAGCGAAATGAAGCGCGGCACGACTCCGAACAGTTTCAGCATTCCGCGCAGGTACGGCACATACTCTGGGTAGTTGTCCTTCGCCAGCCCGATGAGGGGAAGCTCACGCAATCGCGCGGGCGGAATGCGCTTCAGCCTGGCCAGCGGGTGCGTCTCCGGAATGACCAACACGGGCTGCAAGCGCCGCAGCTCCGTCCATTGAAATTCCGGAACTCCCTTCGCAACGGAAACACCGGGACTGATCACGAGGTCGAGCCGTCCTTCGTTGGCCAATTCGTTAATCTCTCGCGACGACAGATCGGACAGCTCAATACGCACGCGCGGGGTGGCTGATTGGAACTTTTCCAGCACGGCGGGCATGATGCCCGCAACCAAGGATGGAGCGTAGCCCAGGCGGAGAGTCTCGCTGCGCGCTTCGCCGCGCACGCGTCGCATAGCCTCGTCCGCACGCGCGAGCACCTCGCGCGCTTCCTCGTAAAACAACTCGCCCTCCTTGGTAAGTCTCACCGCGTTCTGGCCGCGCACGACAAGCAGCACGCCCAATTCGTTTTCGAGATCCTTCACCTGCCGACTGAGTGCGGGCTGGGTCAGGTGCAGGATACTCGCCGCACGGTTGAACGAACCGTGGGCAGCGACGGCGGCGAAGTAGCGGAGATGGCGAAGTTCCAAGCGGGGATCCTAGCTCATACCTAAAGTAAGAGCGAGCCCAGAAACAAGGCATTGGGCAGTTCCCCGCGTCGGTCGCATTTTCCCGACACGTTGACATTGGGAAAACCGCCATCGCGGTTGCCCGACATCCGCTAACCGAAAAGAACTATTACCATGAGTACAAGCAATCCTAAGACCGGTCTCGCTGCCCTGCTTCGCCCTGAAGACAGCATCCTCGTGCTGATCGACCATCAGCCCTACCAGTTCACCAACCTGAACAGCCATGAGCCGACGATGATCATCAACAACGTCGTTGGCCTAGCCAAGGCGGCCAAAGTCTTCGACGTGCCGACGATCCTGACGACGGTCATCGAAGAACGCGGCGGCTATATCATCAAGGGGCTCCAGGATATCTTCCCGGAGCAAAAGCCGATCGACCGCACCTTCATCAACACTTGGGAAGATCCGAAGGTCACCGACATCGTGAAGAAGAGCGGGCGCAAACAGCTCATCCTGGCCGCGCTCTGGACGGAGGTCTGCCTGGCGATGCCGGCCATTCAAGCGCTCGGCGAGGGATATGATGTGTTCATCGTCACCGACGCATCGGGCGGTGTGAGCGTGGAAACCCATGACATGGCAGTGCGCCGCATGGTCCAGGCCGGTGCGGTGCCGATCACGTGGATGGCCGTGGCCGCTGAATGGCAGCGTGATTGGGCGCGCGAGAAAACCGCCGTCGGACTCTCCACGGTCATTCTCGAACATGGTGGCGGCAGCGCCGTCGCTCTATCTTGGGAAATGCAACTTCTGGCGAGTGCCCAGAAGGCCGCGAAGTAAGCATCCAGCAAGCATCAAAACTCATCTACTATGATGGGTTGATGCAGGAGGAACTTGCTTGCGTGTTCGGCAAAAGCAATGCGCAGGCAAGCGCCTCCATGGCATTTGCGAGCTTGATGCCGAAGATGGTGTGGTTAATGGTCTGCATGCCTTCGCTAGGGGGCCTGGGATGATCAATCCAGCCGTGGGAGCTGCGGGGTGAGGTTTAGAAGGTCGCTGTGGAAGCACCTTTTTCCATTGGTGCGCAGGGACAAGTGTTGTAAGTTCCCGCGAGAATGCCAACCTTGGAAAGCATAAGCCTTGCTATCGTGCTCTCGGTGACTGTTCTCAGCGAAGGATACTCGCAATCTCAGACGCCGGCCGGCATACCGGGGCTTCCTGGAACGGAAACATTGGGGTCGTCGGCAGACGAGAAGCGCGCATTCGTCCTCGCCCTGGCGCATGCAAGAACAACGGAGCCTGAGCTGAAATACGACGTCTCGAAATTCAAAGTCGTTGGCCGGGAAGCGGCGACTGGGGTGCTGACCGTGCAGGTTTATGGCGTGCCTTTGAAAGGGAGCAAATGGCAACGCCGGGCGTCTGTTAGCTTCACAGTCCTTGTGGATCCGGATGGAAAGGTGTCCGAGCCATGGTGGAGCTTGCGTTTTAGCTAGTGATCGACTCGCTAGCCCCGAGATCCGCTTCAGCGCGCTTTCGCGATCGATTGTCTTATGTGAGGTCTTGAGAGGCTGTTTACAGAGAATAAAGCATCTTAACCCCCTCTTTATCGTATCGCCATTCAGGTCAAATTTCCTCCGGCATCAGCCGGGCAGCCGCAACGAGTGATTTGGCCCGGCACATTCCGACCTTGCGTGCGACCGGAGCCGTGCGCTCCGCGCCTTTTGCATGAACGAGGACCAAGGAAGCAGCAACGAGAGCGCATTCGTCAGGGTGGGTCGCTCATTAGGCCGCTCGCGAAGTGCTCAGTTGTTCGTCGCATTCGCTGTTGCTGCACTCTTCTGCGGCCTCGCTGCGGTCGCTTGGCATGCCCGCGACCTGGCTGCTACTGTCCTGACTGTCGGACTTCTGGTATATGGCGTCCGATTGGCTTGGCGTCTCCTGCCTATCTCCCGTGCGACCCGTGAGCGCTGGGCTCGCGAGCGACAGATAGCTGAGCGATGCCCCGCTTACCAGTGGCGCGGCTTGCTTTGGGCCGGCATTGGCATCGGCATTGCAAACTTCTGGCCCTCGGATTCCACCAAACCAGTCAATGACCTCGAGCTTCTAGTGCCAGGTGTTCTCGTTGTCGCTGGCTCGATCAGCTACCTTCTTTGCCAACGCTTTCTCCGGAATGAGCGAAACCCCTAACCTCTGAGATCCGGGAGCCGAGACGCTGCACCGGCGAAGCCTCAGCAACGAGCGCGTGCAGCGGGACCATAGCGGGGAGGAGGCAGGCAGGTTGATTGCAACTGGTTTGATACTTCGGTCTGACGGTGGAGGGTTTGCCAACCTTCAAATGCGCTGAGCGGAAGCGTTGCTTGCCGATGCGCTGCACTTGGGTCAACCTCGGAGTGAGTCACGCACAGCGCCACGCCGAAGAACTGAAACCCTCCACGTTGGATGGGGAGCTGCGGGGTCAGGTTAAGAAACCCGCTGTGAATGCACCACATTGATGGGTGAGAGCAGGGGACGCCAGACTGTCCCCGCATTCAGTCCCGGCGGCTGCGAAGAGAACACGGGAAGGTGCGTGGGTCCGCCCGCTGAAGCTCCGCCAGCTGCGAAGTTCCTCGCCGCGTAGCTTCGCTTCCGTCCACTTAACATTGATCGCAGCACTCGATACGATAACCACATCTCCCTGCGCGAATGGGTTTTCGTCTGGTGCCAGGGCTGGATTGTAAGCGCGATCTTCAGAACACCCCCGTATGGATATTCTAAGAATCGCTCTGCTGTCTTCGGTCTGGGTCGGCGTCGGCTTTGCTGCTGATGCGCCGAAATCAAATCGCGATACTGATGCATCGCCGCCCGGCCTGAGTGTCTCAGGGAGCATGAGCAAGGTAGTTATTCTCGAGAAAGGTGGCAGCGGGCCCTACCCGGCCATGGTCACGGAAGATGCGACCCTGCCGGGCATGACTATCTTTCGCCCGAGCGACCTTGCGCCATTCGGCGCCGAAAGTAGGTTGCCGATCCTGCTCTGGGGCAATGGCGCCTGCGCCAATACAACTTACGAACATAAGAACTTCCTCAACGAGATTGCGTCGCACGGCTACGTCATCCTTGCCATCGGCTTACTGGATGAGATGCAGGAGCGCGGCGAGAGGTCCCGGCAACCGACCTCTTCAAAGCAGATGATCGCCGCCCTAGACTGGATGCTGGCGCATAACAAATCGGACCAGAGCATCTACTCGGCTAAAGTGGACGCCTCCAAAGTTGCGGTGATGGGAATGTCCTGCGGCGGCTTGCAGGCGATCGAGGTTTCGGGTGATCCCCGAGTCACTACCACGGTCGTATGCAACAGTGGGGTGTTGCCTACCCCTTCGCCCCGCAGAGGCATGCCGGCTCTTTCAAAAGACGACCTGATAAAGTTCCACGGTCCCGTTCTCTACATCATGGGAGGCCCGTCCGACATTGCCTACAAGAACGCCATGGATGATTTTGCGAGGGTGAGCCATGTGCCGATCGTGATGACGAACCACGATGTCGGTCACGCCGGCACTTACCATTTGCCGCGGGGCGGTGAGTTTACGCGCGTAGCGCTACCCTGGCTGGATTGGCATCTAAAAGGGAAAGCGGATTCCGCCAAGATATTCCTCGACCCAGACAGCGAGCTGCGCCGCGACCCGAAATGGACGGTTGAGTTAAAGAACTTCACTGCTGCTAAAGTCGAGAGTAACTAATCGAGGTTTGCCTCTGATAGCAAGAAGGGGAGCTGCGGCGTCGCGTCTAAAAGGTCATACAAGCCTCCTTCGCAGGGGTGCGAGTACAATGGCATGCAACGCCGGCTAATGACGCCGTAAGGGATGGACTTGTCGATCTCCCTCCGGAGTGCACCAAGGAACTACGGCGCATGTTTGGTAGGCGGTTGGCACGGTACTCACGTCACGGTTACTCCATCCGTTCAAGCCTTTCCTGAACTCGAGCCTGATCATGGGGAATGGTTCGCCGTGGTAAAAGCCCGCGCGAGTGCGCGGGCTGCCGCTATATATCAGCACTGGGGGGCGGCGCATCTTCAGCTAGCACTCACGATGACGCCATCAACACTGCAGTGCAAACTGAACCCCGAGCATCCGACACCTCATTCAAGGAGGCGCATTACCCGGCCTCCAATGAGCCTGATCGACTCCAAGAGCCGGTCGTGGGGAAGGCTGGCTGCGCTCATTTGGAAGGTAATGCGCGAGATGCCGCCGAGCTTTTCATTATAAGTGGCGATCTTCTTTGCCACATATTCGGGATCGCCCACGAGGAAGGCACCATGAGGGGAGACGCCAGCCTCGAAGTGCGCCATGGTTATCGGGGGCCAACCGCGTTCCTTGCCGATTTCGCTGAAGGCCCGCAGATACCCCGGAGCAAGGTCCGCAATCGCTTGCTCCTGTGTCTCCGCCACGTAACCGATGGCATGAACACCCCCGGTGAGCTGTTCCGGAGCATGGCCCGCTTCCCGGCCTGCCTCCCGGTAGAGGTCCACCAAAGGACGGAAGCGCGCGGGATCTCCGCCGATGATGGCAACCATCAAGGGAAGTCCAAGAACGCCGGCGCGGATGAACGACTCGGGCGTACCTCCGACACCGAGCCAGATCGGGAGAGCGGTCTGGATAGGGCGCGGATAGACGCCCTGACCCGTGAGCGCGGCGCGATGCCTCCCTGACCAGCGGACCGTAGGGTTGTCGCGAATAGCGAGCAGCAGATCCAACTTTTCCGAGAACAATGAATCATAATCTTCGAGAGAAAGGCCGAACAATGGATAGGCATCGATGAACGACCCCCGGCCGGCAATGATTTCTGCGCGTCCTCCGGAGATCAGATCGAGCGTGGCGAAGTCTTGGAACACACGAACGGGATCATCGGCACTCAGCACGGTCACAGCGCTGGTCAGTCGGATGCGGCTGGTCCTGGCCGCGGCTGCGGCAAGAATGATGGCTGGAGCAGAATCGGCAAAGTCAGCTCGATGGTGCTCCCCGATACCGAAGACATCGAGGCCCGCCCGGTCGGCACATTCGATCTCCTTGAGCACGTTGCCGATGCGCTCCGCGGTGCTGATCGTTTGGCCGGTAGTGGCGTCAGGCGTGTTGATGACGAAGCTGTCGATGCCGATTTGCATGCTCTCTGAAACGTTAGTGTTGGAATTTGATGGATTCGAAGCACCCAGTCCAAGCAACCGCCCGCCTTCCACAGCTATGGTAACGCCGGTGATGTGCTTGCTCCCGGGCCAAGAGGCGGCCGCGTGCAATGATAGCGCCGAAGGGAAAACCACCCAATGCCTTGTTTCTTGGCTCGCCGGTCCTTTCAGGTTGGGCGATTCTTCGCTGATGGAGCTGCGTCACCTCCGCTATTTCGTTGCCGTTGCATCCCATGGCTCGTTCAACCGTGCGGCGGAGAGTTTGCACATCACTCAACCACCGCTCAGCCGACAGGTAAAAGACCTCGAAGAAGAACTGGGAGCGACCCTCCTCGTGCGCGGATCCAATTCGGTGAAGCTCACCGAAGCGGGCGAGCTATTTTATGAAGAAGCCCGCGAAGTACTCGCGCGCGCGAACGACGCAATTCGCCGTGTACGTGGGGAGTCGGGGAAAGAAATTCTGCGTGTGGGCTACACCCCTTCAATGACCACTCGCATCATCTCCACCGCGCTGGGCAAGGTCCAAGCAGTTTCAGCAGGTGTGCGGATCGAGTTAGCTGACCTTTCATCGCGGGAGATCAATAAAATGGCTGGCGAAGGACAACTCGACCTCGTGGTCATTCCCGGGGTTGTAGTCACGCAAGGGATTCCGGGATTTCAGCTCACCGAGATAAGTCGCATGCAGCCTGTGCTGGTCCTTCCGGCGAGGCACCCGTTGGCGAAGCTGAAGCGCATACCCATCGAGCGACTGAATCATATCTCACTAGTTGGCCTGGCAAAAGGCAACTATCCCGAATATGTGACGACCGTGCGGGAGGTGCTCAAACCCTTCGGGATTTCGCCACTTTTCGTTTCACTGGTGAATGATGGCTTTTCCACTCTTTTCGTGGAACTGGAAGCCCTTAATGCCGCGGCTATTTTCGCCGAGGGCATCGTCGATATCCTGCCGCCGACATTGGTCGGAAGGCCGTTTGCGGTGAAATTGGCCAGTATCCCGGTTGTGATTGGACTCCCTGCTTTCCGTCCCAAGCCACACGCGGAGATGTTCGCACGTTTGCTGCTTGAAGAAGCGCGAAGCCGGTAGAACCTCGTTCCTGCTCCAGCTTCGTCCGGAATCAATTCTCACGGAAAGCGCACGTTCACCGGGAACCGTAGTAGCCTCCATAGTATTTGATAGGCGACCATTCCGGAAGGATATCGGGCAGGGAGGGTGCCAGGGTGCTGTAATCATTGGCGCCGAATACCACTTTCCCATCCATGACGGTTAGCCTGAGTTTCGCAGTTTGGGTGGGTTAGGAAGGTGTGCAGCGCGGTTGTTCAGAGAAAGTGAATCTGGTTAGCCAGCAAGGTTGTCCACACAAGTGGACGCGAGCTGATCTTGATAGACGCGTGGTGGGGGCTGCTCCGGCAGCGTCCATCCGAGTTGATGAAGCAGGAGCGCTTGTGCTTTCTCCGGCTGGGTAAT
>JANMSW010000005.1:0-188385 GCA_031389825.1 Spartobacteria bacterium
TACCCCAAAATAGTGCGGAGCTTGAGTAGTTGGAACTCGGAGCTTCCCACTCCCGATACTTAAGCTTCCCTGAAATTGCTCGGAGCTTCCCTCATCTTGTCGCAAGCTTGAGACGGGTGAGCTCGGAGCTTTCCCCGAATAGACGGTTGCTTGCCACTCCCGCATAGCTCGGTTGAGTGAATTCTGGCGGTCGTTTAGTGAATTCATGGGGAGGGGCACTCGCGCTAAGGGTCCCGCTGATCGGGTTTTCGGAAATGTGCGCCGCATTGATTATGACCAGGCGATCTGGGATAAGCCCCCCCCTCTGGCATCCCTCCGGGATGCGGGCGTTACTATTTATCACCAGGGGTGTCGCGGAGCTCAACCCCTGGCTAATGGCTGGGGACCCCTGCCGGGGTCGGGAGGCTCTTCTCTTCAAGTGGCGCCCCCCTCCCGACTCCAACTTGTTCTCCACCGCCCCGGGGATCTTCGCCGGGGATCTTCGCCGGGGATCTCTCGCCGGGGATCTTCGCCGGGGATCTCTCGTCGGGGATCTCTCGTCGGGGATCTCTCGTCGGGGATCTCTAGTCGGTCCTTTCCGTCGCTGCGCCTACTTACTTAGCTACGTCGCTCATCTAACTCCTTCGCCAAGTCCGACACCAACGAACTCCACTTAATCTCGCCTGCCGCGCCTCACCGGCCGAGGAGTCGGCGGAGGAGGCCGGGGCCTGCGGGGAGGAGGGGGTCTTCGACTCGGGCGGCTTCGGGGATGCGGAGTTCGACTCGGGCAGCGAGGAGATGCTTGAGGGAGCGAACGGTGCTCTCAATGCCAAACTTGGACCGGGCAGTTTCATGGCCCTGCTCGCCGAGGCGGCGGTTGAGGTCGTCGTTGTTGAGCACCCGCTCAAGAGCGCGGCTGAGCGCTTCGGGATCGGCAGGATCAACGAGCAGGCCTTCGATGCCGTCCTCGATCATCTCGGGGACCCCTGCAATCCGCGTGGAGACAACCGGGATGCCAGAGGCCATGGCCTCCATGATCACAGTGGGGAGATTGTCGCTGCCTCCATCCGCCTCGGGCACGCAGGCGAGGACAAAGACGCTGGCGGAGGCGAGGAGTTCGCGCACTTCCTCCTGCGGACGCGGGCCGAGGAGGCGGACGGCATCCCGGAGACCGGCCGTGGTGATCTGCGCCTGCAGCTCTGACTCCAACGGGCCACCACCGACGATGAGGCATTCGAAGGTCTCGCCGCGCGTGCGAAGGAGGCGGCAGGCTTCGATGAGGTGAGTGAAGCCTTTCTTCTCCACCGAGCGGCCCACAGAGACGATCCGACGGGAGGCAAAGCCTGACTCACGGGCTGGGAAGCCGCGGAGGGAGATGCCGTTGAAGATGCGGTGCACCTTGCCGCGCGCGGAGGGATGCTTCTTCTCCATCCAAGACTTCGCGAAGTCGCTCTCAGTCACGATGAGTCGCGCACGCTGCACGAGATCGGCATTTGAGATCGGGTAATCGGTCTCGCAAAAGATGTCGTTGGCGTGCCCAGTGAAGCTGTACGGGATGCTGTAGAGCCGCTGGAGCCACCAAGCGGTACGGGCGGCCATCCCGCCGAAGTGCGCATGAACGTGGCGGATCCCCTGCTCCTTCAGGAGGGGTGCGAGCCAGACGGCCTCGAAGAGGCGCTGGCTGTCGCTGGCCGCCCGATGCTTCGGAATCGCGCGATGCGCGGCGCTCGGGAGCTGGCCCAGCTCGCGGAGTCGATCGACCTCGGCCCGGAGTTCTTTTTCCTCCGGCAGATAGAGAATGCGGGCGTCGAGCTTATCCAGGAGCTCGACGGGATCATCGGGGCGCCGAATGGAGATGACCAGCGGCTCCATGTGCTGGCGCGCCATCTCCTTGACCTCCCGATAGCAGAAGGTCTGGACGAAGGACGGGAAGCGCTCGAAGAGGTAGGCGAAGGAGTGGTTGGGAGGATTCATGCGGCACGCGCGCCGATTTGGCGGGCTTCATCGTAGATGTCTTCGAGCCGCGCCACGGCTGCGCTGTGCTCGAACTCCGCGCGAACCGCAGCGGCGGCGGCGGCTTGCATCGTGGCATAGCGCTCGGGGCTGGCCGTGGCTTCCTGCATCGCAGCAAAAAGGGCATCGTGATCGCGCTCGGGCACGAGGAGACCAGTCTCGCCATGCGCAACGGCCTCGGGGATCCCGCCGTGCAGAGTGGCAAGCACGGGCAGGCCGGTGGCCATGGCCTCGAGCATACTATTAGGGACTCCTTCCTGATTCAGGTCAGCAGTCAACTCGCTGGGATGCAGGAAGAGGTGGGCACGCGCATAGAGGGCGGCGAGTTGATCCTGTCCGAGAAAGCCCTGGAGCTGGACCGAGTCGGCGATTCCGAGCTCTGCGGCAAGGGCGAGAACCTCCTCTCGCATGGGGCCGTCGCCGGCAATGAGAAAACGCGCCCGGGGCTGCGCCTGGTGGAAGCGGGCGAAGGCACGAAGAGCGGTTGCGAGCCCTTTCTTCGCAATGAGGCGACACGCTTGGACAAAGATCCAGGCCCCGTCGACCGGTGCAGGTCGGATCGTGGCGGGATACTGATCAAGAGGGATGCCGGTGCGATTCAGCCGCAGCTTCTCACGCGGGCAGCCGAGATCAGCGAGGCGATCCATGAGGGACTGAGAGCGCGCGAGCACCAGCGGGACAGTCTTCAGGAGCTGCTGCATCTGGCCATCATAGCCCTCCTGCTCAGGCCGGGGCTGGATATCCATGCCGTGGAAGGAGACGACACACGGGCGATCCCATTCCTGGATAAACGGGAGAAGATGCACGCCGGTGTGGCCGAAGTAGATGTGCATGAGATCGGCCGGGCGGCGCTGGAGGAGCTTGATCAAGACCTGCAGCTCGCCCCGATAGTAGACCGCAGGGAGGCGTCGGACGTACTTGAGGAAGAACCGCTTGAGGAAGTTCTTTGTCGCACGCGGGATCAGTTCGAGGTCATCGAAGGGGAACTCCACAGGGCACTTTCGCTCGCGCGTGAGAATGAAAGTATGATGCCGCTGGAAGGCCGTGACCTGCCGGTAGATGTGGCGCATCTCCGGCTTCAGGAACGTGGTGCAGTAGCTGGCGACCACGGGCTTGGTAGATGGCGCTACAGGTTCGGGCATGTGGAACCGGCGAATCTCCGCAGGACGCGGCAGCGTTGTCGAGAGCACACTCGTGCTCCTCGCACGCACTACTTACGCGGCGGGTGCGGGAGCCACGAGTTCGCCCAGGCGATGCTTCAAGACGTCGAGGCCTTCACCGAGTTCGGCTGAGATGGGGAAGATCTCGGTGCGCTTATAGCGACCGCGGAAGTGCTCGAGCTTCTCGGCCGCCGTGGGATCGTCCATCTTGTTGGCGACGATGATCCAAGGCCGGTCGCTAAGCGTCGGGTCGTACATGTCCAGCTCGCGGCGGAGCGTCTGCAAGTCGGCGATCGGCTCGCGGCCGTCGGTGCCGGCCATGTCGATGACAAAGGCGAGCAGCTTGCAACGAACGATGTGGCGGAGGAAGTCGTGGCCCAAACCCACGTTCTCCGATGCACCCTCGATGAGGCCGGGGATATCACCGATAGTGATCCGCTTATACCCGCCAATATCGACTACGCCAATGTGCGGAGTGAGTGTGGTGAACGGGTAGGCGGCGACCTTGGGCTTCGCTGCGGAGACCTTGGTGAGCAGCGTGGACTTGCCGGCATTCGGGAAGCCAACCAGGCCGACATCAGCAATCTTGCGCAACTCGAGATAGAAGGTCCCCTCCTCGCCCTCCTCGCCGGGAGTAGTCTCAGTGGGCGTCCTGTTGCGCGGACTCTTAAAATGAACGTTGCCCTTGCCGCCCTTGCCACCTTTGCAGAGCACAAACTCCTGCCCGAGCTCCGTGAGATCAGCAATGACCTCGAGGTCATCGGGATTGAAGGAAGGCTTTTCGGGCACCTCTTCGCCCTCCGGGATTGGCGCGGGTTCGTCCTCTGGAGACTTGGAGAGATCAACAAAGGTCGCACTCGTGCCATAGGCGACTGACGGCTCCAAGCCCTCGCGTACGATTCGATCCGGCATGCGGTAGATGATCGTGCCGATCGGAACGGGAACGATCCGGTTCGGGGCGCTTTTGCCGGAGCATTGCTTGCCGCCGCCGTGATCGCCGTTGCGGGCTTTCACGATCGGCTCGTAGAAGAATGGCGTGAGGTTATCGACGTGCGGATCGGCCCGGAAGATGATGGATCCACCCCGGCCACCGTCTCCGCCGTCCGGCCCGCCTTTGGGCACGAAAGACTCCCGGCGAAAGCTGGCGCTTCCTGCCCCGCCATCGCCCGCCTTGGCGAAAATCTTGATATGGTCAACGAACATCGACGCAACTTCACGCGCGTGCCGCAGCGTGTCGAGGGTCGAAACGCGTTACGACTTGCCGGTAAGAGTTTGGTAGAGCTGCTGCGTCTGGCGGGCGATGGACTGCCAGGAGAACATCTCCTCCGCACGGCGGCGACCGGCCTTTCCCATGCGCGTACGGAGATCTGGATCTGCCATGAGGATGTTCACCCGGCTGGCGAGATCGCGCGCAAACTGCTCGGGGTTTGCGGGCTCGAATGGACTCTCCTGCATCTGCTCCAGCGGAACGAGGAAGCCCGTCTCACCGTCGACGACTACCTCCTTAATCCCACCGACCGCACTCGCAACCACGGCAGTCTCGCAGGCCATCGCCTCTAGATTAATGATGCCAAAGGGCTCGTAGATCGACGGGCAGCAGAAGACGGCCGCGTGGGTGTAGAGCTGGTACACGACTTCCTTCGTCACCATCTCGTCGATCCAGATCACCTTGCCGTGCTTCGCCTGAGCCGCCGCCACATTGGCTTTCATCTCCTCTGCGATCTCCGGTGTATCCGGAGCTCCCGCGCAGAGGACTACCTGAAAGCCGGGATCCATGTGCTGGATGGCATTAGCGAGATGGACGATCCCCTTCTGCCGCGTGATTCGCCCGACAAAGAGAAGGAACGGAATGGTCGGATCGATGCCGTACTTCGTGAGCGCGTCCGTGGACGTGACGGGCTTGTATTCCTCCAGATCGATCCCGTTGTAGATAATGTGAATGCGCTCCTCAGGTACGTCGAAGTGCTGGAGGATGTCATCCTTGGTCCCCTTGGACACTGCGATCACTGCATCGGCCATCTCGATCGCGGCCTTCTCTACCCAGCAGCTGAAGTCATAGCCGCCGCCGAGCTGCTCGCGTTTCCACGGTCGGAGCGGCTCCAGCGAATGGACAGTGAGCACCATTGGGATGCCGTAGTTCAGCTTCGCCATGATCCCGCCCAGGTGCGTGTACCACGTGTGCAAGTGTACCAGGTCGGCGTCGACGTTCGTGGTGTTCCAGTCGAGGCAACGCTGCACCGCACTGAACACGGAGTGGAGCTGCTTCGGGGCCGTGTAGCCGCCCGCATCGAAGCCATACCCGGTCGCTTTCAGGCTCGGCATATCAGCGCGGATCTCACGCAGCTCCTTGCCATAGCAGCGGACTTCCACCTCCATAAGCTTCGCGAGTTCGCGGGAGAGGTAATCCACGTGCACCCCCGCGCCGCCGTAGATTGTTGGCGGGAACTCGTTGGTAAGGAAGAGGGCTTTCATGGGTTAAAGAGGCGCAGCAAGAGCTACGGCCGGTCGCCTTACCGAACGCGTACTGTGATTGCAAACCAATCCACTTCAATGCCCGCCACCGACTCTCAGACCGCCACCCTCCGGATGTACGTGAACGACATGGTCGCTCTGGAGAAGCACATCCTCATGGCGCTGGAGAAGCAGAAGGAGGACGAACGGGTCACGGAAGACTTTTCGACTGCCGAGCTGATCGGCCGGATGCACGCCACCACGCGAACTCACCTGCTGACCATGGAGAACCACGCCGCGGCGATCGGTGGCGAGACCGGCGGCACAATTAAGGAAGCGATCAGTAGTGTGGCTGGATCGATCGCGGGTATTTACGACATGGTGAGGAAGCACCCGGTCTCGCGCATGTTGCGCGACGACTACACGGCGTTCAGTCTAGCTGCCACTGCTTACTCCATGCTCTACACGACAGCGCTCGCGCTCCGTGAAGCCGCCATCGCGAACGTCGCTCTCCGGCACCTGAATGAGATCACGCCGCTGGTCATGGATCTCAGCCGGATCATTCCCGCTGTGGTTGTGCGCGAGTTGGCGCAGGACGAACTCGACGTAGACATCAGCGTGATCCCGCTGGCGCAGGAGAACACGACTGCGGCCTGGCGCTCCGCGAAAGTGTAAGGGGAGGAGCTTCCTCCGAACCGCTCAAGCTGCCGCAGAGGCTGGCCTGAGCGGAAGCACTGTTTGGTTCGCCAGGGCATCAAGGACTTCGCGGAGATCCTCGATCAGGATAGGCTTGTGGAGATAGGCAACCGCGCCACAACTCATGACGAAGGGATGGTCGCTCTCGACCTTACCGGACATGAAGATCACTTTCGTGTCGGGCTTACGACTAAGCAGCGCGTGACATGTCGTGATGCCATTGAAGCGCGGCATCATGATGTCAAGGATCACGACGTCCGGGAGGAACCGAGCAAAGCTCTGTATGACCGCCAGTCCACCACCGGTCACCGTCGAGCAAACCTCGTGTCCGCATTCGCGGACGAACTCCGCAATTGCTTCGACCAGGTCGCGGTCGTCGTCAGCAATGAGTACACGCATGTTTGGGATCGTTTGGGATGTGGGAAGGCCCGTCACGCAGCATCCTGCACAGCTTTGCGCACATGAATGAATGCGATCGTGTCGAGCAGATCGTCGATTCGGAAAGGCTTCATTAGCACACTTCCACGAACTTCCGAGATAAAACTATTGAGCTTCGGGTTCTCGCGCTGCCCGGTCATAAAAATAAATCGGTCGCAGAGGTGCGGGCGCATTCGCTCTACGGCCCGGTAGAACATATCGCCGGGCAGCGCAGGCATCATCATGTCGCAGAGGATTACCTCGAAGTCTCCGGCCAGCACGGCATGAACACCTTCCACACCGTTCTGAACTGCCACGACCTGAAACTGACTCTCGGTGAGGAACGACTGCATGGCGTCCTTGAAGGCTGGGTCGTCCTCGAGCAGCAATACCCTGCGAGCTTTCACCGCGGAGCTCGCTTCCAGCATGCGGAGCGTAGGTGACTCTCCCTGCGCGGTATCGCAAGGGGCTGGTAGGACGGTAAGTGTCTGCATGACTGTACGCTTTCAGTAAAGCAGCACCCGTGCCGCTCGATCTACCATCGCCGTCTGGTGGGCTTCGCTCCCGAACAAGTGCGCGTTCCCCTTGCGCACTTACAGGGTGCCTTCTACGGTCTCGCGACTATGATTGATCTTCAATCGCTCCCGGATCAACACGGGCATTTCGGCCAGTATGGCGGAATGTTCGTCCCGGAGACGCTGATGACCGCGCTCAACGATCTCACGGCGGAGTACCTGAAGGTGCGCGACGACCCGGAGTTCCAGGCAGAACTTGCCCACCTGCTCCATCACTACGCCGGTCGGCCCACGCCTCTTTACTTCGCGGAACGGCTCACCCGGGAGCTCGGCGGCGCGAAGATCTATCTGAAGCGGGAAGATCTGCTCCACACCGGCGCTCACAAGATCAACAACGCGCTTGGCCAGATCCTCCTAGCACAGCGCATGGGGAAGAAGCGGATCATCGCCGAGACCGGCGCAGGTCAGCATGGAGTGGCCACCGCGACGGTTGCGGCACGCGCGGGACTGGAGTGCGTCATCTACATGGGCGCAGTGGATATGGAACGTCAGGCGCTCAATGTTGCCCGGATGCGTTTCCTCGGTGCGAAGGTGGTCGCCGTGACTGCTGGCCAGGCCACGCTCAAGGAAGCGATCAATGAGGCGATGCGCGACTGGGTCACGAACGTCCGCTCCACTCACTACATCCTCGGCTCCGCGCTGGGCTCGCATCCCTACCCGATGATGGTTCGAGATTTCCACCGGGTAATTGGCGATGAGGCGCGGCGTCAGATTGTCGAGCGGGAGGGCCGCCTGCCCGATCTCCTAGTGGCCTGCGTAGGTGGTGGGAGCAATGCCATCGGGCTGTTCTGGCCTTTTCTGAATGACGATGGCGTTCGCATGGTCGGTGTCGAAGCGGGCGGGCGCGGGATTCGCAATGGTGACCACGCGGCGCGTTTCCAAGGGGGAAAGCTCGGCGTGCTCCAAGGCACCAAGACCTACCTGCTCTCCGATGACGATGGCCAGATCCAGCTCACCCACTCGGTCTCCGCAGGGCTCGACTACGCAGCGATCGGGCCAGAGCACGCATATCTCCGCGACCTCGGCCGGATTGAATACGACTACGCCACGGACGATGACGCACTCGCGGGATTCCTCCGGCTCTCCCGCACCGAGGGGATCATTCCCGCGCTCGAGTCCTCACACGCAATCGCCCATGTGCTGAAGGTCGCGCCCGACATGTCCAAGGATCAGATCATTGTGGCCAATCTCTCGGGCCGCGGGGACAAAGACGTCGCGCAAGCCGCGCATCACCTGTTACCCGACTCGCCGCTGTAAGGCGCCTCGGAAAAGGTGGTTGTCGCCGCCAGCCCCCTCATGGCTATTCTGCGCGATGCGCAGCATGACCGGCTATGGCCGTGGCCAGAGTCTCTTTAGTGGGAGCAAGTTCATCGTCGAGCTCAACTCCGTAAACCGGAAGCAGAGCGACGTCGTAGTGACCCTGCCCCGCGAGTTGAGCGAGCTGGAGCCCCGCGTGCGTGACCTCATCAATGCCTCAGTCTCCCGGGGCCGGCTGAATGTCGTCGTAGCTGCGCATCACGGACCGACTTCTACGCAGAAGCTCGCGCTCGATACCGCCCTCGCGCGGAGCTACCACGACGCGATGCTCGCCTTGCAGGAAGAGCTCGGCACGCCAGGCGAGATCACCATTGAGACCGTCCTCCGTGCCCCAGGCGTGCTTCGCATTGCCGACGAGCAGATGCCGGCGGATGCCGTCTGGCCGCATGTGGAAGAGGCGTTGACGAAGGCGCTTTCAGAACTCGTCGCGATGCGGGAACAGGAAGGGCAGCACCTTGCGAAAGACCTGATCGGTCGCCTGAAGCTCGTGCGCGACGCCGTAGGCAAGATTCAGGAGCTGCAGCCCAACGTGGTTACACGTCACCGCCAGTCTCTGCACGAGCGCATCAAGCGGGCTGGTGTAGAGATCGAGTTGGACGATGAGCGCCTCATCAAGGAGGTCATCTTCTTCGCCGACAAATCTGATATCACCGAGGAACTTACCCGGCTGGAGAGCCACTTTGCGCAATTTGCGGATCACCTTCAGCGCAAGGAACCCGTCGGCCGAACGCTCGATTTCATGGGCCAGGAGATCTCCCGCGAGTTCAACACGCTGGGCGCGAAAGCGAACGATGTGGAGATTTCGCAGCTCGTGGTCATCTGCAAGGCAGAGATGGAAAAGATCCGCGAACAAATCCAGAACATCGAATAGCCGTGCCTCCCGACGCAGCTCCCACCGATCCAATCACCGGCCGCGAGTTCCATCGGCGCGGTATCCTCTTCGTCGTCTCCGCTCCATCAGGTGCTGGCAAGAGCACCTTGCTCAATGCGCTGCGACCTACCGCGGATTTCGTGTACTCCATCTCCTGCACCACGCGTCCGCCGCGTCAGGGCGAGATCAACGGTGAGGATTACGATTTCGTCTCACACGAGGGCTTCGAGAAGTGCATCGCCCACGGTGAATTCCTGGAATACGCATGCGTCCACGGGAACTACTATGGAACCCGCCGAGATGCCGTCCTCGCTAACCTGGAGAACGGCGTCGACGTCCTTGTGGACATCGATGTGCAAGGCGCGCGGACTATTCGCAACGGAGGCGACCTCATTACCGATTCCCTCGCGGATATTTTCATCGTTCCGCCCAGCCTCGACGAGTTGCGCCACCGGCTCATCAAGCGCGGCACTGAGTCCGAGGAGCAGATCGATACCCGCCTCCTCAATGCCAATACCGAGATTGAATGCTGGCGCGAGTACCGCTACACGATCATCAGCGGTTCGATCGAGGAAGACCTGCAGAAGTTCCGCGCCATCATGCGGGCGGAGCGGTATTTGAGTAAGCGGATGGTCCTGCGCTAAACATGCCCGCTCCTGTCATCGTCCTCGGGGTCACCGGGTCCATCGCTGCGTACAAGGCGGCGGATCTCGTAAGCAAAGGCGTCAAGCGCGGCTGGGAGATGCACGTGGTAATGACCCAGGGCGCCCAGGAGTTCGTCACCCCGCTGACCTTCCACACTCTCTCGCGAAACCCGGTCGTCACTGGCGTGCATACCACAGCCAGTGGCTCATGGGTGCCTCTGCACATTGATCTCGCCGACCGGGCGAGCCTCTTCCTGATTGCGCCCGCGACAGCCAACATCATTGGCGAACTCGCCAACGGCCTCGCGGCGAATCCCTTGGCGGAGATCGCCCTCGCAACGCTCGCACCGGTCCTGATCGCACCGGCAATGAATGGCAAAATGTGGCTCCATGCCGCCACCCAGGCGAACACCCTGCTGTTAAAAAGTCGGGGGGTGTTATTCGTCGGTCCGAGTGAGGGGCAGTTGGCCTGTGGTTACGAGGGAATCGGGCGAATGGCCGAAGTGGAAGAGATCCTTGCGCGTGTAGAGGAGATACTCGGCAGCTCGGCAGGGGCCTAGCGGGCGCGGATTGCAGTTGCCGCCTTCCTTACCGGCGGCTCCGTCCCCGCTCCGTTGTCTGATTCCTCAGCGACAAACACGGCCCCCAGACCTCCAATGGCGTCACTTTGCGCCCCGTGCACCGTCCTCACGGTTCAGCGATGACTGAATTTCAGTCATCTCCGGACCTTTTATCTCCAACTTCGGCGCTCGAAGATCCACGGCTAGTGCTTTGACCGCCGTTTATTGCCCGAGGAGAACCGTCGCCCAACCACGGGGTTCGGGGCTTATTCAAATTCTCCGGTGCGCGAACTACCCGACCGGCAGATTGGGAGTCTGCAGTCGTGCTCGAAACGCCCGAGGAAGCAATTATAGGAATTATGGCAGCGTTTGCACCTATGGCATCAGGGCTGCTATCGAACGGGCAATGCTCACCTTCGCATATCAAGCTCGCGACTCCGGCGGAAAGATGATCTCCGGCGTTCAGGAGGCACTGAACGAGGACAACGCCATCAACACACTGATGGCCCGCGGCCTGATGGTCCTTTCCATTCAACAGAAGGCTGTTTCCCGAGCCAAAACAGGCTCGAAGAACGTCTCGGAGACCGATCTGGTCCTCTTTACTCGCCAGCTCGCGACTATGGTGGATGCCGGCCTCCCTCTCATTTCAGCGATGACTGCTCTTTACGAGCAAGCTGATCCTAAGCGCCAGGCCGGCCTTCGCCAGGTGGTCGGTGAAGTGACTGCGCTCGTGCAGCAGGGTGACTCTTTTTGCGAAGCGATCACCAAGCATCCCAAAGTGTTTAACCGGCTCTACGTGAGCATGGTACGCGCCGGTGAATCCGGTGGTCTGCTCGCGGAGATCCTCTCTCGTCTCGCCACCTTCCTCGAAGCTGCCGCGCGGCTCCGTAAGAAGGTGAAGTCCGCGATGACCTACCCGGTGATCGTTATCTCCATCGCATTTCTGATCACCGCCTTCCTCATCATCAAGGTCGTGCCGGTCTTCGCCGACATCTTCAAGGATTTCGGCGCGAATCTTCCAAAGCCAACGCAGATGCTCATGGATTTCAGCAGCCTGGTGCGAAACCAGTGGTATTTCATCTTCGGCGGGATGGCGTTGATCTTCTTCGGCATCCGCTACTTCCTGCGCACCGAGACGGGTCGGCAACTCTGGGACCGCTACAAGCTGAAGCTCCCGATCTTCGGCCCACTGGTCCACAAGATCTCGATGACCCGCTTCGCGCGCACCTTCGCCCAGCTCATCCGTTCCGGCGTTCCGATCCTCGAGGTGATGGCGATTGTCGGTGAAACCTCTGGCAACTATGTCGTTGAGGAAGCCATCAAGGGCGTCTCGGCCGACGTTGAGAAGGGCGATCACCTCGCCGCTTCCCTTTCGCGTCAGGCAATTTTCCCGCCGATGCTCGTCCGTATGGTCTCTGCCGGTGAATCAACCGGCAAGATCGACACCATGCTGGAGAAGATGGCCGACTTCTGGGACGAGGAAATCGAGGCCACCCTCGATGCACTCACCTCGCTCATCGAGCCGCTGCTCATCGTCTTCCTCGGCGTGGTCGTCGGTGGCATCGTCATCGCGATGTTCCTCCCGATCTTCAAGCTGGGCGATGTAGTGTCAGGAGCGAACTGAGCAGGATTACCCCGTAGGCGACCCCGCCCCAGACGGCGGCTCGCCAGTGGAGCGGTGAGCGGAGCAGCCAGCCGATTTGATCGCGCAGGACGTAAGGCATTCCGATCCAGAACATCGCCAGCACGATCCACACGTAGGCGAGGGTCACGAGAAAAAGCCGCGATAGCTCGGGGCGTAGAAATGCTGCTTCGAGCAGCGGCTCCGCTGCCAGAAGCGCGACCATCCCGAGCGCTCGAACCGCGAGGAACTCGTCCACAAACTTCAGAGTGAGGACGTACGCCACCGGGATGATGATCATCAGCCGCGGCTTCCAGGACGTGAACTCACCAAGATCGATGTAGCGCACGAGCAGCCAGGCCCAGACTGCAGCGACCGTCAGGAGGACAACGCCCATGACTTTCGAGCGTGGGAACTTCCGCAGCCAATCCTGAACGGCCGCCGGCTTCAGGAGCGCAATGCCATGCGCGATCACGAGCAGCAGGCCAGTGATAAGGACGGCAGTCTCGAGCTTCAGCGGGTAAATCATGGGCGAGGGCGTAGAGAGAAAGCGCATCCCCACCCCCGCACAAGCGAAAAGGGCTCACCCAAGCCAGCCCTGCGGACCGGCTTATCGATACAGCTCTCGCGTGATCGCGAGGGCCGATGGCGTCGGCTCTCGATTGATCACGATGAGAAAGTATCTTCCAGTTGCGAGGTTCACCGGGAAGCCAAGTTTCGTAGGATCTGAACCCTCCACAATGGAACGGAAACTAAGCCCGGACACAAAGCGCCGATACTCCGCCTCCGTCAGCAAATGGAAGCGCACATTGCGCCCGCTTCCCCTGCTGAACGCACCTTCCAACCAGCCCCCGTGCCCTGCGGGGATCTGAAAGCCCATGCCGTTCCAGCTGTTCGGCCCCATGGTCATCCCAGCATTCTTATTGGAGACGTAAGTCCGGGTGATACTGTCATCGACTACCTTGTTGAGAAAACGGCGCACCTTCACGGTGAAGCCGTTGAAAGGCGTTGCCGCCCGGTTCCTCGCCACCACCGAGTAGGAGCCAGCGGGCAGGCTAATGTAGCGGACCGCCGTGACTCCGCTCAGACGCAAGAGATAGCGTGCGGGCCTGCCCTGTTGCCATAGGCGCAGGTCAGCCGTGGGGATGATCCCGAAGTCCGTGTAGTACTGGGGCGCGAAGCTCACCACCAGCTTTGTCGGCGCTGTAAGGGCGAAGTTGCTCGTGTAGGTGGGCGCAGACGGGGTAAACGCCGATTCTCGATTGAGAACATAGGAGCCGACAGTGAGTGCCAGCGGCTCCTGCGCGCGCACCTGCGTCGGTAGCGCCAAAGTCAGCCCTGCGAGAGCGGATAAAGCGGAGAGGTAGTTCATAAGCAAGTTCCTGTGGCCCGCATAATACCTTTATGCCGCGAGATGGCAATGCCTACGCGAACTGCAAGTTCACCCCAGCACTGCGGGTGTGCCGTAGAGCGTAAACCCGGTTGAGTGCTCCACTTGCACGTCGAAGACCTGGCCTACATGCCGCGTGTCTCCCTCGAAAACGACGATCTTGTTCCCCGGAGTACGGCCCATGAGCTTGGCGGCGTTGCTCTTGCTTGGACCCTCGCAGAGGATCTCGACCTGCTTACCGATCAGCCGCTCCGTGGAGGCGCGCGCCAGCCGATCGACCACGGCGAGAAGGTCCTGATTGCGCGTCTCTTTCACCTCCTCGGACAGCTGCCCGTCCATGTCGGACGCGGGCGTGTCGCGTCGCTTGGAATAACGGAAGATGTACGCGTTGTCGAAAGCGACGCGCTCGTAGAAATGGCGCGTCGCGGTGTAGTCCTCGTCCGTCTCGCCAGGAAATCCCACAATGACGTCGGTGGTTATCGCGATATCGGGGCGAGCGGCCCGAAGCTTTTCGGTCAGCCCGAAATACTTCTCTGCAGTGTAACCCCGGTGCATGGATCTCAGGATGCGGTCGGACCCGGATTGGAGCGGCAGGTGAACGTGCGGCATCAGCTTGGGGAGGCTGCCGAAAGCGTTGATCAGATCGTCGCGAAAGCCGATCGGGTGTGGCGAGGTGAAGCGAATCCGCTCCAGGCCATCCACAGCATGAAGGGCTTCGATGAGCTGGACGAAAGGGCTCTTGCCTGCCAACGCGGCAAACTCGTGCCGGCCGTATAAGTTCACGATCTGCCCGAGCAGCGTAACCTCGCGCACCCCCTGCTCCACCAGTCCCCGCACTTCGGTGACGATCTCTTTGATCCGCCGCCCTCGTTCGCCGCCTCGCGTGAAGGGCACGATGCAGTAAGTGCACTGCATGTTGCACCCCTGCATAATGGAGACGAAGGCGGTCGCCTGGCGGTCCTTCAAGACGTGCTCGCGGATTGTCTCCTGCGAGCCGACCTCTTCGTCTACATCGACGATGGAGAAGCGGACGTCGTCCATCAGACGTTCGCGGAGCTGCAGCTTTCGCATGAGGAGCTGATCCACGTACTCCGCTACCCGGTGGAACTTCTGCGTGCCGACGACGAGATCCACATGACCGAGATCGCGGGTGAGCTCCGCGCCGCGGCTCTGGGCCATACAGCCGAGAAAGCCGAAGACCATCTCGGGTTTGCTCCCTCGCAGCCGGTGGAGCATTCCCATTTTGCCGAGCGCTTTCTGCTCCGCCATGTCGCGGACTGAGCAGGTGTTCAGGAGAACGACATCCGCATGCTTCTCATCGCCGACCCGCTCGTACCCACGCGCCAGGAGGTCACGCAAGACCTGCTCGGAGTCGCGTTCGTTCATCTGACAGCCGTATGTCTTGATGAATACCTTGGGCATGCGGGAAGCTAAGTTGCGGGACTCGGTGAGTCCACGAAAGACCGGAGACCGCCAGCGGAGGCGGAATCCGAAGAGGATCTCCTTAGGCTTCCGGAGGTTTACCGGTGGCCAGCGAGACTTGGCCGACCGAGTCCGGTGCGAGGTCTTGCATGAGCTGCAAGAAGTCCATGTGTACCATGCGCTGGGCTCGGCGAAGCAGCAGCGGAACAGGGCTACCAGGTTCGGCAGCGCGGTAGTAGTCGCAAACTTTCTCGAGCGCACGCACCACATCGTCCCTTGAGCCGATGCCTCCGATTCCTCCCGTCGGTGGCCCACTCGACGCCGACCCGCTGCCGCCTGGAGATTCGCTAGTACCCGCCTCCTCTGCAGCTGCTAAAACGGAGCCACTAGGGAGATGTGGGCGGATCACTTGGTGGATTTCCTTCAGCACCGTGCCAATCTCGTCGAGATTGGGGGCACGATGCGCACCAACGTATCCGGTAAGCAGTCCATCGATCTCAGTGAGGGTCTGCTTTGCCTCAATGGCTGCAGCCGCTACGCGCTCGATCTTCTCCGGAGCGGAATCGCGGAAGGCGGCGGTGACCTCTGCGGGCGGCGACATGGTCTTGCCCTCTCCGGCAGAAAGGCCCACACCCGTGATCTCCGAGAGGCTGAGCCGCCCCATGCGCCCCGAGTCCGCGAGTGGTGCCTGGCGGAGCCGCTCGATGAACCGGAGCGAATCGCCGAAAGTGCCGAGCGGTTTCGTGATGCCCGCGACGATATTCATCCGCTCCACAGGGTCGTTATCATCCTCCGGATCGAGCCGGGGATAAACGTCAGCCCAATGAGCCTGGAGAAGTGCACGAAGCAATGCGAACCCGTCGCGCAGGCCCGGGAGACCCTCAAGCTTGAGCAACGCCAGACAGAGCGTGACCGCGACGCGGAGATCCTTCGAGCGCTGAAAGAGCTCAGTGCACCGATCGCGAACGAGCTTCCAATCCGGCTCCTCAGCGACGGAGAACTGCGTTTCTTCTTTGCCGCGGAGAAGTGTGTCGAGCTCCTGGAAGCTGGGGTCGTAAGAAAGATCTTCACCACACGGAGACTCCGGTGAGATGGGCTGCAGCAGTGCTTCAATATCCATGGCGGGGCGGCGGGACTCGCAGCAAAGCTGAACAGCGCGTTCCTGTTTGTCGAAACAGTTCTCCGAGCCGACGATGCGTGTTTTGGATTCCCGTGCGCTGCGATTCCCGCTAAGAACGCAACCCCTCCCTGGTACACCCCAGAACTCACCTGCCATCGCGTCTCAATGAAGCACTTTCCCCTTCTCTCCTTTCATCTCACTGCGGCTCTCTGCCTGGCCGGGCTCCCACTTGGCTCCGCCTCCGGGCAGGACAAAAAGCCCGCCTTTGCTAGCGACCTCGTGAAAGGCAGCCCCATTCCGATCAAAGCCGACCTGCGCGGGGCAAAGGAACTGCACCTGGTCGTGACCGATGGCGGAGACGGCTTCGGCGCGGATTGGGCAAACTGGGTCCAGCCCGTGCTCGTGAAGAAGGACGGCACGAAGATCAAGCTGACAGACCTGAAGCCACGCTCCGCCGTGGCGGGCTGGGGCTCGGTGCAGAATGGCTATAATGCGTCGGGCGAACCGATGAGCGTGCAGAACAAGCGTGTCACGGACGGGATTGGGACGCATGCGCCTTCGAACATTACTTTTGACCTGCCTGCGGATGTGGTGAGCTTCGAAGCGCAAGGTGCTCTGGACGATGGCGGGCTGAACCAAGGCATCGGTGCCACGGTGACGTTCGAGGTGCACACTCAGACGCCTCCTGGAGTGAAGCCAGCAGCTCGAGTCGCGGCGGAAAAGCCAGAGGGTGAGAACAAGCCGTACGGGTTTGCAGAAGCAGCAGCGTCGCTGAGCAGCATGAAGGTGGCGGATGGCCTGGCCGTGTCGCTCTTCGCTGCGGAGCCACAAATTCAGAACCCGACCAACATAGACATCGATCATCGCGGCCGGGTCTGGGCGGTCGAGGCGGTGAATTATCGCTCGAGCTTCCAGAAGTGGGGCGTGCTGCGACCCGCCGGAGATCGCGTCGTGATCCTGGAAGATGCGGACGGGGACGGCGTGGCGGAAGTGGAGAAAACTTTCTGGCAGAGCAAGGAACTCGCCGCACCGCTCGGCATCTGCGTGTTGCCGCAGGAGCGTGGCACGCAGGTCATCGTGTCCGCGGCGCCAAATGTCTGGCTGCTTACCGACACAGACGGCGACGACAAGGCCGACAAGATGGACAAACTCTTCACGGTGTCGGGGAACTTTGACCACGATCACCAGGTGCATGCGTTCGTCTTTGGCCCAGACGGGACGTTCTACTTCAACTTCGGGAACGAAGCCCGCGAACTGAAAGGACCGGATGGAAAGCTGATCGTCGATGTCGCTGGAAATCCGGTGAACGACAGCGGCAAGAACTACCGGCAGGGGATGGTCTTCCGCTGCGACATCGTGAACGGGAAGGCCCTTAACGTTGAGACGCTGGGCCACAACTTTCGCAACAACTACGAGGTGTGCGTGGATTCCTTCGGCACGATGTGGCAGTCCGACAATGATGACGACGGCAACAAGGGCGTGCGCATCAACTACGTAATGGAGTACGGGAACTACGGCTTCACCGACGAGGTCACCGGTGCAGGCTGGCGTACGGATCGGACGAATGGGGAAACCGAAGTACCAAAGCAGCACTGGCACCTGAACGATCCGGGCGTTGTGCCGAACCTTCTCCAGACCGGGAGTGGTTCGCCGACGGGCATCCTGATCAATGAAGGAACGCTGCTCGGCGGACGCTTCACGAACCAGCTAATCCACTGCGACGCAGGTCCGCGTGTCGTACGCGCCTATCCGGTGCAGCCGGATGGTGCGGGGTACAAAGCGGAAATGGTGAACATCCTCGAGAGCACCGATCAATGGTATCGCCCGTCAGATGTGGCGATCGCCCCAGACGGCGCGCTCTTCATCGCGGACTGGTACGACTCCGGGGTGGGCGGTCACAACATGGGCGACCGCAGCGCCGAGAAGGTCCGCGGGCGGATCTACCGCGTCGCACCCACGGGCTCAAAGGCACAGGTGCCCAAGGTTGATCTTGGCACTGGCGAGAGCGCAGCAATGGCGCTGAACTCGCCGAACCTCGCGACTCGCTACATGGCTTGGCAGAAGCTGCGCTCGATGGGGCCGCAAGCCGCATCGGCGCTGGATCAACTCGCGAAGTCTAACGACCCACGCGCCCGGGCCCGGGCTTTTGCGCTGCTCGCTCTGATCCCCGAACGGGCGATTTCCACGTTAGCCACCGCGCTGCAGGATTCAGATCCTTCGGTGCGCGTCGCGGCGGTCCGGTTGACCCGTTCACTTTCAAAGACCGGCGGCTTGGACACTGCGCCGCTGGAGTCCACGCCCGGGCTGATGAAGGCGCTGCTCTTCGATCCAAACCCGCAAGTACGGCGGGAGATCGCGATCTCGTTGCGAGGTGCCAAGGAAGTCGCGACGCTCTGGGCAGTGCTCGCAAATCAGCATGACGGCAAGGACCGCTGGTACCTGGAAGCGCTCGGGATCGGCGCGGCTGGAAACGAAGATGCGTGCTTCGACGAATGGTTGAAGCTGGTCGGCAACCAGTGGAACTCGCCAGCTGGGCGGGACATCATCTGGAGAATGCGCACGAGCAAGTCGGCGGATTATCTCGCGCGCGTCTTGCAGGATCAGGGAACGCCAAAGAATGAAGCGCCGCGGTATCTCCGTGCGTTCGACTTCCTTCCAGCCAGCCCGGCCAAGAGCAAGGTGCTGGTGCAACTCGCCTCGCTCGGCTCGGCTGATGGGGTAATTTCCGGCGAAGCCTTGCAGCGGCTGAAGACTGTAAAGCCCGACGAAACTCCTGAGCTGAAACAGCTGCTCGCCTCCGCGCTGACCTCATCGGCAGGCACCGCGCGCTGGGTGGATCTGGTCCGCGACTTCAAGATCAAGGATCAGGGCCAGGGACTCGCCGCCTTTGCAGCGAAGGACCCGTCGAGTTCAGTGGGCATCGATGCCGCGAAGCTGCTCCTGGCGCCAGAAAACGTCGGCGCAGCAGCAGACGCCATGAAAGGTGAGACGGCGCTGGGGCTAACCCAGGCGCTCGGCAATACGGGCGATCCTCGGGCAGCCAAGCTGCTCGTGCCGCTGCTCACTGACGCCAGCAAGACGGCGGATCTCCGCCGTCAGGCAGTGCGCTCACTCGCGCAGAGCCCGGCTGGAGTGGATGCCCTGCTGACGCTCGCGCGTGGAGGACAGTTCCCGCAGGAGCTGCGCTTCGCTGCAACCACCTCGCTCGCGGCCGTGCAAATGCCGAAGCTCAAGGATGAGATTGTGAAGCTCTTCCCGGCACCGAACGCGCTTGGCGCGCAGCCCCTGCCTCCGATGGCGGAACTCGTCAAGCGCCAGGGAAATGCCGCTCGCGGGAAGGAACTGTATGCTGCGGAAGACACGAGCTGCGTAACCTGCCATCGCATTGGCCAGGTCGGCGTGGACTTCGGTCCAGGTCTTGCGGAGATCGGCACGAAGCTCGGAAAGGAAGCGCTCTATGAGTCCATCATCGAGCCGAATGCAGGCGTCTCCATGGGCTTCGAAACGACCCAGCTCACGATGAAGGATGGCAGCGCGGCGGTGGGTATCGTGCGCAGCGAGACTGCGGGTGAACTCGTGATCGCGATGCCCCGTGGAATTCAGCTCACCTATAAAAAGAGCGACATCGCCAAGCGCGAGAAGCATCCCTTCTCGATGATGCCGAGCGGGCTCCAGCAGACGCTCACCGAGCAGGATCTCGTAGACTTGGTGGAGTACCTCGCCACGTTGAAGGCAACTCCGGTCGCTCGCTAACTGTCAGGCTCTAAATAGGACGGCGCTCCGGGATTGTCCGGAGCGCCGTTCGTGATGCGAGTCCAGTGTCCCGCGCTACACAGCGTCGCCACCGCTACGGCGGAGCTTGAACTCGAAGCTGTCCACGAGCGCGAGCCAGCTAGCCTCGATGATATTGTCGCTCACTCCGACAGTTCCCCAGCTGCTCTGGCCGTCAGTTGAGCTGATCAATACACGCGTGCGGGCGGCGGTGCCCTGCTGACCATTGATGATCCGCACCTTGTAGTCCTCCAGGGAGATCCGATCGATTTGCGGATAGAACGGGCGGAGCGCATGACGAAGCGCCGCGTCGAGCGCATTCACGGGGCCGTCCCCTTCATCGACGGTATACTCGTGAGCTGCTCCCACGCAGAGCTTCACTGTGGCTTCACATTTGTTCCAGGTGCCATTGCCCGCGCGACGGAATGAGCAGTGATATTCCAGCAGCTCGAAAAGCGGGTGATGCTGCCCGAGGCACTTGCGGATGAGCAGCTCGAAGGAAGCTTCCGCCGCCTCGAACTCGTACCCTTCACTCTCCAGCCGCTTTACTTCGCTCAAGATCCGCCCGACCTCAGGCGCTCCTTTCGCGAGCTTGAAGCCAAGCATCTCCGCCTTCGCGAGGACGTTCGATTGACCGGACATGTCCGAGATGCTGATCACCCGCTCGTTTCCAACGAGCAGTGGATCGATGTGCTCATAGGTGCGCGCCAGCTTCTGCACTGCATGCACGTGGAGCCCGCCTTTGTGCGTAAAGGCGGCGGAGCCGACATACGGCGCCCGGATGTTGTGCGGCACGTTGGCCAGTTCGTCGACGAAGTTTGACAGCTCTCGAAGGCGCGTGAGATCGAGCCCGAGATCGATGCCCATCTTGAGCTGAAGATTGGGCATGACCGTGGTCAGGTTGCAGTTTCCGACGCGCTCGCCGTAGCCGTTGATTGTCCCCTGCACCTGCACCGCCCCAGCACGAACACCCGCCAGTGCATTCGCCACGCCGAAGCCGGAATCATCGTGCGTGTGGATGCCCACTGGACGTCCCACCGCAACCATGGCCGCGCGCGTAGCCTCCTCGATCTGCTCGGGAAGCGTGCCGCCGTTGGTATCGCAGAGCACCACCAGATCAGCGCCAGCATCACACGCCGCAACGATCGTCTTTAGCGAGTACTCAGGATCCTCCCGGTAGCTGTCGAAGAAATGCTCCGCATCATAGAGTACTTCGCGCCCATGCTTCTTCAGGTGCGCGATGGTGTCCGAGATCATGCTCAGGTTCTCCTCCAGCGAGACTTGGAAAACTTCCGTTACGTGCAACGGCCAAGTCTTTCCGACGATGGTCACGGCGGGTGTCTGCGCATCGAGAAGCATCTGCACCTGCGCGTCGTCTTCGACCTTCGTCTTACCGCGCCGGGTCATTCCAAAGGCTGTGATTCGCGCATGTTTCCAGGTACGAGTCGCCGCTTCCGCAAAGAACGCGGCATCCTTGGGATTGGAACCAGGCCATCCCCCCTCGATGTAATGGACGCCGAACTCGTCGAGCTTCTCCGCCACGCGAATCTTATCGAGCACGCTAAACGAAATCCCCGTCCCCTGCGTGCCGTCACGGAGGGTGGTGTCGTAGATCGTAACTCGTGGAGTGCTCATGGCGTTTTTCTAGTGGAAGGGTGCGGAAGCTACTCGGGGATGTCCCGCTTGCCAATGGCTGACTGACTCAGCCGTCCGACCCCACTAAACCGTTCCTCTTTGGGCCCAGCACCAGCACTGCGCCCTGGAACCTTCGCGCACTAGATCTTTGCTTCCTTCTCCTTCGTCCGCGGCGCGTCGCGCAATTGCGTTTTCGCGAGCTCCACCCGCTCCTCGGGTTGATTGCAGAGCAGGATCCCCATGAGCCCATTCGGCTGGAAGTATCGCGCTACGAAGTTCCGCTTGGTGCGATCCCCTTCAATCTCGAAACGCGCAGGCGGCTTGGAGAAATCCCCTACAAAGTCGAAGCGCATGTCCATTGCGTAGCCTGAGCAGTGCGGCACGCGCTCCCATCGGATCCGCTTCTTCCCAGTCATATTCGCCCCAGCGAGTTTACCCTGCGCCATCGCACCTTCCCAATGTTCGAAGCGGCGAACTCCGCCGAGCACCTTGTCTGGGTACAACGCGATGTCGCCGATCGCGTAGATCCCCTTTTCATCAGTCTCCAGGAGCTCGTTCACTGGTGCACCCGTGGGATAGGCGAGCGGAGTGTTGTGGACCAACCCCAGATTCAGCTCGCAGCCGATCGCCATGATCACCAGCTCCGCCGAGATCCGCGCGCCGCTCTTGGTCTGCACGTTCTTGACCACGGTGCGACCCTCGAAGCCATTGAGCGTCTCGCCGAGCGCCAGCTTCACGTTCTTCTGAGCGAACTGTGAGGTGAACCATTCCGCCGACTCCGGGTCCATCATCCGATTCCAGAGAGTCCGACCCCGGTGCAGAATCGTGAGTTTCGTTTTCGGACGCTGCGCGAGCAAGGTGGCGGCTTCCGCGGCGAGGTAGCCGCCGCCAACGATCACGATATCCTTCTCGTGATCCATCATCTCCCGCAGCGCGAGCACATCCACGATCGATCGGAGATACAGCACGTTGCCGAGGTTTGCGCCCGGCACCTGCGGCTTGCGGGCTCGTGCCCCGGTAGCCAGGCAGGCTTTCTTAAACTCCACCGCCTGACCGCTCACAAGAACCGCAATCCGCCGCTCAAGATTAAACTGAGTGACCAGCGTATCCAGCCGTACATCGATCTGGTTCTCCGCGTACCACTCCGGCGGGTTATGCCGGATCTTCTCCATGGGAGCCTTCTCCTTGCCGTCGAAGCAGTTTCTGAAAAGCAACGGCCGGTGATAAGGTAGGGCAGACTCATTTCCCACCAGCATTACACTCCCCTTTTTGTCATGCTCCCGGATCCCTTCGCAGACGCTCGCGCCTCCGACGCCTGCCCCAACAATCAGGTAATCACGACGAATCATTTGTTAAACCTTAATCGCGGCTACCCGAATAGCCAGCTGTGCCGCACCCAACCCGAACCTGTGACTCTGTAGCTGTCGAGATTGCCATGGATAAGGCGGCCTCCTCATGGTATCCGCCGGAGCACGCATGATCTCCATTGTCCTCGAGCGTGTGACCAAGCACTTCGGCTCGACCATTGCGCTCGATGCCGTGGATCTCCGGGTGGAACCGGGTGAGATTTTCTTTCTCCTCGGCCCGAGCGGCTGTGGCAAGACGACTCTCCTCCGCAGCATTGCCGGCTTCTACCTTCCCGACTCGGGCCGCGTCCTTTTCGGTGAGAAAGATGTCACTTTGCTCCCGCCGCACCGGCGGAACACCGGGATGATGTTCCAAAGCTACGCGCTCTGGCCGCACCTCACGGTCGCGGGCAATGTCGCTTTTGGACTGGAGGAGCGGAAGATCCCTGCGCAAGAGACTGCGCGCCGCGTGGAGGAGGCGCTCGCGGGCGTGCAGATGGCCGGCTTCGGCGAGCGCAAGGTCCACCAGCTCTCCGGCGGGCAGCAGCAGCGGGTCGCGCTGGCGCGGGCCATGGTGATTCGCCCCAACTGCCTCCTCCTTGATGAACCACTCTCCAATCTCGACGCCAAGCTTCGACTCGAGATGCGCGGCGAGATCCGTCGGATCTGCCGCGAGGCGGGACTCACCGCGATCTACGTCACGCACGATCAGAAGGAGGCGCTCTCCATCGCAGACCGCATGGCTGTGCTGGAATCCGGCCAGATCCGCCAGACTGGCACGCCCGCCGAGGTGTACCGTCACCCCGCCACCCGTTTCGTCGCCGACTTCATGGGAGAGACGAACTTCCTCGAGGGCAAGGTCATCGAAGGCAGCGCGCAGTGCGTAAACGTGGAGACCCCGTTGGGAGACTTCGAGGCTGCGATCACCCAGAGCACACCAGGCACAGGGGAGTCCGTTACACTCTCGATCCGCCCCGAAGCCTGGAAGCTCGGAACGCAGCCGCCGCGTGGCAACTACGTGCGCGGCCGACTCCGTGAGCGCGTTTACCTCGGCGAAATGGCGCAGTATCGTTTCGCCCCCACATCGCTCCCCGCACACGAGCTGAAGATCTTCGAGCTCAATCCCCGCTTCGTGAATGCCAGCAGCGACGAGGAACTTTACGCGTCCGTGGATCCAGCGGACATCGTCCTCCTGAGGAGTTAGCCCGCCTCTCGCGATGCGGAAGCAACTGCCACTCTTTGCAATCCTGCTGCTCGTGCTGCTGTTGCCGCTCGTCCTGCAGCCCAGACGAGAGGGATCACGCACTTCGAGCGACGAGACCCTCGTCATCATCACCCCGCACAACGAGGCGATTCGTTCCGAGTTTGGGCGGGCCTTTAGCGAAGACTATGAGCGGCGTACCGGACGGCGCGTGCGCGTGGACTGGCGCACACCCGGCGGTACCAGCGAGATCGCGCGCTACCTGCGCTCTAACTATCTCGCAGCATTTCAAAACCTCTGGACGCGCAAGCTCGGACGCCCCTGGACCTCGGAGATCGAGAAGGCGTGGGACAACGCCAAAACCCTGCCAGCTCCGGATTCGTCAGCAGACACTCCCGAGCAGCAGGCGCGCCGCGCCTTTCTTGGGTCGACCGTGGGTTGTGGGATTGACCTCTTCTTTGGCGGCGGTGCCTTTGACTTCGCCGCGCAAGCCGCTGCTGGGAGGCTGGTCTCTACTGGTTTTGTCCAGGAACACCCCGAGATCTTCGGGGAATCAATGATCCCACAGACGGCAGGCGGCGAGCCGCTGTGGGACAAGGAAGGCCACTGGATAGGAACCTGTCTCGGTGCGTTCGGAATCTGCTCGAACCTCGACTCCCTGAAGCGCCTGGGTATCCCCGAGCCGCCCGTACGCTGGCGCGATCTGACCAGCCCGCGCTACTTCCAGGAAGTCGCGTTGGCAAATCCCGCGCAAAGTTCTTCCGTCACCCGCTCCTTCGAGTTGCTCATTCAAGAGCAGATGTTGGAACAACTCCGTGCCCTTGGCGGGCAGCCTGAGAGCGAGGCCCTCGCGCAGCAGGAAGGCTGGGCGGTGGCCATGCGCATGCTCATGCAGATCGGCGCGAATGCGCGGTATTTCACCGATTCGTCCACGAAGATCTCACTCGACGTTACCGCGGGCGATGCCGCTGCTGGCATGACCATCGATTTCTATGGCCGCTTTCAGAGTGACGCAGTCCGCCGGGCTGACGGCACTTCACGAGTGCATTATGCCGATGCGAAAGGCGGCACCTCCACCGGTGCCGACCCCATCGGGATGCTGCGCGGCGCGCCTCATCCGGAGCTCGCCAAGGCCTTTATCGCTTTCGTCATGTCGGAGCCGGGACAGAAGCTCTGGGGCTGGAAGGTCGGTACTCCCGGCGGCCCTCATCAATATGCGCTGAATCGCCTCCCGATTCTCCCCGCTCTCTATGCGCCTGAGTTTGCCGCCTTCCGCACAAATCCGGAGGTCGATCCGTACCAGCTCGCCAGCGCCTTTACTTATCATGAGAAGTGGACCAGCCCGCTCTTTCGCACCATTGCCTTCATCTTCCGCGTCATGTGCATCGACCCGCACGAAGAGCTGAAACGCGCCTGGGCCGCCCTCATCGAGCACCGCTTCCCCGCCGAGGCCACCCGCACCTTCCTCGATATCGAAGCGGTCAACTACGCCGCAGCGAACGGCGAGATCCGCAAAGCGGTTGGCGACAAATTGACAGAGATCCGCGTGGCCAAGGAGCTGGCGGACGGCTTCCGCGCACAGTACCGCCGAGCGGAGGTGCTGGCGGAGGCTGGGCGGTGACTTGGGAGGAAAGGGCGGGTGTTGAATTGGCGGGTCCGATGGTCCACTGGTCCGATGCAACGAGCTTGGAAGTCCGTGGCGAAAACCCGTATGACCGACCGCAGGCAGAGCGCCGCCCGACCCCGCAGGGGTCAGAGCTATTAGCCAGGGGTTGAGCTCCGCGATACCCCTGGATACAACGGAAAGCGTTCGCATCCCAGAGGGATGCCAGCACCGCTCCTGCCGCCGTTATGCCGTCCACCTACCTGAGCCTCCACTATCACATTGTGTTCGGCACAAAGAACCGTGAACCACTGATCCCCAGCAGCTTCCTCGAAAGCCTTCACGCATATCTCGGCGGCACCATTAAAGGAGTAGGTGGATCCCCACAGGGTGTCGGCGGGGTGGCAGACCATGTGCATATACTCATGGGGCTTCCGGCTACGCTTAGGTTGGCCGATGTCGTTCGTGAACTAAAGAAAGCCTCCTCCGTGTGGATGGGCGCGGAGAAAAGAACCGCTGCGTTCGCCTGGCAGAACGGGTATGCCGCATTCAGCGTCAGCGCGACATCGCGCACCAAGGTGCAGCGATATATTTGCAATCAAGCGGAACACCATCAGAAGATCTCGTTTCGCGAAGAGCTGATCAAGATGCTTGGAGCAGCAGCGATCACCTACGACGAACGCTTCCTCGATTGACCCGCCCTGCTGCGACCCCTGCCGGGGTCTGGCTCTGGGTTGCGTTTACCCGGGGTATCGCAGCTCAACCCCGGGCTAATTGGTTTGACCCCTCCGGGGTCGAGTGGCGCGCCTGGGAGAAGGACAAAAGCGAAGCGCCGCCCGACCCCGGCAGGGTCAAAGCGATTAGCCAGGGGTTGAGCTCCGCGATACCCCTGGATTACGACGGAACGTGTTCGCATCCCGGAGGGATGCCAGCATCGCTATCGCCACGGGTCGTCCACCTAATCCGAGCCCGCTTCCCCCAGTTTCCGAGGAACTAGAAACAGTAACAAGGTTGCGCTACGCTCGTGAATCCTGGAGAGTTCATGGCCGTGCGGAAGTTTAGAGAGCTAGGAGGCGTACGCGCCGACAGCATTCCCCGTGCTTGCGCATTTCGGATCCAGGAATCGGCCGGGAACCCTGATAAACGCTACTTTCATAGCTCGGCGGACCGGACTTTTCGCTCGGCGCGCCGAGTGTTGGTACCTCACGGGTGAGTAGGAGGAACTCGGCGCGCGAGTAGCCGGCATCTCGCGCGAGTATCGAACTACTCGCGGACGGCTGTTTGTGCTCGGGCCGCCGAGTGTCCGATACTCACCGGCGAGTATCGGGAACTCGGCGGCCCGAGCAAATCTTGCGGCGCGCCAGCCTATTTGCCCGGCGCGCCGAGCGTCCGCATCTCGCACGCCGAGTTCGGGATACTGGCTTGCCAAATTCTCCGTGCGGCTCGGTGCACACCGCCACCCGCGTGCCGAGCATCGGCTCTCCCGCGGCAAGGCTCGCTACTTGCCCTCCGAAGCTCGTCTGGTTGCGTATCGGCAATTGCACGCACTCGGCTGCAGGTAGTCGAACTCATTGCAACTCACGAAGCGAACATCCACGTGCTTGACGCGGATCCCTTCGAACCGGTGCAATGATCAGCGCCGGCGGCGTGCGTCGATGAAGACCGCCGCGAGGATGACCAGACCTTTCACGATGTACTGGAGGGAGAAGTGGACGCCTGCCTGGTTCAGTCCTTTGTCGAGAATACCAATGATCACTGCACCAAGCAGCGTACCTGGGATCGAGCCGATCCCGCCGTTGAAGCTCGTTCCGCCAACGACGACCGCGGCGATTGCGTTGAGCTCGAACCCCTGTCCCGCGGAGGGTTCGCCAGAGGAAAGCTGCGATGCCTGGATGATGCCGGCCAAACCGGCAAAGCAAGCTGAGAGCAGGTAAACTCCGGCCTCATTGCGCGCGAGCGGAATTCCAGTGTAACGCGCGGCCTCACGGTTGCCACCGATCGCATAGAGATGCTGGCCAAACCTTGTCCGGTGAAGCAGTACGCCCGTGAGTGTGAAGACTGCGGCCATGAAGATCACGGGCGTGGGCAGCCAGCCGCCTAACCGCGCGGTACCCAAGGCGAAGAACGCATCCGCATCGGACGGCGCGGCGAGTGGCCGACCTTCGTTGAAGCGCATCGCAGCTCCTCGCACCACCAGCATCATGGCGAGGGTGATGATAAACGGAGGCATCCGCGTGCGTGCGGCGAGCACCCCGTTCGCGGTCCCGATCCCGAGCGCGGTGAGCATCCCCATACTAAGGGCCATCGCGAGACCCTGCGGAAGAAACGTCACCGTCACCACGCCCACCAGAGCGACCACGGCTCCGACGCTCAGGTCGATGCCGCCGATTAGAATCACTAGGGTCATGCCAAACGCGATGATCGCGTTGACCGAGATCTGCTGGGCAAGGTCGAGAAGATTGGTCGTGGTGAGGAAGCGCCCGTTAGGAACCCACACCGCGAAGAGCGCCAGAAGGAGGACGATCGCCCCGAGGAGCGCGGCCGCGGGGTGGCGGAACGGGAGGGCAGAGAGCCGGGAACGGACCGGGATAGGGTTGGGCGAATCGGGATTCATTCGGGTGAAATCCTAGTGCCCTCGGGCGCACCAGCTTCCGCCGTCAGCACAGCCATCACCTCCTCGGCCGTGATCTCGGCGGCTGAGACCTCCTGGACGATGCGACCATCGCGATAGAGTGCAAGGCGGTGGGAGAGCCCCATCACTTCGGGCAGGTCAGACGAGATGAGCAGGATAGCCATTCCTCGCTCGATCAGCTGATGAAGCAGCGCGAACATCTCATCGCGCGCGCCGACATCCACGCCGCGGGTCGGCTCATCGAGGATCAGCACCTTCGGCGCATGCTCCATCCATTTGGCGACGACGATCTTCTGCTGGTTGCCGCCCGAGAGCGCGGCAACCGGCTGTGTGGGACCGGTGGTCCTGATAGCGAAGCCACCAATGGCACTGGCGATGATCTCGCTGCGACGGGCGTGGTTTACAAATGGGCCGCGCAGCCACTCCCGTGTCCAGGGGAGCGCCAGATTGTAGCCGACAGAGTTGGTCATCACGAGGCCCTGGCGTTTGCGATCCTCAGGGACGAGTGCGACCCCGGCAGCGAGCGCATCTGCAGGCGAGCGAGGTTGGAATGGGTGCCCCTCAACGTGCATCTCGCCACCGGTCTTGCGCTCAATGCCGAAGAGTACCTTTGCCAGCTCCGTGCGGCCTGCGCCGACCAGGCCGGCCAGGCCCAGGATCTCCCCGTGCCGAAGTTCAAAGGATACGCCCCGCACACCCGGCCCTCGCAAATCGCGTACTGCAAGCGCCACTTCGCCTGGACGGTGCGGTGGACGTGGGTAGTGGCTCTCGAGATCGCGCCCAACCATCCAGCGAATGAGCTCTCGCAGATTTAGCCGTGCTGCATCCTGAGTACCGATCGAACATCCATCGCGCAGGACGGTGATGCGGTCCGCGAGCTGGCTCAGCTCTTCGAGCCGGTGGGAGATATAGATGATACCCGTGCCCGTCGCGCGCAAGGCGCGTAGCTTTACGAAGAGCGCCACGGTCTCGCCTGCGGAAAGCGAGGCTGTGGGCTCATCGAGAATAAACACGCGTGCTTTTACCGAGAGCGCCCGGGCAATCTCTACGAGCTGCTGCTGCGCTACGCTCAGTGTGGCCACCCGCGCGCGCACATCGCCAATCTCCGGAAGTCCGAGTTCGTTGCGCAGGGCTTCTGCTTCCGCGAAGAGCCGGGTGCGATCGAGCAATCCAAACCGGGTCGGCTCCCGCCCGAGGAAGATGTTCTCGGCAACGCTGAGATTCGGCGCAAGTGAGAGCTCTTGATGAATGAGGCGGATCCCGAGCCGATCGGCATCCACCACGTTGCGGATCGCCGTGGGCTCACCGCTGACGCGGATCTCGCCCGCATCGGGCACATGGATGCCGCCGAGAATCTTGATCAGCGTGCTCTTCCCCGCGCCATTCTCCCCCAGCAACGCGTGGATCTCCCCCGCCCGCAGGTCGAAATCCACCCCGCCGAGCGCTGCGACGCCGCCGAAGTGCTTGCAGATGCCGCGCAGCTCCAGGATGGGCGCACCATCGGCCATCTACCCCTTGGCAGGCTCAGCTGCACTTCCCTTGGTGATGACCTTCACCTCGACCTTCACCTCCTTCTCGACGGGTTTTCCCTCCAGGTGATCGTACGCCTTCTCTGCCGCGATGCGGCCGATCTCCATGGGAAACTGTGCACTCGTGGCCAGCAGCTTGCCCGCCTTCACCGCCGCGATGCCATCGGCCGAACCGTCTACGGTTACTACGAAGATCTTCCCAGCCCTGCCGGCACTCTCGATTGCCGCCACGGCGCCGAGCGCACTGGGATCGTTGATTGGGAAGACCGCGTCCAGCTCCGGGAAACGTCCGAGCAAATCGCGCATCACCGGCAGTGCGCCTTCACGCGAACCTTTGCCCTCTTGAGTTTCCAGCAGACGCATCTCCGGGAACTTCGTCATTGCCTCCTTGAAGCCCTGCACCCGGTCGATGCACGACTTCGCGACGGAGTGATGCAGGATTGCCACCTTCGCCGCGGGGTTCACCTGGCCCAGGGCTTCGCACGCCAGACGGCCTGCGGCAACATTGTCGCTGGCGACCTGCGTGAGCACGAGTCCATCGTCGGAGACCTGGGTATCCACCACGACGATTGGCACCTTGCTCCGTTGCGCTTCCGCGAGCGTCGCCCGGACCCCCTCCCAGTTCACTGGATTAATGAAGATGGCAGCGGGCTCCTGCTGCAGAATATCGGAGATGTCGTTCTTCTGTTTAAGTGCATTGAACTGCGCATCCAGCACCACCAGGCGGTCGCCGCGTGCTTCCACAACCTTCCGAATGCCCTCGCCGAGATCGACGAAGAAAGGGTTATTCAGCGTCATGAAGGAAACCGCAAACAGGCGGCCCTTGCCCTCTGCGGACTTGCTGGCACCGGGATTCGCGGGCCCACAACCGGCGACCATGACAACCAGCGCGAGGAGGAGGGAGCGCGAAAAGTGCGAACAGTTCATCACAGAGGGGTAGTGGGGACCGAGTGTTGCGGCGCGGGGAATCAGCTGCAAGGAGAAGTCGAGCGGCACTCACAAGCTGGGTAGACCAACCGAAAGCACGTTGTCGCCAACGCTCGCCTATCGCTTAGGATGGCGCGAATGATCGAGCTCTTTCTTCCCTCATGCCTCCGCAGAGTTGCGATGGCAATCGCTCTCCTTACCACTGGAGATCTCTGTCGGGCAGCATCGGACGGGCCAGTCTTCCACCGCGAGATCTCGGGGGCAGGCACACCCGCCATCTCGGTACCCGCTGCCGAACCGGGGCTCGCCGCACTAACGGGAGAGAATTTCACCGCAATGTTCCGGGTGCAGCTTCCACGCGACGCCGCAAATGCCACACTCGCCGAGTGGCAGACGCAGGACAGCAAGCAAGGTCTCCGGCTTCACACCAGTAATGCACGGCCAGCGGGCCTGCTGGAGTTTGAAGTCGCGTTCGACTGGAAGCACTCGCGAAACAAACATCCGCTGCGCGTTGCCGCGCCTTTAAGCGCGTTCCGACCGGGTCAATCGAGCGATGTGATCATCCGCTTTAATGGCCCGAAGCTCGACCTCTTCGTCGATGGCGTGCTCATGGATGAAGAGTGGCCCGTCGGGCGAATCGCACTACCTACCACCCGCCCGCTCACACTCCACACTGGCGCACTCCAGAAAGCGTCCTTCTGGAATCGAGCGCTCAGTGACGATGAGCTCGTCCACTTCGGCGGCGGCGCGGAGAAGATTTCCAAGCGCGAGAGCGAGCTGCTCGGTCCCCTCCGTCCTCTGGCGCAGTACTGGAAACCACGGGGATGGAACAAAGCGGTCGGCGATTGCATGCCGTTCTTCCACGAGGGCCGCTTTCATCTTTACTACCTCTTTGACCGCCGGGGTCACGGAAGCAAGTGGGGCCTTGGCGCGCATCAATGGGCGCACGCTTCATCGAGCGACCTAGTCGAGTGGACACAGCACCCCATGGCGGTGCCTATCTCGGAGCAGGAGGAAGGCTCGATCTGCACGGGATCCGTCTTCTTCTCGCGCGGCGACTACCACGCCTTCTACGCGGTCCGCACGGCCGACGGATCCCCTGCGCGCCTCACCTCTGCGATCAGCAAGGATGGGATCTACTTCAAGAAAGCCGACTGGTCGATCGCCCTGAAAGCGCCGTACAGCGGTCCACCCGCACGCGATCCGGTGGTTTTCCGCGACCCGGGTTCCGATCTTCATCGAATGCTCGTCACCACCGAGTTGCTGGATCCGCAGTTTGCCGGACGGGGAGGATGCCTCGCGGAACTCGTGTCGAAGGATCTTCGGACTTGGGAACAGCGCGCACCCTTCATCGTGCCCGGCTTTCGCGATCAGCCGGAATGCCCGGACTACTTCACTTGGAACGGCTGGAGATATCTGATCTTCAGTAACTACGGAGTGGCCCGATATCGCATGTCGCGGGAGCCGGATGGCCCGTGGTTGAAGCCGAAGAGCGATGCCTTTGATGGTCCGCAGGCACGGGTAATGAAGACGGCCGCATTTACGAATGGGCGGCGACTGGGCGCAGTGTTTCTCCCATCCTCGGGGAGCGGATACGGTGGCGATCTTGTCTTCCGCGAGGTGGTGCGGCACGAAGATGGAACGCTCGGAACGACCTTCCCTGCTGAACTCCGTCCGAAACTGGGCGACCTCGTGCCAGTGGCGCTGCGCCCATCAGGGAATGGGGTTGCGGGAGACGCGAGTCGTATCGTGGTGAAGGCCGGGGCGGGTTTCGCAGCCGCGGATCTGGGCGGGCTGCCACACGACTTTCATCTGAAAATGACCGTAACCCCAGGAGGGGAGAATGGCACCTTCGGCCTGTGCGTACGGAGCTCCGGGCCCTACGAGCAGGGCCATGAGCTTCGCTTCGAGCCGGATCGAGAGAAGGCGGGATGGCGCAAACCAGATACGGCGACCCTGCCAGAGAACGAGCAGTCTGCGATCTATGGTGTGGATGGATTGAATCGCCCATTCACGGTAGAACTCATCGTAAAGGGCGACATCCTCGACGCGTGTATCGATGGACGCCGCACGCTCATTGTACGCGCGCCTGGTGACACCAGGGGAGAAGGGCTTTTCCTATTCGCCCAGGATGGCGACGCGGTCTTCAGCAACCTCGAAGTCCACGAGCTCGCGGGATCGCACTAATCCAGAGCTGTAGCTGAGCGAGGTGCACGAGCACCGATCAGCCAAGGGTTCGGCAGCGTAGCCAAGGTGGAGTCTGGACCGAGGACCGGCGTGGAAGGAGGCGTCGGGACTGGGATCGGCTGCTGCCCGGGTGCGAGCACCTCTCGGCGCATGAAGAGCATCCGCGGATACACCGGCTGCTTCCCTTTCGGAGTTGGAACGAGGATCTCGATCGTAGCAGGAAATCGATCAACTACCTTCTGAACGACGATGGGAACATCGGACCAAGAGGCGTTGTGGCCGCGACCGATCTCTGCACCTTTTGTGTATAGCTCCTCCGGTGTGGCACTACGGGACCCGAGAGAATAGGCGTAGGTCACAACAAGGCGGTTTTTACCAAGATCTACCGGTTCTCCCACAGAGATGGAGATGACGTTCTTCCCTGGTGCGAGGTACGCCAGCGCTTCCTGGTTATGCTGCACGATGCTGTCCAACTCGATCGCCGTCACTGGCTCGGTAAAGGTCACGCGCACCTGATACCGATATGTGCCGGCAATCATGTCAGTGAGCGCGTCCAGGCTGACGGGCCTCCATTCCTTACCATCCATCGACACCTCCGTCTTTGCGCCTTTCGAGTCGATCCTGCCCGCCACCTTCGCCACGACATACGGGGACGCCATTTCGATGATGAATGAGCCGGGCTTGCTGGAGTCCTTCGGCACTAATGCTCTGTCTGCCCAGGCAACATTACTAGCGTCACGAAGTGCGTTCAGGATGGCCCCAGAGCTAAGATCGCCTCGGTAGCTCAGGGTACCATTCGACCAACTGCGAGCGCGCTCCTTCTGCGCATAGGGCTCAATCAGCGGACCAATGGACGGGTCGTTTCGATACTCCTTGTCGCCACAGGTGTGGGCGGCACCACGATTCATCCCGCGGAAATAGTATGCGTCAGCAATCCTGCTCCAGTTAAGAGTCAGAGCATACCCCGCATCGAGATTCACCGCGGTAGAGTAGCCAGGCTCATCAAAGGTAAGGCCTGACCAGCTGCGGGGACTGCCTGCGTTCTCGCTGCTCGCAATGCCGGTGAGCACACCGGCGAGCGTGTCGCCGCACACCATGAATGCTGGTGCGGTCCAATTGGCCTTCGCGTTAATCAGCTCAAAACGGTTGTCCTTATGGTAGCTAACTCCCCTCCCGGCATCGTCGACGAAAGCGTCGGTTACTAGTGCTGGGTTTGCTTTGATGTCTTCCTGCCCTGCAATCGTTCGGCCCCCCGGAACAGCGGGATCCGGCATCCACGCAAAGAAGCGAAGGAACGAGTCGAGATAGTGCCATCGCCCGCCGTAGTAGCACTCAACGGTTGTGTGCCCGGGGTTGCTCCATCCTCGATACCTCCATGGATATCCCGCCTTCTCATACAACGCAGCAAGCACAGTGTGCTGCCCCCCACAGAGGCTCCATCCGTACACATTCAGCATCTTCAGCGCACCAATCTCACCGGTAGCTTCGCTAGGGTACGCGTGATGATAGTAAAGGAAGCAAGCCGCGTTGTAGATCGCGATAGCACGCTCGTCGTCTGTTTTGGCATCCTTCGTTACAGAGGTTACGAGTGCCTCAAGCGAGGAGCAATCGGGTGCAAGATCGTTGACAATCTTGATCTCTGCAAGAGGAGCGCCCATGGAGGGCGCCAAGGTGAGGCCCATCGCCGTGAGGGCGGCGAGCGCGGGAACAAGGACATGGTGCATACAATCTGTCACCGAAGGTAACTGGACTCGGCTGGAACGCCAGCGTCGGAGGACGCACCTCGACCCGGATCAAAGATGCTCCCCAGCCAGCACATCAGTCGCCTTTAACTCAACTGCGAAGGGTTGCATCAGCATGGGCTCATCGTGGTCCAGGAACTCTGCGCAGATCCCGCGTAAAGCGTCCCGTGTTTGCACCCGCCGCATTTCATGCAGGAAGCGACCCGTCGGCTCCACGCCAAGCCCGATGAAGTTCAGGTACTTCTTCATGCTCTGAACTTGATACTTCTCCAGGATGTCGGGGTTATTAGTCCCCTCGTACAGCGCCTCAATATACTCCAGCACGTCGCGTCCTCGCGGCACGATCGGTGTCTCTCCGCGTCGTCGCTGACGGATCTGCTCAAAGATCCATGGGTTGCGGATTGCGCCTCGCCCGATCATCAGCCCATGCGCGCCGGTGAGCGTCAGCACCTCCTCCGCCTTCTCTGCGGAGTAGACATTTCCATTCGCCAGGACAGGGCATGGCATCTCCGATACTGCGCGCGCGATGAGATCGTAGTGTACGCCACTTCGGTACGCTTCCGCAACCGTCCTGCCGTGTACCGTAAGTAGGTCGATCGAGTGCTTCGCGAAAATGGGCAACAACTCGTCAAAGACTGCCGAATCGTCGAAGCCGATACGCGTCTTTACAGTTAAAGGAATCTTCACGGCGTCGCGCAAAGCTCCGAGTATCGCGTCAATTCGAGCAGGCTCCCGCAATAGGCCACCACCCGCGCACTTCCGATACACCACAGGCGCGGGGCAGCCTAGATTCAGGTCAACCGCAGCGATCGGATACTGCTGAAGTTCTCGGGCGGTGCGAACGAGCGACGGGATGTCGTTACCGATCATCTGCGCAATCGCGGGCCGGCCTGTCGGATTCTTCACCAGTGACGGCAGGATCCACTTCTCCAGTGTGGAGTCCACATGCACGCGGAAGTACTCAGTGTAATAGAGATCTGCCCCGCCGTAACTCGTCATGAGCCGCCAGAAGGCGAGGTCCGTCACGTCCTGCATCGGCGCGAGCGCGAGGACTGGTTCGTGGCCTGCGAGCAGGTCGGATAGAGATGCGGCGCTTTGCAAAGGAACGGCCACGTTAACGCTTCCCCGTTCCGATCTCACGCTTATTGCAGATCGTTTAGCACGACCTAACACCCAAGGGCTCCCGCTGCGCGTATCCTCGCGTACTGTGCTCCACGGAACAACCAGCGAGTCATCTCGTTGAAAGCCTGATATGGATAGGTTGCAACGATTCTGCGCAGCCGCGAGAGCTTTTGTGCTTTCCCGAGCTGGATCGATGAACGAAATCCACTGTCTTTCTGCGAGGCGGGGAATGGAAGGATGTACGCAGCCCGCAGCCCGAAGACCCATTCACGGTCCATGGCATGATCGATCGGCAGGAACATCGGAAGCATGCGAGCTGTCAAGGTACTCGCGCCTTTGCGATCAATCACGTAGGCGCCGGTCCCCTTTAAGCGACCGAGTCCGACGCAGAGCGTGTAGTCGCCCGTGAGCTGGATCGCACGCAGCGGCACTCCGTCGCTTAGCCCGGTGAGCCGCAGGATATTCCAGTGGCACGACTGCTGAAGCGCGCTTGCGATCACCGCTTCAAAGTCAGGACCGAGCGTAAGATCATCCTCACCGATCAACGCATGCTCGTCGTCTGTCTCGAGGAAGGCCTGCATCGCGCGGACATGGCTGAGATAGCAGCCGATGTGACCCGGCGCATTTGGCCTTCCGTGCAGCCAGCGGTGACGGACTTCCGCGTACTCGGGAATTGGTAGCTGCAAGGCATGTCCATCCACCCCCGAAACCCGGGTAATCGAGAACCCCGTTTCCGCAAACGACCGCTCCAGGAACGCCCACCGATCGATAGCAGAATCGAGGTTGATGATAAAAGCGCGCATGGAAATTGGCGGGAACTGCACGCACCGCTCTGAATTCAAACGGCCTGCACGAAGCCCCTGTAACATGCGGCTCCGGTGGCGCAACTGGATTCCCGTTCACCAATCATCGATGCCCAAAAACCGCAGGTTGCCAAAATGGTCACGCCTCCAAAGTAAATCCCTCGGAACCTTCAGGAGCGTGTCCGACGAAGTACGCTTGGTTCTGCCAGACATATACCACGTGTCCCTCGCCGGTGACTGCAACCTTGCTGATCTTGTGACCCTTGATCTGCACGTTCCGAAGAAACGCCTGGATTCGCGATAAGGCTTTTCGTCGTTGTTCATCAGTTACTTCGTGAAGGGGCGGGACGAAGCGGACATTGCCCCTCAGTTTAAGAGCGATCAGGCGAGGATCCCGCTGTAGTACGGAGAACGTCTTGCCCATAGCGCGGGTCAGCGGATACGCATCTCCCGGCTGCCAGTCGCGTTCCGGAAGCTGACCGCCGAGCACCTCGACCACCTGCACCGGACAACTCAGCTGCCCAAGATAGACCCCGCGCCAACCGGCTTCGGTTTTTTCCAGCTCCACGACGAAGCTGCGCGTCGGGGTAACCCGGAAGCGGCCCGCAGTCTTCAATGAGTTCTTCAATACCGCCTGCAACTCTCGATGTGGCTCGATCAGGAAACCGTCGTCTGTTCGTATGGTGCCTTGCGAATCGCGAGTGAGTGCCAGGCCTTGATCAATGTTCCCAGGATAGGTCTCACGGGGCTGCAAGGTGGCTTCATCAATGGCAGTCTCGTCGAGCGCGGGAGAGCGGGGTGCCTTTGCGACAGGGTGCGGCGCGGTTGCCTCAACATCCGGCCAGAGGAAATATTGGTTCCGCTCGGCTCCCACGAAGTGCTCCCAATCTGCCTTCTCGTAGATCACCTCATCGACGGTCTTGCTCGCATAGAGGACGTGGAGCACCGCATGTTTCTCGGTGCCGTCTGCCGCTGGGGACTTGCGCAAAAGTCGGCCTAAAGTCTGGACTCGTTGCCGGACCGATGAGGTCGCCGCAATAATGATCCCCAAATCTGCCGAGGGAACATTGAACCCCTCAATCAGCGACTTGGCGGAAATGATGACCTGCGCCGCTCCCGTCCGGAAGAGCCGGAGCGAGGTAGCTCTCATCTGCTCCGGGAATTCGCTATGCTCCGCCACTACGGCAAAACCTTCCCCCCGCAGCAGCGTGAAAAGCCGCATGACCTCGTCAATGCTCTCGTGAAAGAGAATCGCCTGCGTCTCGGGGTTCTCTGCAAAAGCCGCGCGCAAGATCCATTTCACAGCCGTGGCTCGCTCCTCCATGCGAAAGAGCACGCGCTTCCGCTCCGCGGTCAGCGAAATGAGACGGCCCGCCGCTGGGTTGCCAGCTGCAGCTGACGAGCGGCACCACCGGATGAGGCTGAGCCCCTTTCGTCCCGGCCGCTCCAGCTCGCTGCGCAGGTTCTTGATCTCTCTGCTCAACCGCTCGTACTGCGCGTTCTCATCTGGCCTCAGGCTCAGGCCATAGTGGCGAATTGCAAAGGGCGGGAGCACGCCAAGCTTAATTGCGTCCGCGTAATTCAGCTCAAAGATCACCGGCCCCAGTTCCTTGCCCAGTACCGTTTCCGAGAACTCCAGCGAAACCTGAGGTTCCCCGCGCATCCCGATTCCAGATTCCTCTTCATCGCTGGGTTCGCTGTCGCGCTCCGGCGTGGCTGATAGGCCAAGAGAGAACGCCCGCTCAGTCCCAAACACCTTCTGCATCTCCGCCGCTCCAGCACGGTGGCACTCGTCGACAACGAGCAGGAGCGACGGGCCTGCACCGGCTTTTCGAACCAGCTCAGGGAGCTTCTTCGAAGCGGAGTTCAACACGCAGATCACAATCCTCGTGCGGTCGTTGAAGGTTGTATCATCACCGCCGCCCAGCACGCCAATCGCGTTCGCGGGTAGATTGCTCCGGATCAGGAACTCCTCGCGCCACTGCTCGAGCAATACGATCGTCGGCACCACGACAGCCACGAGCAGTCTCGGTTCGTGAGTTTGCTGGAGCCGCTCGGCGATGGCTAGCGCAAGGACGGTCTTGCCCGCCCCCGTGACCACCTTGATGACCCCACGCATTCCCGCTGCAAACCAGCTCTCCACGCACTCCTGCTGCCACGCGTGAAGGTTCAGTCCCTGCGTCAGCTCCCATTTTGCGGGCAGTTCAGCGGCCACCCCCGCCTCTGTGTCGCTACTGACAGCTACTGAATACGCGTCAGCATTCTTCCGCTGCCAGAATTGCATCTGGAGCAGTTGTTGCAGGAGCAGTTCTTCGGATGGTTGCAGGAGCTTTGAGCTGGCCACGAACCGCGGACCGTCGCGGCTTAGTCTTCTTTGGTCAAGCGACGCCCCGAACGCCCCTTCGCATCGGCGACTACACCGCCTCGGTCTGCGTCAGCGTCCCGCCGGTCGCGACGATTGATGGAGCCGAAGAGAAGAAGTTACTGGCGACGATATCGTTGCGCATGTTCTCCCCGTCTCCAGCATCGAGACTCATCCCTTTTAAGAAGGAGACCTTCAAGTTTGCGGGATCGCTGGCATCGCCGATTCGGATTTGATCGGCACCGATGCCTGTTAGGATCGTGGCCACTCCCAGTACCTTCGACGTGCCCGTGTAGAGGCCGCTACGCTCGATTCGAAGCTCGTCGGCACCGGACTCAGTGTCCACGGAGAAGTCCCGGGTGCTAAGGTTATCCAGGTTGATCACGTCTGCACCCGAGCCGGTCCGCAGCGTGAGGTTCGCTTTCACGTTCACTCGCGAGAGATCGACCGTACTCACGTTCTCGCCTGTTTGGGCCACGAGATCTTTAGCTACCTGGATATTCGCGATCCTCAATACATCGACGGTGTCGCCACGCATGTCGACAGTCAGTGCCCCGCCGAAAACGAGGCGATTTGCCACATCAGTTCGGCTTTGCAGGATTACGCTGGATGGACCTGTTCCATCGAGGCCGAGCTGGAGGTTCACATCCCCGGAGATCGTACCATCGGCAACGATACGCACGGTATCGTTAGACGTGCCGCCGGTGACGGAAAGTGCGCGCAGGTCGACCTTGGTCACATTGAGTTCGAAGGTGCTGGCACCGCTTCCTCCATCGACGTTGGTCAGACCCTTCACCGCAAAGAGTCCGCCCTTTGCGACGAGAGAGTCATCGCCCTCGCCACCGAGGAATGAAATGGTTTTCCCAATACTCGCGCGCCCTTCGAAGTTCACGGCATCATTCCCTGCGCCGCCAGCGATTGTCACCCCGTCGCGGACCTGCGTCACTGCGGAGTTCACATTTGCGGTACCGCCACCTGCACCGAGATCGATCTGCAAGTTCGCAAGGAGCACGGTGGACTCGCCCCTAAATGAAACCGACCCGGGACCCGTGCCCACCTTCAGGTCCATCACACCGGGTGCATTTGTCTTTCCAAACTCATTCTTCTCTGCGGCAAAAGTGAAGTGATTAGTCCCGCCCTCGCCAAGCATACTGATGGCACCCTTTACCTTCAGAATCTTGCCCTCTGCAGTGAAGGAATCGTCCCCATTGCCCGTGGTGAAACTGAGCTCCCGGTTAAGATGTGCGGCACCCCCACTGATCGTCACGACATCGCTCCCCTCACCTCCGATGATCTCAACAGCTCCGCGCACGGTCGTGGCTTCGGATCGTAGAGCGACAGTTCCGCCCCCGCCAAGGTCGAGCTTCAGCTCGCCATTGATTACCGTCTTAGCGCCGGTGAAATCCACTGACCCAGCTTCAGAGCCTAAGGCAATGTCCACCGTCCCGACACCGCGCGTCCTCAGGTTATTCGTTGTAAGCGAGTCCACTCCTTCATTGCCTTCAAAGACGAGACTCTTCAGGGGACGCAGATTGGTGAGTTCCAAGACATCCGCACCTGCTCCTCCTTCGATCTGCACATGCTTCAGGACTCCTCGGAAATCCTTCGAATTGGTGCCGACTACGTTGATCCCAGTGTCGGTACCATCGACGCGGAATGAGTTCAGCCCGGTCTTAACGACCTCTACGCTGTGATCTGCGCCATCAGCACCACCGATCGTGAGCACTCCGTCCATAAAGGTAACTGTGACCACACCTGCGGGGGCTATCCGGCTTTCGAGAGGTTCGAGTGAAGAAAAATTTTGGAAGCTCATAGAGGTAAAGAAGGGGGTGACCGAAAGTGCCATCAGAACCACAGCTCCGGACCTTCTAAACCCGACGTAGCACAACAGGTGCCGCTGAAAGTCTTATCGGGATACACAGTTTCCCTACACACCTGGGGGATACTTGGAGCTCTGTTGATACTGCGTCACATTTACTGTGTGGAGTATGTGCAGACGCCTCGCTCACACGAGTCGCCTTCCACTGCTTGTGTCTCCCCTGGAATAAGTGCGCCGGAGTGCAGACCGTTTCCGGTTCACACTCCAGCGGAGTACTCACTTCATCACACCTGGGGTTGCCCTGTGCTATCCCTGCGGCGGTCCCGCCGGAGCCGGCACTTCAGGCTCGGGGATCGGGCCTCGGTCGAAGCGCTGTCCGATGTCGGCCAGCAGGTCCTCGACGCCGGCACCCACGCCACTGACCTGGAGGATGCGGTAGGCAGCCGAGCAGTTCGTCATCAAGTCCGCCCCTGCGAGCTTGTAGGTGCCGTCCACCAGCGCCACCAGGCCCTGCAGGCGGGTCCGGATTGGGCGCAGCGTTTCACGCAGCTTCTGGTCCCGGTCCATTGCCGCCAGGTCCACGCTGGTGGGGAACAGCTCCGGGTGGAGCCGCACCGCCTCCAGCGTCTTCAGGACGAAGGCTTCGCCGAGATCTCCGAGGCGGAAGAGCTTGCGGCTCTCCTCCCCGGAAAGGCTGATGAGGTCTGGCAGGGCCGTCTCGAGGGCGTCCACTGCAGTGCTGATCCCCGCGGATTGCTCGGCGGTGAGGGTGATGTTTACACGGTTCGTTGTCATGGTCTTACTTCCTTTCGTTTTGTTTTTTTGGTTTTGTTTACTGTCACTGCGTCACTGAAAGCATTGGCTTCTACTAGGAGGTGCCATGTCAAAAATCCGTTTTGCGCGGTTGGTTGATTTCCCTGACGAGCAGCGTCGGAGGCATCTCCCTCTACTCACTGGCGCCATGTCAAAAAGGCGGCGTTTAGAAGTGGTTCATCCTCTTTCCCAGGCGTAGCTTCTCCCCATGATGACGACCGGAAGAAGGTTCTTGGCGCTTGCACTCGCTGGGTGCGTCAGCACGGTCTTGGGCGTGGGCTTCGATGCGCCTGTGGGAATTCAACTCGCGATCACCTCCCCGGGCACGTCGGCTAAGTCGGCACCTCCGGCTCGCGATGGACAGTGTGCCTACCTTATCACCGTTACGAACGACTTCGTGGTGGCGGCTTATAAGAACGGTGAACTAATCCCCGACAGCAGTCGGGAGTTGTTGCTCGATCGCTTCGGCGCGACTGCAGAGCGAATCAACGTTCCGGTCGCGCGAGGAGATTGGCTGGTTTTCAATGTCGCTCACAACCCCATCCGCTGGGGCGGTTCGAAGTACTTCGCCGTAGCGGGCTGCCAGGCTCCCAATCATTTCGGTTTCGTGTCTGATGTGAATTCCGGACACTGGAGCGTCTGCGACGATCCTGCACAGGTCGCCGCCTTCATTCGCCAGCGCAACCCAGGAACAAAGTCGCCTGCTTTGCCGATCGCGAATCCCTGGGGCGAAGGCGATCAGTACATCAGGGAGTTTGCAGGCCCGGATTTCCCCGGCACGCCCATTTGGGGCAGCGCTCCTTCGACCTGGATCAAGTTTGCTATCGCCGATGACCTGCACGGAACGAAGGCGGAGGCGCCGCTGCGAGCAGATCTAAAACAGGCGATCTTACCTTCAGCGCTGGTTGAGCCGAAACGCTGGAGAGTGCAGATCCTCACCGCTATTTATGGCACAGGCGGGAAGAATGCCGATGTCACCGAGAAAGTTCGGGAGCATGTCGAAACGCTGCGCCGCAGGTTTTCAGCGAATCCGGTCGATCTAGGAGCCGACCCAAACCCCGGTTGGAACAAAGGTTTGCACATCGTCTATATGAAGGATGGCGTGCGGCGCGAGCAACGCCGCAACGAGAACGAAACCATTCTCCCTGAGAGTTTCTACGGACCGCAGGACGCGGGGGAGTTGCGGGCCTGGTTGCCCGGGTCGCGATGGAAGGGTGAGCAGGGCGAGATTCAATTCCACGCCGATGGAACCTTCACTTCACACGGTGCAGAAGGGTCACATCGCTGGGAAGCCCGGGAAGGGAAACTCCGACTTACCTGGTCGGATCAGCGCACGCTGGACTTCTCCTTCGACTTTGTATGGAGCAGCTTTTCAGAAGTGGACAACGGGAGAAACGTGTACCACGTCCTGAAGTGAACCGTCCCTCTGCCCTGCGAGTATCTCGCTAGAACTGCCGAGTCACGAAGGCAGTAGGCCGGGGTCACTTTGCACTGCCTACCGCAACCTGCGGTAAGTCACCACGCGCGGCAGCCGGCAGCTCGCTCAGGTGAAGGAAGGCGCGGATCTCGCCTGCGAGCCACTGCTTCTCGGGATCGGTGAGGGCGCTGCCGAAACGGATGCGGCGCTTCCCGGCGACGATCTCAATGCCCTGAACGGGTTTGTAGTTCTGTTGGTAGAACTCCACGATCTTTACTCGGCTGATTTCTCCCGTCGCAAGATCCCGGTTTGCCGTGCGGAAAAGCTTCCGCTGAAGGCGCACGCGCTTGCTCCCGAGATACAAGAGATGGGTGGCAAAACGCACTCGTAGGGCCACGTAGCCCATGGCGATCCCCACACCGAGAAAGAGTGACAGGCATAGGTTGAGCATCAACTCGCCGCGAGCCACTCCTTGGCTGGGTTCAAGCCCAACACTCCAAATGCCGAGCAATATTCCATTCCAGAGGATCGTAAAGACGAGCCAACCGCCCCATTTGCCGCTCGCAGGGATGTGAAAGAGTAGCTCGTCTTCCGATACCTGCAGCCGCTCAATGCGAGAGCCAGGGGGCTGTTCGATCGGCGATATCGCGCTTCCGGGCGTCATGGTGCTTGGGAGAAGATGCGCGTTTGGGAGGCCACCCTTTACCCGCACACCAGCGCCAGTGTCACTCGTGAAACAAAATTAGCACGCATCCGCTGCGTAGCTGACCGCCATCAGCGGCATCGCTTTGTCCGATTCTGGACCAAAAAGGTCGGGCGATGACTGAATTTCAGTCATCGCTGGACCGCAGCGGTCGGTTTCGACCATTTTGGAATGGTGGGCGGAGGTAAACCGTCCGCGCAGCGGCGATGCGTGGCCGTCTCCCGACCATTGCGTCCGTGGATGGGTGCCGTTCTTGCACCATCCGGCAGTTGATTGCCGGTAGTCAGGACGGAGTGGAGTCACGCTGAGGACGACGCGCTCACAACCTTGTTCACGTAAACCGGCATCCTGACGCCCGCGGCTAGGTTTGCTTATTGGCATCCGCCCTAGCGCGGATCAGCGGTCCTGCTGCTGGGCTCAGTAGCCGCGTCGCGAACTCCGGCCCAGCACTCAAAGCACCGTTCGTTCGATCAACCAATATGCACCTGCGCAGACGAGCAGCATGGAGGCAGCCGGAATACCGATGCGCACAAACGCAGGTTTGCGGCGGAGGAGCAGGAGGATAGGCAGCATCACTGCGGCAATAGCGATCTGCCCCAGTTCCACTCCCAGATTGAATGAGAACAGCGGCAAGATCACGGACCCGCTACCCTCGCCGACGCCAAGCTCACGCAACACACTGGCAAAGCCCAGCCCATGGATTAGGCCAAAGGAGAAAGTAAGCACCCAACGCCAACGGATTGGCCGCGTCGCAAAGAGGTTCTCGGCGCCGACGTAGATAATGGAGGCGGCGATCAAAGACTCCACCAGGCGGCTCGGGAGCGATACGAGATCGAAGGTCGCCAGCGCCAGGGTAATGGAATGTGCGACTGTAAAGCAGGTGATGAGCGTGACCGCTGAGCCGAAACGATCGCAGACGAGCAGCAAGGCGAAGAGAAAGAGCAGATGATCGTAGCCGATAAGGATGTGCTCGATGCCAAGGAGCACGAAGCCCAGGAAGGTGGGCTGCTGGGACACAGGCTCGGCGGCGACCGCTCCGATCGCGGGCAACGGGATCTCTGCAGTGCTCTGCTGTGCGCTGAGCAGACGCGAATCGAGCAGCACCCCTGCGGAATCCCGCACGGTAAGGAGCTGACGATGGCCAAACGGAAGCTGGCTGATCAATGCCGAACGAAACGTCGCGCTCTCCGCTGAGCCGCGAGGAAAGACGAGGCGGAGTTCCGCATTATCCTCCACCCTGCGCCAGAGGCCGGCTTCGCTCGGAGGAACGGCTTGCCCACCCGTCTGCCACTCGACGGTCGAAGCCGCTGGCGCTGGATCGGCGGAAAAGCCAATCGACTCGACGTCTGCAGGCGCAAATGACAGCTCCACTGTGACCGCTGTCGGGCCGACGGTGAGATTCGCCGAGCTCAGGCCGGGGTCGTGCGCGGCACACTGAAGCGCAGTGCCGACGAAGATAAGAACGAGGGACGCAACCCTCAAGATGTTTGCCGAGACTCGGCGGCAGAGTGTTTCCACGCTGAAGAGAGAAGCGGACTGCTTGAAAAAAAGAAAGCCGCCTCCCGCCATAAAACGACGGGAGGCGGACATTAACTTCGTGCTTAGTTCGCGTCGCCGTGATGCGGGTGATTACGCCCATTCAGCGGCGTAGCGGCATACGGGAAGACTTTGTTGTACCCAATATCGTTCTTGTTCACTTTGTCGACATCGGCGCCGGCCGAGCCCGCTACCACTGTTGGAGGCGACGTCCGCAAATCGCTCAAAATAGCGAGGACCGCAATGTCGATTACGTCATCACCGAAACGGCGACCATTAGGCCAGCCGCCGGGAACGACATTTGGACCGAAGGGACTCGTTGGCTGGATCGCACTGGTAAGTGTGTCACCGCCGAAGATGCTCAGCCGATTGAACCCCACGTCGTTTGGCGCGGCCCCCGGATTGGTACCCCCGGCGAGCTTGGCAGGACCAGTGGAGAGATCCGTCTTGATCAAATCAGGGATGAAGATCCCAGCGAGATCGGTGCGGTTAGTCTGTTGGGCCGCAGGTACGCCGAGTACCTTGGCGAGTTCTGGCGCGAGTGCGTACTTGGCAAAAACCGTCGAGTCGATCGATGGCTTGGAACGGCTGTAGAAGTCCTTATCGACGATCGAGACGAGTGCCTCGTTGAAGAGCGGATTTCCCTGCCGGGCGACCTGAATGTACTTGCCTTTGTTCTTTGGTGCGCTGCGCAGCGGCTCCCCTTTGGTAACGTTTCCAGTGGTGCGTGGCGAGCCGAGTACCGTCACCTGGCGGCGGCTGGTTGAGCCATAGACACCTACGATCTGCTGGTCTCCGCCCGGCAGTTTCGTCACAGGAATGGCCAGCACAATCGTGTGAACGTTGAATCCGCCCTGGCTATCGAAGGGCTTGTTCGGCCCGCCGAACGAGAAATCGAGATCGAAGATCGACTGAATGTCCGCGTAGAAGGCGTCGTCGCGTTGACCGGCAAAGACGAGTGTGCCATCCAGATTCGCGATACTGGCCTTGGTGTAATCATCGAGCAGGGTTGCATCCGCTACGCCTTCGCGCGCTGGATTCTCGCCATTGTTCGCCACGTTGTACTTTGGCGTCACGAGGCCTTGGTTATTCGGCGGCACGATGCCGGTGCCGAGCACGACAGGCCTCTGCTTGCTCTTCTTCTGCGTGAAGTCTGTCTGAGAGACCGTATAGTTCTGAACGAGGTTCTGGTTTGCGTCATTCACCGCATTCACCACGCCGAGGTAGGCCTGGAGAATCGTCTGCTGGTTCTTGAAGGTAGTCGCGAACTGAAAATCGTAGGTATACGTGGCCTTACCTGCTGCGACATCGTCACCCGTGGCGACATGCAGGCTATAAAGGACGTTGTCGTCAAAGCGATAGGTGTTCGGCCCGATCCCTGGCTCTTCAAATGGATACACAGAGAGCGCTGTGACGAGATACTTGATGCCGTTGGCGCTCGCGACAAAGGAGTATACGTCCGTGGTGTTTGCGGGATCGTCGAGTGTGATCAACGGCGCATCCATGTGAGACGACGCGAAAACAGGAGCCGGGACGAGCGCGGCTGCGCCAATCGCGAGGGCTGCCGCGACGGCGGCTGGTTTATTCAGCAGTTTCATTCTTCTGGTTTTTGTTGGTTTGGTTGGAGGTAAGAGAGGTGCCACCTGCGTCGGTTGTGGCTGTCGAATGAACGGATAGCTGCCGGTCGAGCAGGTCCCGCTCAGAGGGGAAGAGGAGGGTACGCAAAGCATCGGCGCGCAGGAGGTTGCCGCGTGCTTCATCCGGCTTTGCGGCGCCCCCGAGGATGACTCCTGCGTGCAGGAAGAGCCGCGCATCCTGCGTCCCCTCGCTCAGTGCGCGTTCAATGCTGGCAGCCGCCTCGGCAGTCTGACCGCTGGCGTATTGAGCCCAGGCGAGGGCGTCGTAGGTGAAGATATCGCGACGGTCCTCCATTTCGTTCTGCGCCATACGAAGCGCCTCCTCGGCACGGATGCCGCGGGTTGCCAGATAGAGGGAGTACGAACGAGGATCGGTATTGGCGCCACGCGCCTCGAGTTGCTTTTCAACCTCCAAGGCGCGCTCGGTTTCACCCGCCTCGCGAAGCACGTCAGCTAGTACCCACTGCACCTCGGGCAGTGGGTTCCGCTCGGCAGCTAGTTTGAGCGGAGCGATTGCCTCGACCACCTTCTTTTCGGCCAGGAAGACCCGCCCCTGCATCAACAGTGCAGGCGCATATTCCGGCACGAGTTGCAAGGCGCGCGCGCAGAGCTGATGCGCTTCCGCGAAATTGCCTGCCTGGAGTCGATACGCACCGAGGCGGGTGCTCGCCCAGGCCATCGGCTCAGCGACCCGAGGAGTACCTGATTCAATCGCCAACTTCATCATCTCGCTCGCACCTTCGAGGTCGCCCTTTAGCCAACGCACATGAGAAATGCGGGTATACGCCTGCAAACCCGGCTTCAGGTCGGCCATTTGCTGATACGCCGGGATCGCTTCAGTCAGGCGACCCTGCTCCATGAGTGCATCCCCCAAGAGCGCGTGATCGAGGACGTACTCACGCACCGCGATCAACCGGCGGGCGATTGTCTCTGCCTCGGTGAACTGGTGCATCGCAGCCAGTGCGTGCCCGCGCAGCAGCCAGGCATCCCAGTAGTCCGGATGAGCTCGCTCAATCAAGACCGCGCACTGTTCCGCAAGCTTGTAATACCCCGGATCGTTGCTCAGCCGAGCTTTACCGATGAAGAGATGCCCGAGCCGCAATAAAGGCACTTCCGCGTCGGGCGCAGCGGCGACCTGCTTCTGAGCGCGCCGGATCTGTTCGTCTAGCTTATCGGTCCCGACGTGCGGGCTTGCGATAATCGCGAGTGCATCCGGCCCGGTGGAACGGGCGCTCGGCGGGGTAGTTGGCCTCGTACCCGGCGTACCTTCCACCGGCGCAGCCTCGAGCAAGCCGACCCCCGTTGCGATGAGCACCACTCCCGAGATTCGGAGCAGATTTCGCAGCGAGAAGGATAACGACATACGCCAGTTATCTGGCGCTGCCCGTTCATCGGATGCAGAAAAGTCTCGAAGAATGACTTTTATACAGCAACACGGCCTTCTCCTGCCGAATCTTGCATCTGGTAGCGTTCGTGCTTCGTCCTTTTCCATTGTGTGGACGAACCAAACTGTTAACCCAAGATTCCCCAGCGCGACGTTGACGACGCCATTCGTTGCGTTTGGTGGATCTTGCGGCCTCTTGAGACGCTCCCACTTCCCAAACGACCCGACATGCTCGCCGAAGACGCCGCACTTCTATCCGCCATCAGTCGCGGCGATGAAGATGCATTCCTTTCGCTGTACGAGCGTTTCTCGGGGCCGCTTTACTCCCTGCTCATGAAAATGCTGCAGAACTCACACGACGCAGAGGACGTCCTGCAGGCCGTTTTCCTCCAAGTGTGGAAGAAGGCTGCCTACTATCAGGCCGACCGCTGCAGCGTCTTCACCTGGCTGGTGCTTGTCACCAGGAGCAAGGCCATTGACCGGATGCGCCAGCGGCAGCGCCAGAGCCGGACGCTCGAGGAAGCGACTGTCGAAGGGGCTGTACACGAGCGGGTAGAAGATTGTGCGGACGGCAGCGCAATGATGCGCGAGAGCCAGGCAGAGGTGCGGGCGGCTCTTGAGCGAATTCCCGCCGAGCAGCGGGAAGCTATCGAGATGGCCTTCTTCAAAGGCATGTCGCAGACGGAAATATCCGAAGCGCTCTCCGAGCCGCTTGGGACGGTGAAGGCACGCATCCGGCGTGGCATGCTCAAGCTTCGGACTTACCTGGTGCGCCGAGTATGATCGACGAAAGCGCAGAAGAAGACGCGGCACTGTATGCGCTGGGAGTGCTCAGCCCGGATGATTCCGCGCGTTTCGAAGAGGCGCTCCGAGGTGATGCAGAGCTGCGGGCGCTGGTCGATGAGCTGCACGAGGTCGGTGCCAACTTGGCGCATCTCGCTCCGCAACACACGCCACCTGCGCACCTCAGGATCCAGCTGCTCTCCGCCATCCGCGGCGAGAATGCGCCGGAAATTGCACGAACCTCACGAAGTTCGTGGATCCCGTGGGCGCTTGCCGCAGGCTTTGCGCTGGTCGCGGGCGTGCTAGGGTTGGAACGTGGACGGATGCGGCAGGAGATTGTCGCATTGCGCAGCCAGGATGCCCTTTCACAACTGCGGATCGCCACACTTGCTTCCAAGGTCGAAGGTTCGCCTGAAACGGTGGGGAGCGTTGCGTGGGATTCCGGCCAGCAACGCGGCGTGCTTACCCTCGAGAAGCTGCCACCCGCAGGACCTGCTCAGGATTACCAGCTCTGGGTGATCGATCCGCAGTACAAGCAGCCCGTCAGTGGCGGCATCGTGCGGGTCGACGAGAGCGGCAGCGCGCGTCTGATCTTCACCGTCGATGTCCCGATCCGCTCGGCGGACAAGTTTGCAGTCAGCCGCGAGCGCAAAGGCGGCGCCCCGACTGCGGAAGGGCCCATCGTTCTCCTTGGGCAATAGTAAGTCGGCCTAGCGCTCCATTCCGTACTCCTGGTGAGCACGGGCGAGAAGCTTGCGAACCTCCGCATCACTGGTCTGGCCGAAGTCCGCATAGAACTGTCCGACCGAACGGAAAAGCGCCGGCGTCTGGACAGCCACGACTTCGTCCACGTACTCGCGTAACGACTCGCAGCTAGCCTCAGCCGCCACGGGAATGGCAGCGGTGATCCAGGCAGCGCCAAGCGCCCGGACGGCTACGGCGCTGGCGCGCATGGTCGCGCCTGTGGCGAGGCCGTCATCCACGAGCAAGATCGTGGCACCGGAGAGATCAAGCGGTGCTCGGCTGTCTCTATACGCGAGCTCCTGACGCTCCAACTCAGCGAGCTCCCGTGCACATATCTCATCAACGATTGTACTCGCGCCCGGTAAGCTGGCCACCACATCCGGGTTCAGAACGCGGACACCGCCCGAGGCAACGGCGCCCAGCGCGAGTTCTTCCTGCCCGGGGCATCCGAGCTTTCTCACCAGAAAGACGTCCAGCCGGAGATTGAGCGCGAGCGCCACCTCGTATGCAACTGGCACCCCGCCTCTTGGAAGCCCGAGAACGATCGCCTTGTCGCGCCCCTTGTAGGCGTGAAGCTGGCGGGCAAGTTGCCGCCCGGCATCAAGGCGATCCTGGAAGGGATATGTCATAGATCGCCGGTCGGGCGTCCTGCCTCAGATTCGTGCACGGACCTGCCCAGGGCCTTCTAGCTGAGCCTTAGTTCTGCAAAGCCTGCACGATGGCCTCGCCCATCTCGCGCGTGCCAACTCGTTTGGTTCCTTCGGTCCAAATGTCGCCCGTTCGCAGATCGCGATCCAGGGCCGCGTGAACCGCACGCTCAATGGCATCCGCAGCTTCCGGCAGACCGAAAGAGTAGCGCAGCATCATGGCTGTGGAAAGGATCTGCGCGATGGGATTTGCGATCCCCTTCCCTGCGATGTCCGGCGCGGTTCCGCCGCTTGGTTCGAACAGCCCAAAGCGCCCCGTTGCTGTTTCTTTCAGCCCGAGCGATGCACTGGGAAGCATCCCAAGCGAACCCGCAATCATCGCCATTTCGTCTGACAGAATGTCGCCAAAGAGATTCTCAGCCAGTACGACATCAAACCCGCGTGGGTTTTTGATGAGCTGCATCGCGGCGTTGTCCACATAGAGATGGCTTAGCTCGACATCACTATATTGCTTGCCGATCTCAGTGACTGTTCGCCGCCAGAGGACGCCGTTCTCGAGCACGTTCGCCTTGTCGATAGAGGTGAGCTTTTTGCGCCGCTTCTGCGCTGCCTGAAAGGCCACGTGCGCAATGCGCTCGATCTCACTGCGCTTGTAGACCATGGTATCCACAGCAACGACGTCGTCGCCCTCTTCGTGGGTTCCCTTCGGCTGGCCAAAGTAAAGACCGCCGGTGAGTTCCCGCACACAGAGGACATCGAAACCGCCTGCGATCAGTTCCTCCTTCACTGGCGAGGCATGGGTGAGCCTCGGGTGACAAACTGCGGGACGCAGATTCGCGAAAAGCCCGAAGAGTTTTCTCAGGGGCAGCAGCGCCGCGCGCTCAGGCTGCTCGTTGGGAGGGAGCGTTTCCCACTTTGGACCGCCGACGGAGCCAAAGAGGATCGCATCGGATTCCCGGCAAATGCGAACTGTCTCTTCCGGCAGCGCCTGGCCGTCTTCATCAATGGCGTGGCCCCCCACGCGCGCTTCCGTGAGCCCGAACGTTACCTCGAACTTTTGTTGCACCACCGACAGGACGCTCTTCGCTTCGGCCATCACTTCCGGGCCGATTCCGTCCCCGGGAAGCACTGCGACTTTGAAACTTTTCATAGGGCCGGAGAGCGTATGAATGGCCGCCGGTTTGCCAATGGGAATCAACGTAAAAAGGCGCCGGTCGGGTGACCGGCGCCTCTATTAGGTCTTAAAACTACCAGCGCTTACTTACTTGCTGCGCGTCGTCCGGCTGCTGCTGGTGCTCACGCGCTTTGGCGCAGGGGCGAGACCCGGAGCTGGAATGTCGGCTGCGGTCTGGCGGTTGGAAGTCGGTACCAAGCGGGCTGCCCCCTTGGCATTATTGCGCCAGCCGTTCGGATCGGCGAACTCGTCGCCGCTGTGATGGATCCCGCTGACCTGCGACTCAAGGCCTGTGCCGTAGCCCTGCTGGATTACGGTCGGTGTTACGAAGATCAGCAAGTTACGCTTCACGCGGTTGTTCGTCCGCTCCTGGAAGGCGTAACCAATGACCGGAATGTCACCGAGGAACGGCACCTTGGCGCGCCCCTTAGTAATTTCGTCCTGGAGCAAACCACCGATCGCCAGTGTATCGCCACTCTTGATCAGCACGTTCGAGTCGAGCGTGCGCTTATCGATGATCGGACTAGAGACGACAGAGCCCGCAAAGGTGAAGGTGGCATCACCGACCTTATTGCTAATCTCTGGCTGCACTTGCAGTGACACAAAGCCGTCCTTGTTGATTACCGGTGTGACGATCAGCGTGTTTCCAAACTCCTTATCCTGGAATCCGCTAAATACCGCCTGTGCCGTCTGCTCATTGAAGTTCAACTGCGGGACAGGCTGGGCGCGAGTAATCTTGATGGTCGCCTTGGTGTTGTTCGCCGTCACAACCCGCGGGTTAGCCAGGAACTCAGCGTCGGCGTCTTCATTAAGCATGCGCAGTGTGACTGAAAGCTGGGGTGCGGAAAGAATCGCAAACTGACCGCCTACAGCCCCGAGCAAGCCGAACGGATTGCCGCCGCCGCCGCCGCCGAAGAGGAAATCCTGACCGCGCAACCGACCCGTCGCCTCATCGGTAACTACGCCAGGGAGCTTATCCAGCACTGGCACGCCATCCTTCACCGTCGCGGATGCAATGGTGCTGCCGCCATATCGAATGGTCTGCGGTGTGCTGCCTCCAAGAACGCCACCCCAGTTGATCCCGTAGTTCTGACGAGGATTGGCAGTGACCTCCACGAGGCGCGCTTCGATCATCACCTGCTGTGTCGGTTGATCGACTGTCTCCAGGAAGAGAAGAATATTGCCCAGGTTCGACTTCGCCTCGCGATAGAATAGAGTGTTAGTACGCTGATCGAAGTCAGGCGTAGTCCCGCTCTGCAGCTGCGTTTTCAGGAGGGGCAGGATCTTCTCCGCCGTAGCATAGTTAAGCGTATAGCTCGCACTTTCTGTCGGCTCGGACGCGCGCTCTTCCTTTGTCTTTACGTAGAACACTCCCCCGAGTTCATCCATGATCAGTCCTTTAGACGCGACGATCACTTCGATCGCCTCCTTAGGCGTTTTGTCTTCGAGCCGGAGAGTGACTGTCCCGATTACCTTCTCACTCACCACGAGATTCATCTTCGCCTGTCGGGCCAGTGTGCGCAGCACCAGGCCGATCTCGTCACCTTGAAACTCGTTTAAGCGAGTCGCGGTGGGCGATACAGTCACGGGAGCCGGTGCCATCGGATCGATCGGAGCCACGGGCTGCTGGCCGTCGGGTGCGACTTCTATCGGAGGATCGATGGGAGCCGGAGCAATGGGAGAAATCAGCGCGGGAGTTCCTGGAGGTGGCACCCCTGGTTCGCCGGCAGGCGGTGGCGCAACCGGTGAGATCTGGGTCTGCGCGAAGGACGCACTGGTGGTGAGTACGCCGAGAGCGCAGAAGATTGGGCGGAGTTTAACCATGATAGTTAGGCTGGGTTCGGGTAAGTGTGCAATCCCCTAGAGCACGACTCAGGCCAACCGTCTCCACCGCCGCTAAGATGTGAGAAAACTCTCTCTTATGCGCGAAACCAGCCTCGCACGAGTGAGAGGTGAGACACCGCCATCGCTCTCCGCCCGCCTATTGGGTCGACCTCAACGCGCGGATGGTAATTCCCGAAACCAAGGGATTTGCGCCGGGTCCGCTCGTTAAGCTGATCTGTCTGGAACCCGCTTTGGGGAAGATAAGCTTCGTCACAGTGGCCTCGCCATTTTCTGCAAAGATTTCCAGCGAAGAAGTATCGAGCAGAAGCCTTAAGGCGAGCCGGCCATCCACAAAACGCAGAGGCGCCGAGGCTCCAGAGGCGAACTCTTTGTGGAACGCCACTTGTCCCGAGCGCGAACGATCCAGCCCGAGCTGCTTGGTGGCAGGATCACAGGTGAGCGTGGTCCGCTCGTCTGGCCCGGTATGAATATCGATCGCGAACGCTGTCTTGTCCGCCACCTCTGCAAAAGTCATCTCCACCTCTAGCAATGGCGCCAGATCCGCCTGCGCCTTCAACCACTCCGCTGCTTCCAGAAACGAACCTCCCGAGAAAGTTCGCGCGCCTTCCTGACGAAGCTTTTCCAGTTCGACGACCGGTCGCTGGACCAGCCGCATGCCTTCTGGCGTCTTTCGCAGAGAGAGGGTCCGCGGCACGGTCATAGCGCTCCGCCACGGCGCTGTGGGCACTGCCTCGGCGTACTTCCAGTTGCTCATCCAGCCGAGCCAGATCCGGCGCCCGTCGGTCACAGGGACATCGGACCACGACACGGCTGCGTAGAAGTCCGCTCCAAAGTCCGCCCAAAGTGGAGCAGCCTGCGTCTCTGCTGCAAAACGATTCCCATCGAAGTCGCCGACAAAGTATTGGCAGCCAGATCCTCCGGCAGGACCGCCTGGGTTTAAGTTCACGATCAACACCCACTTCGTCGCGCCCTTCTCACCTTCCACGGCGAGCGGAAACAGATCCGGGCACTCCCAGGCGCCACCGACGGCTCCCGCTGGGCCAAACTCCCCCACCCTCTCCCAAGCCTTGAGGTCGCGCGACGAATAGAAGTGCACCTTCTTCTCAGCTGGGAGCGCAACGACCATGACCCAGCGCGCCGAGGCCTCGTGCCAGGAGACTTTCGGATCCCGAAAGTCCGCCAAGTTGAGATCGAGCACCGGATTGCCCTCATACTTCGTCCACGTGCGCCCTCGATCATTAGAGAAAGCCAGGCGCTGATCCTGCCGCTTTTCACGATGGCCCGTATAGATGGCGACCAGCGGCGATTGACCATCCTTGCCAAAACCGCTCGTGTTCCCCCAATCCACCACCGCGCTCCCGGAGAAAATCATCACCCCGTCCTCCTCCGCCAGCGCCAGCGGCAGGTGCTCCCAGCTCACGAGATCTCGACTCACCGCGTGGCCCCAGCTCATGTGACCCCATTTATCGCCCTCCGGATTGTATTGGTAGAAGAGGTGCCACTCTCCATCGAGGTACACCATGCCATTGGGATCGTTCATCCAGTTCCGCTCTGGAGTGAAGTGGAACTGCGGACGAAAAGGCTCACGGCCCATCTCCTGAGCACCCAGGGAAAGTGTGAGCAGTAATAGGAAAAAGGCAGCGACTTTTAGCATGGTGGGAGTGAGTGAAGTGCGGGCGGCCAGCCGGGGCAGTTGACGCCAAGCGTTTTCACGAACCCCGCTCAGCAAGACGTCATCGCGCATTCTAAGAACGCCCGGGACCTGCGCACAAGGTTCAGCTACTCAGAATAGAAGCAGGACTCAATGCAACTCCCCTGAAACTCGTCCCAAGAGCGATCTAAGCGATCAGGTCTCGAGACAACAAAGGGCTTTTCGGGCGGACGGGTGAGACGATTCGGCTACCCCAGTGCTTATCCTGGTTGAGATGCAGTAGCGAGCTTGGCCAAGGGCTCCGCAAGAGGCGCGTCGAGATCTGCGCCAGCCCCGGGAACGCCATGCTCCAGCGTGGCCGCGGCGTGGGATGCACGTTGGGCGCTCCTCTGCTGGTGGTCTTCTGCAGATCCGGAGGTGCCTGGGCATCCATCACCGTGGCCAGGCTGTAGCCAGGCGTTCCCGTGCTGGCGTTCGAGCGCGGGCATCGGGCTGGGAAAATCTTGGCTCGCGGGCGCTGGCGGACGGGGGCTGGTTTCAAGGGAGCAGCGACCTTCAGCGGGCAGTTCAGGGTTCACAAGCTTTGCGGGGGTGGACTCCTCTGAAGTGGGCTTCCGTCGTTTGGTGAAGCGCTGGCCGAGGTCCTCGACCAGATCCTCTACTCCCTGACCCTGGCCGCTGATCTTCATCACCCGGTAGACCACTGAGGCGTTCTTCATGAGATCGGCACCGGCCAGCATCATCGTGCCGTCGATCAGCTCCAGGAGCGTGGCCACGCGGGTGCGGATGGGTCGGAGCGTTTCGCGCAAGGCGGCATCGCGCTGCATTGCAGCCAGAGGCGACTTGCGCGGGAGCAGGCGCGGGTGCAACTCGGCCGCGATCAGGGCTTTCAATACGAAGGCTTCGCTGCGGGGACCCAGCTTGAAGAGGGCCTTGACCTGATCGGCGGAGAGGCCGACCAGGTAAGGCATGGCCGCCTCCAACTGCGTAAGGAGCGTCTGAATAGCCGCCACATCGGCGGGTGGAATGGTGAGATCGATGAGTTCAGGCATGGCAGTGGAGGGGTTGAGCTTGGTTTCTGTGGTTGGGCGACGTGCCCCTTTACCCTGATGCCCCATGTCAAAATTCCGCCCGCTGCCCGAAAAGAACCGGCGGCCGCTCGGACGGTCCGGCGGCGGAATGGAAGTAGGCGTCCCCGCCCAGCTACGGTCCGGCGATGACTGAATTTCAGTCATCGTCGGACCGCACAGCCCACCTGTGTAAATCGCGGCTCAGTCCGCGAGTTCCGCAGGGGTGCCGGAGATTAGTCGGGTGGCGCAAGCCCCGGGTCCTAATCCGAAGACATACGTCCTGAAGGGACGGGGGATGCAGCGGCGCTGACCGGCGTCCGATAACCTACCCTGCGCAGTCGGTTATTCCGCGCCTTCGACCATCCCGCTTCGCGAACGAAGCCCACTTCTGACTACCCCGCGTCGCTATGCCAACCCTACCCCTGCCAGCACCTCGGGCTTTCCCGCAGCAGCAACACCCGCCTTGCGGAATGCAAATTCCAACCGTGGGGCGATCAAGACGGATCCGCGTCCGAGGGCCGCGCAGAGGCAGACCCGGCGGATGGCGATCGCGCAGTAGTGATCGAGCTTTACTGGCACGATCTGCGGAGGTGCTGCCGGGCAGAGCCGTACTGCTGCGACGAGATGATTCTCCAGCCAGCGGCGAATGCGGAAAAAGGCGAGGTAATGGCGCTGCTCCATCTGGAGGCGCAGCTCGCAAAAAAGTCGGAGTGCGCTCTCTGCATCACCTTGCTGGCGCAGCTGCCAACGGAGATCGAGCAGTCGGTCCACCTCGTCTCCCGTCACCGAATGGCGCTCCGCAAGCAGTTCGTCAATAACGTCCAGCGCGCAGCGCCATTGACATGACGCCGGGGAGCAATCCGCCCCACCGGAATGCGCGCACTGTTCTGTAGGAAGTGAGAAAGGAGCGCTCAATTCCTGAGGTAGCTCTTGAACATCCAGAGCGTCTTCTCGTGCCACTGGAGACGCTTGATCATCAGGTCCTGAGTCTGCAAATCATTCATCTGGCCAGCGAGGTCGCGTGTGCGCGTGGCATCGTCCATGACCTTTTCATGGGCGACGACGAGTGCGGCGACATAGTCTTTCTGAGGAAGAGGCGAACGGAATTCATCCATCTGCGAGACCTTCGCAAACACATTCAAGCCACCGATTGCGTAGGCATCCAGGGCACGCACGCGTTCGGCGATCTCGTCAATTGCCTCGAAGAGGTTCTCATATTGCGCCTGAAAAGCCTGATGCAGCGGAAAGAAGTCGCTGCCCTCCACGTTCCAGTGGGCGAGATGCGTGAGGGCCATCAGGGCGTAGGAGTCCGCGAGGACGAGATTCAGGGAATCAGTGAGGCGGGAATCTTTCTTTGCCGTCGTACCAGCGGCAGCCGTAGTCGTGCTCATTGAGACGTACTTACCACTGTTCACTATCGTTGACTAGCCCGTGTTTAAGTCCAAAAACGAACCACGATTACCTCCGGCTGGTCGCGAGATCCCGCCAGAGAATCTCGGTGTAACCGTTGTCAGAACTTCCGCCGAAGGAACGTGGGGACGTCAAGGTCCTGGCCATCGACGATCGTCGGCTCGCTTTTCTCGAAACGACCGCGGTTGATCGGTTCGAGCTGCATCTGTTCGGCCCGCTGCTCGCGGAGGCGCTGGGGACTCGGCGGCTGGAATGGAGGACGCGTCGGCGGCAGCACGGTACGGACCGAGGAGAGAACAGGCTCCATCTCTGGCTCGGGCTCTGGCTCGACTTCATCTTCCGTGTCATCCTGGGCATACTCATCCGCAGATCCGTTCGCATCGACTGAGGTCGAGTATGGGAACGACTCTTCCGGTGCCAGTGAAGGGGCTGCTGCAGGGTGCTCTCTGGACGAGAGATACGCCGGAACATTTACCACTGGGAGCGGCGTGTCCGATCCATACACGCCAAGAATCGAGACAGTGAGGGTGCCCGTGAGCTGCGGATCCGTGGCGCAGCCAAAGAAAAGGCGGACGTCATCGCGCAGATTGCGGTGCAAGTCCTCCATGAGGATCTGCACCTCATTAAGGGTAAAGTCAGCACCGCCGGAAACGCTCACAACGACGCTCTCCGCGCGCTCGCGGAGGCAAGTGCGATCGAGAAGCGGGTTCTTGAGCGCCAGGGCCAGTGCTTCATGCGCGCGGTTGTCGCCCTTGGCTTCTCCATAGCCGAAGAGGCAGCGGGTATTCGCTCCGCGAACGGCAGCAGCGATCTCGTCGAAGCCGGCATGCACTAATCCACGCCGCGCCGCCACAGCCGCGAGCGCGCGGACGCTTTGAGAAATGGTCTGGTCAGCGGCAGCGAAGGCCTCCTGAATCGGAGCAGTGGGCGAGACTGCCTCCGCCATTCGATCATTCTCGAAACAGATGACAATGTCGGCCGTCGCCCGAAGGACTGAAAGTGAAGTCTGAGCCTGCGCGGTACGGCGCTTCCCCTCGAAGGAGAACGGCAAGGTGGCGAAGACGACTACGAGTGCGTTCCGTTCGTGAGCTGCCTGGGCGATGAGCGCAGCGGCTCCCGAGCCCGTTCCCCCTCCGAGACCGACCAGCACAAAAACAACGTTCGCCTGCTCTATCACCCCTTGGAGCTCGTCCAGGCAGGAATCCGCCGCAGCGCGTCCCAGCTCAGGGTCCCCACCGGCACCCAGGCCTCGCGTGACGGAGGCTCCGATCTGCAACTTTCGCCCGGCCACGGATCCTGCGAGTGCCTGAGAGTCGGTATTCACAGCGACGGCTCCTGCGCCATGAAGACCATCGAGGATGACCCGGTCGAGCGCATTGCACCCGGCATTCCCGATGCCGAGAATCTCAATAAGCGGTGTGCGGATGTCTAGAGAGTGGCGGGGAAGTTCGATCATGGAACGAGCGAAGGGTGGACGAAGCAATAGAGGACTGGTGAAAGGCTGGGAGAAGTGGCTGCAAATATCGCGCCTGATCAGTAGAGGAACCTGAGTTTATCGAGGAAGCGGTTGAAGATGCCTCGCCGCGGACGCTCGGGCTGCATGGCCTGGGCGTACTTGATCAAGCCGATGGCAGTGGAAAGTTGCGGGTTCTCAAAGGCGGAAGTGAGGCCCGACATGGTGTGGGCGTGGGTGAGATGCACCGGAAGCCCGAAGCTTTCCTCGGCAAGCTGGTCGATGCCTTTAAGCAGACTGCACCCGCCGGTGAGAAGAATGCCGGCGCCAAGATAGGGCAGAAAATTGTACTGCTCCAATTCCCGGCGCAGGAGTTCCAGAGTCTCGCGCACCCGGCAATGAATGATCGTGTTGAGCATCTCGCGCTCGATCTCCTTCCCGGCAAAACCGGTCTCGTCCTTGAGCGCGATCATTTCCCCAGGCTTCGAGTGGCCGAGCAGAACGCTGCCTTCCTCGAGCTTGAGCTTTTCCGCACGGGCCATCGGGATGCGCAAACCAAGGGACAGATCATTCGTAATGTGATCGCCCCCGACGGACAGGCAGCCGCTGGCCTTCACCGCACCATCCACATAGACGATATACTCGGTGGTACCGCCGCCCATATCCACGACCAGCGCGCCGAGATTCTTCTGGTTCTGGTCCAGCACGACCTGAGCAGTCGCGAGAGGATTGAACACTACATCGAGCACCTCGATATCCAACTCCTTGACACAACGGACGCTGTTCTTAATGCGATTACCAATGCCGTGGATGATATGGAAATCGGCCTCGAGCTTTTTGCCGAGCATGCCGATCGGATTGAGGATGCCGTCCTGCCCATCGACGTAGTAATGCTGCAGGATGGTGTGCAGAAACATGTTCTGCGACGGGATGCTGACTTCACGAGCGCTCGCCTGCACATCCTCGAAATCCTGGTCATCGATCTCCTCGCGGTCCTCAGGGATTACGACCGCACCCCGGTTGTTAAACGAGGTGACGTGCGACCCGGTAACCCCGAGGTAGACGCTACCGATCATTACGTCGCTCTTCTCCTCGGCATCGACGAGCGCCTCGCGCACACACTTGCCAGCGGTCTCGAAGTCAACAATCTCCCCCTTTCGAACACCTCTGGAAGGCGCGTCTCCTACTCCCAGAATTTTGACCGTACCATCGGTCCGTATCTCTCCGACGACGGCGCAGACCTTGGAGGTGCCGATTTCGAGGCCGACGACAATTTGGTCCCTAGCCATTGACGCGGAACGGCCTCTTCAGGCGATCGACAGGCGTTTTCCGACTCGGTGACGATTTGCTTTTCGTGCTGGGCTCCGGCGAACGTGCGGGCTTCCGGGGCTTCGCAGCAGGGGCAACAGAGGATTTTGGTTTCTCTTTCGATTCCACCCGGGGCTTCACAATCGGAGTAGCAGGCGGTGCGACTTGAACCGGCTCGGCGACGCGACCTGCGGCCTCCGCGGGAGACGCCGGCGGCTCGATGGGCTCGGGTTCGTGAAACGTCACCGGCGTATTGCGCTCCACGAGAAGATTCACCGTCCGTAGTTCACCACGATCGTGCTCGGGGCGCTGCAAGTGCTCAAGCAGGCGGTAAAGACGGGTAAGCTGGCCCTCCACTCTGTCGAGGCCGAAAGTGACCTCCGCACGATTCCGATCGGTGACCACGAGGCAATAACCTTTCCGGAGATCCACGCTTCGAATCTGCCACCGGGTGCTATCTGCATTCAAGCGGAGGAGTTCTAGAGCAGCCTTCATTTCTGCGGTACTCACCTTTTGGCCCGCGACGATGTTTTCCGTTTCGACTCCAGAGATGATGGGAAGGTGCAGATACTCGAGGCGGACCTTTCTGCTCTTGATGACATACCCTCGCGCATCAACCAAGTATGCCTGATCAAGGGTGCTCGGATCCACGTTGCCCTCGGAGGCAACCCAGGCGATCGGGCGGCGCTCCTGAATAGCGATGTCGATACGATTCGGAAGGTTGCGGTGAACCTCGACTCGCTCGACTTGGGGCAGCTTGTCCAACGCGGTCCGCGCTCCCGCAAGATCCGTAAGCATGATGTTCCGCTGCATCTGCAACCCGGCGATTTGGATCACCTGTTCTCGCGTGAGAGTGCCGTCAGACGAAAACCGGACATCGGTCAGGTAGAATGCGTCGTTCTCCCAGAAGAACGTCTGAATGGCACGTCGTCCCCCTACCCCGGCTCCAGCGAGCAGCGCGCTCAAAAGCAACACCTTGAAGGTAGTGCCGATCGCCTGACGAACGCGCTGTTCCCGAGCCTTGCTCGCGCGAACGCTTACCTCCAGCAGTTGCTGCTGGCGGCGCTGACGGGGGCGGCTAACGCGTTGGTTGCGATAAGGCTTGGCAGCTTGTTTCATCCTCGGGGCGGCCGGGCGGTAAGGGAGAGCTCGATGATACGGGCGCAGAGTTCTGGATAAGAGATGCCCGCGACTCCCGCGGCTTCGGGAAGCAGACTGCTCGGAGTCATGCCGGGAATTGTGTTAATTTCGAGCACAAACAGCTCTCCTTCGTCAGATAATTGGAGATCCACGCGCGAGTAGGTCTTCAGGCCAAGCGCACGATGTGCGGCGAGGGCTGTCTCCTGCGCTTTGCGGGTCAGCTCGTCAGAAATCGGAGCAGGGCAGAAATGATCGGCACCGGCCGCATTGGGATTCAGAAATGGGTACTTGTTATCAAAGTTGTAGAAGTCGCTCTTCGCCCGAATCTCGATGACCGGCAGCGCCTGCTCTCCAATAATTCCAACAGTGAGTTCGCGGCCGGATACGAATTGCTCAATCAGCAACTCGTCAGCATAGCGACGAGCCTCGGCAATCGACTTCTCCAGTTCGTTTGCGTCCTTCACGATGTAAACGCCAACGCTTGATCCCTCCTTTGGAGCTTTAACAACTAGCGGGAGTGCGAGTGTTGGAACTTCGCCTGGTTGTAGAACCTCAAAAGCAGGTGTCGGAACACCACACTCAATGAAGCGACGCTTGGCGGCAATCTTGTCGATAGCCAACTCGCTCTCGATGACTCCTTCCCCGGTGTAAGGAATACCACGGCCCTCGAGAATGCGCTGTACCTGGCCGTCCTCTCCGTAAGTGCCATGGATGACATTGAACGCGACCATGCTCCCTTCCGGAACCACGAAGTCGTCTCCCGTGACGTCCACTTCTGAGACGTTCGCACCTAACTCACGAAGTGCAGCGCTTACCCCCGCCCCAGAGGCTTGGGATACTTTCCGTTCGGAGCCAGGGCCACCGATGAGTACAGCAATAGACTTGTCGCGCAAATTAATCATGTAGTCCTTTCTCCTCGCCCACGATCTGGACCTCCGTCTGCAACGTGATCCCTCGCTCGCGGAGAGCAGTTTCCTTTATTTTCTCAATGAGCTGGATCACATCCGTCGCTGAGGCACCGCCCTCATTAACAATGAAGTTCCCGTGAATTTCTGAAACCTTAGCTTTCCCGATGACAGTGCCTTTAAGCCCGAGTTCGTCAACGAGTTTGCCGGCCGGGGTTGTGCCAGGATTCTTGAAGATACACCCGGCGCTCGACTCTCGAGGTTGAGAGCGCCTTCGCTTCTGTGTGGATTCCTCGAGCAGGCGCTCGATCTCCTCCGAGGTACTCGGCTCGCCCCGGAAAGTAGCTGCCACTGCGTAGTTCTTAAAGAGCGTAGGGACCTCTCGATAGTGCACCTCCATCTCTGACGGGGTCTTCGTGTGAAACTCGCCCTGCTCATCCACATAACGAACACTTACGACCTGCCGAAAGGTTTCGCCGTTCATCGCCCCGGCATTCATCCGCAGTGCTCCTCCGACTTGCCCAGGGATGCCTTCAAACCACTCAAACCCACCGATCTGCGCATCGCGCGCGGCGAATGCCAGCTCCTTCTGCTTAACGCCGACGCCTGCAGTGATCTGCCGGTCTCGCACCTCGATATGCTTGAATTCACCCCGAGAAAAGTGAACTACGACCCCCCGGATTCCACCATCACGGATCAGAAGATTTGATCCACGTCCCATGACAAACAACGGTAGTTTCTGATCAGTACAAAAACGGGTGAGCCGCGCAAAGCCCTCCTCGGTTTCTGGCTCAACCCAGAACTGTGCCGGGCCACCCACACGCATTGTGGTGTGCTTCGCCAAAGGCTCGTAGAGCTTAATCACACCATCCCCGATGATCCTCTGAAGCTGCTCCATCAGCGCGAGATCTTTGCCCAGGAGGTTAGCCTGTTCGTGGATATTTCCTGCACCCAGCGTGATCACGCAATCGCCCGGCTGAACCATGCGGCCGACTTCAGTGAGTAGCCGTTCCCGCTCGGGCTGGTACACAGCCGAAGGGTGCCCGTCGCGCAACAGCTCATCGACGATGGTCTGCCCAGTGATACCGGGGATCGGCTGCTCACTCGCCGCATAGATCTCCGTAACGAACACGGCAGCCACTTCGCGAAACGCCTGGCCAAACTCCCGTTTGAGCGCTTGTGTCCGCGAGTAGCGGTGAGGCTGAAAGACTGCAATGATGCGATTACGCCCGGTATTCCGTGCTGCTTCGACGGTGGCCTTTATCTCACTCGGGTGATGCGCATAGTCGTCAACGACCATGTACTTGTCTGAACGATACTTAATCTCGAAGCGACGACGGGCGCCGCGAAAACTATCCATCGCCTCAGCAATCTTAACAAACGGCACACCGAGCTCCGTCGCGAGCGCGATCACACCGACAGCGTTGCTTACATTATGCCGTCCCGGCACGTTCAAGGTGATGGCGCCGAGCGGCTCTCCTCCGCGAAGAACCCGAAAGTGCGATTGGAAGTCCTTGGTGTGCAGATCGTCGAAGCGATAAAAAGCGCTTGTCCGCTCCCCAAAGGAAACTGCGCCTGCATGCGGCGCACAGAGGCGCGTCGCATTTATGTCATCCGCACAGTAGAAGACATTTCCCCGGGTCTGACTCAGAAACTGAACGAATACTCGCTCAATCGCGGCGAGGTTCTCGTAGTAATCGAGATGCTCCTCTTCGATGTTCAAGACGATTGCATGCTCTGGATGATACAGCGAGAGCGTGCCATCGCTTTCGTCCCCTTCAGCAACGAAATATTCGCCCGCGGCATCCCAGTTTGCATTCGTGCCGAGAATCGGGATCTCCGCCCCGACATAATGCGAAGGCTGAAGGCCCCCATGCCTCAGGACGTGCGCAGCCATCGCTGAGGTAGTCGTCTTCCCGTGCATTCCGGCAACAACGATCCCTTTCTTGCTGTGAAGGATGGCCGCTAGAGCGTCCGCCCGCCGTACCATCTGTTTCCCTGTCGCGACTGCCTGATCGTAGTCCGAATGGCCGGGGCGGATCGCCGATGAGTAGATGATGAGATCTGCCGGGTGAACAGCTGCTGGATGCGAGGGTGTCTGGAAATCCAGTCCGAGCGTCTTGAGTCGCTCGACCTCCACGGTTGCCACCTTGTCACATCCGCTGACCCGATGGCCCAGTGCCAGAAGTAGGCCTGCGATTCCGCTCATCCCCGAACCTGCCGCTCCGATGAGGTGGATGCGCAGCGGCCCGCCGCTGAGGATTTCCGCAAGTATTTGGCCGTTGTCCATTGAGGAACTCGTTTTAGGCAGGCGCTAAGTCGGCGAATAGTTCAATTATCGCAATTCTGCGCCGTTTCCGCTGGAGAGAGAGCGACCCAGCACGATCTGGGCAACTCGTTCAGCAGCGTCCTTTGCCGCCAGGGTAGCAGTTTGGTTGCTCATCTCTGATCGACGTGCCGAATCGTTTAGGATGTCGAGGAGCTTTGCCGCCAGGGTAGCGCCTGTCGTTTCGCGCTCAGGGAGAAGCAGTGCAGCTCCAGCACGTTCAAAAATCGCTGCATTCAAAGTCTGATGATCCTCCGCAGCGTACGGATACGGGATGAGTATCGAAGGAAGCGCAAAGTGCGAGATCTCGGTGAGGCTGGCGGCACCGGATCGAGCGATCACCAGATCTGCCGCGCTGTATGCCTCCTCCATGCGATGGTGGAAGGCAGAGACCGACGCGGGAATGCCAGCTGCGGCATAAGCTTCCATGAGCTTCGCCTTCTCGCTCGGGCCGGTGAGATGAATTACTTGGAGGAACGCTGAGCCGAGGTGCGGGAGTGCCGCGATCATTGCCTCGTTGATCCCACGTGCACCCTGGCTCCCGCCCATTACCAAGAGCGTCGTTCGATTGGGATCAACCAGGTGGAACGCCTCTCGCGCAGACTGCTTTGCGACCCGCTCAACGAGGGTTTTTCGAACCGGCGTTCCCGTCACCTCACAACGTTGACCCGGGAAATATTTTGCGCACTCCTCAAAGCCAAGCAGCACGCACCGCGCAATACGGGCATTCACCTTGTTCGCCTTGCCTGGGATGGCATTTGATTCATGGACAAACGTCGGGATCTTCCGAAACCTTCCCGCCAGGATGGGAGCAGTAGACGTAAAGCCGCCCATCCCGATAACAGCGTCCGGATTGAAATCGCGATACAACGAGAGACAACGCGCCAGTCCAGAACGGAAGCGATTTACAAAGCCGAGAGCTGCGAATGAAAACAGTTTTGGAAGACCGATTCCGGGAAGCTTTTCGATTCTGAACTCGCTTCTACCCTGTGTCGCAAGAGCATCGATCTCCTTCTCGGAGATCAGGAGCATGACCTGGTGTCCATGGGCGAGGAGGACTTCCCCTACAGCAAGCCCAGGGAACAAATGCCCTCCGGTACCCCCGGCTGCGATGACAAATTTCATGTTGTTCCCTAGATTCGGACGACGCGTGGACGTGTGCGTGCCGTCAGACGTACTTCCGATTTCTCGCCGGAGCTCAGATCCGCCTGCTTGTGGATATTGACCAGAACACCTATTGCGAGCAGGCAAAACACGAGATTCGACCCGCCATAAGAGATAAATGGCAGGGGAAGTCCTTTATTCGGCAGTACACAGGTGGTTACGCCGATGTTCACAGCGGCCTGCAGGGCAATAACGGTAATGAGCCCGAACCCTAGAATGACGCCGAAACGATCTCTCGAGTGCATCGCAATCAGTGCACCGGAGATAATGATCACGAGGTACCCGAAAACCACCAGGAGGGTGAATCGCAGACCAAGTTCCTCACCGATGACTGGGAAGATAAAGTCGGTATGAGCTTCAGGGAGATAGGCGAGCTTCTGCCGCCCGTTACCAAGCCCCAACCCCGGAACGCCCCCCGATCCAAACGCAATTAGGCCCTGCATACCTTGGTATGCATCGCCAGGATATTTCTCTGGGTAGAGGAAAGCCAGAAAGCGACCCGACCGCTCCGGCATGCTGACGATGGTAACTGCCAACGCAAGGATGGCCAAAAGAACCATGGGTGCGAGATAGCGAATACGCGAACCAGCGACGAACATGACAATCAGTGTTGTACCGCCGATGAGCGCGGTACTGCCAAGATCTACCTCTGGGGCAATCAGAGCCAACAGCACTCCTACACCCAACAGTGGATAAACGAATCCGCGGAGAAACTCGCGCTCGAATCGGGCACGTGCAAACCACCAGGCAAGCGCGCAGACCGAAGCAAACTTTGCGAGTTCCGAAGGTTGGAAGCTCGCAAATCCAAGATTGATCCACCGGGAAGAACCGTTCATCCGGCGACCAATGGGATGAGGCATGAAGCACATAATGAGCAGAACGACCGAAAGCCCGAACCACACCCACCACGTTCGTTGCCAAAAATGATAATCCAAACGCGCAGCGACCGTGCATACAAAGAGGCCGATGCCCAGCCACATCCCCTGATGTTTGAGCGCCCACATCTTGTCGGCCCGACCTGTGAACGCGCTGGTGCTGTAAAGCATCACCAGCCCAAGAACCATCAGCCCAACAACCGCCAGGATCAAAAGGTATGGGCTGTTGCGACGCATTGCTGAGGTAAGCGGAACGGCTAGAGTGATTTCTTCGGAGGAATCTGTAGTTCCTGCCCAAGCTGGAGCCGCTTGGGATCACTGATCTTGTTCAACTTCAACAGCGCTTCATAAGATACACCTAGCCGGCGTGCGATAGAGACCGGATTATCGCCCTTCGCCACAACGTAGGTGGTTTTAGCAGCTGCAGCCGAGGCGGATTTTTCTACCGGAACCGAACCTTTTGTTGCGATAGCTGGCTTCTTGGTTTCCGCCAAGGTGGGCTTGTTCGCACCCGTCCGTGCAATGGGTATGTTGAGGGCTTGACCGAGACGAAGCTTTGCACCGGCTTCAATGCCGTTGGCCTTAGCCAAATCGACGGCAGACACGGAATACAGAGAAGAAACCTGCGAGAGGGTTTCTCCGCTCTGAACCTTGTGAACGCGGCTCCCAGAAACGGGAGAGACGAGGTTCGACTGAATAGTCGGCGGAGTCGGGGCGACCGGAACTCCCTCGATGCTGTTCGCGACTGGCAGGAGTTTTTGAGCGCCGCTGGCAGCGGGACTTTCTGGAGCCGGCGTTGCTACCGTTTCAACCCCGAGTTCCCTGCTTTTTCGTTGGGATTTGATGCTGTTGAAGGCGTAGATACCTCCAACGGCTACGACGTGGAGAATCAACACTACGATGAAAGCGCTGGAGAGCCTCGTGGAAGGTTGATCGTCGAAGTCTTCCATGGTGGGCTGCGCCGCCCTTCTTGCACTTGCTTGCAGGCGCTTTGGGGCGCGTGGCTTTGGCTTCGGAAAACGGACCATGGCTAGTTTTGGAAATGTCGGTAATTTCATAGATAATAGCTAGGTGAGGCTTTCCACGGCGGTCCGGAACTGGTTCCCGCGATCAGCGTAACTTTTGAACATGTCGAAAGAAGAGGTTCCCGGGCTCAGCAGGACGACATCGCCGGGCTGCGCAATGTTTCGCGCAATCCTCACTGCCTCGGCTAGGGATTCGCCCGCGTTTATACAAGGGAGGCGGTGGCTCCAGACGCTGTTAATCCGATCAGCCATCTCGCCAATTAAAACTGCGGTCCTGCAGTGCGTTCCCACCAGATCCGCAACAGTATCGAACTCAAAGCCTTTGTCTTTTCCCCCTGCTATGAGCACGACTGGCCGGGTCTCGGAAGCGATCGCTTTCTCCAGAGCGTCGAGGTTCGTTGCCTTCGAATCGTTAACGTACTCCACACCTTCGAAAACTCTGATCAGTTCACAACGATGAGGAAGTGCTTGATAACCACTAAGTGCGACCGCCATTTGTTCAAACCTGAGGCCATGAGCCAATCCGATCCCAAGAGCTGCCATTAGATTCTCAGCGTTGTGGGCTCCTCGGAGCTCAGTGTCCGCCATGCTTAACACTGGAATGCCATGATGGAGAATGCGCCCGTCTCGAAACGAGAAGTCAGCGCCTTCAACATAGGCGCTGAACGTAACACGGCGCGCCTTCAACTCGGGGAGTGTGCTACGGAGATTAACCACAGCCCAGTCGTCACCAGTCTGATTCTGAAAAATCCGAAGCTTAGCCTCGTAGTACTCGTCCACGGAGTGGTAGCGATCCAAGTGATCGGGCGCGAAATTTAGCCAGGCAGCGATGTGCGGCCGGAAGGTGCGTATTGTCTCCAGCTGGAAAGACGACACCTCGAGCGTCATCAGGTCTAACTGCGAACTCTGTCGAACTCGTGCCGAGAAAGCTGGCCCGATATTACCCGCGGCAACGGTGCGAACTCCGCAGCGGTTGAGCATCTGCTCAACCAGCTGGGTTGTCGTCGTCTTCCCATTAGTCCCGGTAATTGCGACAATTGGACACTGGCACATCTCGTATGCCAACTCCAACTCGCCAATCATCTCTATCCGCTTTTCGAGAAAGCGCTGCACAAGCGGTACACTGGGATCAATTCCCGGGCTAAGCACAGCGAGGTCGTACTTAGTCACGTCCTTCTCCACGGCCAGCCCGGCAAGAACCCGAATACCTCTATTTCCCAGCGCATTGATACGTTTGCGCAGCTTGTTTTCTTCAGCGGTGTCTAGAATCGTGATCATTGCTCCCAAATCTTGAAGAAGGATTGCTGCAGCCTCGCCGCTCTCACCCGCGCCGAGCACCGCGATGAATTTGTTGGAATAATTGGAAGTCTTCAACGCAGCTTGAGAGTCGCTAGCCCGAGCAAGGCAAACATGACGGAGAGAATCCAGAACCGCACGATAACGGTGTTCTCCTTCCAACCCTTCAACTCAAAGTGGTGATGGATCGGCGACATCAGAAAGACGCGGCGTCCCTCGCCATAGATTCGCTTAGTGATCTTGAAATACGTCCGTTGGATCAGCACTGACGACGCTTCGATAACAAACACGCCACCCACCACCACGAGCAGCAGCTCCTGCTTGCAACAAATGGCAACCACTCCAAGCATTCCCCCGATGGCCAGTGAGCCCGTGTCGCCCATGAACATTTTTGCCGGGTGGCAGTTGAACCAGAGGAAACCGAACGAGGCTCCTACCATTGCCATACAAACTACGGCGAGTTCCCCCACAAAGGCGTAATATGGGATCTGCAGATAGGTCGCAAGACGCTCGTTGCCAGCCACGAAAGTCAGCAATGCGTAGGCGAACGATGTGGTGATTGTACAACCCGCCGCCAGGCCATCGAGGCCATCGGTCAGGTTCACTGCGTTCGACGCACCGATAATCACGATCGCGAAGAAAATCACGGTGAAAAGCCCCAGGTTCTGAAACAGCGGCTCCTTGTAGAACGGCACATACAAAGCGCGGGATTGAACGTCGACTTCCGGGTTAAGTAGAAAGAAACCTGCGATGAGCAACGCCAGTGCAAACTGCCCAACTAGCTTCGTCATCTCGCTGATTCCAGCAGCATTCTTCTTCGAGATCTTTAGGTAATCATCCCAGAAGCCCAAGGCTCCACAGTAGATCATGGTAAAGATCAGCAACCATACTGCTGGGTTGTCCGGTCGCGCCCAGATGAGCGTCGAAATTACCACGGCCCCCAGAATCAGAATCCCACCCATGGTAGGCGTTCCCGCCTTCTTACCGTGAAGTTCGAAGAGACGATGTACTTCTTCCTTGGTTCTGATCGGCTGACCCATCTTCAACGAGATCAGCCTCCGAATTACCCAATTCCCGAACACTAGAGAAACTAGGAATGAAGTGATCGCGGCAGCGATGCACCGGAAGCTAATGTACGAAAAGACGTTGAACGCCTTTAAGAAATCCTCGGTAGCGCCTTCGCTCAACCGGTGTAGGAAGTACATCATACGGTTTGCAGGCCTTCCACAATGCGCTCCATACGAGCGGAGCGACTCCCCTTTACCAGGACCACGTCACCGACCTTGGCGGTATCACGGAGCACCTTAACGCACTCCTCGACTGTGTCGCAGTTCTGCACCTTCTCCAGACCGCCGCGCCACGCGGAGTCGGTAATCCACTTCGCTTCCTTACCAACCCCGATCAAATAATCGATTCCTTCTTGTGCGGCCACTGTCCCAACGCTCCGATGGCCCTCTTCGGCCATCGTCCCCAGTTCACCCATACGGCCCAGTACGGCTATTCGACGTCCAGCCGCAGGCATCTGCGAGAGGGTTTGAAGCGCCGCCGCAACGGAATTTGGATTCGCGTTATACGTATCATCAAGGATGTGAATACCCCGAATAATTTTCTGCTCCAACCGCCCCTTGGTTAGCTGAATCTTTCGCAACCCTGCCGCGCATTCCTCGAGCGACAGGCCAAAGATCCGCCCGGCAGCAACGGCCAGCAGGGCATTGCGCACCATGTGTACACCGGGAACCGGAAGCTCCGCTTCCACTGACTTTCCATCAGCCACAAGAGTAAAGCGAACACCTCCGAGATGCGGCACGAGTTCTTTCGCAAACACGTCTCCCTTGCCAATTCCTGTAAAGATCGCATCCGCCTTTGTCCGACTCGCAATCGATTCGGAGAACTCGTCCTCAGCGCTAAGAATGACATACCCGCCGGGCTTCAGCGCTTCGGCGAGCATTCCCTTCTCCTTCGCAATATTTTCACGGCTGCCCATGAACTCAATATGGGCTACCCCTATGTTGGTGATAATCGCTACATCCGGTGCGGCGATCGCGGCGAGTGGGGCCACTTCCCCAGGGTGATTCATTCCGATTTCCCAAACGCCTACCTGATCTGTCTTGCGGGTTCTCAGTATGGTGAGCGGAAGACCGATGTGGTTATTGAAGTTCCCATCGGTTTTGCACACTTGAAGCCGCTCGGACAACACACTTGAGACGAGGTCCTTGGTACTCGTCTTTCCATTTGAGCCTGTGATAGTTATAACTTGAATGGACAAGGTGCGGCGATATGCCGCAGCCGCCGCTTGCAACGCGGCGAGGGTATCCGGCACACGCAACAATGCAAAGTCAGATGCAAGTTCACCAGCGTCCTTTGAAACGACGGCTCCCAGCGCTCCGCGTTTAGCGGCTTCTGCCAGGAACGCATGTCCGTCAAAGTTATCGCCGGAAAGCGCCAGGAACAGATCTCCTGCCTTTAGTGCACGGCTGTCTGTGCAAATGACAGATACCGTTGCAGCGGGATCACCCACGACGAGCGTCCCACCCATCCAGCGATTGATTGTCTCAAGGGTGGTAGGCTCCATACTTAGTGGTCCAGTTCCACTCTCTTGTCTTCCAGAGCCTGACGGGCAACTGCCACATCATCGAATGGTACAGTCCGATCAGCGAGCTCTTGGTATGTCTCGTGTCCCTTCCCTGCGATCAAGATGATGTCGCGAGCCTGCGCCATGGCCACTGCCTTGAAGATGGCCTCGCGCCGATCCTCGATGACTTCAAAGAACCCCCGCTTCATCCCAGGTTTGATCTCGTCAATGATCGCCTGGGGATCCTCTTTCCGTGGGTTGTCGGAAGTGATGATCCCATAGTCGGCATATTGATCCACTGCCGCTCCCATCCGAGGCCGCTTTCCGCTGTCCCGATTCCCCCCGCAGCCGAACACTACAATCAGGCGGGCCGGGTTTAGCTCTCGCAAAGTCTTCAGTACATTGACGAGCGCATCGTCCGTATGTGCGTAATCGACAAAGACCTTGAACTGCCGTTGCGCCGGGACTGCCTCCAGGCGTCCCGGGACACTCTGCGCCTGCGCAAGCGCGAGAATTGCAGTCCGAACGTCTACTCCCATGACAAACGCCCCTGCGATTGCCGCCAGGGAGTTATAGACATTGAACTGCCCTATCAGAGGCAGACGCACAAGGTAGCTTCGGCCATTGGCATCCAGCTGATAGCTGGTCCCATTGAAATCCGTCCGCAGATTACTCGCTCGGAAATCTGCTCGCGCGCCGAGGCCGTAAGTAATTACCGGTACTTCCCCTGTATACCGGCTGGCAAGCTGTGCTCCATAGCGATCGTCCGCGTTGATGATCGCCTGCCCCTTTTTGCGCGTTTGTTGCGCCAGCGAAGAAAAAAGCCGCGACTTCGCCTCGAAGTACGCCTCCATCGTGCGGTGATAATCCAGGTGATCCTGAGTTAGGTTCGTAAAAATTGCGGCATCGAATTCAATCCCCGTCACCCGCTCCTGAACGAGTGCATGGGAGCTAACTTCCATGACTGCGCTCTTACAACCGGCAGAGCGCATCTTCCAGAGTAACTCCTGGACTTCCAGCGACTCCGGCGTGGTGCGGGCTGCGGGAAGGATCTGCTCTCCAATCTCGTAACGCACCGTCCCCAGCATGCCGCAACGCAAGAGCGCACCTTCGCAAATCTGCTTGATGAGAAATGCGGTGGTAGTTTTCCCGTTGGTCCCCGTCACGCCGGCCATCTTCAGGTGAGCGGCCGGGTTCTGGTAGTAGTTCGCTGCAATCTGGGCAAGGGCTCGTCGTGCATTCTCCACCACCACATGGGTAGCCGCGCTCTTAGCGACCCCCTTTTCTGTCACGACCCCCATTGCTCCATTCTCCACGGCCTGCTCCACGTATTTCGTTCCGTCGACTTTCTCTCCCGGTAGCGCGACGAAGAGAAATCCCGGCTCCACCCGACGAGAGTCGAAGGCAACACCTTTGATCTCGCCATCGAGCGGTCCGTCCACAAGGACGGTCGGGACTTTCGAAAGGAGCGTGGCGAGTTTCATGGCAAAGCCAAAACGCGAATCAGGTCAGTCCCGAACGTGCCCAGCGTTGGTTAGGGTGACCTTGGCTCCCCCGAGCACCTTCGGATCCAAGGCTTCCTCGGGCTCTGTTGGCTGTAGATTCAGATAACGGGCTGCCCGCTCCATGATGCGCGCAAAGACGGGTGCCGCGACGAGACCTCCGTAGTTCAGACCGGGCTTCGTATGTGCCTCGTCAAGAAGCACGATCCCGATGAGTTCCGGATTCTCTGCTGGGAGGAATCCCGCGAATGAGACCACGTACTTTCCTTCATTGTAGCTGCCGTTCGGGCCGATTTTTTGGGCGGTTCCAGTCTTACCAGCGACCTTGAAGCCCTTCACCTGTGCGCCCTTGGCCGTACCATTTTTTCCCACTACATCGATCAATGCCGACCTGACTTGATTTGCAACGGCTTCTGACACTACTCGGCGCACCTCGACGGGCGGGAAGGTCTGCACGATGGTCCCTTGGTCATCGACAACGCTATGCACAATCTGTGGGACCATCAGACGACCGCCGTTCGCGATCACTGCCATTGCGGTTGCCACTTGCAGAGGCGTGGCTGCTACCTCGTGCCCCATGGGCATGCGGGTAATTGATATTTTGCTCCAGAGATGAGGAGGATGAACGATGCCCGATTTCTCGCCGGGGAGATTTACACCCGTCCGCTCTCCGAAGCCGAATCGCCGGATGTACTCAAAAAAGCGCTGATCGCCCATCTGGATAGCCAGCTTGGCTGCCCCAATGTTGCTCGATTTTACGAGGATCTGCGAGACACTCAGCGTTCCATTCGGATGGCTGTCCCTGAGGCGCCTACCACCGTAGCGAAAGCTTCCATTCTCGCAGAAAATCTCTGTCTCGGGCGTGACCAACTTCAGGTTCAGCGCTGCCGCGGCAGGCACGATCTTGAAGGTGGAGCCCGGCTCCACCTGGTCTGCAATCGCGCGATTGACCCTGCGTGGGTCGTCGGCGACAATCCCTTCCTGCTGGTTGAGATTAAAATGAGGCCGGTTCGCCATGGCCACGATTTCACCAGTGGGCCGCATCAGGATGCAGGTAGCCATCTTTGGACGGAACTCCTTCACCGCGGCGTCCATCTCGCTTTCCACGATGGTCTGCAGACCCATGTCGATAGTGAGCCGCACGTCACAGCCATCCCGCGCAGCACGCTCCTGACCGCGGAACTGCACGATCTCCCGGTCCTTGCGATCGCGCTCCGAGTAGCGGAAGCCATCCCGGCCGGCGAGGTAGCCGTTCATCATGGCCTCAATTCCCTCCACTCCAGTGCTCAGGTGATTTGTAAACCCAAGGACATGGCAAAGCATTTCTCCATTGGGATAAACGCGAATTGAATCCTGCTCGAAATAGATTCCGCGGTGCTTTGCCGCCATCATCGCCAGGGCGATCTCCGTCGCTTTTGCTTCCGGTACGTCCTTCTTGAGTACGATGTAACGGACGGGCACAAGCCGACGCTCTCGTGCTGAATAGGTTGTTCTCCGGAGCTTCGCCAGCAGCTCCTCCTCCGTCATTTCAAGAGGTCCTGCCAGGAGAGCAGCTACCGCGGGAATGTCCTTGATCAACGAAGCATCAGCGAGCGCGGTCTTGACCGGTTCATTCTGCGCAAGGGCCAACCCATTCAGATCGGTGATCGCGCCCCGACGCGCATGGATCACCTGTTTCACCGCGTGGTTCTCGGCCGCGAGTAGCGAGTACTTGGAATGCTCGGTCACCTGCAGGTGCACGAGCCTGGCCGAAAGCCCGGTGAAAACGACAGCCAGGCTAGAGCAGGCGATCAACGCCCTCGTGGTGATGCTGTTCAGCATACGATTATGGGGTGGTTTTCGCAGCTGCCTGAAGGTTCTGAGACAGCGATGGCATGATCCTATCGTTGACCAGCACAAGATGCTCCCGAGAGATTTCCACGTAGCTCGCGAGGAAGTTCTTGTCCTGCTCGCGGCGTTGTTTCAGGGCATGCGGCGAGGAGAGCATCGCAATGCTGGTCTGAACCACTTCATTGGCGTTCTGCACTTCGGCGAGCTGCTTCTCGAGAGCCTTGATCTTCTCTCCGCCCCCGTGGAGCTCGTTCTTGCAGTATACGTAGAAGAGTCCTGCGCACGAAATGAAAGCGGCCAGGACGATCCACATCGCCCAGGTGGCGATAGGGAGTACAACAGCGTTGCGGCGACGATTACTGGGCATTTTGGCGAGGCTGGTAGGGCGTTGAAAGCCGTTCCGCCACACGAAGCTTTGCGCTGCGGGAACGCGGGTTCTCGCAGAGCTCGGCTTCGGTGACGGTCACTGGTTTGGTGGTGATTGCACGAAAGAGACGGTCAGGGTTTGCACGGGCAGCAGGCCACTCGGGCCGGTCGATGGACTCCTGGCTGCGCTCGCGGAAGAAGTGCTTCACGATCCGATCTTCCAGGGAGTGGAAGGTGATCACGGCAAATCGCGCCCCGGGCGTCAGCCGCTCCGAGAAGCGCTCGAGCGCTTCTGTCAGCACTTCGAGCTCCCGGTTTACAGCGAGACGCAGGGCCTGGAAGGCGCGGGTTGCAGGGTGAGTCTTCCCGCGGCGAGGTACCACGCTCTCGATGCAGCCGGCCAGTTGCAGGGTCGTTTCGAAAGGCTGCACCATGCGGTCTCGAACGATTCGACCAGCAATCCGCCTTGCGGCCGGCTCTTCACCAAGCGCTCGGAAAATGCGCTCGAGTTGCTCAGCGCTCATGGTGTTGACGAGCGCAGCTGCGGTGATCGGCGATTGCGGGTCCATCCGCATGTCGAGCGGCCCGTCCTTTTGGAACGAGAAACCGCGCTCGGGCTCGTCGATCTGGTGCGATGAGACGCCGAGATCGAGCAGCGCGCCATCGATGAGATCAATGTCGAGGCCATCAAGGACCTCTCCGACGCGGGCAAAAGAGCTGCGCACCGGGATAAAGCGATCGCTGTATTCGGCAAGCTTGCGACCAGCGAATTCCAGCGCGTCGGGGTCCTGATCGAGACCAATCACCCGCGCGCCCGCCGCGAGCAGTGCAGCGCTGTGACCGCCGCCGCCGAGTGTGCCGTCCACGATCGTCTTACCGGGCCCAGCCTGGAGGAACTGGATCGTCTCATCGAGGAGGACCGACCGATGGTATTCGTTGCGGCTCATATTTGCCGTGAAGCTGGTGCGCGGGGCCCGGACAGGGCTGGGAGCGAGGAGAAAATCGGCGATCATAGACCGATCATTTCCGCAATGCGGTCAAAGGTGGCTGCCTCTGTCTGCTTAGTGGCCTCCCAGGCGTCCTTGTTCCAGAGCTCGATGTTCTGGTGGGCTCCGATGAGCATGATTTCACCGCTAAGGCTGGCCTGCTTGCAAAAGTCATCCGGGAGCACCAGGCGACCCTGTTTGTCGGCTACGACCTGTCGTGCCCGTGAGTAAAACTGCCGGAGGAAGACCGCCCGATCCCGCGGCTGGATCGAGGAGTCGTTCGCCAACTTCTCGCCAACTGCGCGGAACTGCGCAGTGGGCATGACGCGCAGGTAAGCGCCGTCCCTTCCCACCATTAGAAAGAACTCGTCCGCGTCTCCCTCCCGCCAGCGGGAAGGGATGGTGATCCGCTTCTTGGGATCTAGCGCGTGGCAGAACTCGCCCGAGAAGATCGGTTCCGAGTTCTGAATCGCGGACATGAAGAAGGATTGTTAGGTAAGTTATTCCACAGCGCTCCAATGCGCCCCACTTTGTGCCACTACTCCCCCTTGCGGGTCAAAATCTTTGACCCAACTATTTTTTCGATTCCCTCTAACAATTAGATTGTCATTGCACCTACGGTCTTGCGCAGGCCGTGTTTAGATGCTTGGGAGCCTCTCTGCCGACCAACCCTCACGACCAAGCACGTTCCGCAGGCAGTGTCCCGGGAAACCGCATAACCACTGCCGTTCCACGACAGCTCCAGAAGGGCGGCGGTCCGAGATATTCACCACGCGCTTCGGCGGATCAAAAGAGGTGAAAGCGTGCAAGCACAGATGAGCAGAGCTTGCACTCAGCTGCTCAATTCAAAGTAACTCACAAGTTATTCACAATCTCGAAAGACCTTTGCGAAGAACGTTGCGGGGTTGTCGAAAGGGGCTACGAATCGAACGGGAGATCCCTTAATCAGCAGCTCAGCCGGAACCGTTGAACAACTTACGTCACCGGTTCGTTCTATCTGGCACCCGCACCGATCGGCCGGAGTGGTAGGACCACCATCAGGACCCGCCAGGTGGACCACGGTAGCCGGAACGCCACAAGAACACGGTCCGCTTTGAGCCGAAATCGACGATCGAATCGCAGTTTGAGCTCCTCGGTTAGAGCTATTTTCTCTGCCCGTGAGCCAAATTGCGCGATCCAGTCGCGCTTTTGTGCGGAGCGTGAGTACAAAACTGCGATTGAATGACACCAAACTTGCGACTGAATCGCGCTTTATTGCGGCCCCGTCGCAAGATGAGCTCGGCCCAACGAGCTAATTTCTCGGTCGCCAGAGCTCAAACCGCGATTGAATCGCACAAAATACTCGGAGCAAGAAGCGAAGCCGCCAAGCCTTCCTGTGTAGAGCCGTCTCTGTCCGCGAAGCAGACGTGACGCCTCCATATCCGTCAGGCACAGAGAGCGACGGCACCCCAGGAAGAGCTAAAGGAACCCCGCCTCACTCCGCAGCACCAAACCGGCTCCACCGAGGCCGGCACCTATCGCTCTGCTATCTCAAGCACCGCCGACGCCGCCGTGCTCTCGAGCGAACTATGCTGCACCAGCCGCGCGTAGATTCCACCCTCCGCCACCAATGCCTCGTGCTGACCTCGTTCCACGATCCTCCCGCGATCCATCACCAGGATCTGGTCTGCATTGCGCACGGTCGAGAGCCGATGAGCGATCACAAAGCTCGTCCGCTGTGACATCAGCCGATCGAGAGCCTCCTGAATGAGACGCTCCGTCTGGGTGTCCACACTGGCTGTTGCCTCGTCGAGAATCAGGATCGGTGGATCCTTCAGCAGCGCCCGGGCAATCGAGACCCGCTGCTTTTCGCCCACACTAAGCTTGATCCCCCGCTCGCCAACGACCGTATCCATGCCCTCCGAAAGGCGCTCTACGAAATCCCTGGCATTTGCGGCATCCAGCACTTCCCAGAGCTCCTCGTCGCTCGCCGATGGGCGGCCGAGGCGTAGATTATCGCGGACCGATCCGTTAAAGAGGAAGCTCTCCTGCGTGACCATGCCAACTGCGCTGCGGAGCACACTCTTGCAGATCTCTGTCAGAGGAACTCCATCGAGGAGGATCTCGCCGGAATCGTACTCGTAGAACCGCGTGAGCAGATTCACGAGACTGCTTTTGCCCGCACCGGTGGCTCCGACCAGGGCGATCGTCTCTCCTGCCTTGGCGTGCAGGTTGATGTTGTGCAATACCGGGAGTTCGTCGGAGTACGCGAAGCCGACATTCTTGAACCGCACGTCGCCAATTACGGTCGCGGGAACCTCGTCTTCCTCCACGCGACCCGGCTCAACCTTCTCGTCGAGTATCTCGAAAACCCGTTCACCCGCAGCTCGGCCACTTTGGATGAGCTGGTTCAGGCTATGCAATTTGCTGATCGGCTCGTAGAGGAAGCCCACGAGCAGAAGGAAGCCGGTGAGCTCTCCCACTGTCATCCTGCCAGCTACGACCTCGTGCCCGCCATAGCCGATCACCAAGACTAGTCCCACCGACGAGAAAAAGCTCATTGAGGGGCTGTAGAGCGCCCAGACTCGCATCACGACCAGCGTGGCTTCGCGCAGTTGGTTGCTTACGCTGTTGAAGCGGGCGTGTTCTTCCGGCTCCCGGACGTACGTTTTAATTTGCCGGATCCCCGCAAGGTTGTCGTGCAGCAGCGAGTTCATCGCCGAGGATGCTTTGCGTTGCACCCGGTAGCGGCGGTGTGCCGTGAGCGTGTACGCCAGGGCCCCACCGATGAGGAAGGGGAACGGGAGGAACGATAGCGCCGCTAGGCCCGGGTGCGTCCAAAAGAGCACAGCCGAGACGATAATCACCTGCAGCACGGCGATCGTCCCCTGCTCGATCCCGTCGATGAGCACGCGCTCCATGGCGTTCACATCTTCCAGGATGCGCGTCATGATGTCGCCCGTGCTCCGGTTGTCGAACCAGGTGAGCGGGAGCTGCTGGATGTGCGAGTACAGGTCGCTCCGGAGGTCGAAGATCACCTTCTGCTCGAAGGTGTTGTTCAGGATAATGCGGATCCCGTTAAAGAGATCCCGGAGGAAGAACGCACCCAGGGCGACCAGCGCCAGAGTCCAGAGCCGCTCGCTACGACCTGCCCGAACTTCGTCGACCACGATGCGCGTGACAGAAGGGAAGACGATCACGAGCAAGGTGCTCAGGACGGCAAAGGAAAGGGTGCCGGTAGCCCACCAAGGGTAGCGGCGGACGTAGGCGAATACTCGAAGGACGGTCCTCATGCGGAGCCGGGACTCTCCTGCCTGCACCGCGCGGGTGCAAGCGCGTCAGAGCACTTCGAACTGCGACATCAGCCGAAACATCGCCAGCCGTTGCTCGATGTCGTTCTGGGTGAGCGTCCGGAGCCGTTCCAGGCTGAAGGCTTCGACGTTGAAGCTGGCGAGCACGCTCCCGTGGACGACCGCGCTGCGGAGCTGCTCAAAGGTGACTTTGCCACCATTGCGTGTGGCGAGGTAGCCAGCAAGGCCACCGGCGAAAGTGTCACCCGCGCCGGTCGGATCGTGGAGATCCTCGAGAGGATAGGCGCCGCAGGAGAAGAACTGATTGTCGCCGAAGAGCAGGCAGCCGTGCTCGCCTTTCTTGATCGCGACATACTTAGGACCGAGTGCCCGGATGGCCGCGCCGGCCCGAATCAGACTGGTCTCGCCGGTGAGCTGGCGGGCTTCGCCATCGTTCAGGATGAGCATGTCCACCCGCTTTAGCAGAGCGATCAGGTCGTCCTTCGCGATGCTGATCCAAAGATCCATGGTATCCGCGATAACGAATCGCGGCTTCTGCATCTGATCGAGCACGTGGCTCTGGAGCTTCGGCGCAATGTTCGCGAGGAGAACGTACTGCGTGTCGGTGTAACCGGCGGGAAGTGTCGGATTGAAGTGCTCGAAGACATTCAGTTCCACGCTCCGAGTCTCGCGCGTGTTCATGTCCCACATGTACTCCCCGGACCAGCGGAAGGTCTTGCCGGGAACGGTTTGCAGGCCGTTCAGGTTGATGTTCCGTGAGCGGAGATATTCCACATGCTCCGTGGGAAAGTCATCTCCAACCACGCCCACCAGCTGCACAGGAGAGAAGAAGCTCGCGCCCACCGCGGCGTAGGAAGCAGAACCCCCGAGCAGGTCGGCGTGCTCCTCCACGGGTGTTTTGACGGTATCGAGCGCGATGGAACCAACGACGAGAACGGACATGGCGTGCGGTAAAGTGGAAGTGAGCGCGGAGTCTTAGAGACGCCTTCGCGCACTGTCCAGCGAGACCGACTAGACCGCTGCGACGAGCAGCTCCGCACTCCGGCGGTGCGCGCAACCCGCCCGAAGTTCGGCCACGAACTCCTTTTGCGCCGGCGAACGCGCCCGATTCCGGCGGCTGATCACCCCCAGCGGGCGCATCATTCTCGGATCGGAGATTGCCACGGCCACCAGGAGGCCGTTCTCCACCTCTTTGCTCACAGTGTTGCTCGGTACAATCGAGACGCCGCTTTCGATCTCCACAGCTCGCTTCACCATCTCGATGTTGTCGAACTCCATGCTGTGCTCGATCTGCACATTCTTCTCACGGATGTGCCGGTCGATCACCTTCCGCGTGGGGAGGTCCGGTTCAAAGGAGATCAGCTTCTCCCCGTTCAGCTGAATCAGCGGGATGGACTCCTCGCGAGCGAGCGGGTGATTCGGATGGCAGATCAGGACCAACTCGTCCTCGTCAAAGATTTCGACATTCAAGCCGGTGCGTTTGCCTGGATAGGCCACGAGTCCCAGATCAACTTCGCCGGCCAGCACTTCACTGTAAACCTGGACAGAGCGCCGGTAGGCCACGCGCACCTCAACCTCCGGGTGCTTCGCCCGGAAGCCCTTCAGAATCGGCGGCAGCTCGTGAAGCCCTATACTATAGATGGAGGCCACGCTCAGCTCGCCTGCGACCACGTTGCGCAGCTCGTGCAGGCGATCACCGAGATGATTGTAGACGTCGAGGATCTCCTTGCTGGCCTCCAGGAAAGCACGTCCCTCAGGGGTGAGATTGAAGTTCCGCCGGCTCCGCTCGACCAAAGTCACTTGGAAACGAGTCTCCAGGGAGCGAATTTGCTGCGAGACAGCGCTCTGCGTAACGGAGTTAAGTGCTGCGGCCTTCGAGAAGCTCCCTGTCTCAGCCAGATCGCAGAATACCTTGAAAGTTTCGATATACATCCCTAGCCGACGACAATAAGGAGGGCTTATTCCATGTCAAACGATACGTCTCACCGCTCTAATGGAAACGCTAGCTGACCGCCTCGGTGGGATCCGTCGCACCATCGCGACTTCCTCCCAAACTGCCGGGCGCTCCGCGGACGAGGTCTGCCTGATCGCCGTCTCCAAGACCCATCCGCCTGAAGCGGTGAGCGAGCTCGTGGAGGCCGGGCAATATGTCTTCGGTGAGAGTCGGGTGCAAGAGGCTCGTGCGAAGATCCCGCAGGTTTCCGGTAAAGCCCGGTGGCACTTCATCGGCCATCTGCAGAAGAACAAGATTCGGCAAATCCTCCCGCTGGTCGAGCGGCTGCATGGCGTCGACAGCCTGGAGCTGGCTCGCGACGTAAGCCGGATCGCAGGCGAGGCGGGCCTCTTCCCGAAGGTGCTGCTGGAGGTGAATGTCGCAGGAGAGAGCAGCAAGCACGGCTTCCCGCCGGATCAGCTCCGCCGGGACATGGAGGCGCTTCTTGCGCTGGACCGCTTGCAGATCGATGGCCTCATGGCGATTCCACCGTTGGCTGCTGAAGCGGAGCATAGCCGCTCTTACTTTATAAAGCTGCGCGCTTTGCGCGATGAGTTGGCCACCAGCTTCGGGATCCCGCTGCCTGAACTCTCCATGGGCATGAGCGGCGACTACGGGATCGCCGTGGAGGAAGGTGCCACGATGGTCCGCGTGGGAAGCGCGCTCTTCGGAGCACGCAGCGGGAAAGGCTGGCGCCCGGTCAGCGACGACTCCACCTTTGCTGAATAGCCGATGCCCACCCCTCTCGCGCCCACCAGCATTCAGCGGATCGGCTCGGAACTCGCCATTCTCTGGAGTGACGGTACTGAATCCTATCTCCCGCTGGAAGAACTCCGCCGGGCCTGTCCCTGCGCAGTTTGCGGCGGGGAGCCGGATGTGATGGGCCATCTCGTCCAGCCGGAAGTCACGTACACGCCGCTGAGCTTCGACCTACGGAGTGTGCAGCAGATCGGCGGCTACGCTCTGCAGCCGAGTTGGGGGGACGGCCATGGAACGGGTCTTTACAGCTTCCGCTACTTGAAGCACCTTGCCGAAGTCCAACCGCCGCCCGGGGGCGTATCGACTTCCAGCGCATGAGCAAGTTTTCCAAGCTCCTCATCCTCGGTTTTTTCGTCGCGGTCTGCGTCGTGGCCGCCGTCGTCCAGCAGTATCAGCTGCGCCAGCAGGCGACTCTTCGACCCACAGAACTCTTTGCGGTCGTGCAGAAGCAGATCAATGCCTTCCGGGATGACGACTACATCGCGGCCTATCGGCAGGTCTCGAATGATTTCCAGGAGAAGTTCAACATCGAGGCCTTCGCCGACCTCGCCCGCAGCGACTATCCCCTCCTCGGCCGTGCGGAGCGCGTGGAATTCGGAGCGATCCAGTGGGACGGTGAACGCGCCGTGGTCCCCGCCTACTTCTTTCTACCTCAAGGTGAGGTCGTGCCGTGTCTCTTCAACCTAGTGCGCGAGGAGAGCACCTGGAAGATCGACAGCGTACGAGTCCAGAAGCGGTGGCCTGCAGGCAGGCGCATCGGCGGAATGCGGGCGTAAGCAGACCGGAGCGCGAGAGGACAGTACGACGCGCGCTCGTACCCGAAGGTTGAAGCCACTCTGTCCGCGAAGCAGACATGCCGCCTCGGCAACAGAGACGCCTCTACACAGGAGGGACGTAGTTACGCTCCCTGCTACGGGACTGTCGTCCGCAGCACAGTCACCTGCTCCGTCACCGGCTTGAGCTCGCTGCCGGACAAACCAGGAGGAACCAGAAAGAAGCTCCCTGGTGCAAACTCGCGTCCGGCAAACTGCACCGCTCCTTCCACCACGGTGTAGATCGCAAAACGGTCACTGACCCCAGCGCTTCGCGGAGCGGTGACATGCCAGCGCTCCACTCGGAAGTGCTCACATTCTACGAGTAATTCGCCTGAAGAGACGTCCGAGAAGACCGGCTCGACGTCATCAAAAGTGATCGACTCCAGCGACTCCGCAACGTGCAGCTCCCGCCGCTGTCCATCCGGACCGATCCGATTCCAGTCAAAGACTCGATAGGTCGTGTCGCTGTTTTGCTGCACTTCCACGATCAGGTTCCCAGCACCGATCGCGTGTACGCGCCCACTCGGGATGAAGATTGCATCCCCCTTCTTCACTGGCACCTTGTGGATCTGATCCGCCACGCGTCCCTCGTGGATCGCTTCATCGAATGACTCACGGGTGACGCCTGGCACCACGCCCGCGTATAGGTCGCTGTCGAGGAGCGCATCGACGACATACCACATCTCTGTTTTCGGTTCTCCGCCGAGCGATTCAGCCACAGCCGCGGGCGGATGGACCTGAAGAGAGAGCCGCTCCTGCGCATCGAGCAGCTTGCAAAGTAGCGGGAAGCGCGGGGAGTCTGGCAGGCCCCGTCCAAAGATCACCTCACGGTGCTCTGTCCAGAGTTCGTGCAGGGTCGTCCCGCGCAAGGGACCTTCGTGCACCACGCTCTGCGCCTCTTCCCGATCGACGATCTCCCACGACTCACCGATCCGGGCGCACTGCGGCAGCCGCTTCCCGAAGAGCGTCTCCAATCGGCGGCCTCCCCAGACACGTTCCATGAACAAGGGTTCGAAGATCAGCGGGCTGGAGAGCTCCATGAGGGGGTGAAGGCGGGGTACAAACTCAGGGGGATAATCGCGGCTGCTGTAATCGCTAGTTGTCTCGTAATGGGACGGTCCCACGGCGACAATAGGCAAACTTGCCTGGAGAAAAGAGCAAAACAGAAAAGCTGGAGATCGGAATTCGGAAACCGGCAAGGCAGGGGAGGAACACGCCGAGGGGCTCGCCGCCCTTTTTGCTCGGCATGCCGCCCTATTTGCTCGGCACGCCGAGCTATTGACACCCCCAGCCGAGCTATTTGCTCGGTACGCCGAGCTTTCGACACCCTCAGCCGAGCTTTTTGCTCGGCATGCCGAGCTTTGAGGGCGGCACGCCGAGCTATTTGCTCGGCGCGCCGAGCTATTGACACCCTCAGCCGAGCAAAAAGGGCGGCGTGCCGAGCAAATAGAGCGGATTGGCAGTCTAAGTGAGTGGTCGACCACTCAATGGGGCTAGTATGCGCAGAAGAGAGACCGCAACGTCTCAAGAATGCGTCCGCAGGAAGCTCATCGTCTCAGGATTGACAAGTCGGGGCTCGCATCTCCCCAATGGTGACGATTGAAAGCGGCACGCTGAACGCTACACTCCGCTCCACATGGCTCGCGCCAAGGCAACTACCCACACCCCTTACGAAGTAATTGGCCTGGTGCTCCTCGGAGCCGGGACGATTCTTTTCCTGGCGCTCATCTCGTACGCTCCGGCCGACGTCCCCTCGTGGTACCCGTTCAGCACAGCGGCACGCGCGAGCCGCGGCACTTCCAACTTCATTGGAGTCGCGGGGGCGATGCTCGCCTGCACTCTCTATACGCTCCTCGGTGCGGCGGCTTATCTGGTGGCCGCGGTGCTTTTCGGCTACGGGGGCGCGAAGCTGCTGGCCCCGTGGTTTCCGCTGCGTTCCCGCTGGGTCTGGTGTGCGATTTTCGTACTTTCCGGAGCCTGCCTGGCGGCGCTTTCGCCCTGGCCGCTGATTGGGGCGGAGAAGCTGCGCCTCGCAGGAGAGGGCGGTTGGATCGGCCAATCCCTCGGCGCGCTGGTACTCGCGAAAGTGCTGGGCTCGGTCGGATCGCTGATTGTTCTGCTGACCCTTTACGCACTGAGTCTCATCCTGCTCACTGGGATCAATCCTGGGGATGTCATCCACTCCCTCCTCGAGCTACCCACTCGCGCGAGGGAGAAGCTGGAGGACTGGCAGCATGCGCGCGCCGATCGCCGGGAGCGGCAACTGGCGGAACGTGCCCGCTACGAGAAGGAGCGCGAACGCCGCAAGCCCGAGCGTCCACCTGCCCGGACTAAAGCCGCCCCGACTAAACCAGAAGCCGCGACGACGCCCGAGCTTCTCGATCTATCGGAGCCGGAACTCCTGATCGAGGCGCCCCGCCCTGAGCCGAAAATCTTCGACAGCACCGCGCTGCAGCCGCCACGGAAGAAGGAGCCGAAGGCGGACAAGCTCGCGCCGATGAGCCCCTACCCGTGCGAGAACTACGAGTTACCCTCGCTGGATCTGCTCGATGCCATGGACATCGCAGACCGGCAGGTCGCCGATCCCGAGGAACTCCGCTCGGTGCAGACCACGGTGATCGAGACCCTGGAGCAATTTGGAATTAGCGTCGCCCCAGGTGACATCACGCGCGGCCCGACGATTACCCGCTACGAGGTCTACCCGGCGAAGGGAGTGCGGGTGGACCGGATCGTCTCCCTGGAGCGCGACATCGCCCGCGCGACGCGCGCAGAGCGGATCAACATCCTCGCGCCCATTCCCGGGAAGGACACGGTGGGAATCGAGATCGCGAATTCCAAGAAGCAGAAGGTGACCCTGCGCGAGTTGCTGGAGAGCGACGACTTCCATACGACCAAGGCGAAGATCCCGTTGGCCCTCGGCAAGGATGTCTACGGCAAGACGATCATTGCGGACCTCGCGGCCATGCCGCACGGGCTGGTCGCCGGCACCACGGGCTCCGGCAAGAGCGTCTGCATCAACTCGATCATCGCCTCCATTCTCTACCGCTTCAGCCCGGAGGATCTCCGCTTCATCATGATCGATCCGAAGGTCGTCGAGATGCAGGTATATAATAGTCTGCCCCATCTCGTGGTGCCTGTGGTGACTGATCCGAAGAAGGTGCTACTCGCGCTCCGCTGGGCGATCGACGAGATGGAGAAGCGGTATGCGATCTTTGCCAAGACGGGGGTCCGGAACATCGGTTCGTTCAACTCACGCCCCAAACCGAAGACCCAGAAGGAGATTGATTTCGAGAAGGGGCAGACGGATCTCTTCGAGGCTGCAGCCGCCGCAGCAGCAGCCGAGGCTGCGGGACTCGAAGAAGCGGTAGCCAGCGAAGCGCCGGAGGGCGCATTTGTGGAACTCGGCGACGAAATCCCCATGGAGGTTGATCCCGAGACGCTTTCCGCTGAGGAGCGGGTGGTGAAGATGACAACCGTCCGGGTACCGCGTGAGACGGATCTGATCATCCCGGATCGCATGCCTTATATCGTGATCATCGTGGACGAGCTGGCAGATCTGATGCAGACCGCGCCGGCGGATGTGGAAAGCGCGATTGCGCGGATCACCCAGAAAGCGCGCGCGGCCGGGATCCACATGCTCATCGCCACGCAGACACCTCGGGCGGATGTGATCACCGGCGTGATCAAGGCCAACGTGCCGTGCCGCATCGCATTCCAGGTGGCGTCCGCACTGGATAGCCGAGTGATTCTCGACGAGAATGGGGCGGAGCGGCTGCTCGGGCAAGGCGACATGATGTACCGGCCCCCAGGGACATCGCGGATGATCCGCGCTCAAGGCGTGCTGGTTACTGATGACGAAATCCGGCGCGTAGTCGACTACGCCTCTTCACAAGGAGAGCCGGCCTTTGAGCACTCGATCCATGAGCGGCTCCAAGGGAATGGCGGGAGCGAGGAGGAGAGCGTTTCTGATGAAGACGAGGAACTCGTGGAGAAATGCCTGGAAGTGATGCGCCAGGAGAAGAAGGCGTCCACCTCTCTCTTCCAGCGGAGGTTGCGGCTAGGCTACACGCGAGCTGCGCGGATCCTGGATATCCTGGAACAGCGTGGCTACGTCGGCGCTGGCGAGGGTGCAAAGCCCCGCGAGATCCTGGTGGATTTGGATGCATTGGATCCATTCTGAGGGGCCCTGATAGAAATCGGGGGCTTTGCTCGACTCTCCTGCCGGGGTGGCACGTGTCGTGCAATAGAATTCCCATACAACCGCGCTGGCTTCTTATAGAGATTTGTGTAAACAGTCTCACCAGCTCGGATAATTCATCCCTGCCATCTGTGGCTCCACTCTCTGCGGTCGCGGCCGATGACGGCAACTGCAGCAAATTCAACCTCAGCGAATTCCTTTTCCGAACATGGCCGATCCCATTGGCAAACAGCTCTCGCAAGCTCGTCTCGCACGCGGACTCACGATCGACGAGGTCGCGCACGCAACCCGGCTCCGGCCAGATAAGATCATCGGCTTGGAGACCGACGACTACAGCAAGTTCGGCAGCAATGCTTACGCGAAAGGCTTTCTTCAGATCTACGGAAGGCACCTCGGGATTGACGTAGACAAGCACGCCCGTGCGTTGGAGATCCCGCATCAGGTGAGCGTTGCGGAGTATCAGTATCTCAATAGTGCGCCAGAGCCGGCAAATGTGAGAACGCCATCGCGGCGCGAGATGCGTGCTCCGTCAATTATCCCTGCCTTCGTCTTCCTAGGGATCATCTTCGTGACCGGTCTTGGGTTTTCGGTCTTTGTGAGTGCCCAGCGGTTGGGCCTTACCTCTGATCCTGAGAAAGTGACGCCTGCAACCGCGGAGATCGCACCAGCAGACTTGGGAGCTACTCGGGTGGTGGAGGCAGCTCCTGCCGAGGACACGGACAAGCCTCTGCCTGCATCGAACACCGAACCGGCGATCCCGTTTGAAATCCCAGCAGGTAGCAGCGAGCCGCAATTGCAAGAGGCCCGCGCGGTGACGACTAATTCCGACGCCAAGCCTCTCGCGTACCACGTCCCGGGGATCTAGGTTCTCCTGAGGAGAGCGGCAAAGTTTTCAGCACATCCCGCAGTCGGTGCATGCAACCGGCTGCGGGATGTGCTATTTTCGGCACCTTTTCCGCAGAACATGGCCATCATCGCGCTTCCTATCCCCGCCAAGAAGAAAGTTGGCATGATCAGTCTCGGGTGCGCGAAGAACCTCGTGGACGCGGAGATCATGCTTGGCGGAGTGCTCGGCCATGGGATGGAGATCACGGCGAACGCGGACGAAGCGGACGTCCTGATCGTGAATACCTGCGCGTTCATCGACTCTGCGAAAGAGGAATCGATCGAGGCGATTCTGGAAGCGCATCAGCATCGCGGCTTGAAGAAGCGCGCGGGGCAAAAGCTCATCGTGAGCGGGTGCATGGCGCAGCGATTTTCCAAGGATCTCGCCAAGGAACTTCCGGAGGTGGACGCCTTCATTGGTCTCGACCAGGTCGCGGAAGCCGGCGAGATCATCCAGACTCTCCTCGCGCAACCTTCCGACGTGCATGACGACACGTGGGAACCGCTCAATCTGGTGACTCGCAAGCCGGTGTACATTCCCGACTGGGACACGCCCCGCTTCCGCCTCACGCCCAACCACACGGTCTACACGAAGATCGCGGAAGGATGTAATCATCCGTGTTCATTCTGCGTCATCCCCCAAATGCGCGGCAAGCACCGCTCCCGGACCATCGATTCGGTCGTCGCCGAGGTGCGTGGACTGGTTGCCGAAGGGGTGAAGGAGATCAATCTGATAAGTCAGGACACCACCTACTTCGGGATGGATCAATGGGACGAGAAAGCGGGTCCCAGGCAGCAGGTGGATTCAACCAAGGGGCCGACCCTTACCAAACTGATCCGCGCTCTCCAGGCTGTGGAGGGCGAGTTCTGGATCCGGCTGCTCTACACGCACCCTGCGCACTGGAGCGACGAGCTGATCCAGTGCATTGCCGAATGCGACAAGGTCTGCCGCTACATCGACATGCCGCTTCAGCACATCCATCCACGGATGCTGGAGGTAATGCGCCGCGAGACTTCGAGTGAACACATCGAGAACCTGATTGCGCGCATCCGCGCGGGCATCCCGGGCATCGTGATTCGCACGACCTTCATCGTGGGCTTCCCCAGTGAGACCGCGGAGGAGTTCGACTACCTGATGGACTTCATCAAACGAACGCGCTTCGAGCGGCTCGGCATCTTCACCTACTCGCAAGAGGAAGGCTCCCGTGCCGCGAAGATGTCGGACCAGCTTTCAGACCGCACCAAGAAGGCTCGATACGCGAGCGCGATGAAACTTCAGCAGCGGATCGCCCGCGAAGTCTCCGAGGCCAAGGTCGGGCGCCGGATGCGCGTGCTCGTCGACCAACCGCTCGTGGCCCGAAGCTCAGGCGACGCCCCCGACGTGGATGGTCGGATCCTGCTCACCCGCCCCGCGCCCGTCGGTGAGTTCATTGACGTCCAGATTACCGGCACGCAGGTGTACGACGTTATCGGCGAGCCGCTAACACCGTAACGGGATTGCCTTACGAGGGAGGGGCGTACATCTCTTCCCTTACGGACGAGTGAAGGACATCCGCTCGCAGTACATTTTTGCAGTCACTCGGCGCAGGATAGATCCGTCGCCGTCCTCCGTGGCGAGCCACCAAATCCCAAGGTTAAAGAAATTAATTGTGAAGAGCACCGTTTGGAAGTCAGAGGCGAGCAGCTCGATCTTTCCATCGCGCTCGTCTGGGTTTTCTTTTTCCACCATGTTCTCAAACCAATCATAAAGGGGTTCTGAACGCTGCTCGCTCACGGTGAGCACCAGGTCAGGGATCTGCAAAGGGCCCGCATCCACAGCAGCCGCTCCTGAAGCGGTCGGGAAGATCTCCTGCCGAATCACGAGGCTTTCCACCCTTGTTGTGAGGGACATGGTAGATTCGAGACCATTGATGCTAACGCGGAAATTTGAGAGCTGCCATGGTTTTGCCTTCGCAGGAGGCGTTGATTTGGATCCATCGCCTTTTTCCCGTGTGCTCCGCCCCACCCGGCAAGTAACTCCAAAGTGGCCGACTGCCTTGGAACTGGCATCCATCGCAGGGATTCTGACGGAATGCACCACGGCGTCCGTAAAGTCGAGGCGCCCACCTTCGCGAAACTTCGCGTCCGAATACGACACCGCACCGTTGAACGTTTGGGACTGCAGGGACAGAAAGTCGCTGATCAGTTGGAAGAACTTTGGACCCATGCCTGCTCCACCAGAGAGCTCCAGATCCTTGTGCTTCACACCGGCAAGCCGCTTCCGCATCACTCCGCCCTGGTCGATACCATCATCAACTACGATCCCCATAGGGTAACCGCCGTTCACAGAGGCCAAGTCGCCTGATGGTGCGCCTTCGATCTCCAGAAGGTTCCTCTGGACGTTGAAAGCGCGGCCATCTCCTGATGAAACTGCCGCGACAGCTGCTTGATTGATTCCAGGGACAGATACAGCCGCTGCTGCTGCGGCTGCTGATCCGAGAGTCTTGAAGAACGAACGACGATCCGAGTTCATAACGGCAATCCAGGTAGGGGTTAGGTGCCTACCTCCGCGGGCGTACCAGCCGATGACGTGAAGCGAGCAGACAGAGAGTGCATACAAGCTTCTCTCAGGTCAAATGACGTGCCACGTCTCGGTATCGCCCTGTTAAACAGGGGTCAACGCGCTGGCGAAGCGGTAGTCGAACTGGCCCGCCGCCCTTGCGAACTAGTGAACTCACCCTCAGGTAAGTGCCGCAATCAGCACCACGATCGTACCCGCCGCAATCCCCGCCCAGAGGAACATCGAAGTGCGAACGAGCGGACCGGCCTCCGCGGCAGTCGCCGCTTGGGAGTCCGCGATTCGCTGCTGCTGCTCCGCAATCCGGAAGCGCAGCGTGTGGACCTTGCGCAGCGCCTCCGGCTGATTCAGCGGCGCAATCTGATTGTCTGCGAGAACCTGGCCGATGCGCTTGTAGGGATCGAACTTCGCGTTCTCCAGCTCCTGAATCCGCTTTTCGATCCCCTCCTTTTTCTTCTCACGCTCCCGAATGCCTTGATGAATCTCGCGGTCCTGCTCGGCCCATTGCGCCTCGTTCGTCCGGATCTTCTGATGAGTGGCAGCGATCTCCGCCTCGCCACTTTCCAGCGCGCTTTCCAATGCTCGAATCTCGCTGGCCGTCCGGAGATGCTGGGTGCGCAGATCGCTCTTCTCGTTGGGGATCGCGACTGAGCGCTCGCGCAGCAGGATCAGCTCATTGCGCGAAGCCGCAGTGTGCGTCTCCATGCCCAGCAATTCTGAATAGCGCTTCTGCACATCACGGAGCTCACGGTCCAATGCCGGGATCCGCTTCTCGAAGTTCGGCTCCACCTTTTGCTTCTCCGCGAGTTGCCGCTCCAAGGGCAGTCGCGCTTCGCGAAGTTTCCGCTCCGCTGCTTCGAGCTTCTGACGCTCTTCCTCGTGCTCCTTCCGCGCAGTCTCTCGTTTCGTCTGCTGCAGCCGCACCTCAGTGAAGAGCGCTGCGGCCTGGTTGGTCAGCTTCGACTGCTCCTGTTCGACGGCATAGATCTCCTGCACCTGACGCTGGGTATCGACGTCGTAGTCGGCCTGCTGCCAACCAAGCAACCCGAGTTGCGCTTCAGCCTTGGACAGCTCTCGAGAACGGGTCGAGATCCGAAAACGCGCCGCGGCACGGCTGCCGATGCGCGCGAATTCTCGGAGACCTGGGGAGAAGTAGTCCAAGGCCTAGGCTCCAGGAGATGCGCCGGCAAGTCGGGATGAAGTCATGGCTACTCTTCGCTCGAGCCCAGCCGCGAAAGTACCGAAAGATCGTCCAGCGTTGTGGTATCACCCGTGACCGTCTTTCCGCTTGCGACCTCTTTCAGCAGTCGGCGCATGATTTTACCGGATCGCGTCTTCGGAAGCGCCTCCGCAAACCGGATCTCGTCGGGCGTAGCCACCGGGCCGATCGCGTGGCGAACGTGCTTCTTCAACTCGGCGGCGAGTTCCTTACCCGGCTTGATCCCTGACTTCACAGTCACAAAGCAGACCACCGCTTGGCCCTTCAAGTCATCGGGCCTGCCTACCACCGCGGCTTCCGCCACGGAGGGATGTGAGACCAGCGCGCTCTCCACCTCACTGGTGCCAAGACGGTGCCCCGCTACATTCAGCACGTCATCGATTCGGCCCACTATCCAGAAGTAGCCATCCTTGTCCCGTCGCGCTCCATCGCCCGCGAAGTAGCAGCCCTTCACCTCGCTCCAGTAGGTCTTTTTGTAACGGGCCTTGTCGCCATAAATACTCCGCAGCATCCCCGGCCACGGCTTGCGGATTACCAGCTTGCCTCCCTCGTTAACCCCGACTTCCCGACCTGCCTCGTCCACGATCGCAGCGTCGACGCCAAAGAACGGCAGCGTTGCAGACCCGGGCTTGGTCGGGATCGCTCCAGGCAGCGGCGTGATCATCAGCCCGCCGGTTTCCGTCTGCCACCACGTATCCACGATCGGGCAGCGCTCCTGGCCGATCACCCGATGATACCACATCCAGGCTTCAGGATTGATCGGCTCACCCACGGTGCCGAGCAGGCGGAGCGAGCTCAAGTCATGGCGGGTCACCCACTCGTCTCCCCAGCGAATGAAGGCGCGAATCGCAGTCGGCGCGGTGTAGAAAACAGTGACGCCGTACTCCTCGATGATCTTCCAGAAGCGGTTGTTCTCCGGCCAGTTCGGCGCGCCTTCGTACATCAGCGTAGTCGCTCCCATGGCGAGCGGGCCGTACACTACGTACGAGTGGCCGGTCACCCAGCCCACATCGGCCGAGCACCAGTAGATGTCCTCGTCGCGCAGGTCGAAGACATACTTGCAGGTCGTGTACGCCTGCAAAAGATAGCCACCGGTGGTGTGCAGGATACCCTTCGGCTTTCCGGTCGAACCCGAAGTGTAGAGGATGAAAAGCGGATGCTCGCTGTCCAGCGCCTCGGGCTCGCACTTCGCATTCACGTACTCCATCTCGCGATGCCACCACACGTCGCGCCCTTCCTCGATATGGATATCATTTCCCGCCCGGCGGAAGACCACGACCTTCTTTACGCTTTGCGCATCTCCGCGCAAGGCATCGTCCACGTTCTGCTTTAGCGGAACGATCGTCCCGCGCCGATATCCGCCATCAGCAGTGATCACCAGCATGGGCCGGGAATCGGAAATCCGATCCCGAATCGACTCGGCGCTGAATCCGCCGAAGACCACCGAATGAGTCGCGCCCAGGCGTGCGCAAGCGAGCATCGCCACGGCAGCCTCCGGGATCATCGGCATGTAAATGAGCACCCGGTCACCCTTCTTGACCTTGTTGCGCTTCAGGACGTTGGCGAACTTGCAGACCTCGCGGTGGAGTTGCTGGAAAGTGAGCGTGCGCTTCTCGCCGGGCTCCCCTTCCCAAATGATCGCCGCCTTATTTTTGCGTGGTCCCGCTAGGTGCCGATCCAGACAGTTCTCGGAGACGTTCAGCTTTCCGCCGACAAACCACTGGGCAAAAGGCTCCTTCCATTCGAGCACTTTGCTCCACTTTTGCCGCCACGTTAGCTCCTCCGCCTCGCGCGCCCAAAATTTATCCGGGTCTGCAATCGACTCGTCATACATCGCCCGGTACTGCGCGATGCTTTGAATGCGGGCTTTCTTTGAGAACTCTTTCGCAGGCTTGAAGACCCGTTTCTCAATAAGGTGCGATTCGATGTTGCTGTCGTTCATGAGGAGACTGATAAAAACAGATTCCAAGAAGGGGCGTTGAAAGTCGAGAATTGAGGGGCAAAGGCTTTGTCTGCCGGCACGCACCTCCACGCCATGGCGCGCTAGAAGAGTTCCTGTTGCCCCGTGCCCATGCTCGCTGGTGGCCTCACCCCGGCTTCAGCCGCTTCTGCACGCACTTCCGCGAGGAGGGTTTTGAATTCGCAACGCTCCAGCGCGGCCACGAGTTTCGGGTAATCCGGACGAACCACCAATTCGTCGAGAGGAAGCGGCACGGGTAGATCCAGATCCAGGCGGACCATCTCACGATTCTGCACAATCTGCTCGCCAGCAGCCCGGAGCTTTTCACGAAGCGCCGGCTTCTTTACGCGGTCAATCCCGGCGATCAGAGCTTCGATGCTGCCAAACTCCGCCACCAAGGCGGCGGCGCTTTTCGGTCCCAGACCGGGAATGCCGGGAATATTGTCCACGCTGTCGCCGATCAGAGCGAGGATGTCACCGATCTGCCCGGGCGAGACACCCCACTTCTTCACCACGGACTCCGCGCCGAGGAGCGCATGGGTGTCTTTCGGGGAAGCCAGTTCCAGCTTGCTCGTGGTGTAAACTTTCACCTTCTCGTCCACGAGCTGAAAGAGATCCTTATCGTTCGTCGCCAGCACCACCTCATCGCCACGACTTCGTGCCATGCAGCAATAGGTGGCCATCAAATCGTCTGCTTCCGTGTCGGCGAGGGAGAGCCCGGGAAAGCCAAGCGCCGGGACAATCTCCTCCTGGAGGATACGAAGCTGAGGCTTCATATCGTCGTGCATCTCAGAGCGGGTCTCCTTGTAGGCCGGCTGCAGTTCGGTGCGCCTCTTGGGCACACCGTCGTCCCAGATGACCGTCGCGAGATCTGGCTGCAAGTCCTTTAACATGCGGCGCAGAGTCTTGATGAAGCCGTAAATGGCGTTGGTCGGATCACCTCCCGAGTTCCGCAAGCCCTGGATCGCAAAGAACGAGCGGAACACGTAGTAGTGGCCGTCAATAAGGAGGAGCTTTGCCACGGTGAGGAGAGAGAGGATGGAGCAGTGCCGAAAGGAGGACCAGCGGAAGGCGAGGGAGGAGCAAGATGGCGACAGCCCCGGCGGCAAACTGCAAACCAAAACGCACAGCTTCATGCGCGGCGAAGTCCGTGAGCCGCCGCTCACACGCCAAAACAGCTCCAGCATACGCGGCCTCGGGGCTATCTAGTAGCATCCCAAGCAAATCGCTGCGCTGCTGCTGCAAAGTGCTCCACTACCGGAGCAAGTTGCTGCTCCATCGGAGCAAAGTGCTCCGACACCGGAGCAAATTGCTGCTCCATCGGAGCAAAGTGCTCCGGCACTGGAGCAAGTTGCTGCTCTATCGGAGCAAAGTGCTCCGACACTGGAGCAAGTTGCTGCTCCATCGGAGCAAAGTGCTCCGACACCGGAGCAAATTGCTGCTCCATCGGAGCAAAGTGCTCCGGCACCGGAGCAAGTTGCTGCTCCACCGGAGCAAAGTGCTCCGACGTCGGAGCTTGGCGCTTTAACGGCTAGCCAGGTTGAGATCCCTCAGGCAGGAATGGGTGTAACTAGAGTATCTGAGCGTTCGCGCTTACCGAGTTTCCTCATCTGCTCACCCGATCTTTGAGTCCGGCCCCGGAGTTCCCGCCAGCTGGCCAGAGTCCGTCACTCGCCAGCAGCGCCCAGCCCACCAGACTTGGGGGGCAGCACAGGCAGTGAGCCAGAACACCGTCTCGAGGAGACTTGCGATCGGGGCGATTATCCAGAGCCACCGAAAGCGCCACCCTATCGTCCGCGCGATGCTTACTGCAGTAACCGACCGGAGAATCACGACAGCCCCGGCGGCGAGCCAGGTCCAACCCGCGCCACCACTTAATGGAGTTAGCAACAAGGCGAAGGTAACTCCATGGGTGACGATCTGCCCTGCGTAGCCGGTGGGACACGCAACCCGATAGGTTACCGCTGCCCGGCGCTGATGCCGCCACCAGCCCGTCGCGTCGAGTAGATCACTTTGCAGCTCCAGCACTTCTCTGGAGAGGGCAACATGGCGGCCGTCATCCGCAAAGCACTGGCCGAGCGCGTGATCCTCTGCCAACGAATCGCTCCACCGCGCCCAGCCACCGAGACTGTCGAGATCTTCGCGCCGCAATGCCATGCAGGCACCCAACGCGAAGCGCACCTGCCCGAACGCCTCCACCACCGCCAGCCCCGGCCATAGGGTGAGCAGGGCCGCTGCGGCATCGAGCCGCTGCCACCAACTCTTCGCACCGCCAAAGCGGTACCCGGCGGTCAGCAAGTCTGCCCCGGTTCCTACCCATTCCTCCCGGAAACGCTCCATCCACCCCGCGTCCGGCATCGCCTCGCTGTCCATCACGATCAGGCGATCGTGTTCCGCAACGAGGGTCATCTGAACCAGCTTGTTGATCTTGGGATTGCGCGCGCCGTCAGGGTGGCAGGTGACGATGAGGATCTGCCGATCGCTGTCGACAAAAGCGCATTCCTGCTCACAGCATTCTGCCTCCTGCGAGTTCGCCTCCACCCCGAAGATGAGCTGATCGCCCGGTCGCATGGCGCCGATTGCTTCCCGTACCCGGGAGCGAAGATCCGGAACGCACGCTTTGATGGGCCTCAGAAACGTGACAGGCGCGAGCACGGTCCCGGTGTCGGCGGGGAGGCGTCTCCGCGCCATCCGACGTCGAAGGATAACGGTGCTCAGGATCCAATAGAAAACGCTGACTGCGCAGAGCGCGATGAGACACGACTCCGCCAAGTGGAGAAGCATCATGGCTTGCGCCGCCACCCGGCGTTGCGCCTAATTGTCTTTCCCCTCGCAGCTTCCCTCCACCGGCCAACGTTTTGAAACATCTCCTTCTGACCGGCGACGATTTCGGGTGCAGCCACGAAGTCAACGAAAGCGTGGAGGAGTATTTTGCCGCCGGTGCCCTCACCCAGGCCAGTCTGATGGTGAATGAGCAATGCGTGGAGGAAGCGGTCGCGATCGCGCGCCGGTGTCCGGGGCTTTGCGTGGGGCTGCACCTGACGCTCTGCGACGGCATGGCTGCTCGGCTCTCGGAGCTGACGGACCGGCGAGGCAGGCTGGATCCCTCGCCTGCCCGCGCGGGCTGGCAGTATGCGATCGGGCGCTATCTCGACGATGCTCTGCGGGAAGAGATCGACCGACAATTCGCCCGCTTCCACGCCTTTGGATTTCATCCCTCGTACTGGGATGGGCACCACCATCTGCACCTGCATCCGAAGGTGCTGCGACTGACCCTTTCGATCGCGGAACGCCATGGTTTCCGTGCGATGCGGCTGGTGCGCGAACCGCTGCCGTGGCGTCCGCAGGCGCTCGTCTTTTCCCAGCTCTCGAAGAAGGCGGCCCGTGACCTTGACGGACGACAGATCGCCACGACCGATCGGACGTATGGATTGAGCAACTCGGGCAGCATCACCAAGAGCTACACTCGGCGCCTGGTGAAGCGGCTGCCTGAAGGCTGGTCTGAACTGTACTTTCATCCAGGAGCGGAACGCACTCCTCCACCGCCCGAGCGGCTCGCGGAGATCATCGCAGAAAGCGGGATTCAGCTCGCCGACTCCAGATCGCTGGCCATGGCGAGAGGTCTCCTAGACCCGGACCCCAGCTCCGCGACTCCCGATCCGAACAGATCGAGCTGCATCCCGGGACCAGGCAGTGATCCGATAGTGTAGCGCGGTGTAATCTCCCGCTGGGTAGCGCAGATCACGTCGACGTATTCCCCGCCCACCGCCCGGAGCCGATCGCGGACGGTTGCCACCGCAAGTTCCGGGGAATTGCAGTCGCGCGATAGGTGCCCGAGCAGGGCACGCTGAAGATTCGCAGAGAGGAGCTCCGCAAGAACGTCCGCGGCCGCCGCATTCGAGAGATGTCCATGACGCGACATGATGCGCTGCTTCACGGACCAGGGCCGCCGGGTATCGTTCTGCAGGAGCTTCTCGTCGTGGTTTGTCTCGATGATGAGCGTATGGACCTGGCGGACTCGCTCGTAGACAAGCTTGGTCGCAATTCCTAGATCGGTAAGGACGCCTAGTGACGCGTTGCCGTGATGCAGAATGAAGCCCACGGGATCGACGGCATCATGCGGGATCGGGAAGCTCTGCACTGCAATGTCCCGGATGTGAAAGTCCGCGCCCGTGGCAAAGATCCGCCATTCCTTGCGGAGTTCCGGCGCGGTGTCCCGTTGAAGGACTTCCTTGGTAAGCGAATTGCAGTAAATCGGCGTGCCGAACTGCTTGCACCACACATCGATCCCGCAGGCGTGATCCGAATGTTCGTGAGTGAGGAGGACGCCGTGAATGTCCTGCGGAGCAACTCCACAAAGTGCGAGCCGGTTCACCATCTGCCGCGCACTCAAACCGCCATCAATGAGCACGCGGCACCCTGGCGTCTCGATCAGCGAGCAGTTCCCAGCACTGCCGCTGCCGAGGATGGTGACTGAGAACATGAGGTGGGAGTCGAACTTCGAAGATCGAGTGTCGGTGGCTGGGAAGATGGCGCTTCGCGAACGGGTGTCAACGGAATGCCCTCGCAATCAACCACTACGACGTCGTGGTTAACTGCTGGCTCTTATTCCTGCTTCGAACTTCGACAGCTCGATTTTCAACCTACGGCAGCAACTTCACTTCGATCTTGCGGAAGTACGCTTTGCTCTCGGGATCGTGCCCTTGGATTGCGAACGTCCCGCTGGAAAGAACGCGCCCTCCGAACTCCTTGGATCGGGTGGTGTTGTCGTTCTCGGAGTACTCGACGACGGTTTCATCATTCACCTTGGTGGTGATCTTCTTGCCTTCGACCTTGATGTAGAGGGTGAACCATTCGCCGTCCTTTGCAGGCGCGGTGAAGTTGTCCTTGATACCATAGAGGCCTGCGGTCTTCTTCGGATCGGAGTGGGTGTTGTTGACCTGTACCTCGTAGCCCTTGGATGGCCATCCATCCGGCTGAAATTGGGTATGGAAGTAGAGCCCAGAGTTCGCCTTTGGCATGGTCTTCACCTCGGCGCGGAACTCGAAGTTCTTGAAGTTATGATCGCCCACAGGGCCATCGTAGAAGAGGTGGGCACGCGGGCCATTCACAACGATTGCGCCGTCTTCCACCTTGAAGACCTCGGGATTTTCGTTGGCTTTCCAGCCGTCGAGGGTTTTGCCGTCGAAAAGCGGCGTCCAGCCGTCTTTGGTTTCTGCGGCAACGGCGGGAAGAGCGAGCGCGAGCAGGCAGGCAAGGAGGGAGCGTTTCATGAAGGCGCGAGGCTATCCAGGTGTGCGCCTGCGCGTCAACGGGTCACGTCGGTCCAGCCCCCGCCGTCGGCTCCGGTGCAACGGGCTGCGACGATCCTGAACGGGGCATCAGTGCCAGGATGCGCTCCTTTTTCCCGGAATAGTCCAGCGCATGGAACACGCGAATCTCGTCAACCCGGCGAGCGCCGTTCAATGCATCGAGGTAACGCGTGTAGCGGCGGGCAAGTTGCGTGGTCTCCAGGTAGCGACCGCGCAGGTTGGGATCGGAGTAGGCCTGAGGGGTCTGCCGCGCAAAAAGGTGGAACCTCAGCCAACGGCGATCCATGCGGGAGAGCTTCTGCGTTCGCCGGAAGAAGGCCACAAAGAGCAGGAGAACCATGTAGGTATCCACCTGAGCCTGGAGCTCGAGATTCCGCGCATAGTCTTCGTGGTGGATCTCCCGCACCCCGCGCTGAAACTGCAATGACGCATGGAGCGCGTGATTGATCTCTTCCACAAAGACGATCAGCGACTGGATATTCTCGTCGGTAACCCCACGGCGCGGGTCATGCCTCTCCAGTTCTTCGATCAACCATTGCGAGTAATAGATCCCGACGTAGAGCCGGTCGCCAGCGGTTCGGATGAAGGTACGCGCAAGTTCACTTAGCTCCCTCGCGGAAGCTCCTGCGAGGCGACTGAGTTGCCCCGACCGTTGGCGATCGATCAAGCAGTCTTCGAGATTGATCCCCACCGAGGCATAAGTGCGCTCGAACAGGCGCTGGATCTCGCTGAAGAGCGTGGGCGTCATGAGAGCAGGGTTCCAACCGGCAGATGCCGATCCATGTGAAAGAGCGCTCCCGAGACATGATTCAAGGCAACCCGGACCTCGTGAAAGCTCTCCGCCAGCGACTCGTAGATGCGGGTGAGTTCGCAAGTCCGCGCGAGCCGATGCCCCGCGACCGACTTGTAATTTGCACTCCCAACGCCTTCGTAAAAGTCGACCCCTGGGCCCCCGCGCTGGCAGCGACTCTGCACGCTCTCGTGGAAGATCCCGGCAATGAAGAGGCTGTAGTTTCCAATGTGCGCGCGTATCAGGAAACTCTGCTCCGGCGATGCGTTCTGCAGCGCAATGAGCATATCACTCACGTACTGAATCGGAGTCGCGCGTCCATCAGCAGGCGAGCGCATGTGAGCTGTCTGGGAGAATCGTTCAAGCAGCGAAGCGACATAGTCGCTGACCCGGCGATCGTTCAGTCCTGTCTCTTTTAAGACATGCCGGATAAGAATGTAGAAGTAGAGCTGTGGCGAAATGCTCAATGGCGCCCCATGCTCGAGCACCATTTCGAAGAGGCGGGGATTGTCCAGCAGAGCGTCTCGAGCTTCCGCATCGGTAAGCAGCTCTATCAGGTTCACTGAGTCGCGTTCGTTTCTGGAGAGGGTCTTCACCACGAAGTCGAAATCCTCCGCGGTAAATCGCTCCCGACAATTTGCTTTGATCATCGGATCTTACGAACAAGCATCGCAGATGCCACGCAGGCCGGACGCTTGAACGATCGGCCCTCGACAGGTCAGGCAAGCCACGGGAAAATCCTCTCACCATGCGCCGCATTTTACTCGCGCTCTTCGTCCTCGTACTCGGCGGAATGACGGCCGCATCGTGGTACGCTTACGACAAGGGGTTCACCAAAAGCTGGCGCGCGCTGGTCGCTGACGAGTTTCGCCAGCGGGGAGTCGAGGTGACGATTCGACGCCTCAAGCTGGATCCCTTCCGAGGATTGGTCGCGCGGGATGTAAAGGTTTTTGACGCAAGTGATAGGGAGCGCGTCCTGGCCGTGGTCAGTGAGATGTCGCTCGGGCTCAACTATGCAAACGCGCTTCGCGGCGAGGCCTTTCTCGACACGCTCGATCTGCGCGACGCCCGGCTATCTCTTCCCGTTGATCCCACCAAGCCAAACGGCATCAAGGTGGAAATCTCGAAGCTGAACGCGCGTCTTTTCCTGCCCCCGCGCCAGATCTATCTGGCGCGCGCGGAAGCCGAGATCAAAGGAGTGCGCATCTATGTCGCGGGCCGGTTGATCAATCCGCAGTCCTTTCAACCTGGCGAGGAGACTGGACGTTTCATCCCGGTCCATCTCGTGGAGCGGATTCTCGAGGAACTCGGGGATACCAAGTTCGAAGGTGCGCCACCGCTGCTCACGATTGAGTTCACCGGAGATTTAGCCAGGCCAGAGGAAGTACTGGTGAAGGCGCGGCTCACAGGAGAGAAGATCCGCCGGCGCGGGTATTTGCTCGAGCATCTTGCGGCAGAAGCGAGCCATCGAGCCGGCGTATTCAATCTACAGCAACTGGAGGCGCGTGATCAGCATGGCGGGCTGCACGCACATGCAACGTGGGATCGGGCGACCAGCAAAGGCTCGCTGCAGCTACGTTCCGACATGGATCTACCATCACTCTCCCGCGCCTATGGCGGCACGCAGCTGCTCGCTGACTTTGTCTTCTATGACGTGCCCGTGGTGGAAGTGAATGCGAACCTGACTTCGAATGACAAGCGACCCTTCCAAGTTCTCGGTCAGCTTGATCTAAAGAAGTTTAGCTACCGCTCAATGATGTTTGAGGGTCTCACCGCGGCGGCTTCATGGGAAGGGGAACGCTGGAGCGTGCGCAACGCCCGCCTGGATCATCGCTCCGGGGAGATCACGGGCGACGTCATGCAAACGCCAGGTATTCTCCGCGCCCGCTTGAGAAGCAGCATCAACTCCCGCCTGCTCACGCCCCTGCTCAGCGGAAGGGCAGCTGACTGGTTTGCGCGATTCAACTTCAAGGACGCGCCGAGCTTTGAGATCGATGTGCCGAAACCAGAGCCCGTGCGCGCCGCAGGCACAGCCGACGGCATCTGAAGGTCGGCGGGTTAATGCAGGAGAAGGGCAGTGACAACTGTGCAGTCGTCGCGCGTTAAGGAACGATCGCAGTTTGGCTATCCGTCTGCGAGTACACGCGGACTTCGCGGAGCCTGTCATAGATCGGGATGTCAATCGAAGCGGTTACCGGAGACATCACCGTCGTAGCCGGTCCTCTCGGCGGAGTCGCGACCAAATCGAACTCGACCACATCTGGGGAGTAAAGCGGCACCGTTATAACGTCCATAGACGACTCGGCGTTCAGGACCGCCATGTTTCGCCGGACAAGTCGAGCATTCGACCACCCGCCGCTGGTGACAGTCCCCTTTGCCGTGATCCGGAGCAGGCTCGGCGCAACGAGTGTCGGGATGTGCTGCACGCTGACCTCCTGGACACTATGGACCTTAGCACCGGCGATGATCGTGTGATTGAGATCCAATGTGGTGCTTACGAATTGCCCCAGTGGGACTTCGACTTCCTTCGAAGTGAAAAGATTAAAAGAAGGCGGACCTATGACGACGACCGATGAATCGCCTGCACCCTGCTTAACGAAACCGGAACTGGACGTATCCGAGTGCAGCACGATCGGGCTGATTTTCATTCGGGACGCTGTCACTTTGAAACGGCCCGCAATGGTAGGCGCTCGGAAGCTGCCGTTGGCATCGGTGTAGCCGGACCAGGAGAAGGGAGCGCGGATAGTTTGCGCGTTGGGCGGCAGGATCTCGCGCACCGTGACATATGCGCCTTGGACTGGTACCACGAGATCCTCCGGCCAGGGCATCGAGAGATTTGCGGATAGCATTGGTTCGGTGTTGAAAAGCCAAGGACGATCCACTACCCGGCCATTGATTCCCGTATTCGGCGGAACCTGCACCGAGCCTCCTCCGAGATTCACCACGTCGAAGACTGCCGTCGCGCCGGGACCACCTTCCGCCTCTAACGACGCTTCCAGCGTGTACCGTCCGCTTGCCAGCCATGCCCCTTCATATGTCATCGGCACGTGCAGCGTGCGCCGCCACGGAGACCGCCTTTCGAGCATCGCCTCCACCCCTGCAGTCTCGCCAGCGGCATCCGTCTCGGACTCCCAAACCTGCGTGCCGTTCTCAGCGAAGACTTTGAAACGAAACTTCCGCTCAGCGGATGCAGCATCCGCAAATGTGAACGAAACACCATCCGCTCCACGATTCGCCAGCATCACGCTGGCGACGAGGACTGAAGGCTTAGCGGCCGCTAGACGACGTTCCCTTGGCGTAGGAATCAGCAGCGGGTAACGGGGATCAACCTCAAACCTATTCGCGTTCGTGGTCAGCGTAATTTGCAGTCCTCCACCAGCAGGCCGGTAGGTGAGATCCGCTGCCCGGGCAGCCCCTGGAAGCAACGCAAACAACACCCACAGTGATGCCAGGTGCTTCCAGCCCATCAGAAACATTCGGTCCATGCTTCTACTTAGCAAAGACGGCTCTCATCAGACGATGCAAATCTTTATCTTATGAGAACGGCTCGATCTTCGTGAGCCCGGTAGTGATCGTCCACGCATCGTCCATGGGCATCCGCTTCAGCTCGTGCCCTGCCCCCCATGAGTCGCTGAAGAGCACTTCCTGAGTCTTGGTATTGTACCCAATAATCAGGCGCATGTGCCCACCCGCATTCTGCGGAATCCCTTTCTCCGGCACCATCCCCAGCATCACTGACCAGATGAGCGGGATGCCTGTGTCCACCTGGGCCTGCACGTCCCGCTGGAATCGGTTCAGGTCCGACTTGTTCTTAGTTCGCACCTCCTTCAGCACGTCAAATTGCATCACGCGATACATCCCGCCGACATCGATCATCAGCCCCGGGTCAGGAATCAGCGGCGCCCGATCTCCGCGCTTGGCGACCCGGTTATAATCCTTGATCAACTCTAGGAGCCCCTTCACTTCGAGCTGCTCCATCGGTCGGACTCGTACCCGGAGCCGCGCGCTCAGCTTCTTGATTGCGTCAAACATCTCGTTCGCGCTGGTGCCGCCCGTAGTCTGGGTGTTCGCCACTTGCGCCAGCTCGTTCGCATCCACCGCTACGCCATAGTAGCGCATCACGCGCTCGGTACAGGCGACCGCGCAGTAACCCTTCTGCCCCTGGTCCACCATGGGCACGTCCCGGATGAAGACGTCGCCTGTGGCTGCATCCTTCTGCACGTGAGTCTCGCCGACAAACTTCGTCTTACTAGCAGCCGCTACCGTGGCGAGCAGCCCTACTGGCTTGGACGGCGGCGTGATCTCCAGCCGGATAAACTCCGCCCGAAACGGAACATCCCGTATTTTCTTCGTGAAGGAGTACTCCAGCAGATAGCGCGCGGCAGGCGTATCCCAGATGAGCCCCTCCGCTTTGACGGCACTGGTCGCGTCCTTGCCGCGAACGGTCAGCTTCGCCTTTGTGTGCAGATTGAGCGCGTCGATGATTGCCTTCAGCGTCGCCTGAAACTTCTCTTGCGGCAGCTCGCCTGCATCGCCCCGGGCGTAAAAAGTCACGATCAGCTCCGCGACTTTCTTTTCACGAAAGCGCGCGACTGACTCCACGACGGGCAGGCCGAAACAAGTCAGCTCGTCGTCATCGCTCCGAGCAGAATCCTGCGCCTCCGAAGTCCACCGGTACCGCTGCTCCCGCGACATCGTGGCGAACTCCGTCTGCCCGGACGACCAGATCTGCGGATCCTGAAGCAGCGGATCGAGCGGAGCCGCAAAGACAGTTCCGGAGAAGGCGACCGCGATTACGGCCAATAAGAAGCGAGGCATGGAGAGCGGAGGGACCGCGACACCATACATACGCTTCCGCTTGCTGTCATCCTACGCGCGGCTGCTGCTGCGTGAGGCAGTGGAAGGCCCCCAGGCCCCAGATTAGTTCGCGACAGTCGATCGGCATCACCTTGCGCTCCGGGTACGCCTTCTCCAGCACTGCGATAGCCCATTTATCGTGCGTGTCCGCAAAGATCGGCAGCAGCACCACCTTGTTCGCTACGTAGAAGTTCGCATAGCTCGCCGGGAGACGCTGACCTTCGCGCACGATCTTCCGCGGCATCGGCATCTTTAGTACCTCGAGCGGCTCGCCGTCTTCCGCAGACATCGTGCGGAGCAGCTCCAGATTCTCCCGGAGTGGCAGAAAGTTCGGGTCATCCTCGTCCTCTTCGACCACCGTCACCACCGTAGTCCGGCTCACGAAGCGGGTAAGATCATCCACGTGACCATCGGTGTCGTCTCCCTCGATCCCATCGCCGAGCCACAGGATCTTACTCACGCCGAGATAGTCGCGGAGGTATTGCTCGATCTGTGCCTGCGAGAGATCCGGGTTTCGGTTTGGGTTCAGCAGGCAGGAGCGCGTGGTCAGGAGCGTCCCACTGCCGTTCACCTCGATCGAGCCACCCTCCATCACGATGCCAGGATGGTACACCGGCAAGCCCAGCGATTCGGCGATCTTCGTCGGCACGACGTCGTCATCATCAAAGGGCGGGTACTTCCACCCCCATGCGTTGTAATCCCAATCTACGATTGCAATCTGCGGCTCCTCCGCGCGCGTGACGAACACCGGCCCATGATCCCGGCACCAAGGCTCATTGATCGGGATGTGAAAGAAACGCACGTGCTCCGAGCGGGCGCGCGCCTTTGTTAATTGCCCCCGCACCTCGGCCTCGTGCTCGGGATTGCACACATTGATATTCACCGTCTCGGAGCCCGCGAGTGCATCCACCATCTTTGCCAGCGTCGGCGCAACGCGCTGGTAGGAGTCCGGAAAGGAGATCCCATCGGGCCGTGGCCACGAGAGCCACGTCGCCTCATGAGGCTCCCATTCCGCCGGCATGCGGTAGCCTTGCGAAGCCGGTGTAATGACAGGCTGATCGGTCGATTCCATACCGTACAGAAGCGCTAATCTATCAATCGGCGATCGATCTCGCCATAGGCATCGATCCGCCGATCACGGAAGAAGGGCCAGTGCGTACGCTGGGTATCCAGCGCATCCAGATCCACCTCTACCACGAGAATCTCCTCCTCGTCCGTCGAGCCCTTGGCAATCAGCTGTCCGGAGTAATCCGCCACGAAGCTCTGACCCCAGAACTGGATCCCCTCCCCGCCATCCGGTGCCTCATGACCCACCCGATTTGGCACCGCCACATAGCAGCCATTGGCGATGGCGTGCGAGCGCTGGATTGTTTCCCACGAATCGTGCTGCCGCTTGCCGTGCTCAGCCTTCTCACCAGGATGCCAGCCAATCGCGGTCGGGTAGAATAGGATCTGCGCCCCGCGCAATGCGGTCAGCCGCGCAGCCTCGGGGTACCATTGGTCCCAGCACACGCAGACACCGATTCTAGCGTACTTCGTCTGCCAGGCTTTGAAGCCGAGATCACCCGGCGTGAAGTAAAACTTCTCGTAGAAGAGCGGGTCATCCGGGATGTGCATCTTCCGGTACTTGCCGAGATACGCACCATCCGCATCGATAACCGCCGCCGTGTTGTGGTACACGCCCGCGCTCCGTTTCTCGAACAGCGAGGCGATGATCACTACACTCAATTCCCGCGCCACCGCGCAGAGTGCGTCAGTGCTCGGCCCAGGGATCTCCTCGGCAAGCGCGAAGTACTTGTGATCCTCAACCTGGCAGAAGTACTGCGAGGTAAAGAGCTCCTGCAGGCAGATGATCTGCGCTCCTCGCCCCGCGGCGTCACGGACCCGTTCGATCGCCCTGGCCAGGTTCGCCTGCGGCTCCGGCGTGCAGCGCATCTGCACGAGGCCGAGCTTTACGGTTTTCGGGATTGCGGACATCGGGAGATAAGTCGGGCGTAACTCCGCAAAAAGGCGAAGCCGAAGCCGCGAGAAAGCTGCTACTGGCGGGACGGGGCTACTTGGCCTGGTCGGCAGGGACGATCTTTACGCTTTCGAGCACGATGCGCTCCGTAGGTTTGCTCTGCTCGCCGCCGCGACTCGCAACCACGGAGGTATCGCCGATCTTTGCGAGAACGTCCTCTCCTTTGATCAGCTTGCCGAAGCCGGTGTACTTATTGTCCAGAAAGGGCGCCGCATCCAGCATCACGAAGAACTGTGAGCCGGCAGAATCGGGATGGCCGCCACGCGCCATGGAGAGCACTCCCTTGACGTGCTTGCGGTCATTGAACTCGGCCTTGATCTTATACCCGGGATCGCCTGTGCCCCAGGCGTCTTCCTTGCTCGTGTCCTTAGTCAGCGGATCGCCGCCTTGGATCATGAAGCCCTTGATGATGCGGTGAAAAGCCGTGCCGTCATAGTAGCCTTCCTTGGCCAGCTTCTTGAAGTTCTCGACGGTCTTGGGAGCGACTTCAGGCCAGAACTCCACGACCATTTCACCTTTGTTGGTTTTTAGGATCGCCACCTCCTTCGCATCCTGCGCGTGGGAGGCGGGAATGGCCAGGCCGAGGGCCACGGTAGAGACAACAGCAAAGAGGAGCTTTTTCATAGCGGAGGGACATTTGCCACGAGGTCTGCACGGGTGTCCAGCGGTAGATTTCATCAGGCAAGGAAGGAGCGGGATGCCTCGCACGGCCCTCGCCGGCGTTCACGTGGCTAGGACCTGCTAATCCAGGATGTCGCGACGCCAGTGCATCATTTTGCGCCAATGTCGGAGCACTTTGCTCCGACGATGCAGCATTCTGCTCCGGTGCCGGAGCACTTTGCTCCGACGGTGCAGCATTTTGCTCCGATGCCAGAGCACTTTGCTCCGATAGAGCAGCAACTTGCTCCGGTGCCGGAGCACTTTGCTCCGGTGGAGCAGCAACTTGCTCCGGTGCCGGAGCACTTTGCTCCGATGGAGCAGCAACTTGCTCCGGTGTCGGAGCACTTTGCTCCGGCGGTGCAGCATTCTGCTCCGGTGCCGGAGCACTTTGCTCCGGCAGCGGGGCTCTTTGCTCCGGCGGTGCAACGTTTTGGTCCGCTACTGGGGCTCTTTACCCCGGCGGTGCAGTGAACTGCGCGAACTTGGCGGCCTATTGCTCCGCTAATCCCTCTACGGGAGCCGCTATTTCCGTTTTCGGCGCGGGGCTACTGTTGATGAACCCGCGGCTACCTGCCGAACTTCCAGGTGAGCTCCGCTAAGTCCGCTATGGGGAGGCTCCTGGTCGCTCGTTGCTGCGTTCGTGTCCCCCGCACTCCGCACCGGGCCTTAATCCGCCCCTCTCATCACAGTCAGAGTGACACCCAACTCCTAGTGCTCGCATTTTCGCTCGACACCCGCGCGACTGCATCCGTGACTGCCGGGGTATGCAAGACATCCGCATCATTCTCAAGACGACCAAGGGCAACATCGAGTCCACGATCTTCGCCTCGAAGACTCCCGTGACCGCCGCAAACTTTCTCAATCTCGCCACCCGCGGCTACTACACCGGCATCACCTTCCACCGGGTAATCAAGGACTTCATGATCCAGGGGGGCGACCCGACCGGTACCGGTCGCGGCGGCCCTGGCTACAACTTTCCCGACGAGATCGACCACTCCCTCAAGCACGACAAAGCAGGTCGCTTCTCGATGGCCAACGCCGGCCCGAACACGAACGGCAGCCAGTTCTTCATCACGCACTGCCCCACCCCGCACCTCGACGGCAAGCACGCCGTCTTCGGCGAAGTGACCAAGGGCCAGGATGTCGTCAACGCGATCGCACAAGGCGACAAGATCAACGAGATCGAGATCCTCGATTCGACTGACGACCTTTTCAAAGCACAGGCCTCGAAGATCGAGAAGTGGAACGCGGTGCTGAAGTAGCACGGCTAGCAGTTCACCGGTGCCGGTCTAAAGTGACCGGCACCGCAGTGTGACGCGTCGGCCTTTGACACGTGCAGCCCCTTGTGCGATGGAACGCACATGCCGACGAACATTCAACTGGACGAGGCATTGATCTCCGAGGCTCAGAAGCTCGGTAAGCATCCCTCAAAACGAGCAACCGTTGAAGATGCGCTACGGGAGTATGTTCAGCGCCGGAAGCAAATAGAGGTCATTCAGCTATTTGGGCAGATTGATTATGACGACAGTTACGATCCGAAGTTGTCGAGATCGCGGGAATGAAGGTAGTGGTAGACACCTCCGTGTGGTCACTAGCATTTCGGCGTAAGGGAATAGTGCGCTCTGAATACGTCGATCTGCTGAAGGATCTGATTCACGATGGAAGAGTTGTGCTTCTGGGAGTCGTCCGCCAGGAACTCCTATCGGGTATTCGCCATCGCGAGCAGTTCGAGCAATTGCGAATGAAGCTGCGAGCATTCTCGGAAGGAGGGTTAGGTGTTGAGGATCATGAGCTGGCGGCGGCTCACTTTAACAGCTGTATGGCCGCAGGTGTTCAAGGCAGCCTAATCGACTATTTGATCTGCGCCTATGCCTCACGCCGGAGCCTCCAAATCCTTACAACCGATCCCGATTTTCAGAACTTCTCACCATACATCCCGGTGTCACTCATCCACCCGGGCGGACAGCTATGATAAGAGGCTCAGTCAACATCCAGATAGGCTAAGCGAAAGCCTTTTTTCAAAGAGGCCTCTATCCGCGGGCTGCTTCAAAACACCATCGGCTCGCCTTCGTTCATCACGGTGATCCGGTCTTCGATGCCGTGGGTCCTAGCGCAGGTGAGGAGGCGTTCGGGTGGCTCATTGAGCGGCTCGTAAGAGAGGCGGAATGTGCCGTAGTGCATGGGTACCATGCGGCCCGCGCCCAGTTCCATGAAGGCGGTGATGGCTTCCTCTGGATTCATGTGGACCTCGCGTCCACTCGGGGGATCGTAGGCGCCAATTGGCAGGAGCGCGATGTCGATCGGGTGGCGCTCGCCAATCTCGCGGAACCCATCGAAGTAGGCGGTGTCGCCGCAGTGGAAGATGGAGCGGCCACCGGCCTCGATGACAAAGCCACCAAAGCCGCGGTGGGAATCGTGCAGGATTCGCGCACCCCAGTGGTGGCAGGGGGTAAGCGTAATCTTGAGCGGACCGAACTCGAAGGTCTCCCAGTAATGGAGCTCGTGGACGCTCTGAAATCCAAGATCGTGGACGAGATTGCCCACCTCAAACGGCACGACGATCGGCTGCTCGGCAGCGACTTCGCGAAGTGAGCGGCGGTCGAGGTGATCGAAGTGCGCATGCGTGACAAGTACGAGATCGATGTTCGGCAGGTCATGAATGGCCACACCAGGGTGACGCACCCGCTTGATGATCTTCAACCAGCGCGCCCAGTTCGGGTCGATAAGTAGGTTCACCCCCTGCGTCTGGATGAGGAACGAGGCGTGACCAATCCAGGTGATGCCAATCTCGCCATCCCTGAGTTCCGGCCATTGCGGTGCGGAGTTTGCACCGAGGCGTTTCGAGAAGATGGATGGGATTAGAACGCTGGTTAGGAAATTCCGTTTGTGCCAGTCGCCGCGAGGGGCCAGCCCAACCTTCCGCGGGGTGCCCGTGGCGAGCACGAGTTCTGGTACGCCTTGGATCTTCTCCGATTTTCGGATCTCCGCTTTGGGTTTGCGGCGGAAGGGGTTTGGCACGGTGGCGTAGTGTAATGGGGGGAGATTCGTGCGCAAAGGTTTCGTTGCCCAAGGTGCGGAGCGCGTGCCACAAGGTGTGAATGACCAGCAAAGCGGATCTCCGGCGAGCGATGCGGGAACGCCTCCGCTTGGAAGAGCCGTCGCGACTCGAGCGCTCGCAGGCGCTTTGCCGACAATTGGTCGTTCTCCCGGCGTACGCAGAGGCCAAGGCGGTCGCGATCTTCGACCCGATGCCGAGCGAGCCCGCGATCGATCTCTTGTGGGACATGGCCCCGCGACGTTTCCTCTACCCGCGCGTGGAGGGCACCCTGATGCGGCTCGTCACCGTGAAGGATCCCGCGGATTTGCTCGCGCCCGCGCATGGTTTTCCCTTCCGCGAACCGGCGATTACGGATGCCACTACGGAGTCGCCCCGGGTGGTGCTGATCCCAGGGCTCGCCTTTACCCGCGACGGACACCGGCTGGGCAGGGGCGGTGGGTATTACGACCGGCTGCTTTCGGGACTGCCAAAGGGGACCGTGCGAATCGGCGTATGCTTTGCCTTTCAACTCATGGACCACCTGCCCATCGAGCCGCACGACGAGCGCGTACACTTCATCGCCACCGAGGGCGCGATCTTCGCGTGAGCGCTACGCAGCCTCCTCGCCCGGCGGGACCTGCATGTCGAAGCGCGGGATGCGGGTAAAGACCGGGGAGCCCTCCTCCAGCACGCCAAAGAACGCGCCCTCCGCGACGCTGTCTGAACCAATGACGTGGTAGCTGTTGTACGAGAAATGTTCGCCAGGCTCAAGCCGGGGGAACTTGCCAACCACGCCGTCTCCCTCGACGACGAGCGTCTGCTCGTGCGAATCCGTGACGACCCATTTGCGGCCCTTGATCGTCACAGTTTCCGACGAGTCATTGTGAATGGTGATGAAATAAACGTAGGGGTACGGGCGGTCCGCCGGAGCCTCCAGATGAGGGACGTACACCACGCGATCGATGGTGACGCTCAGACCTTCCAACTCGGTAAATGCGGCGGGCATAGCGGGAACCTAATGTTCAATTGCCGATTGCCAATTGCCAAGTGCAGGCCGCAAAACGAACCATGATTCCTGTCGCTCTGACCATTGCCGGTTCCGACAATAGTGCAGGTGCCGGAATTCAGGCGGACCTGAAGACCTTTATGGCCTTCGAGGTCTATGGACTCACGGCGGTAACCTGCGTGGTCGCCGAGATCCCGGGGAGGGTAGTAGCGATCCAGGCGATCGACGCAGACAACGTGCGCGCGCAGATTCGGTTGTGCTTCGAGGCATTCCCAATCGCGGCGGTGAAGACGGGAATGCTTTACTCGCGCGAGATTATTGCGGCGGTTTGCGATGAACTGCAGGAGCAATTCGGGAAGGCGGATCGACGTCCTGCGCTGGTCGTGGATCCGGTAATGATTGCAACAAGTGGCGACGCGCTGATCCATCAGCACGCGCTTGCGCTCTACCGCGAGCGGATGATGCCGCTAGCCGCGCTGGTAACTCCAAACCTGGATGAAGTGGAGGCGCTAATTGGCCGGCCGGTGCGCGATCTTGAAGCCATGAGAGAGGCTGGACGCGAGCTGGTCCGTGAGTTTGGCACCGCGTTCCTGATCAAAGGCGGGCACCTCGGCTCGCCGGAAGCAGTAGACTTACTCGTGGAACTCGGGGGGACGATCCACGAGTTCCGTGCACCTTTCATCCCGGATGTGAATACTCATGGAACGGGCTGCACCTATGCAGCAGCCATCACTGCAGGGCTTGCTCTGGGTAATTCGCTTACCGATGCAATCACCGCGGCAAAGCAGTACGTAACCCGCGCCGTGAAGGGTCATCTTCGCTGGGAGACGAACGGACAGCGCGCCGATGCCCTGCGGCACTTCGGTCTACGGATGGATGCGCCGGATTAGCTATCGCTTCGCCGCGGCACCTTTTTCGTAGATCGAGATGGTGGTGATGAAATCGACCGCGCGCTGCAGGACTGGATCGCGGAGTGGAACGCGGCTTTTCTCGCCGCGCAAACGCTGGGCAATGGCCTCGAGTTCGGGATTGGTCCCAGCGACCAGCGCTGCTTCGTTCATGCGCGGCCTCTCTGTCTCAAAGACCAGCGGACCGACTCCGCCTTCCAGCGCTTTGCTCAGCGCCGCCCTCGTCACCTCAGGAGTGACTTGCACCGCGAGGTCAGGCTTGATGCCTTTCGGAAAAAGGTCGCTCTGCGCCTCCACGACGACTTGTGAAGTGGCCAGACGCAGCACGATACCCGGCTGGCCCAGCGGAATTTCGGTGTACTCGGCGGCCTCGCCCTCGGTTCGCTCGCCGATGATCATGGCCTTGGCCTGCGACCGCAAAATGGCCGCGATGATCTCGCCATCTCCGGCGGTATCTTCATCGACCAGGACAACGAGAACGCCGCGATAGGTCGGCTCATCCTTGGAGGTGAAAATCTGGTCTTTGGCGTCCCGGCGTTTCACCGTGAAGAGCATGCGCCCTTTCGGCGTGAAGCGGCGGACGACTTCAGCAGTAAGATCGAGGTGCGCTCCCGGGAGCATTGCGCGGACATCCACGACCAGCGCTCCAAGTTTCTGCGCGGCGACTTGCTGAAGAGCCGTATCGATCTCCCCCGCCGTCTTTGGTTCAAGGGTGCCGAGACGCACATAGCCAATCCGTCCCTCCAAAATTTCGAAACGGAATGGGCTGGATGCCGCGGAGACTGGCGTAGCCCGGGGCGGCGCGATCTCGGCACCCGGGCCGAGTCGCTGCAGCAGACCCTGAATGGTGGCGCGTTTAAGAGCCGGATTAGCCAGTGCGGACGGATCGATGTAGAGCTGGCTGAAGGTCTGAAGAATCTTGTCCAGCTCTGCTTCGGGAATGGCGTCTACTGCGGTGCTTGGGTCGGTCGTCAGAGGCTGGGCAGCATTCTTCGACCCGGGCGACAGATCAGCTGCACTGTCCGAGGCGGTCGGCGGAACGGGTGCCGCCGCGGGCGGTATAGGCATGATCTCCGCCGGAACGCCGGGCGTGGGTGGAGGGACTGCGGGAGGCTCCTGCGCCCAGGCCGAAGCCGCAAACAAGGTAAGTAGCGCAGCACATGCGCAGGGAACGGCGATATTCATGAAGGAGCGGAAGGGAAGCTAGGCGGTGAGCGCCTTCACCGCAATATCCGTCCGGAAGTGACGGTCCTCGAAATCAATCGTACGCACTGCTTCATAAGCACGATCGCGGGCGGTGGCGAGGTTTGGCGCAAGTGCCGTGACGCCGAGAACGCGGCCACCGGCCGTCACGAATGAGCCGCCTTCCTCCCGCGTTCCGGCATGGAATACCTGCAACTCAGAGCTTTCGGCGGGCAATCCCCGGATCGGCTTTCCAGTGATGTAGCTCCCCGGATAACCGCCTGAGGCCATGATTACGCAAACAGCAGCCTGCGTGTTCCACCGCGCGCTGACCTCACCCAGGCGCCGGTCGATCGTCGCCTCCAGTAGGTCCAGGAGATCGCTTTCGAGGCGCATCAGGAGCACCTGCGTCTCCGGATCTCCAAAGCGGCAATTGAATTCCAGCACCTTCGGCCCGTCGGCTGTGAGCATCAGCCCGGGAAAGAGCATCCCGCGAAAGTCCATCCCATCGGCCTTGAGCCCCGCAATGAAGAGATCGAGCAACTCGCACCTGACCCATTTCTCCAATGCCGGCGTGAGCGCGGGCGGCGGACTGAACGCTCCCATCCCACCGGTATTCAGGCCCTGATCGTAGTTCTGCGCTCGCTTGTGATCCTGCGCCCCTGGGAAGAGCAGGTAGTTCTCACCATCGACCAGCGCATGGATCGAGCACTCTGGTCCTTCCAGAAACTCCTCGATGACAATCTGCGCGCCAGCGTCACCGAAGCGCCGCTCTTCCATGATTTGGTGAATGGCGAGTCCCGCTTCCCAGCCGTCCTGAGCGATGATCACGCCCTTGCCCAACGCGAGGCCATCAGCCTTGATCACCAGCGGCTTCTTCGAAGCCTGAGCGAATGCGTACGCTTCCGCAGGGTCCGAGAAGCTGCCCGACTGCGCGGTGGGAATCCCATGCCGCTGCATGAAGTCCTTCGCGAAAACCTTGGACGACTCCAGCCGCGCGGCGCTCTGGCGAGGGCCGAAGATGCGGAGACCTTCACCTTCAAAGCGATCCACCAGCCCGGCGGCCAGTACGTCATCCGGACCGACGACAGTGAGTGCAATTCCCTGCTCCCGCGCAAATGCCACCAGCGCGTCATGGTCGCTTACTTTAATCGGCACGCACTTGGCCACGCGCGCAATCCCGGCATTTCCCGGCGCGCAATAAATCTCTGTGACACGTGGCGACTGCGCCAGCTTCCAAGCCAGCGCGTGTTCGCGGCCGCCACTGCCGACGACGAGAATCTTCATACTCTGCGCCTACTTCGCCAAGCACTGCTCAAGCTGACCACGCACGCGGGCCTCGCTCAGCTCCTTGCCGATAAAGACGAGCTGACTGCTCCGCTTCTCGTCCTTTTCCCACAATCGGTCCCACATCAGAGTGAAGCGGTTGTTCACCCCGTGAAAGATCGCACGGCGCGGATTGCCCCCGATCGAGAGGAATCCTTTCGAGCGATAGATACGTTCCTTCTCGGAGAGTTCCTGCACGAAAAGCTCCAGCGCTTCGATGTTGAAGGGCTTCTCGAACTCGAAGGAAAACGACGTGATGTCGTGATGGTGCCGCTGCTGCAGCTCGTTCAAAAACTCCGGGTCTGCCTCGAGCTTGCGGTCGAGATTGAAGGCATTCATGTCGAGCAGCTCCTTCAGATTCACCTCCGATTGGTTCGTGCGAAACATCGTCGCGTGCGGATTCAGCCCGCGCACCTTGGCTTCGAGCGCCTGAAGCGCCGGCTCCTCGACCAGATCGGTTTTGTTGAGCAGAACAAAGTCCGCCATCGCGACCTGCTCGCGCGCCGTGTCGGAGTCCTTCATCTGCTTCTCGATCTGCTCCGAATCCACCACGGTGATGATCGAATCCAGCCGTACGAGTTGCTGTAGCTGCGGAATATTGAGAAAGGTCTGAGCGACCGGGCCGGGATCAGCGATGCCCGTGGTCTCGATGAGCAGGTAGTCGAATCCGCCCTTTTTGATCAGGTTCTGCACGCCTTTCACCAGATCCTTCCGTACCGTGCAGCAGACGCATCCGTTGTTCATCTGGACCACTTCGTCCTGCTGGTTCTCGACCAGCATTCCATCGATGCCGATCTTGCCGACTTCGTTGACGATGATGGCGAACTTATAGCCATGCTGCTGCTTCAGGATGTAGTTCAGCAGCGTTGTTTTCCCGGCTCCGAGGAAGCCGGTGAGAATCGTGACGGGAACAGGTTGGGCCTGGCTCATAAAAGAAACTGGCGACCGCGAGCAAAGCCCGGGTCGCCAGCAAAATGTCTTACGTTGTGCGTGCCGACTACCTCTTTTTCTTGAGCAAAGGGAGGCCCGTGGTCTGGTTCTCTGAAACCTCGTAGCCCTCGGGCAATTGGTGGATCGCCCCTTCCTTTGGCTCCCCAGCGAAAAAGTAGAGCGTCACTTGCTGTCCACCTTTTAACTCCTGCCGACGCTCATGGAGAAAGTAAGTCTTGCCGGATTTCTGGCTCTGGACGCTATACGACATCGTTCGGGTGTGGGGGAGGAGGGGAATACTGGGGAAAGCCGACGGTCGTTTAGACCAGTCCGGCTTTCTTCAGCGTGGCATACGCCCCATTCTTCGTCACGGTTTTAAGCGCCCGCGCGGAGAGCTTGACGGTGACGAAGCGCTTCAACTCAGGAACCCAGATCCGCTTGGTCAGAAGGTTCGGGAAAAAGGTGCGCGCCACGACTTTCGTAACGTGCTGGCCGATACCACCCTTCTTCTTCGCGAGACCGCGGCGATGAATGATGGAGCCCTGGGATGGCTTCGCGCCAGTGATGCTGCAAATCTTGCTCATGAAAAATCTTCCTAGTTAAACGGGGCGGACACACTGCGGGGCACCCATGGAGGGGTCAAGCGGTTTTTCGGCCTTCGAGAGCTGCCATGTCGCCATCCACCATGATCTTCACCAGCTCGGCGAATTTCGTCTTCGGCTCCCAGCCCAGCTTCTCCTTCGCCTTCGCCGGATTACCAATCAATAGCTCCACCTCCGCAGGGCGCTCATAGCGAGCGTCGTACTTCACGTGGTCCTCCCAATTCAGCCCTACGTGGCCGAAGGCCGCTTCGACGAACTCGCGCACCGTGTGCGTTTCGTTGGTGGCGAGCACGTAATCGTCCGGTTCGTCCTGCTGCATCATCCGCCACATGCCTTCCACGAACTCCGGCGCATATCCCCAGTCACGCTTGGCGTCCATGTTCCCAAGGTAAAGGTCCTTCTCGAGACCCTTCTTGATCGCAGCGACGGCACGCGTGATCTTGCGAGTGACGAAGGTCTCACCGCGACGTGGACTCTCATGGTTGAAGAGGATGCCGTTGCTCGCGTGGAGCCCGTAGCTTTCCCGATAGTTCACGGTCGCCCAGTACGCATACACCTTCGCGACGGCATACGGACTGCGCGGCCAGAAGGGCGTGGTCTCAGTCTGCGGCACCTGCTGCACCTTGCCGTACATCTCGCTGGAGGAGGCCTGGTAGAAGCGTGCGGGAACGCTGGTTTCGCGGATCGCCTCAAGAATGCGGATCGTGCCTAGGCCCGTCACGTCGCCCGTGTTCTCCGGAATGTCGAAACTCACCCGCACATGGCTCTGCGCGCCGAGATGATAGATCTCATCGGGACCAATCCGGTCGATCAGCCGGGTGAGGTTCAGCGAATCGGAAAGCTCCCCGTAGTGTAGGAAGAGGCGGACTCCGTGGAGGTGCGGATCAGTGTAGAGATGATCGATTCGCGAAGTGTTGAAGGTGCTCGCGCGGCGGATGATGCCATGGACTTCGTAACCCTTCTCCAGGAGTAGATCCGCCAGGTACGATCCGTCCTGTCCCGTGATGCCAGTAATGAGAGCTTTCTTCATGCAGAGTGTCGCAAGCCGGATTCGCGCCAGGCCCGCAGGCGCTTGTTCATAGAGGGCGGCACTCGCTTCGCAACTCTAAAACAGGTAACGATCGCATGGCTGAGTTCATCACATCGACGCAACGAAGCCGAGAGCCGCGCGCTGCAGAGCGATAAGTTCCATGATCCCCTTGCGCCCCACGCGAAGCATCGCAGCCAACTCCTCTTCGCTAAACGTGGTCTCTTCGCCGGAGCCTTGCAGTTCCACGAATTGTCCGTCTTCCGTCATCACGAGGTTCATGTCCACGCTCGCGTCCTTGTCTTCAAGATAGTCGAGATCGAGCAGCGCCTCACCACCTGAGACGCCCACGCTTACGGCGGCCACGAGCTTGCGGATCGGAATGGCCGGGATGAGCTTGGCTTCGACCAAACGGCGGCAAGCGAGGGCGATGGCCACGCAGCTGCCGGTGATCGAAGCAGTCCGGGTGCCGCCATCCGCCTGGAGCACGTCGCAATCGATGCAGAGGGTACGCGAGCCGAGCGCATCCAGGTCCACCACGGCGCGTAGCGAGCGACCGATCAAGCGCTGAATCTCGGTGCTGCGGCCATCCATCCGCCCTTTCATGATATCCCGCTGCTTCCGCTGGGTGGTCGAGTACGGCAGCATCGAATACTCCGCCGTAAGCCAGCCGCCTTTCACCTGCTGCTCCTTCATCCAGCGCGGCACCTTCTCCTCGATCATGGCGCTGCAGATCACGCGCGTGTTCCCGTAGCCCACCAGGACAGAGCCGGTGGCGTGCGGCGCAATGTCCGGCTGGAACGTAATGGGGCGGAGTTGGTCGAAAAGGCGTCCGTCGAGGCGAGGCATGATTTAGAGTTTTGGAATTGGCCGGGCGAACTTTAGCGTCCGCTCCGCAGAACAGTCTCACACGAGCCGGAAGGGCTGCGCGCGGGGTCTGGCTCTAGCGCAAATAAACCACCTGAACACCCCTTAAATCGAATGGTCATCACCCGTGTCCCGGCTACCACCGCGAATCTCGGCCCCGGCTATGACTGCCTGGGCGTGGCGCTGCAGATCCACAATCGCGTGACGGTCTCACGAGCGCAGGCCGGTCAGCTGCATGCAGCGACCCCCGGCGACATGGCCGCGCAGGCCGCCGAGGCATACTTTGCCGCTGCCGGGATCAGCCCCTTTGACTTCTACTGGAGAATCGCGGGCGACGTGCCGCGCTCTCGCGGTCTGGGGAGCAGCGTGACCGTGCGGTTGGGGCTGCTCATGGGGTTGAACCAGCTCGCCGTGGATGCGCTCAGTCGCTTGGAGATCTTCGAGCTCTGCGCCCGGCTGGAAGGCCATCCGGACAATGCGGCTCCCGCCGCCTTCGGTGGCTTTACCGTTGCAGGCGGGGCGCAACTCGCCCGCTTCGAGGTCGCTCCCGCGTTGGCTTTCGTGCTGCTCATTCCAGACTTCGAAGTCTCGACTCCGGAGGCCCGCAAGGTCCTCCCGGCTCAACTGGATCGTCTCACGGCGGTGAACAGCTGCGCGAACGCGTGTCGGATCACGGCGGCTTTCGCGAGTGGGAAGTACGAACTCCTCCGAGGTGCTTTTGCAGACGGTCTCCACCAGCCGTTTCGCACCCCGCTGATCCCCTTCCTCCCTCAAGTAATCGCCGCAGGAGAAGAGGCCGGAGCGCTGGGCGGATTCCTGAGCGGCTCGGGATCGACGATCTGCTGCGTGACCATGCAAGACCCAGACGCGGTAGCAGCGGCAATGCTGGCAGCCGCGGAGTCGCCCGGCGCATGGACGATGATCACACACGCCGACAACACCGGCGTCTCCATCGTCGCGGCTGAATAAAGCCAAGAGCTCTGCATAGAGCGCGGCTCTGTCCGCGAGCCCGCGACTGCGCGATGCCACCTCCAATATCTCCTCTCTCCGTCAACCTGGACTGTCGAGACGACGCGCCGTCATTGACGTAAAGAGATGGTGGAGCCGTCACGTCCGCTTCGCGGGCAGAGACGGCTCTCACAGCGGGCTTGGCCAGCTGTGGCTTCGAGCATTTTGCGCGATTGGATTCCGTTACGTGCTCTACCGACCGAGAAATTAGCTTATTGGCCCGAGCTCAAATTGCGACCCGGCCGCAATAAAGCGCGATCCAGTCGCAAGTTTGCTGTCATCCAATCGCACTTTTATACTCAAGCTCCGCACAAAACTGCGACTCGATCGCGGATTCTGGCTCACCGGCAGAGAAGATAGCTCTAACCGACGAGCTCAAAGCGCGATTGAATCGCCAGATCTGACTCGAACTTCGCGGTCGCCTGCTGACGAATAAAGCACTGCGTTCGTCCGGCAGAGTCCGGAGCATGTAGCGATAGACCCGACCTCTCGGTCCATGCAGCACAAAGAGTATCCGAGACCCGTCAGATCGATTAAACCACCCGGGGTGGCGTAGGGACCAGAAAGGGACGGCGCTTTACCGCGCGTCGGAGCGTGGGCAAACTGCTCCCTCACCTGTGATTCCTCGCCCACCTGATGCGCCGCTGGCTTGAAGATTTCGAGCAGTTCGCCATCGACGTCATTCTCGAGCGTCGATACGGCAAACGCGCGGCCTTTCTGCGACTCCTGCTCTATGGACTGAGCTGGCTCTTCCGCGGGATCGTGCAGACTCGGCTGTGGCTGTATCGCAACCGCCTCTTCCGCGAGCACAGCCCAGGATGCCTGGTGATTTCGATTGGCAATCTCACGGTTGGTGGGACGGGAAAGACGCCAGTCGTGGAGAAGTTTGCTCGCGCCTTGCAGGATGGCGGCCGGCGGGTGGCGATCCTCTCCCGTGGATATAAGGCAAAGCGGCCTCCGCTCTTCCGACGACTCCAGCGCAAGTGGCTCGGGATGGAACGCCGCAAGCCCCGGATCGTCCATGATGGCAATCGTCTGCTGCTGGACAGTCGCTTCGCGGGTGACGAGCCGTACATGCTGGCGCGATCGTTGAAGGACGTGATCGTGATTGTGGACAAGGATCGGGTGCGAGCCGCGCTCTACGCGGTGAGGGAAATGGGCTGCGACACGCTGCTCCTCGATGACGGCATGCAGTACCTGTCACTCAAGCACCGGCTGGAAATCTGCCTGATCGACCGGCAGGCCCCGTTCGGAAACGAGTTCCTGTTGCCCAGGGGAACGCTGCGTGAGCCGCCATCGAACCTGCGCCGCGCGTCGTACATCTTCATCACGAAGAGTGATGGAGCGGACAATTCCGAGTTGATCCGCCGTATCCGCAAATACAACCGGACCGCAGAGATTATCGAGTGCGCCCACCAGGCGCTCTATTTGCAAAACCTGTACACCGAGGAGCGACACCCGCTGGAGTGGCTGCACGGGAAATACATTGGGGCGATCAGCGGGATCGCACGGCCAGAGAGCTTTGAGGACAAGCTCGTCGCGCTGGGTGTGAATCTCGAGATGACGAAGCGCTTTGCAGATCATCACCGCTTCACCGCGAAAGAACTGCAAGAGTTCATGGAACGGTGTGTGCGGCGAGACCTGGACTGCATCGTGACCACCGAGAAGGACAGCGTACGCTTCCCGCACGGTTTCGAGGATCTGCAGGTGCCGGTGTACTACTTGCGCGTAGAGATCGAGATTCTTACCGGGCGGGAAAGCTGGGAGAGTCTGGTGGACCGGATCTGCACGCCGCGCCCAGTAAGCGCGCCGGAGCGGTTCTTCGCCTAGAGGCTACAGCTCGCGGAGCGCCGCCAGGAGGATCTCGAACTCTACTGGCTTCGTGAGGTGCCGGGCGAAGCCAGCCTCATGCGCACGGCGAATGTCGTCGTCCATGCCGAAGCCGCTGAGTGCAATCCCGCGCACCGGGCGGAGTGCACGGAGCTGCTCCATAAGCTCGAGCCCGCTGCCGTCGGGTAATCCCAAATCGCTGACCACAAGCTCAATCGGGTTTACTCCATCTGAGTCGCAAGGGACCTGCATGGCTGCCACTGCCTGCGCTACTGAGTGTGCTACCGTAACTTCGTAGCCAGCGCGCCGAAGCATGCGGGCGAGCACGTGGGCGGTATCAGCGTGGTCCTCAACCAGGAGTAAGTGACCTGGCTTGCCTGTATTTTCGCCGTCATTCGAAGAAGTAAGATTCTGCGGGACTGGCGCGCGGAGACCTGCGGGTACTTTCTTTAACGGGAGCCGGACGCTGAAGGTCGCACCATTTCCCGGACCCTCGCTCGCCGCACGGATCTCTCCCCCGTGCAGATCGACGATCGCCTTGCTAATCGCCAGCCCGAGGCCGAGCCCGCCAAAGCGGCGGGTGATTCCCCGGTCGCCCTGCTCGAACGCGCCGAAGATCTTCGGCAACACCGCGGGGTCGATGCCAATGCCGTTGTCGGAGACCTCCACCTGCACCCACTCGTCGCCGTCTATCTCGAAGATCCGGGAGCGCAGGTAAACTTCGCCTGACTCATCGGTAAACTTAATGGCGTTCTTCAGAAGATTCCAGAACACCTGCGTGACGCGCGCAGGATCCACCACGACCGGGTGCGGGAACGGCGTGAGCTCGAGGTGGCAGGAGATACGCTTCTCAGCGCTTTCAGCTTCGCAAACGGTCTTCAGTGCGTGCTCCAGCACCGGACGAAGATCGATTTCCTCCAGCCGCAGCTCCAGCTTGCCCCGCACGATGCGGGTGAGGTCGAGCAGGTCATCGATGAGCCGGGCTTCCAGCGCGATATTGCGATGGATCATCTCCAGATCTGCGCGCACGTCTTCCGGGAGACGGGGGTCGTGCCGCAAGGTGGAAACAATCGCGGCGACCGGTGTGAGCGGAGTGCGGAGTTCGTGGGAGAGCGTGGCGAGGAACTTGTCCTTGGCACGGCTCGCGGCTTCGGCATCGAGCAGCCGACGCTCTTGCAAAACCTGCTGCATGACCCGGGCAACGGTCGGGGCCACGAGTTCGACGAAGTTCGCGGTTTTGGGGATGAAGTCGCGGACCCCGGCGCGCATCGCTTCAAGGATGCGAACCTCGTCAGTGAAGCCGGTCACGAGAATCGCCGCGATGTCCTCCCCTTCGGAATGCAGCCGCCGGTAAAACTCCAACCCGTTCTCGCCCTCGCCAAGCTGGTAGTCGAGGACCAGCAGATCGAACTCTAGGTTACGGATGAGCTGACGGGCCTCCTCAACATTCGCGGCTACTTCCACTACGTACCCCGCCCGCTCCAGGTGCATTCGCTGCAGGGTCCGGATGCCCGCGTCATCCTCCAGAATCAGCACACTCCCCTGCGACGCGGGTTCGCTACTCATTCGCGGGCAATGGCGCTCGAAGGCCGTTTCAAAGCTAGTGGAGCTATTCCCAGGCGCTGAATGGCGTTAATGAGCCCCTCGTAATCCACCGGCTTGGTGATGTACACGATACAGCCCAGCTCATAGCAGCGGTTCACCTCGCGCGGATCGTCGGTGGTGGTGAGCATGATTACGGGAATGGTCTGCGTCTCCGGATTCCCCTTGATCTGACGGAGCGCCTCGATCCCATCAATGCGCGGCATATTGATGTCGAGCAGGATCACGAGCTCACCGCCGAGCGACCTGCCCGCGAAGTTCCCCCGCCCGGCGAGGCAGTCGAGCAGCTCCTGCCCGTCGTGAACCCGCGTGAAGCCGTTCATCAGTCCCGCCCGCTCGATATTACGCTGAACGAGACTGGCATGACCGTCGTCGTCTTCGGCTAGGATAATCGTTACGGGATCAGTGCTCATGCCGGACGGGTGAAGAGCCTTACGCTTTCCTTCCGAGGGGCAATGGTCAACGGGGAATGTTCCTTAGTCGGCAACGCGAAAAAGAACGTCGAGCCTTTCCCTTCCAGCGATTCCACCCAGATCTTGCCGCCGTGCCGATCAACCATCCGGCTGACCAGCGGCAGGCCGATCCCCTCGCCCGGAGCCATCTTCGGGTGGAGACGCTGGAAAACGCCGAAGATCTTTGGCTGATAAGCCTCGGCAATGCCGACGCCATTGTCCTTCACGTAGTAGACCGTCATGTCCCTGACGCTCTCCGGCGCAGTCACGAGGTGGCCGATCTCGATTTCACCGCGGCGCTCCGGATCCAGGTAGTTCACAGCGTTCGCCAGGAGGTTTGCAAAGATTTGCTCCACCGCAGTCGGGTCGCCCCAGATCGGCGGCATGGGGAGAACGGTGACCGTCGCACCGCGCTCCGCAATGCTTCCCTTCATGGCCGCAGTAACGCGCTGGAGCACTTCATTCACCGCCACCATTTCCGGCACATACTCCACGCGGCCCGCCCGCGAAAGGCGCAGGAGGGCATCGATAATCGCGGAGAGCCGTGTCACTGCTGTCTGAATGTAGTGAACGCTTTCCCCGACATCCCGCTCGACCAATGTGAGTGCACGCTTCCTCGACTGCTCAGTGATCGTCTCCGCGTTGAGCAGTTCGAGTAGCTCTTTGCTGACCAGCCCCAGCTCCTTGCTGAAGCCCTGAAGATTCACCAATGGCGAACGCAGATCGTGGGAAACGCTGTACACGAACATCTCGTTCTCCTGGTTCTTGTGATCGGAATCGAGATTCGCGCGCGTTAGCTCGGTGTTCCGTCGTTCCAGAGTCTGCTGGTAGACCTGCTCCTTCTCGTGGGCATCCACGAGTTCCGCCGCCATCGCGTGGAAGCCGCGATCAAGTTCGGCGATTTCGTCCACTCCACCGACTTCCGGCTGCAGCGGCTCGCCACGGCCCATGCGCTGCATGTTCGCCGAGAGAACTGCCATGCGGCTGCTGATCCCGCGATTGAAGAGCAGGATCACTGTTCCGCCAATTATCACATTCAGCACCAGGCCGAAGGTGAGTAGCGCATTCTGCTGGATCGCCGACTGGCGCAAGCCCTCGGAACGCGTGCGGTCGAGTTCTTCCTCTGCTGAACGCAGATAGCCGATCTCCTTCTGAACATCGTTCATGAGGCGCTGCCCTTCCGGATTCGCGACTTTCGCAATGGCCTCGTCCCATCGGCCCTCCTCACCAAGTCGCAACACTTCGGTACTCCAGCGAATGCGTGCCTGCGTAAGTGCTCTGATGCGCTCGAGCCGCGCACGTTGCACGGGATAGCTGCTCACGATGAGTTCGATGAGCCGTTCCTGTGGCTCCAGCAACTGCAAGGTCGCGCGCGCTGCCTCGCGGTACTGGGCGTCGCGTGTGAGCAGATAGCCGCGGGTGTTCGCCTGGCCCTGGAGGAGCGTGATGACCAGCTCGTCGAGCTGCAAGAGCACGTTCTTGGTGTGAACGGCCATCTCGACCGCCCGGCTGTGTTCCCATTGGCGTTTGATCAACACCCCAAGCAGCACTGCCTGATAAACCAGCGGCAAAGCGAGTACCAGCAGCCCCTTCTGCAACAGGGTCAACTTCGAACGCTTCATCTTCGGAGCATTCGCATTCAATGCGCGAGACGGGGGTAAAAAGCACGAGGGGCACGGACGTTGGTCCGTGCCCCTCGCGAAAACTCTGCCGAAGCAATCGGCAGCTTACTCGCCGAGCTCGGTCGCCGGAGCCTCGCCCGCGACTTCCTCGCCCACCATGTAACGGATGAAGCTGCGGATGGAAATGTTCTCCTCGAGAGACTTGTTCTTCTCCGCAATCAACTGCTTGATCGTAAGGTCGGGGTTCTTAATGAACGCCTGCTCCACGAGACACTGGGTGCTGTAGAACTTGTCCATCTTTCCATCAACGATCTTCTCGATGATGTTCGCGGGCTTGCCCTCGACCTGACCGCGATACACGTCACGTTCGCGTTCCACGAGAGCCGGTGAAACCTGGTCGCGGCTCACGCAAATCGGGCCTGCGGCGGCAATCTGGAGCGTGATGTCACGAACCAGTTGCTTGAAGTCGTCGTGCGCGGCAGTGGTCTCCTTCTCAGCGCCTACTTCCACGAGCACCCCGACTTTTCCGCCGGTGTGAATGTACGCTGCCACTGAACCGTTGTCCTTCACCTCGACACGCTCGTGTCGGCGGATGCGGACGTTCTCACCGATCTTCTGGACGGCAGCCACACGGTCGGACTCCAACTCCACATTTGGATCGGCGGCGATGCGCTTGGCGACGTCATCGCAGAAGGCGCGGAAGCCGTCGTTCTTCGCGACGAAGTCGGTCTCGCAGTTAATCTCCACGAGCACCCCAACTTTCGCACCGGGACTGATTGCCTGAGCGATGACTCCTTCACGAGCTTCGCGACCGGCCTTCTTCGCCGCGCTGGCTGCGCCCTTTTTACGAAGGACGTCCACAGCTGCTTCGAGGTCGCCATTGGACTCGGCGAGGGCGCGCTTGCACTCCATCAGACCAGCATTGGTCTTCTCGCGGAGTGTCTTTACAAGTTGGGCATCGATGACGGTGCTCATGATATGTGCTTTGGGAAGTAGAAGGAGAAAAGGGTGATGAAGATCACCGGTGGCTCTTCACAAGTCGAGCGTCGGAAGCAAAGCTCCCAACGCTCAGCGAGATCGGAACCAGGTTGAAAGGAATGCGCGGAGTGCGCCTTACTCGCTGACGCCAGCCATCGCAGCCTGGGCCTGCTCCTGCCGCTGGTGGGCTGGGCTGGAGGAAACGATCGAGTCCACCAGCTTCTGCAAAATCGTGCGGATGGCGCGGATCGCGTCATCGTTTCCAGCGATCGGATAATCGACCAACTCTGGATTCGAGTTCGTATCGACGATCGCCACCACTGGAATCTTCAAGCGACGTGCCTCGGCGACGGCAATGCCTTCGCGATACGTGTCGATGATAATCATCGCGTCTGGCAACTTCGACATCTCGCGGATGCCGTCCAGGTTCCGCTTGAGCTTCTCGCCCTCGCGCTTCACGGCCGCGATCTCCTGCTTGCCCATCTTCGAATACTCGGGCTGCTTCTCGAGCTGCTCGATGTATGTCATCCGACCAATGCTCTTCCGGATGGTCGCGAGATTCGTCATCGTGCCGCCGAGCCAGCGATGGTTCACATAGAACTGGCCGCACGCCTGCGCGGCTTCCTTCACAGCTTCCTGCGCCTGCTTCTTCGTTCCAACAAAGAGGATGCGACCGTTGCGCCCGCTCACTCCGTTGAGGAACTGGGTGGCAGCGTGCAGCTGCCTGACGGTTTCGCCGAGGTTGATCAAGTAGATCGCGTTCTTCTTTTCGAAGATGAAAGGCTTCATCTTCGGATTCCAACGCTTCGTCTGGTGGCCAAAATGGACACCAGCCTCGAGGAGTTCCGTCATCAGTTCAGTCGACATAAGCAGCAGGTTCGGTCTTTAAAAGAAAAGGGCCGCAAAGAATGGGGGTCGACCTACTGTTTGGCAAGCGGTTCTTTTCGGCTTCTGCCTGCCTGCTGCCAGGTGTCAAGTCACGCAATCGCAGCCGCCACGACCCGCAAGTCGCTTAGGAACGCCTGATACCCCTCTGCCCGGGCTTCCTCCGTAGGAGCGCGCAGCAGGGATGAAGGATGAACCGTGACCAGCGTCTTTGCAGCCCACTCGGTCTCGCGAAATTCCCCGCGATCCCGCGTCACGCGGATCGCTGCACCGAACAGTGCCTTCGCCGCCGTTGATCCGAGGCAGACGACCACCTTGGCTTTCAATGCTGCCAGCTCCGCTTCCATCCAGGGGCGGCAGGCCGCGACATCGTGCGAGTTCGGCGTCTGGTGTAGCCGCCGCTTTCCACGAGGCTCCCACTTAAAGTGCTTCACTACATTGGTCACATAGCAGCGGGAGCGGTCAATGCCCGCTTCTGCCAGCGCCCGGTCGAGCAGTTGCCCGGCCGGCCCAACGAAAGGATGGCCCGCACGATCCTCTTGATCCCCCGGCTGCTCGCCCAGGAAGACCACTTCCGCACCGTCCGGCCCCTCGCCGAAGACCGTCTGGGTGGCATTCTTATAGAGTGGGCACGCCGTACAAGCGGCTGCCGCCGTGCGCAGCTCCACCAAGTCCCGCGTGGCAGGCGGTTGAGCCGGGCGCCACTCCAGCTCATCGATGTTCTTGGCTTCGCTCTGGCTAATCATTGTCTCCACACGTCTCGGCGCCTCCTGCAAAAGCGCCGGAATCAGCGCCGCTTCCGGCAGGTTCTTCCAGTAGCGTTTCGGCATCTCCTTCTGCATCGCGCGGGTCTTCACCCGGGCAGGATTGAAGATGTGCGCGTAGTAGTTCAGCCAAAGCGCCTCCACCCGGTCCTCCGTCGGAGCCTCGGATTTCGGCACCCCCTCAGTAAGCGAGAGGTTCTGGAGGTCCCAATGCAGGCATCGGTCCGGCCCCAGGATGGACCAGCGCATCGAGGCAAAGCGATCAACGAAGAATTTCGAGTTCAGCTCCACAATGTGATGCTCCGGCTCGAACCACGCGACAAACCAGCTCCCCACATCATCGTACGGCACCTCGCGAAAGCGCACGAAGGCTCGCATCTTGTGGATGTCGTGCCGGATCGCTTTTTGCATGTGAAAGAGTTCCGCCACTTCAGGATCGGTAACGATCTGGAGGAGCTGTGGATCGCCGTGCGTGAGCCGCCAAAGGATCGAATAGAGCAGCGCCCAGCGATCCGAGTTCCGGTGACAAGCCACCGCTCGGCTGATCTCGGGGAAGGCCTTGGGCACGCGGAAACGGGTGGTCGCCGACGCATCAGGGATGCTGCCCGATCCTTCTGCTTCATCGAAGAGGGCAAGTGGGGGCTGGTCGTCGCCCAGTTCCTGCCAGTGAATCGCCCCCGGCGGAAGCTGGTGCTGGAGCGCCCTGCGCGCCGCGGCAGACCAGGCCGTATACGTAGGAGCGAAGGTGACCTGGTGCATGGAGGGGGGCGAAATGCGGGGGGAGTGAACAACGGAGAACGCTGCGAGACCGGCTCAGAGCCGACTCACTTCGTTCTACGAGTAAAGCGCGGATGAAAGGCTGGGAACAATACGTCTCCCAATGGCTACTTGGCGCATCCTTACAGTGGCAACTGAGGCCCACAAACGAAGCAGATAAGCTCGGTGCAGTATTTCGTAAACTTCTCAAAGCGTGTACATTGCCTCCAAATAGTGCAATCGCTGCCTCATTGAGCGGAAGCTTGCTCATGCAATACCTGAACGGGTCTCAGGAGTACGTAAGGACGCTCGTTGATCTGACGAGCGCCTTCGTGAATTTACCTACCGGGCTCGCAAAAACGGCGAGCGCGCTCGCGGATTTACCTGCCACGCTCTGTTTTTCAACGAGCTAGCTCGTCATTTCAACGAACGAGCTATGTAAATTGATAAGCGTGCTTCCGGATTTCACGAGCACGCTATGTAAATTGACGAGCGCGCTATGTAATTTAACGAGCACGCTCGTCACATTCGGAAGCGCGCTTCTCCGATTTGGAAGCGCGTTCGTCGCGTTCGGAAGCGCGTTCGTGGCTTCCAGGAGCGCGAATCAGATCGCAAATAGCTCGAGTTGCTTCTCCGGCGCCTCCACCAGCCGCGCCATTGCCACGTCGCGGTCGAGCCCGAGAAGGTGAGGATTGTGATCGGCCGTCTGGATGAAGGGGAGTGTCTTCTTCATCGGGACATGGAGCGTGACCAAATCGGCGAGGCGCAGCCGCTTCCAACGACGTACCTGGAGCATGCGATCGACGTTCTTCACGCCAAGGCCCGGGACTCGGAGCATCGTCTCGCGAGGCGCTTTGTTGAGATCTACGGGAAATGCATGCCGATTCCGCATCGCCCAAGCGAGCTTGGGGTCAATCTCCAAGCTCAGATTGGGCTGCTCCACGCTGGTTAATTCCTTCGCTTGAAAGCCGTAGAACCGCATCAGCCAGTCGGCCTGATAAAGCCGATGTTCGCGAATCAGCGGAGGCGCAACCAGCGGTAGCTTGCTGGAGGCATCCGGGATCGGGCTGAACGCGGAGTAGTACACGCGGCGCAGACGATGCGCCTGATACATGGACGAGGCCTGCTCAAGAATTGCAGTGTCGCTGGTCGGAGTTGCGCCGACGATCATCTGAGTGCTTTGTCCGGCAGGAGCAAAAACGGGCGCCTTCTTGCGGGTACGCCGTTCGACCTTGCTCTCGGTAATCCGCTCCTGAATCCCGGTCATCGACTTGCGAATGCGGTCGATATTCTTCTCCGGCGCAAGCCGCTCGAGATCGCCCGGAGTGGGGAGTTCCACATTGATCGAGATACGATCCGCGTAGAGGCCGGCGGCTTCGATCAGCTCCTGCGAAGCTTCGGGAATGGTCTTTAGGTGAATGTAGCCGCGGAATTGGTGATCAACGCGAAGCTTGCGAGCCACCGCGACGACCTGCTCCATGGTGTAGTCGGGATTCCGAATGATTCCCGAAGAGAGAAAAAGGCCCTCGATGTAGTTGCGACGATAGAAGTCGAGAGTCAGCGTGACGACTTCGTCCACTGTGAACCGCGCGCGCTGCACGCCGCTCGAGGTGCGGTTAATGCAATACAAGCAGTCGTAAATACAGTAGTTCGTGAGGAGAATCTTAAGCAGTGACACGCACCGTCCGTCGGGAGTGTAGGAGTGGCAGATGCCGGTGCCGATTGTTGAGCCAATCCCGCCAGAAGTGCGCGCATTGCGCTTCGTCGTCCCACTGCTCGCGCAGGATGCATCGTACTTCGCGGCATCGGCGAGAATGGAGAGTTTTTTGGCGAGATCCATGAAGACGAAAGAGACGCGTCGCTGTTCTGGTGAACATACGCGCAATCTCCTGGATTTCACCCGCTAAAAACGAGAAGGAGGGAATTGTCTGCGAAATACGCGAAAGGACGCGAAAAGGGGAAGAAACCAACGGCGGCGATCAGGTGGGCTTGCCTGCTTCACTCAGTACTCGGTTCTCCTCCGCACCCTCTTCCTTTCGCGTCTTTTCGCGTATTTCGTGGTTATACTCCCCTCGGTCTGGCTTCAATCCGCCTCTACCAATCTACTACTCTCGGAGATCAGCTAAACGTCAGGTTCTTTACGCCCGATGCGGCGCAGGCATTGAGCACGTCGACGATTCGCTCCTGCCGGGAGTCCATGGCTGGCCGGATGATTACCGGATCCTTGCCCTCAAACTCTTCCACCGTTTTCGTGAGAAACTCGCGGAGTGCGGTGAGATTGCGATCGGGTGCCAGGCCGTAGCTCTGGTCGTTCATTGACACTTCCCCGTTGGGAGCGATGTCGATGATGATCGGAGTGGAAACCACGCCCTGACTGGAAGTGGCGCCGCTCGGAAGATTGATTGTTAGCTCCTTTTCCACGATCTGCGCTCCGGCACTCGCCATGAAGAAGAGTAGCAGCACGAAGACCACGTCCACCATCGGGGCAATCTGAAAGCCCATGTCACCATCTTCGGAACCTACGGAGCCTGACATATCGGTATAGTCTTGGAGCTAGTTGACGCTGGCGGTCGCGCCTTCAGCTGCGGTCGCCTCTTTGTCCACGACGGAAAAAGTTACATTACCCACGCCGGCATCCCCAAGGGCTTTGAGCACGCTGCGCATGTATTCGTAGCGGACTTCTTTGTCCGCACGAACCAGCACACGCATTGTCGGATTGCCGCTGAGCTTCTCCTTGAGATACGGAATCACGTCCGCAGGAACGCTGATGTCCTTGCCATCTACGCTGATGCTCCCGGCGTTATTCAGTTTGGTCCAGAGTACATTCAGAATGGTCTGCCCCTGACCGGCGGCGCCTTTCTCTTTCTCTTTCGCATCCTTTGCCACCGGCAGCTGCACGGAGTCATTGGTCTGCAGCACCTCGGTGGTGCTGATCGACATAAAGAAGACCAGCAGCACCAGGAGGATGTCGATCATCGGAGCAATCTGAAACTCCGGATCTTCCTCTGGGGGCGTGCGCATTGCCGCCCGCTTCGCTGCTGTGCTTTTGCGAACCATGAAGCCGGTCTAGGCTGCCCAATCGAGAGTCGCGCCACAATGCGGGCACGGATTCACACCGGGAGCCACCGCGCCGCTGCACACAGGGCACGCGGTGGTGAGTGCCATCGAGACCTTCCGCGCGCCACCGCCCGAGGTGAATGAAGTCCCAGCACCCGTGCTGAACTCTTCACCAATGCGGACGCCTGAAAGCTCGTCGTAAGGGATGTCCTGAACCAGCGTGTTCACCACGTCGTCGGCATGAACCACACAGTTCTGCACCATGTTGCGGAACACATAGTAGAAGATGAAGGCCGGGATAGCGATGAAGAGGCCGCTCGCCGTGGCGAAGAGCACCTCACCGATCCGGGCAGCGAGTGCCTGCGGATTGCTGATGCCGGTGGATCCTAGAACCGCGAAGGCACCGATCATGCCGATGACCGTTCCGAGCAATCCGATCATTGGCGCAATGACGCCGATGACAGATAGATAACTGTTGCGCGTCCGGGCGTTGGTCGCTTCACGGGCACCATGCTCGATGATTGAATCCTCGACCGCCGCTTTTCCACGACCGATCCTGGAAAGCGCGGCCTTCAGCACGTTGGCCAGGTAATTCTTATTGGCGTTGCAGATCTCCCAAGCCTCCTGGTAATTGCCGGCCTCCATGGTCTGATGCAGCGAGCCGACGAGTGGCGGCGGTGCGTACTTGTCCTTCCGGTACTGGAGCAGACCTTGAACAATGAAGGTTACCATCACGATCGACGTCGCCAGGATGGCTACCCAGATCATCATGATCAGCGGACCGCCCGCCATGATCATATCCAGGAGCGTATGCCCCTCCTCGGCGGCAGCTGCTTCTTGCGCGTGACTGGATGAGGTCATCGCACCCAGAGCCAAAACAACAAGCGCACTAGTGGAGAACCGACGGAGGTGGAGTTTGGTCATAACTGAGGGCAAGAGAGATGAAAGAAAGAGTAAGCAGGAAACGGGCTGCGCTTATGGAACGATGAGATCTTTGTTGGCTTTGCGGAGTGCATCAGCCTTTTCCTGAGCGAGCGAAACAGAGGCGCGGTCATGGTAAAACAAAGTGACCGTTCGTAAATAATCTTCCAAGGCACCGGCAAGATCGCCCTCAGCTTCCTTGGCCCTGCCCGAAAGATAGAACGCCTTGCTGTAGGCCAGCGCCTTTTCGTACGGGACGTTCTTTTCTTCAAGCGCCTTCGCAGTCACCGGATCCAGCCGGCGTTTGGCATCGGCAAAGTCGCTCTTGTTCACCGAAATGGCTGCCATGCCGATATCGGCAAGCGCGGACGCAGGGTAGTTCTGCTGAAACGCCTTGTAGGAAGCCTCGGCCTTTGCGGGCTCTCCCATCTCTACAAAGAGATCACCATACATAGCAGAGGCTTGCTCCGCCCAAGCTGCAGGAAGTCCTCGCCATTTATCGATCAGCGGCTTCAGCACGCTCATCGCTTTCTTGTAATCCTTCGCCTGGAACGCAGCGATCGCTGCCGTGTACTCCGGTGGAACGACTGCCATCCGTACTTCCTTCACCTGGACAAGCGGGAGCCCCTGCTCACCGAACTGAGTCTTGACCATGATGCTCGATCCCGTGACGCCAAGCACCTTGAATTGTTGCTGCGCACCGGTCTTCATGATGACCGTGTCCTGCGCCAGGGCAGAGCAGCCGAGGAAGGGAAACAGCGCGAAGGCAAACTGAAAAAGAAGTTGCTGGGGGAGGAACGGGGAACGTAGCTTCATGCGCTTTTTCGCGAGCGGGCGGAAACCTATTAACGCACTCGCTTAAAATCAACCCCAATCCTCAATGGTATCCCTGCTGCGCCGCTTCCAACAACCCCTGATGATCGCCGTCACCATACTGGTGATCATCGCATTCGTGTGGCTCTTCAATAGCACGAACCCGCAGCTGGATCAGATGGGTGCGAATGAGGTCGGCACAATCTACGGCCGTGATGTTCGACAGACCGAGTTCGTCCGCAACGCACGCAAGTTTGATATCGCTCGTGATCTGGGGCAGTTCGACCTCTTGCAATCGCTCGCTGGAGCCGCAGGAACGATGGATCAGGCGACGGAGAATTTCGTCTGGAACACCATGATTGTCCGCCATGAAGCGGATCAACTCGGCATCGTCCCTACAGAGCAGGACGTCGAAAAGTTCGTGCGAGAGATGGCGCCTTTTCAGAATCAGGGCGCGTTTGATTCCACCCGCTACGTCAACTTCGTGCAGAATGCGCTTTCACCGCGCGGCTTCACTGAGGACCAACTCTTCGAGATCATTGGTGATGCGATCCGGGTAAAGCGGATCAAGGAGCTGCTCGGTGCAACTGCACCCACCGCGCCTTCAGAAGTCCGCACCGTCTACGAGCTGCGGAACCGGAAAACCGAGCTCTCGCTGGTTCGCCTGAAGCTCTCAGACTTTCAAGCGGGCGCGCAGCCAACGGAAGACGATCTTAAGAAAACCTACGAAGATCGAAAGGACGGTCTGACCACCGAAGAAAAGCGGAAGGTGAAGTACGTGAGCTTCGGGCTGGCGGAGGATCAGAAGGCGCTGACTGGCAAGGCGAAGGTCGAAGCGATGGAAAAGCTCGCCGACAAAGCGCAGGAATTCGCGATCGCGATGACCGAACCGGACGCGAAGTTCGACGAGGTGGCTAAACGCTTCGAAGTCACACCCGCGGAAACCGCGGAGTTCACTGCGGCCCAGCCTCCGGAGGAACTCGGAGCCTCGCCGGAGATCGCCCGTGCCGCCTTCCAGCTCACGACCGAAGCGCCACACACCGATGCGTTGAGCGGGACGAACGGCTACTTCGTTCTCGAACTCGGCGCAATCGCAGCAAAGCGCCCGCTCACCTTCGACGAGGCGCGTCCCAAGCTCGAAGAGCAGCTCAAGAACGATCGCGCCCAGGAAGCACTGAGTCTTAAGGCAACGGAGATGCGCACCAAGATCGACGCCGAGATGAAAGCCGGCAAAGCCTTTGCCGACGCCGCACAGGCAGCAGGGGCCACCGTCGAGAAGTTCCCGGCGTTCTCGCTTGCGCAGCCAAACTTCGACCAACCTGACGCGAGCACGATCGTCGGGCGCTCTGCCGATCTCAAAGTCGGTGAACTCAGCGACTTCGTTCCCACTGCCGACGGGGGCGTGATCCTGCACGTCGATAACCGCCTACCTGTGGACGAAACCGCTTTCGAAAAGGAGAAGCCGCTAATTGCACAGAGCCTCGTTCGAAATCGCCGCGAGTCCCTCTTTCAGGAATGGCTCAAAGCAAGGCGCGTGGATGCGAAGATCGACCTCGCCCGCGGCTGACCTCTCCCTTTCAACAATGTCCCCTGAGGTCGAGGAGCTCTTCGACGATGCCAACGGCGACCTCGCGGTCGGTGATCTCGAGGCGGCGGTGGAAAAGTACCGTCGCTGTGTAGCGGCCGAGCCAGACTTCTTCGACGCCTGGCACGCGCTCGGGATGGCTCTGATGAAGTTGGGCCGTTACGATGAGGCGATCGAAGTGGGGAAGCATACTGTGGAACTGCGCCCAAATGACCAGCTTGCATGGTCGAGCCTTTCGCTCTTCTACGTACGAAATCATCAAGTACCCGAAGCTGAGGCCGCGGGGGTCAAGGCGCGTATCCTTTCTTGGGGAGGAAAGATCAAGAAGCCGGAGACTGAATCGTAGGAAAGCTATCCCCCACCCAGCCGCCGGAAGAACGAGGTGAGGTCCCGCGCGACGGCGGTGAAGGACAGACTCATCGCGGCGCGTTCCAATGCTTCGGCAACCACAGCGGCGTTGTCGGCGGGGTGTTCCAAAAGGCGCGTCGCCAGATCAAAGATCTGTTCGTGCGTTCGCCCGTGGCTGCAACACGTCGGGAAAGCGAGCCGCTCTGTTGTGCCATTGCCGCCCACGCATGGGATCCTGCAGAGCAGCGCGTCCCCCGCCACCTGACCCGGCACCGCGCTGGCGTCGAGCTGAAAGACCATCTTGTGCCTCGCCACAATCCGGAGGTACTTGGGGTAAGGCAGCCGCCCCTCCAGCACGCGCAGCAGCTTCTCCGGATACTGTAACTCCGCCAACATGCGGCGACCGCGCCACCCGTCGACATTGAAGACCGTCACGGGCTCATCCATCGCCTCGGCGAGCGGGCGGATGGCAAGCAGCGCCGCGAGATGGTTGCGCGAAGGGACAGACCACTCGCGGGTGCCGATGAAGATTCCTTTCCGCTCCTCAAATGGGACGGAGAAATCCCAGCGCGCATCTTCCACAGGGTAAGGTGTGGGAATGAACTCAACCTCCCGCGCACCCGCTGCCCGATAGATTCCCACGAGATCCGGCGTGCTGGCGACCGCCCCCGCGGCACGCGCACAGATTTCGCGGAAGAGCCGCAGCTTATCCGAGCTGGCGAGAAGTTCCGCCACCTGAAAGGAGCCCGCCTCCTTAAACGAAACCGCCACGGTCTTCTTCGCCACGCGGAGCTCTGTCATTGCAGCCCGTGCGGACTTTAAATCATGACGCAGCAGGAGCAGCACAGATTTAGTTTCTGCCGGGATCTGCTGATCCTTGCGGAAGAACCCTCCTCGGAGACAAGCCGCATATCCGTGGTAGTTGACCGGTGCATGCACGTCGTCTCGCGGTTCACCGGCACCAGCTGCAAACCCCTGCTCTGGGTCGTTTCCACGGGCATTCAGAACAGCAAAAGGGATCGGTTGCACGTGCGGCCAGAGTCGGATCAGACCTCCCGCTTGACCAGTCGTTTAAATCGAGCCCGGAATCTAAGCAAAAAGTGGCGGGAGGAAGGGAGGCATGCTCCCCATCCTCCCGCGCACCGGTTTAGCTGGCGTTAACTACGGAGCTGGAGTCGGCTCTGGGTCAGGCTCCGTGATTGGCTCCGTCGCAGGACCCTGGCGGAAACGCGTGGCAAGCTCCGCAATCAGCGGATCAAGCCCCTCCCCATGGCCATTCAACCGCAGGATGTGGTACACAGCCGTGCTGTTCTTCATGAGGTCCGCTCCGGCCAGCCGGAAGGTCCCCTCGACCAGCGAGGCCATGAGCTGCAGCTTCGCCAGGATCGGCCGAAGCTTCTCCCGGATAGCTGCATCACGCTGCATGTTCGCCTGGATGCCCGGGGGCAGGAGCGTTGCATGCGCCCCTGCTGCTCCCATGGCCGTGAGAACGAAGGACTCGCTCTTTGGCCCGAGCTTGAAGAGCGACCTCGTGTCGTCTGGGGAGACGCTCACGAGGAAGCCCATGCCTAAATGCACGGTCTCCAGCCCTGTTTCGATGGTCGCGGCTTGTTCCGCGGTGATGGTGATGTCGATGTTGTTTCTGATCATATAGTGCCTTTCTTGGTTTTGTTGGTGTTGATGAGAACTCGCGCTCTCAATGTATTGTTCTCATGTCAAAAATTGGGATGAGCAGAGCGCATCCCTGCCACTGAGCCCCGCGGAATGCCTCGCTGATTAGGTAATTCTCCGGACCCAGCAACCCATGGGCGGTGCTTGCCAATCCCCCACCCGACCTGCATTCTCGGCGCATAGGTTTTGCGGAATGCCCCGTCACTCGACACCGGTTTGGTAAACCCTCCCTGACAACGTGCCACGCATCACGATCGAGGAACTTCTACGTCTCTCTCCCCGAATCCTGGGAACGATCCGCTGGAAACGCTCGATAGGCAGTCCGCGTGGTCCCTTCTGCGCCGCATTCGATATTCGGGTCGAGGAGCACACCGCAACGGAGTACCGCGATGTGGGCGGCGGACACTATGCTCCAGAGCCGGGTACCGGGATCTGGAAGACCGTGCCCGAAGGCCTCACCTGCCGTGCAATTGACGAGGTGGGCTCGGATCCTTTCGTGAGTTTCCAAGTCGCGGGGCTTCATCTCAATGCACCGCTGGATGGCTGCTACCGGGTCACTCCGCGGTTGAAAGGCCCATGGCATCCAGCGGGCAAGCTCGCGTCCTTGAGCTACCGCTCGATTGAGCCCATCAGCGCATCCGTAGCTCTCAAGAAAGAGCGACCGGTTCAGAGCGTTTCGTTCGAAGTAATCCGCCGAAGCGTGCTCACCGGGAGGCGTTTGGACTGATTAACGCCGAAGAACGCTCCCCCGAACCCACTCAATAAACCTCCTCGAGTCCCCTCCGAACCCTCACATCCATGAAATCCCCCTTACTTCCGGTACTGATTGCTCTTGCCGTCACAATTACCGCATTCGGACAGGATCAAATCCAGGGCTGGGGCATCGCTCTGAATCCCGCGAAGGACTGCGAGTTCCAAGCCACGAACGGCATCCTTACCATTACCGTTCCCGGCTCCTCGGAGCCTCACGACATGAGCGCTGAATTGGGCAGCACGACCGCACCTCACGTCGTCCGGCCGGTGAAGGGCGATTTCATCGTTCAAGTGAGAGTGGATGGTGACTTTGCTCCTGGCGACGACTCCACACAGGGCGGTCGCACGGGGTACACGGGCGCGGGTCTTGTCGCAATTGCTGACGGCCGCAACTACATTCGCCATGAGAGAGCGACCTTGCACGGCGAAGGAGATGAGCCCCATCCTTATACTAATTTCGAGATCCGCGTGGACGGTGAACTGGAGCGCGGTGGCACCACCGGTGATCTCCCTACCGAGAACGATAAGCCCACCTGGCTGCGGCTCGAGCGCAGAGGCCAGCAGTTGCTTGGATCAATGAGCCAGGACGGGGTAAACTGGACCTCCGGCGAGCCCAAGGAGCTCCGATCGGCTGCGTGGAATAAAGACGAGATTCTGGTCGGGGTCGCCGCCATCAGCACCTCACGAAAGCCGTTCACTCCACGCTACTCCGAGTTTTCACTTCAACAGGGAGGTAAAGCGATAACGGCCGACCCGCTTGGCATCGGCCATACCACGGCGACACTCGGGGTGAAAATGCCTCAGACTGAATCAGAGAAGCAACCTCTTGGCGCGAGCAGTTTGGAACAGAAGTTCCAAGAGGTCGACGCCAGCCTTGCCCTTGAACAATATCGTGAGCTCATGAGGTCTGCCCTTCAGCTCGAGTTGAGTTCAACACGCTTAGCTGATGATCAACGATCGAAGATCAGGCATGAAGTCGATGAACTGCGCTTTCGGGCCGAGGAGATCCGCGCTCAGGCTATAAAGCGTGCTCTTGCCACCCCAACGGCCGGCGGAAAGTAGGACCCGGGCGGCACCTTCCAAGCCGCCGCTCACGCTGGCCTACTAGCTAGCAGGCAGGTAAGCAGGCAGGAGCCGATCCGGTAGAGGAACGTTTCCACCAATCCGCCAGTCAGCTGGCCGCCCGCACTCTACGAGAAGCCAGCCGATCTTAGCATTTACCTCACGGTTGAATAGAGAGAGCCGGTACGCGCGGTCAGCTCGGCTGGGCCTCTATCGACGACTTCATCCAGGATGCGCTCGAGCTCATCAATGTCAGGCTCATTTGGCTGAGCGGCAATGCGCAAGGCCGCTTCCTCGAGTTTACGGCGAAGGGCGAGATCCTGAGGTGCCAGATCGATCTCTCTCACGCCCATTCCCTCGTTGAGGCCAAGGCTCAGTTCAGATGTGTTAGAGGCCCACGCTCCAATGCGAACGCCTGCATACAGAATCCCCGCTCGATGCGCTGAACATCCCCCGGCGATACAAGCGTTATAAAACATCTTGTCCGCTTCACGGCGCGCGACACTTCGATCCTGACAAGCCACGTCGTGTACGATCGACGCGCAGCGGTAATCGTCCGTGTAGGGTGATCCGACGGATGACCACAAGGCACGGGGGATACTTGCGCCATTGATGATGCTCCCCGCGGGGGCGATCCATCGCCGACCACTGGGATCCTTGTACGAGAACTCCTCCAGCAGCTTCATGTCACGATCGGGTTCGGTCGAGAAGAGCCATTCCGTCTTGGGATTGCCAGAGAATCGGCTGGTGTCCTGTGACTCGAAATTGCTGACACGACTCTCGCTCAACGGCGCTCCCAGTGAGATTGCCCCCCTGGGCATCTGAATCTGCTCGAAGCCGGTAATCGCTCTCCAGCCCAGCGCTTCGACGGGCAAACTTTCGTGGCTGCGCTGGCGGCGCGGACGAAGTGCCAAATCTCCTGTGCCGGTGAAAACGTCGACATCGCGCAGCACTCCGAAATCTAACTCCGTGAGCGCTTCTATGTCAGACACGCGCACTTGGAATGTGCTGTAAGTTCCGTAAGCAAACTCCTGCGGCAGAGAGCGCAAAAGACTGCTTTGGCTAATCAGGTACGCAGCGGAGTAGAGGGTGCCATCCTCCCCGACGGCAGAGACTACCTTCCAATACTGGGCGGGTATCTGGACACCCCGGTACTCCCGATCATCATCGCGGAAGACAGGGCCGGTGAACACATTGACGCGGAGGTCTTCATTTGCGGCATTGTGCAGGATGTAGTCCTCGAGACCCGCCCACAGATCCTTACCTTGATTGAACTGCTTGTCCTGAGGAGAACAGTTCGTGAAGTGGAACGTATCGTCGTTGGCAACTTTCGCCACACTGTCTGTGTCACCCCAGGTGGGATCGAGTCGGCGAACCAGGTGCCCACGGTCCAGGGAGTTACGAGCATAGAGCTCTTCACCGCATTGTGCGCTGCGAGAGATCCGCGGATCGTAGATCCATCGGTCCGATTCCCGCGCCAGTTGTTTCCATCGCTTACCGTCGATGTTCACCGCTGTGAATATGGCCAACCGTCGCGCAGCGTGCATGACTACGCTGAAGTTATGGTACTTGAGTTCGAATCCGGTCCCTCCGTTCAGCCTCGCGACATTCGCCAGAAGACCTCTCGAGAGGCTAGGAAGCGGAACCCGGCGAGCCCCTTCACCCAGAAAGCCCGGGGTGAATCCCTTGCGGGATGAGTAGTCAGGGTCAATACTGATGCGCTCCTGCTGCTCGCCGTTGCTACCATCCATTGATTGCTGGAGGTATGCCCTGTCCCCCAATGAAATCGTTACATTGAGAGGTAACGAAAGTTTAATCTCTTCCGCCTTTGACGCGATCGTTAGACTTGCCTGATGTTCGCCCTTTTCTCGGTGATCAACCCCGAACGACTGCGGACCTTCGACACCGCCACCTACAGTATCGCTGAGCGGTGTGGTCGTGGGGCGGACCCGGTTAAAGATCGGCTGCAGAAGCGGATGCCGCGGCTCCCGGGCACGAAGATCCGCAACGATTCGCGAGACCCGGATGCCTTCGTTTGCGATCCATTCGATGGAACTCTCGTCCATCGACGAGTCCCACGCCTGCCCGGAGAGTGTGATCCAGTTCCCTTCTGAGTCTGTCCGGGGAACGCCAAGGTGATGAAGTGCAACCACTTGCCAACTGTTGTTGAGCACCGGGGCTCCAGAGGATCCTTGCAGGGTATCTGTGGCATACCAGATTACGTCGGGATCTATCTTCAGGACTTTATTCTCCCGGACCGCAATCTGTTTACGCTGGCCGCCTGGGTGCTGGATTATGCTGACATACTCCGCAACCAGAATCTTCCCAAGTTCCTCAATCAGTTGAAGCCATCCATAGCTCCCAATGTCCTTCCCTGAGGGGCGGGAAATCGGTGCCACCGCAACCACAGTGAAATCCAGGGCTACACTCGTGACAAAGAGTCGGCTCGGCTCCAACTCAAAGCGGCTGACGACTCTTTCGACGCCACGGTCATCGAGTTCGTAGTCGAAGTCCACAGAGCTACTCTTCGCACCAGCGCTCGTTTCTAGAACGTGGTTGTTTGTGATCAGGACACCCGGTGCCACCAGGAATCCTGTTCCATAACCGCGCACGTTGCCCGCCGGATCACATACCTGAATCCTTCCGACTGACTTTGCCGCACTCAGACCTTTCTGAAGGTAATTCACGTCAATCAGATCATTCCCCTGAATGATGCGCTCGAATCGGCGATCAGCCTCCGCTGCACTTCCGGGCTCAGCAGCAATACTGCGCTTACGTTTCTCGATCCGCTCCGGCGAATCGACCTCTTCTGGTGCTTTGTCACGAAGCTGCTCACGCAGCTGCGGAATATCGAAATCCAACCGGGACAGAACCTTGTCCACCTGCTCACGCTTTATATTCATAAAACAACCTCCGTAACCATCTCGCCGATACAAAACTCGGAGCCCTCCGTCAACGTTATTATAGTTAATTCGCGTGCCTGTATAATACCTGGGCTGTCGTGCTATAAAATGCCTCTCGAGGTAGGGAATGCCGATCGGAGAGGCCTCGCAGAATCAGTCTCGGGAGAGTCTTTCTCTGAGGCAGCCGAGTGAATTTTACTCGCACGAGCGGTTTGAAAGAGTCGCTCCAGTGATTTTCACTCGGCGCACTCTGATATTGTGTGCCCGTCAAATAAACGAGTGAGGGCGGCGAGTGATTTTTACTCGAAGGAGCGATTATTCTGTGTGCGCCGAGTGAATATCACTGGAACGAGTCTCCGGCTCAGGCGATCGGGGCTGATTTCTTGCCTATCCGTAATGGCGGTGAGCGGGTCGTAACGTGCTTCCAATCACGCAACTCACTCTGCAGACGGTCTTCAGCAGACCCCTACGCTCTTGGAACAGCAGTGCCATGGTGCGCGCGCCTCGCCGTCCAGATCGCGACCGCGAAGAACGGCGACGCGCCGAACATTTACGCCCTATGGTCTCACAAGTCTTCTGAGGAGAACCCGGAGCGGTCCTCCTCTGACAATTAGGCGTTGGTAGCTATCCAGGCTTTCATCCGCTCTTCCATTTCCGCAGACGGTACGTCCTCGATGTGCGTGGCGATGCTCCAGCGGTGGCCGAAAGGATCCTTGAGCATACTCGACCGGTCGCCCCAGAACTGATCGGTGGGAGGACGCTCGACCGTGGCCCCTGCAGCGGCGGCCTGCGCCGTCGTGGCATCGACGTCTTCCACATAGAGCATAAGCGACGACGCGGACCCACCGATCGTGGTCGGGCTGAGCGCTCCCCAATCCGGAAACTCGTCGGACATCATGATCACGGAGTCGCCGATCTTGATCTCGGCATGCATGATTTTACCGTCGGGGCCAGCCATCCGGTATAGCTCGGTGGCGCCAAAGGCGCGTTGATAGAAATCAATGGCGGCAGACGCGCCAAGGATCGTGAGGGACGGCGTGGCCGTGTGGAAGCCGCCGGGCTGATGTTCGATGCTCATAGTGTGAGGATTTGCTTGCTCATAAACAAACGCGAGCGCGGAGGCACTGGCAGCGTATATCCGACATCAATGCAGGCTGCGCTCTGCATCTGCGCAAGCGTGGCCTACGCCACGCGGCGCAGCTTGGTTACGCGCCCGACTTCCACCCATTCTACGACGAAAATGTTCCCCTCGCGGTCGAACATAGCGCCGTGCGGTGCCACGAATTGGCCAGACGTAAACTTCTCCCGCGGCTGGTCACGGATCCCTTTGTAGTGGGTGCCGTCGCCTAAATGGACAACCAGCTTATTCTGTCCGTCGAAAAGGGTCACCCTCGACTCGAGATCGGGAATGAGCAGCAGGTCGCCGCGAGCATGGAAATGACAAGGGGCGCGTAGTTCCTCAGTGACAAACTTCACGTGCTCGCCCGCGAGGGTAAAGTACTGGAGGCGACGATTGCCACGATCGGCAACGACGAGCAGTGGCTCGGCGCCGCGGGTATCCACCATGAGCCCGTGTGGACAGTTAGTTAGGCCCGGCGATTTCCCGGTGCCTCCGAAGGTCTTCACGTAAGTACCGTCCGGCTTATAGATATGTATATAATTCCGGCCGTATCCATCGGCGACGAAGACCGTACCATCGGGCGCCGTGGCGACATTCGTCGGGACATACTCCTTCGCCGCATCCTTGTAACCGCCGGTTTCGTCCGGGCAATTCCGCTGCCAAACCACCTCGCCGGTAAGGGTGGTTTTTACGACCAACTTGCGCCCCGTGTCGCAGAGATAGAAGAACTCCTGGCCACCCTCCTTGGCGAGGTGCATGCCATGCGCGCCGCCTCGGAAATCGGCACCCCAGGACGTGATGAACTTACCTTCCGGATCGAAGACCACGATAGCATCCGCCTTCTGGCTGCTCTTGTGAACGGTGTGCTTCACATAGATTCGACCCTGCGAATCCTGGGCCACACTGTGGGTATTGCCATAAGCGATATCGGCAGGAAGCTGGCCCCAATCGTGCAAACACTCGTAGGTATGCTCACCGGCTCCGAGGACAGGAGCCTTCGTCCCAGATTTGTCCTGTGCACGGATATAGGGAGCGCCGGTGGCGAGAGCAGCAGAGGCGACGGCAGCGGTTTTCAGGAAGCTGCGGCGGGAAGGGGCAGAGGGCATCGAGGGAGAGTCGAGGGTCGAGGGTCGAAAGTCGAGAGCTTGGATGTTTGCGCGCTAGCGCGAAAGGAGGCTTGAACGCAAGTCGTGGAAGCTCTTCGAAGGAAGGAAACGCACTTCGTTACGGCATCATTCACGTGGGAAAACGAGACGGGGCGCTTGACGGAACCTTCGACCTTCGACCTTCGACCTTCGACCTTCGACCTTCGACCTTCGACCTTCGACCTTCGACCTTCGACCTTCGACCTTCGACCTTCGACCTTCGACCTTCGACCTTCGACCTTCGACCTTCGACCTCCCGCCCACCTACAGAAATGTTGCCTGCTCCAGCTCGGCCCAGACGCTTCCTACGAAAATTTCTGCCTCAATGCGGAGGAGAATGCGGTCGGGATCATCGGAGAGCCAAATGGTCGCGCGTTTGAACTTAGTGTGCGGTTTGAGGGTGAGGTTGTCGTCGTCGATTCGCCAGAGCTTCAGGTCGGATTTGATCGCCGAGTAGCTCTTGCCTGCAACCTTCAGCCGTTCGCGGCCGATCACGCGCACTTGGGCGAGATATGGGGACGTGGATGGATACACGACCAGCTTGTGCGTTTCTCCTGAACGGAGGGGCTGGCTGCGCACGTAGTGCAGCGCACCATGGATATCCACGAGATTTGCGAACTCGAAGACTTTCGTTTTCTTTTCGCGCTTCCCTCCGGTTTCTATGACTTCGCGAGTGCGCGCTACGGCGCGGGGTGTGAACTCCAGACGCGTGTTTCGAACCTCGTTGCGGTACGTTTCCTTTTGAAGGAGACGCACGGGAAGGAAGCCCGCAGTCCGCGCGGTGGAAGTTTGTTCTGCGTCCATCCTCCAAAGCGGGCGGACAGCTCCCGTCGTTTTGGTTTGCACGCTCATCCGATATTGATCTGCAGAAGGTCGGGTGAGCTGGAAAGTAGCCTGCGCAGCAGTGAGGGCACTCCAGCCAAAGGTATACCGTGCCTGAACCGGTCGCATCGGCGGGAACGCGCCTGGCTGATAAGGCGGGAGTGACTCCTGCCAACCTTCCGCCGACGCGCAGAACGTCAGCAACCCAAGCAGGATCATCAGGCAGGCCTTCACGTGTCCATGATTCGCACGCGGTCCAGCGCCTGAGCCGGAAGCCAGCCAAGTTGCTTTCCCGGAAGCGCACAATAGATCCATGCCCCCCGCTCGCTGAGCACCCGCACCTGACTTCCCTCAGGGAGGTTCTGAGCGACTTCAGCACGATCTGCGGGCGCAAGACGGGCGACGACACCGCTCCTCGTGACGATCCCAACGTCCTGCTGCCGCCAATCCGCCCAGAGGGCGAACGCACCGTAGGCCGCGACCGATAGACTCCCGAAAGCGAGTCCCCACCAAAGCGTGCGATTCCGGGTACGGGGACGCCAAAGGAAAGCGACTGAGAACACCGCGATCCAGCCCGCAACGGCAACCGTGAGGGCGTAGACATCGGCACGCCACGCGGGAAAGATCGCGCGCCACCACGGCACCTCGAAGAGCATGGCGCCAGTCTGCCCACGGATTAATTGGAGATTACGGCCTGCCTCCGGATGCGCGGGTTCAAGGACCAGCGCGCGTTCGTAATTGAGGATGGCGAGCCCGGGTTGCTTCAGGCGGTATTCGGTGTTCGCTAGATTGTAGAAGAGATTGGCGGTGTGATCCTGTCGCACGACAGCGGAATCGTACATCGCGAGCGCCTCTTCAAATTTGCCCTGCTCGTACAGCTTGTTTGCATCATCGAACGACGCAGCTCTGACGGGCACGCCACACACCGCTAGAAGGAGTCCAGTAGCGAGGAGCACACGCAGAGGATGCGTGATATCAGTTCTCGTCATGGCTGTTCTTAAAGGCGTTGAGCGTGGCAAGAACGTCAGCGCGTTGCGCATCAGTGAGATGGCCATTTTCGGAGCTCGAGCCTGCGTAACGCATTGCCGCGCGGGCGCTGAAGATCTGCTCCACGCCCCGGACGGTTTCATCACTGAGTTGCCGGACCCGGCATGCGGTTGCGGCATCCACCGCCTCAGGAAGGTGGCCGGTCTGAAGCGCCGTCTCAAGTTGGATGGCACGCACGGCTGCATCGTAAAACTCTGCCGAGGAGGACTCACGCAACAGACGGGTGCGCACTTCGGAACGCTCCCGGCGCAGGGCTGCGGCCTGCGCCGCGGACGCACTGGGCCGACCGCGTAAACGAGATGCGAGGAGAAGGAGCAGCGCCGCAGCTGGGAGAAGCTGCGCCCACCAAAAAGCGGGACGCAGGTGGAGCGGTTTGAAGCTCGCAGTCTCCTGCGTGTCGTAGCGAAGGCCCAGGATATCCGTAGCAGCGGGTACCTCCGGCTCCACGGGCGGTGTCTCCTGGGGCACCGGCTTTCCACGGATCGGGGCGGGACTCGGTGCCGCAGGCTTTGGCTCGCCCACTACTGAGAGCGGGGTGGGCTCGGAGCGCAGCACCACGTATTTCTCTGCCTCGGGATCGAAGTAGGCGAACTCGAACTGAGGCATGGCCGTCTTCTTTTCTTCGGCGATCACGGCCATCTCAAAGCTCTTCGCACCTCTGTAGGCGACTTCGTCCTCGGGTTCGAAGCTGGATGAGGGCGGGTAAGGACGCCAGCCACTCGGATCGCTCAGCTCCGGGGCATTTACGCGGTCGAAGTTGCCACGGCCTGCAAGGCGAACTCGCATGGTGACGGGATCTCCGAGTTGCACAGACGCCGGAGTTCCTTCCACGGCCATGGTGAAGCTCCCGACCGCACCGGAAAAGCTGGCCGGCTTCCCCTCGGCTGGCAGCGGACGAACGTCCAGCTCCACGGGTTCCGCTACGGCTTTGCGCTGCTCCCTCCGACCCATGTTGCCAAAGGGGTCATTGAAGAAATCCTGGAAGAAGTCGTCATCGAACGCAGAGCGCTGGCGATTCCGCTGCGCCCGGGGGATGACGGCATTATAAATTACCTCCGACGGCCCAATCTTTACCTTACCCGCGCGACTCGGAGTGATTGCTGTACGGAAGGTGAGCACATCGTAATTGCGACCGTCGCGAGCGACGCGCTCGCTTCGGGGCTCTGGCATTTTGGTCTTAGTAAAGCCTTCGCCCTCCAGCTCCGGCATCGACTCCGGGCTCCACTTGATCGCGGAATCCACGAACAAACGCAGCTCAACAGGAATGGTTTCGCCGACGTAGGCGCTTTGTTTTGGAACGACGATCTCGGCCCAGCCGACCCGCCCGATCGGGCCGCTCTGGCCTTGCGGCGGAGTTCCTCCCTGTGCCCCTTGGCCCCCGCTTCCCAACGAGCGCCGATTCCCGGGTTCCACCCGCAGACCGACAGCCTGAGTGCGAACGTCCTGATTCTCCTGCTGGAAGGTAAGCGGAGGAATGGTGAACTGGCCTGCGCGTTGTGGGATCACCTGATAGATGTAGGTAACGCTCAGCGAGACCTCGAAGTTCCGCATCTCCATACGGGTCTGCGGTCCCGCGAAACGAATATCCAGACCGTCGACGTTGATCTCTGGCGGCTGAGATGGGCGCCGTGTTCCATCGACGCGGATCTCAAATTGCAAGGGTTCGCCGACCGCCGCTACTTGCCGCGAGAGCTTCGCCGTTGCGACGAGGTCCTGGGCCAGCGCGGAACTGATCCCAGCGCAGTACACGGCCAGAATGAGCAGCCACCACGCTAGACGCCCGCAGATGACCCGGGAGCTGGAGTTAGGAACGGCTGGGCGCATGGGGCGAATTACCAATCGCGGAGCACGCGGGATTTGGCCCGCCGGTCACGGGGATTCAGAATCTGGACGCGCTCGTCCTCGCTTTTGAGGGAATCCAAAAGCGACTTGGCCTGCGCTTCCGTCATACGGCCTTCCGCGGCGGCGGCTGCTTCAGCGGCGGCATCGGCTTGCGCATCGCCCGGCTGTTCTTCACCCCCCGGGGCGGGGTTCGATTTCAACTCACCTTCCTTCTTGGGTTCGACGGGCTCAGGCGCCATGTCCTCCTGCTCCTTGGGATCTTTTCCTTCCTGGTCTGACTTGGCTTGATCAGCTTTCTGCTGCTCGTCGCCCTCCCCTGGCTTGGGCTTAGGAGACTTCTCGTTCCCCTTCTCATCCTTGGGATCTCCTTCGTTGCCAGCTCCAGATGGATCCTTGGATTCCTCTTTGCCCTGCTGGTCTTTCTCCTCCTGCTCTCCACCAGATTGATCCTTCTTCTGCTCATCCTTCCCCTGCTGCGATTCGTCCTTCTTGTCGCCCTGCTGCTTCTGCTGATCCTTTTCGTCGCCCTTGCCATCCTTCTTCTCCTGATCTTTGCCGTCCTGCTTGTCCTCGTCCTTTTTCTCCTGGTCCTTCTTTTCCTGATCCTTTTTCTGATCCTTTTTCTGATCCTCCTTTTTTTGCTGCTGCTCCTCCTTCTCGAGCTGCTCGATCAGCTTTTGCACGGCATCACGATTGAACTCCGCATCCCCGTTCTTAGCGTTCGCCTGCAGGGCAGTGTCGTAATGCTGAATCGCATTCTTCAGCTCCTGGATCTTTGGCTTTTTTTCCTTCTGCGACAATCCTCGCTGAACGAGCGTATTGCCTAAATTGTAGGCGGCCTTGCTGCGAAGGCCCGGATCAGTCGCGGTGAGCGCCTGACTGAAAGCCTGTAGAGCGCGATCGATGTCGCCAGCTTTGTAGGCGGCGCTGCCAATGTTGTACTGAAGCTCGGGAGATTGCGGCTGCCGTTGAAGCTGCTGGTTGAACGTGTCCAACGCTCGCTTGTACTCCTCTTTCTGATAGGCATCGACCCCCGGGTTGAGCGAAGCCACAGCGGAACCGGGAGTTGATAGGCCGGCCAAGATGATGATCGCCGCAACCACCGCGCGCGGGACACTACCGCGCCGCCGCTCACCGATGAGGGTAGAGAGAACGAGGCAGAGGATACCAGCGCCGAGCGGCCACTGGTACCGCTCGATAGGCTGGCGTGAGAGGCGAGTGTCCACTTCCGTTTCGTTCATGGTGCTGAGGCCGTCTCGGAATAGGCGCTGCATGTCGGATAATCCGGCTTGGAGATGAAGATAAAAGCCGCCCGCAGCTTCTGCAATGGCGCGGAGGCGAGTTTCATCTAGACGGCTTTTGACGATTTGGCCCTGCGGATCCTTCAGGTAATCTGTTCCGCCCGTCTGATTCGGCAGTGCGATGACCGTACCCTCCTTGGAGCCGACGCCGACAGTAAAGATACGAAACAGCTCCTTGTGATCCTCAGCAGCCTTCTGCCCATCAGCATCAAGCTCCTCGCCGTCAGTAAAGATGACCAAGGCGCGGCTATCGCTTTCTCCTTTACCGAAAGCGTCCGCGGCAGTGCGGATGGCATCAGCGAGATTTGTCCCACCAAGTGGGATTACTTCGGTATCAAGCTCACGCAGTGCATTGAGAATGGCGCTTTGGTCGGCGGTAAGCGGCGCCTGAAGGAAGGAACTTCCGGCAAAGGCGACGAGGCCGATGCGGTTCCCCGCAAGCTGGGTGATGAGATCTTCCGCCGCGAGCTTAGCGCGTAGGAGGCGATTTGGGAGGAGGTCATTCGCCAGCATGGATCGCGACGTATCCAAGGCGACGATCACATCTAGACCGCTGGTCTTCCGCTCCAGCCAGGTGAAACCCCAGCGGGGCTGGGCAAGACTAACGATGACACAGGCCAAACCGAGCAGCAGAAGGGAGAATCGCGTTCGTCGCTTACCCGCACTGGCGCTCCCGGCGAGCCTTCCCTCCAGACGAAGTGCAACGAGCTTCCGCACCAGCTTTGCGCGCCGGCTTTCATTCGCAACAAAAACAATGACCAGCACCGGCAGCAATGCCAGCGCCCAAAACCAGACAGGCTGGGCAAAGGTCACGGCAATGTCCTCCAGATCGTCTGCCCCAGCACCAGGTGAAGCCCAAGCAGCGCCGCACCCACGCCGACACACCATGGGAAAAGGTCGCGGTACTCCTTGGTCTGACTCATCTCTATCGTCGATTTTTCCAGTTCGTCGATCTTCTCATAAATGCCCTCGAGCGACTTGGAATCGGTTGCGCGGTAAAAGTTGCCACCGCCAATATCGGCAACTTGCTTTAATGCTGCCTCATCCACTTGGACGAGCACATCTCGGTAGACCGTGCGGCCAAACATGTCCTGGACTGGAACCGGAGCGTAACCGCGTGAACCCGCGCAGATCGCGTAGATTTTCATCCCGAGCAGGCGCGCAGCTTCGGCTGCCATCACGGGCGTTACCTTGCCGGCATTGTTGTCGCCGTCTGTGAGTAGCACGATGATCTTGCTCTTGGATTCCTTGCGGTCCTTAAGGCGATTTGCGGAGGACGCAATGGCGGAACCGATGGCGGTGCCATCTTCAACAAGACCAATCTGGATTCGCTCCAGATTCTTCAGCAGCCAGTCGTGATCCAGCGTAAGCGGGCTCACAAGATAGGGCCGCCCTGCAAAAGCCACGATACCGATGCGATCGTTCGGTCGGCCCTCGATGAATTTCTCGGTTACCTGCTTCACAGCAGCGAGACGGTTTGCGCGGCTGTTCCCGATCGTGAAATCCTCCGCCAGCATCGAGCGCGAAACGTCCAGCGCGAGCATGATGTCGATTCCACTCGCCTCGACATGCGTAATCGTGCTGCCCGCCTGCGGACGTGCCAGACCGATGATGAACGCTCCCAAGGCGGCCAGGAGCAGTGTTGTGAGAAGGCCGCCCGCTCGCACCCGCCGGGGTTTTCCGAGTCGCTCCACGAGTTGCAATGACGAGAACTTCACCGCCGCAGCCGCACCTTGCCTCCCCTGCAGCATGGCAATCACCGGGAGCAAGACGAGCAAACCCAGTAGCCAAGGATTGGCGAAGGAGAGCGCTTTCCAGTTCACGCGCGGCCTCCCTGCACGAAGGCGGCGGCGCTCTCCAACAAGGCGCGATTCGTCTCTTCACTGCCCCCGATGCGTGCGAACTTGATTAAGTCGCAGCGCTCGAGAAAGTCGGCGAGCAGCCCACGGTCTTCCTCGGTTAAAGTTGGCGATTGAGAGATCGTAGCGAGAAACTCGGGCGACGTCTGGCGTTCAGCGCGAAATCCGTACTGGCCGTCAACGAAGTGCCGGAGCACGTCGCTCACGGCGATGCTGAACGTGTATGGCTCGAGTTCGCGAACCTTTCCACGCAGCTCTTCCAAGGCACGCAAAGCGGCAGCTCGCGGACTGAGCGGTGGCACAATCGAAGGGCGCGATAAACGGCGGGCGATCCACCAGATGAGCAGGCCCAGGAGGGCTAGGACGACAGCGGCCGCGAGTCCCACCTGCCAGAGCGGATAAGGAAAGACATCCACCGGCGGCGCGATGTCGCGAATCTCCAAACTACCAGGTGGAACCGGAGCCGGCTTAGCGGGTGGAGCCTGCTCGATCGCAGGCAGAAAGCCTGACCTCATGCGGCGATGGACTGTCTGCGCTCGCGGTTCCGGAAGAACGCGCGCAGAGCGGGGACGTAGTCCTGATTGGTCCGGAGTTCGATTATGTCGATGCGCCGTTGGCGGAAGAGGCGGGAACGCTCAGCACTCCGGGCCTGTACTGCGCGCGCGTAGCTGGCCCGGACTGCACGGCTGGAAGTATCGACCTGGATCTGTTGGCCTGTCTCGGCGTCTTCCAGCGTGACCCGCCCAATATCCGGGAGTTCCTCCTCACGTGGATCGATAATCGGCACGGCGATTAGATCGTGACGGCGGCTGGTTACCGAAAGCTCCTTGGTGAAGTCCGGCGCCTGGAAATCCGAAATGAGGAACGCCACGGAGCGTCGCGTCACTACCCGGTTCAAGTAACTCAGAGCGTCGCCGGGATTCGTCCCCTTCCCTGCTGGCTCGAAGAAGAGAATCTCACGAATGATGCGGAGCGTATGCGCTCGGCCTTTGCGCGGACCGATGAACAGTTCCACGCGATCGGAGAACAGGAGCAATCCCACTTTGTCGTTGTTGCGGATCGCGCTGAAGGCAAGAAGGCACGCCACTTCCGCAGCCAGTTCGCGCTTGCTCAGGTGAACGCTGCCGAATTCCCCGGAACCGCTTACATCCACAATGAGCATGACGGTCAGCTCACGCTCCTCTGTAAACTTCTTAACGTAGGCATCTCCGCGCACTTCCCCAAGACGGGCGGTGACGTTCCACTCGATGAAACGAACTTCGTCTCCCGCCTGGTATTCACGCACTTCTTCAAAGTTCATCCCACGGCCTTTGAAGACGCTGCGGTACTGGCCAGCAAATGCTGCCTCGACCATGCCGCGCGTCTTGAGTTCGAGACGCCGGATCTTCTTGAGGATTTCTCGCGGAGATTCCATCAGCGACTAGGGAACGGGTAGACCGTTGAAGATGCGCTCCACAATCTGTTCGCTGCTCATCTCTTCGGCCTCCGCTTCGTAGCTCACGATGATCCGGTGCCGGAGCACATCCAGTCCGACGCTCTTCACATCCTGCGGGGTCACGTAGCCACGGCCGGCGAGAAAGGCGCGGGCGCGCGCCGCGAGGGTGAGCGCAATCGTCGCACGCGGTGAAGCGCCGTAGCGAATCATCCCGTCGAGCCCTTGCAGACGATAGGTCGCCGGCTCACGTGTGGCGAAGACCACGTCGACGATGTAATCCTTCACACGATCGTCCACGTAGATTTCATTCACCAAGCTCCGGGCCTGCAAAACGGCGGCTGGATCAACGATCCGCTGCACGTCCAGCGGTGGCGTGGAGGTCGCCATCAGATCGAGGATACGGCGTTCTTCAGCCTTCGTCGGGTAGCCGACGCGAAGCTTCAGCATGAAGCGGTCGAGCTGGGCCTCCGGCAACTGGTACGTACCTTCCTGCTCCAGGGGATTCTGCGTCGCGAGGACGAGGAATGGGTCCGCGAGTTTGTACGTGGTATCGCCGATCGTGACCTGCCGCTCCTGCATGGCCTCGAGCAGGGCGCTCTGCACCTTGGCAGGTGCGCGGTTGATCTCATCCGCGAGGATCAGGTTTGAGAACAGCGGGCCCTGCTTGGTAGTGAACTCGCCGGTGCGCGGATTGTAGATCAGCGTCCCAATTAGATCCGCGGGTAGTAGATCCGGCGTGAACTGGATGCGTTGGAATCCTGTGTGAATGCAGGAAGCGAGTGTTTTAACCGTGAGCGTCTTCGCCAGCCCAGGCACGCCTTCGAGCAGGATGTGGCCATTGGTGAGCAGGCCGACGAGCAGCCCGTCCACGAGATACCGCTGTCCAACCACAACTCGTCCGATTTCCTCCTGAAGCGGTACAATCCAGTGTCCGGCTTCCTTGACCTGCTGAGTGAGTTCCTGCGTATTTATCATTGGGAAAGCGTGCGGACGGGCTCTGACACCGAAGGTACGGAGTGTGTTCGATAGCTGGAAAGCAACTGCTGCACAGCGGCGGCGACAGCATCGGACTCCACCGCGTGCATACATCGGAAGTCCAGCGGACATTCACGGAGGAAGCAAGGGCTGCACGCAACATGGCGTCGCAGAACGTGGTGCCCCTCTCCAAGCGGTCCCGTGAGCGCCGGCTCCGTGGAGCCGAAGACCGCCACCACCGGCACTCCGAGGAACGCGGCGAGGTGCATGGTTCCGGTGTCGTTAGTGAGCAGCAGTTCGCAGGTCCGCAAGAATGCGATCAGCTCCGCCAAAGTGGTTTTTCCTATGAGGTTCTCCACTCGCGCAGATCCCGCGTGTTGCAAAATGTCTTCCCCAATCGGCAAATCTTTCGCCACGCCGACGAGTACCCACGCGCAGTCGTACTCCGCCGAGACGTGCTGCATTACTTCACCAAAACGCTCGGGCAACCAGCGCTTCGCTGGGCCGTATTCTGCGCCAGGGCAAAGCGCAATTCGCGCCGTCTTTGCCCGATTGAAAGGTGGGCGGGCTTCCACCAGCGGAACGCCGCCTGTCTCCGCTCCGATGAACTCCGCGAGCCGAAGATAGTGGTTCACCTGGTGCTCAGGTGCAGCGGATTGCTTTTTCTTCTTCTCGCGTGGGATCTGGTTCAGCAACGCAGAACGCCGGTGGCCGGGGTAGCCAACGCGGCGCGGGATCCCTGCCAGCCAGCTCTCCAACGCGACGCGCAGGGAGTTTGGGAAAAGTATCGCCGCATCGAAGTCTCCGCCTCGCAACTTGCGGGCGACTGCGAAGACATTGTCTTTGGGTTCGATCCCGACTATCGCATCCACCTCCGCAACTTCGCGCCAAACGTCGGCCAGTTTTGACGGAGTGAGGATCGTCACGTGCGCATCCGGCCGCCCGCGCTTGATTGCCCGCACGGCGGGCACACTCATCAGCGCGTCGCCTAGCCAGTTGCTCGAGCGGATCACTATACGAAACGGTTTGAGCGGGACCCCATCCTCCGGCAGCACCACCCCGCGTTTATACGTCGACAGCAGGAACTTTGGCTTCGGCGTTTTCCAGCGATCATGCACCCAAAACCAGTCCGGCGGGTTCTCGCGCACCATACCTTCGAGCACGCGGTTCAGCTGGAGCGTGATCTGATCTGAAGTACCAATGGGCTTTGCAATGTTCCGCAGCACCATCCGCCAACGCCCGGGCGCGACGGTGTACACCGCGGCGGAAAGCAGCGGCTTTCCGGTCCGCAGCGCCAGCGTTGCCGCAAGTGAGGAGGTCGAAGCGAGCCTTCCAAAGAACGGGCACCACACCCCGGCATCTCCTGCGTGCTGATCCACGAGCACCCCTACTGCACCCCCTGCCCGCAGCAGCCGCATCGCTCCCTGGAATCCCTCCTTCCGCTCAAAAAGCTCCAGCCCGAGCCGCGCCCGGCTCGCTCGGACATCCTGATCGATGAAGGGGTTACCCAGCCGCTGATAGATCGTCCCCGTCTGACACTTGAAGATCCTGGGGGTGAGCTGAGCGAAAAGTTCCCAGTTCCCAATGTGCCCGATGACCATGACGAAGCCACGCTCCGCCTCGGGCACGTCGTTGATGCACTCGAGCCCTTCCACCTCCACCACGCTGGCAAGTTCCTCAGGCGAGATCCCCGGAAGGCGCAAGCTCGCAAACAGATTCCCAACCAGCGAGCCGAAGTGCGCGCGCGCAATCCGCTTCTGCTCCTCTCGAGTCTTCTCGCCATCGAAAGCGATGCGCAAGTTCACGAGAACCAACTTCCGATAAGGCCAGCCCATATAGTAGCCGACTATCCCCAGGGCATAGCCAAGGCGGAATACCGTCTCCAAGGGGAGCCACTGCACTGCCGCTCCTACCGTGCGGTAGATCCAGAAAACCAGGCGATCCATCACGGACGCGGCTTCTTCCAGAAGATGTGCTTCAGCGGATGCTCGTCGAGCAAGTTGGGCTCGATGCCGCCGAGCCGCTCGGGATCGTAGAACTGAATGCCCACATAGTAATAGAGCGGGCAGATCGTCGCCTCCTGGCTGATCAGGATTCGCTCGGCCTGCCGGAAGATCTCGAAGCGTTTCTCGCGGTCCACTTCCTTGGCGGCCGCTGCGATGAAGCTGTCATACTGCGCATTGCTCCAGCCGGTGCGGTTGTTGCCGTCACCCGTCACGAACATGTTCAGGAACGTATTTGGATCATTATAATCCGCTACCCAGCTGGACCGGCAGAGATCGTAGCTCAGGCTTGCTTGCGAGCTTAGATAGACCGTCCATTCCTGCGCCTGGAGCTGCATGTTCACGCCGAGTTCGCGGGCGTACATGCCCTGCAATTCCACCGCGATGTCGCGGTCGAGATCGGAGTCCCCCTTGTAGAGGTAGTTCACAATCGGGAAGCCGCTCCCGCCCGGGTAACCCGCCTCGGCCAGGAGTTGCCGCGCGCGGTTATAGTCCATAGTGAGCCCCTCCGGCGGCTTGTAACCCTGGCCCGTTCCGGGTGGGGTCAGGCTAAATGCCGGCGGCTCACCCGCGCGGGTGATCTTGTCGACCAAGAGTTGCTTGTCGACGACCAGGCTAAAGGCCAGTCGCACGCGCGGATCATTAAAGGGTTTCCGCGACGCATTGAAGCGGATGAAGTAATTTCCGAGGAAAGGCGACGCATGGAAGTCGGGCCGCTTCTTCAGCTCACCGATCAGCGCGGTCGGCGCAAGACCCTTGTCCATCATCAGGTCCGCCATTCCCGTGTGGTAGAAGTTGAAGGCCGTGTTCGCCTTTGCGCTCGGCAGGATGTCGATGCTCTTCAAGGTGATCGCAGCCGCATTCCAGTAGGCGGGATTCTTCACCAGGCGGACCCGGTCGAAGAGCCGCCACTCCTTCATGATGTAGGCACCGTTCCCCACGAAGCGATCCGGCTTCGTCGCCCAGTCGGAATGCTTCTCCGCCGTTGCGCGATGCACCGGGAGGAACGTCGCGAAGGCGCAGAGATCGAGAAAGTACGGCGTGGGATTCTCCAGGGTGACCTGCAGCGTGTAAGGGTCCAGTGCGACGACTCCGACCTCCTCCGGCGTTTTCAGCTTTCCCTGGTTGAAGGGTTGCGCATTGCGGATCGGGTAAAGCTGCGAGGCGTATTCCGACGCAGTCTCGGGCAACAAGGCGCGCCGCCAGGAGTACACGAAGTCCTCCGCGGTCACTGGATCACCATTGCTCCAGACGGAGTTGCGGCGCAGGTGGAAGGTGTACACCAGTCCATTCGGTGAGATCTCCCAGCGCTCGGCCACACCGGGCTGCGGGATCGCCTTTTCGTTATAGGAAGTTAGCCCTTCAAAGACCGCATAGGCGATCCGTCCGGACGCCTGAGCGGTGATCAGCGCTGGATCGAGGACCTCGGGTTCGGCGCCATTAATGAAGACCAGATCCGCGCGATCCATCGGGCGCCCGCAACCGCAGATTGCGACCGCGAGGAGGAGCAGGGTGAAAAGAGAAGTCTTGGGCAGCACGGTGAACGACGAGAGTGGCACGAAAGCCGCCCCCGGTCCACGGTCGAACGCGCACCAAGGGTCTCCGGCTTACCTGCCCATGAAAAAGGCGCTGCAAGGCAGCGCCGTTTCCAAACTGAAGGTCTCTGAGCCGCTAGGGAGCGACAGGCGTAGGCGTGGCTTCCGGTGCCGGCGCGGGTGCAGCAGGTGCCGCCTCTGAGGGAGTAACCAGTGCGGCCTCGGGGGCGGAAGGTGCGGGGGCCGGCGCAGGTTGCACGGGAGGGGAGGCTGCTTCCGGAATCGGAGTAGCTGGAGCTTCTCCAGGCACTACGGGAGTCGGCGCAGCCGGTGGGGCATCCGGGGGAACGAGCGGGGTTGCATTTGGATCAAGCGGGGCCGGTGTACCGTCCAGCGTAGGAGTCGCTCCTGGTATGAGCGGAGTTCCAAGCGTCGGCGCGCCGAGTACCGGCGCATTGCCCACTCCCTCCAGACCAACAGGAGGCGTGTCGCCAAATGCAGGAGCCCCCAATACAGGCGCGCCTCCGAGACCGGGTGCTCCCGGCGCTGGCGTGGCTGCAGGTGCTACCACTGGGGGCGGTTCAGAACTCAACCGCTTGCCGATCCCACTCTGTTCATTCGTGCGGTGGGCATACATCCATGAGAGCAGCAACGTGAGACCGAAGAAAAGCCCGCCCAGCCAGCGAGTGATCGTGGCCAGCACATTCGTGGTCTGTGCGCCGAAAATGTTGTCCGTCATGCCGCCTCCGAACGCCGCACCCAGCCCCTCGTTCTTCGGACGCTGCATGAGTACGAGCAGGATGATCAGCAGCGCTACGACTACTTCAAGCGCAAGAAATATGTTGATCAGGATGGACATGAGGGGGCGGAATATCAAAGGGAGCGCTGCAAAGTGCAAGGGAGAACGACGCTGCACACCATTGAGCGCTTTTCGCTCTCAGCAACCCGCCCTGCCAGCCGCTTCTGCGTAGGCTCAGAACTGAACCTTCATCCGCTCGGTGCGGAAGGCCACCGTCGTTTTCGACTGCGCGGCCTGTGCCAGTCGCGCATCCAGGTGCTCAGCAGCGCTCGCGGCTGCCTGACCTAGCTCGCTCTTTCCCCCCAGCTCCCGAGCCAACCGGCGAAGGATGGGGAGCGCTTCTGCGCGCTGGGTCTCTGCGAGCGCCTGGATGGCGGAGAGGCGGAACGCCGGACTTGTCCTCGGCTCGCGTACCCATTTCGGCAGCATCTCCATGGCGATCTCAGGATAGAATCGCGCAATCCCATAAAGAGCATAGTGCCGAGTGGCGGGCTCGCCGCTGAGCAACTCACTGCGCCAGAACTCCCACTCCACTTCGAGCGCGATCTGATAGTAGCGCATTGCCAAGGGTCGCGTCAGCGGGTCGATCATCGCCTCGATCCGCAGTTGCGGGTCGACCGTCATGGCGATCGCGGTGTCCTCCACCCCCAGTGCTTTCAGGCTTTCCAGGGCAGAAATGATGTCGTGCGTTTCAGCCCGGAAAGGATCGGTATTGAACCGGCTGGGCAGCGTGCCGCCGGTCATGGCGAACTTCGCCACGGCGCTCAAAGGGAGATTGTCGGTCAGCGCGAGGATCCCAGTCTGGATCGCCGCCTGTGACAGCTCCGGATGATCTTGCACATGCGTGAGATACAGCTCGATCTTGGGGATGCTCTGGTAAGAAAGTCGGTACGGAGCTTCCTTCATCTCGTTGGAAGAACGGGCCGCCGCCGTCTGCAACATGAGTTCACAGGTACGCCCCGCCAGCACCTCGACTTCATTCGGACGGATGACCACCACGGCATCCCGATCTGTCTCAAACATCTGGCCAGCCGCCACAGTGATTCGGAGTGGTGCGGTGCCTTTGTTCAGCGCCACGAGCTTCACTCGATCACGCCCGTTTCCTGTGAACTCGGCGGCGATCATCTGCTGGCGCACGGCGATCGAGAGATCGACCTCCTGAGCTTCCACCGGGGCCTCGGCGCTGGCGATAGGTGCTGCACCTGCAGTGGTGCTGGCCGACTCGAGCACGGCACCATTCTGCGCGGCGACGCCCGTTTCCTTGGAAGTGGGCCACAGACAGTAAGTGCCTGCTGCCAAGACGGGCAAGAGGAGGACGCAGATCGCCTTCGGTTTCATGGAGACTCCTCTAAAGCAACCGGCACGCCAGCCTCTCCAATTTTGTGTCGGGAGAGCCTACTCGCACATCCGTTTCATCAATGTTCCACGCCATTAAGCCAGGAGCCTCTGGATGAAAGTTTGCGTCCAGCAACACTCCCTAACTACCGTTCGACAGGCGTAGTCCGCTCGGACTGATCTATTTGCGTCTGCTAAATGCGGATGAAGTGCCCCGTCCGTACAACGAAGGAGCGGGTCCGCACAACGCGCTCACCCGTCCGCCTCGCGGGCCAGCCCTTCATTGTAACGCAACGACGCGCCCTTTCGACGCATTGACGCGTCATTGCGACGCATGCACCCGTCGTTGCGACGCGCGGGCCCGTCGCTTTGATGAATCAATGCGCCATTATGGCGCATCGATCCGTCATTTCGACGCATGCGTCCGTCGTTTCGATGGGACATCTTGTCACAGTTGCCAGCCACGTATTAGAAGAGGCAAGTATTTGCCACTTCGTGTGGAACATTCCCTTGAATCCCGCAGGGTTCCCGGAATCTTGTAGTTGCCGCCTCGGGTCGCCAGAATGATCGGCATGCCCCGCTACTCGGAGTTCGTAGATCGCATCCTCTTACAGCCCGAGCTCCTGAAGAAGCTCTGCCCCACGGAGCCGTTGGACTGGAGTCTCAGTATGAAAGTGAGAGACGCCAGTGACGAGGAGATCGCCGGCGACGCGACGATCTCGCAACCAGCCAAATGGCAGCTAGTGCGCGGCGCGCTTCTCTACGCGGTCGATGCACTCGATCCGGCGCATCGCATCTTCCAGGACGAGGCCAGCGACCTCGGCTCCTACTGGCATGGCATGATGCACCGGCGCGAAGCCGACTTCGACAACGCCCGCTACTGGTTCCGTCGCGCAGGTCGGCTGCCGTTTTTTCCCCGCGTGCAAGATGCTGCACGCGAGCACTCCAGCGTCATTGCCCGGCAGCCGGACTGGGATCCCTACCTCTTCACCGGCGAGTGCGAGCAGGCGCGCTTCGGAGCCGTGGAAAAGACGCCAGAGCTGACAGCAGTCCAGCGCGCCGAGTGGGAGACGCTCCTGGAGTACTGCTGGCGTGAGGCGACGGAGTGAAGGCGCAAGTTGCTACTTGCGCCGTGAGTGGACGGTGATGCACTTCGTCCAGCTACCGTCCGCCCCCTGATAAGAGGAGGTGAAGACCCGGTGATCGTCACTCAGGAACTCTGTGACTTCCTTGAACTTCGTGAGCCCGTCCGGGTTATTTGGTCCAGGACCTTCGGTGTCCAGCGTGAGGATCTTGCCCGTGGCATCCACTTCCCCTTCATACAGCCAGAGATAGCCGCTGATCGAGTCGACCCACGTTCCCACGTACTTCTGCTTCCGAGGATCGTAGCCGAGAGTGAGAACGGAATCAAAGGGAGCCCCCATCATCTCACTCCTGCCATCGGCGATGATGAAGAAGCCGCCGATCATGCGAGTCACCTCCGTGCCTTTGGTCGTCATCGGGGGCTGGCCGGGATCGCAGGACATCTCGAATTCAGACTCCCACTCACCGACAAACTTTTGCAGCCACTCGTGCTCCTTCACGGGCGAAGGCATCTGTGGCATTTCCATGGTAGGCGTGGCGTTTTCCATCGTGATCGGGGTTTTTAGCGAGTGTTGGTCAGGAGCTGTGACTGCTGAGCTGCGGCCACAGATTCCTTCTTCAGGTCCGCGAGACCCTTCTCGAACTGCGTGCCGCACATCTTATCCATGCTAACGAAGAGGCCCATCGCCTTGCAGATGAAGTTCTTCTCGCCGGTGATGCTCCAGGTGACTGCAGTCTGATCACCGAGCGGCTGAAATGCGAAATGAGCGAGTGAAGTCCCGGTAAACGGCTTTTTGAAATCAAGGCGGAAGGAGACGAATTCCGACGGGCGGCTCTCGGTGATCGTCATTGTGCCTTCTCCGACCTCTGAATTCCCCACCCAGGTAGTCGCGGCGCCGACACCCGAGGCCGGTCCCTCGAAAGTCATCGTCGCCGCGGGGTCGAGCTTGGCCCAGGGAGACCAGGTCTGAAAGCGGCGAAGATCGTTTACCTGATCAAAGACAACCGAAGCAGGCGCGGGGATGGAGGCACTCCGCTCGACGCGGTACGCAGCGGGCTGAAGCGCCGCCACAACGAGGAAGCCGACGACGAGTACGGCTAGGGAAATGAGGATGATCTTAAGCATAGGAGTGTTGACGGTTCATATACCCGACGATCGAGGGTGTGAACTCCGGACAGCAGCTTGCCCTTTTTCAGTGAGTAGCGACTTGCCCCGGACGCCAAATATTACCTCCAACTTGCGCCGTAACCAATGTAGCTGAGAATGCGTCCTCTCCCTCGAATGATGCCCCGGATTCTTTTCTCGTCGATTGCTGCGCTGTGCGCGCTCGCTCTGCTCGCTCAGGAGTCCGCTTACGCGCAGGACCGGGGGAGGATCAGGCGCGGAGCAGAGGAACGCTTCCGCCAGTTGGATACAGATGGAAATGGGGAACTCTCCAAGGAGGAGATGACGAAGTACCCCTGGGTCCAGCGGCTGGATGTGAACACCGACGGCGTGCTGACCATGGATGAAGCGCGTGACTTCTTCGCCAAGATGCGCAACCAGCCGGACGTCCCGGCGACGCCGAGCGCAGTGCCCCCACCGGTCTTTACCGCGGAGGATTCTCCGCGCCAGGGACCGAGGCTCGTAAAGGGCGGAGACGTCGGCGTGGGTCGGCAGATTCCGGATTTGGAGCTGCGCGATCTCGAAGGGCAAACCCGCACGCTTTCGCAGATCAGCGCAGGGAAGCCGGTGGCGATTGCGTTGGTGAGTTCCAGCTGTCCCGTGAGCAAACGGTATCTCCCAACGCTCGCGAGTTTGCAAAAGGCGTACGAGGCGCGCGGCGTGAACTTTGTTCTGATCGCCCCGACAGCGACGGATACCCCGGAAGCGCTCCGCGCGGCGCTACAAGGTGCTGGACTGACTGCAGCCTGTGTGGCGGATCCGAGCGGTGAGATCGCTCGCGCGCTGGGAGCGGTAAGCACGACGGAGGTCTTCGTCGTGGATGGCGCGCGGACTCTCGTTTATCGCGGCGCGGTGGATGATCAGTACGGACTCGGCTATTCGCTTGAGGCACCGCGGAAACGGTTTTTGGCAGATGCGCTCGACGCAACCACGGCTGGGAAGGTGCCTGCGATCGAGGCCACTGAAGCGCCGGGTTGCGTGCTGGAGTCGACGGCGCCGACACAGGTGGCTGCCACCCCAACTTACCACGGACGCATCTCACGGATCGTGCAGGCGAACTGCCAGGAGTGCCACCGGGAGAATGGCGCCGGGCCATTTCCCCTCGAAACGTACGAGCAAGTGCGCGCCAAAGCGGGGATGATCCGGCGGATGGTGGAACGTGATCTGATGCCGCCATGGTTCGCCGCGCCGGTCGGCGAAGGGCAGCACTCGCCGTGGCTAAACGATCGCTCACTTGCGAAAGAGGAAAAAGCGGATCTGCTCGCGTGGCTCGGAGCGGACAAGCCGGCTGGCGATCCGAAGGACGCCCCGCTGGCGCGCATCTGGCCGGGAGAGTGGAAGATCGGAACGCCGGATGCGGTGGTGCAAATCCCGAAAGCAATTCAGGTACAGGCGACCGGCACAATGCCGTACCAATATGCTGTCGTGGAAACGACCTACTCGGAGGACCGCTGGATCCGTGGGCTGGAGGTGCAGCCGACAGCTCGGGAGGTGGTGCATCACGTGCTGATCTTTGCGCAGGAAAAAGGCGAGCCGCTCGGACGCGGTGGCGATGGGCTTGGGGGTTTCTTTGCGGCGTATGTGCCGGGAAGCAACTCGGTGGTTTACCCCGATGGCTACGCGAAGAAGCTGCCAGCGGGCGCGCGCATCGTCTTCCAGATCCACTACACGCCAAACGGAACGGCGACGCAGGATCAGGTCCGGATGGGCATGCTCTTCGCCCCAGAGCCCCCGGAGCACGAGGTGAAGGTGATCGGGATCGCTGATACGCGCTTGAACATCCCAGCAGGTGCGGAGAATCATCCCGAGGCGGCGAGCATTCCTGTCCCCGCTGCCGTGAAGATCCTGGGGCTGATGCCGCACATGCACGTCCGCGGAAAGGCGTTTCGCTTCGAGGTGATCCTGCCCGGAGGCGAGACCCGGAACCTGCTTGAAGTGCCGCGCTATGACTTTAACTGGCAGCTCGCCTACCGCTATGCTGAGCCGCTGGAACTCCCTGCGGGAAGTAAAGTGCGCGCGACTGGCTGGTTCGACAACAGCGCTAAGAACCCGGCAAATCCCGACCCGGCAAAGACGGTGCGGTGGGGTCCGCAGACTTCGGACGAGATGATGCTCGGGTATGTGGAGTACATCGAGGTGGGAAAAAGCCCGCCCGCTGTGGCAGCGGCGCGGTAGGCCGGGCTTGAAAAGGAGGTCGCGGCTCCCTTCTAGTATTAGATCTTCTTAAAAAAGACCTTTGCACCATCGAGCGGTCCGCCGTAGTTATTCAGACCCCAATGTCTGAACGCAGCGTCGCGATAATCGGTGCCTCCTCCGACCGGTCAAAGTTTGGCAACAAAGCCGTTCGTGCCTTTAAAGCGGCTGGCTGGCGAGTCTTTCCAATTCACCCTTCCGAGACCTCTGTGGAAGGAATTTCGGTTTTTCCCTCGGTAACAGACGTTCCCGAGGCAGTGGAAATCGCGACGTTGTATGTCGCGCCACCGATTGGAAGGAAACTCCTACCGGACCTCGTACGTAAAGGTGTCAGAGAAGTGTGGGTCAATCCCGGTGCGGGAGACGCAGCGCTTCTCGCGGAAGCTGGCCGCCTCGGCATGAAACACCGTTCACTCTGCTCAATCATCGAGGTCGGCCGAAGTCCTCGTGACTTCCCGGACCTTTAGCTTTCGTAAGTAAGTACTGACTGCCTGCCTGTGAATCTGTTCACCTTCTTCTGGAAATCCTCGATCGGTAAAAAATGGCTGGTCGCGATCACCGGCCTGATCTGGGTGGGATACGTAATCGGACATCTTTTGGGTAACCTGCAGGTATTCCTAGGGCCTGAACCGATCAACGAGTACGCCGCATTCCTGCACTCGATTCCGGTGGGTCTATGGATCGCGAGGATCGTGTTGATTGCAGCGCTCGTGCTGCACATCGTGCTGACGATTAAGCTCACGGTGGAGAATCGGGCAGCGCGGCCCGAGCGTTATCAGAAGCGGGCGTATGTGCAGGCGACGCTCGCCTCACGGACAATGATGCTAAGCGGGCCGCTGGTGTTGGCGTTTATCATCTTCCACTTGCTGCATTTCACAACGCGGGACATCAATCGGGACTATCGGACGTGGGTGGATGGCGCGGGTAACACCGATGTGTACAGGATGCTAATCGCAGGATTCTCCAGCCCGCTTATCTCAGGCTTCTACGCGCTGGCTGTCGTGTTGTTGTGCATACACCTGAGCCACGGTTTCTCCAGCCTCGCGCAGACTCTTGGGATCAACAGTAAGAAGACCATGAGCCTGCTCTCGACCGGTGGACGTATCCTTTCTGTGCTGGTTGCAATTGGATACCTATCTGTCCCGGCGGCGGTCCTCTTCGGAGGCATGGGCAAAGCTTATAAGACGGAGCGTGAGCGCCTGCCGGTGGCCATCAACTCTACTGCGAACCAATAATGTCCGTGCTTGATTCCAAGATTCCTCCCGGGCCGATCGAGTCGAAGTGGACGCGACATAAGTTCGAGTCGAAGCTGATCAATCCCGCGAATCGGCGGAAGTTTGAGATCATTATCGTTGGTTCAGGACTTGCGGGTGCATCGGCCGCCGCGACTCTGGGGCAGCTTGGATATAAGGTGAAGTGCTTCTGCTATCAGGATAGCCCTCGGCGCGCACATTCGATCGCAGCGCAAGGCGGGATCAATGCCGCGAAGAACTATCAGAACGACGGCGACTCAGTGCACAGGCTCTTCTACGATACGGTAAAGGGCGGGGACTTTCGTTCGCGTGAGGCGAATGTTCACCGACTCGCGGAGGTAAGTGTTGATATCATCGATCAGTGCGTGGCGCAGGGTGTTCCCTTTGCTCGAGAGTACGGTGGGATGCTCGCCAACCGCTCTTTTGGCGGTGCACAGGTATCGCGGACATTCTATGCCCGTGGGCAGACTGGGCAGCAACTACTTCTCGGTGCGTACTCTGCGCTGAACACGCAAATTGCGGCGGGGAACATAGAGATGTTCCCGCGTACGGAGATGCTGGATCTTGTGGTCGTAGAGGGGCAGGCCAAAGGAATTGTGACGCGCGACATGACCACAGGCGCGATCCGCTCCTTTGCAGCTGACTGCGTGCTGCTCGCAACGGGCGGTTACGGGAATGTCTTCTACCTTTCTACAAACGCGAAGGGCTGCAATGCCACGGCGATTCATCGGGCGTACAAGAAGGGCGCCTTCATGGCTAACCCCTGCTTCACGCAGATTCACCCGACGTGCATTCCGCAAAGCGGCGACTATCAATCGAAGCTCACTTTGATGAGCGAGTCGCTGCGCAACGACGGACGTGTGTGGGTGCCGAAAAAGAAAGGCGACACGCGGGCGGCGCACGAGATTCCGGAAGAAGAGCGAGACTACTACCTCGAGCGCAAGTACCCGAGCTACGGGAACCTCGCGCCCCGGGACATCTCCTCGCGCTCGGCAAAGGAAGCATGTGACGCCGGGAGGGGTGTAGGTCCGGGTGGGCTTGGGGTTTACCTGGACTTCGCTGACGCAATCCAGCGACTCGGAGCGGAGACGATCAAGCAGCGATACGGTAATCTCTTCGACATGTATCATCAGATTACCGGGGACAGCGCGTACGAGGGGCCAATGCGGATCTTCCCGGCCGTACACTACACCATGGGCGGGCTTTGGGTTGACTACGACCTGATGTCCAACTTGCCCGGGCTGTTCGTTCTCGGGGAAGCTAACTTTTCAGATCACGGCGCAAACCGATTGGGCGCCAGCGCGCTCATGCAGGGGCTGGCTGATGGATACTTTGTGCTGCCGTACACCCTCGGTAACTATCTTGTGCCGCAAGCAGGAAATCGGCCGTCAGTGGATCACCCGGCCTTCAAGCAAGCAGAGGAAGAGGTGCGTGCGCGGACGAGTACGCTGCTTGGGATCAAGGGCCGGCGATCTGTGGATTCCTTTCATCGCGAGTTGGGCCTGCTGCTCTGGGATCTTTGCGGGATGGGACGTTCCGAGAAGAGCCTCAAGCGCGCGCTCGCACGAATCCCCACTCTGCGGGACGAATTTTGGAAAAACGTAAACGTGAGTGGACAGAACGAGGAGATGAACCAGGCATTGGAGAAGGCAGGCCGGGTGGCGGACTTCCTGGAGTTCGGCGAGCTGATGTGTCTCGACGCATTGGAGCGTCGGGAATCATGCGGCGGACACTTCCGGGAAGAGTATCAGACCAAAGATGGCGAAGCGTTGCGTGACGATGAGAACTTTGCGCATGTCGCTGCTTGGGAGTTCAAGGGCGATAGGCAGCCTCCTGTTCGGAACAAAGAGCAACTGACCTTTGAAAGCGTGAAGCTCGCGACCCGCAGCTACAAGTAACCTTCCGCACCCGTATGAATCTTCATCTGAAAGTCTGGCGGCAGAAGAGCGCAAATGCCGAGGGGCGCCTCGTGGATTACGAAGCTCGCAACATCCCGGAGGACTGCTCCTTCCTGGAGATGCTGGATATCGTAAACGAAGATCTGCAGGCTAAAGGCGATGAGCCGATTGCCTTCGATCACGATTGCCGGGAAGGCATTTGCGGCACTTGCTCGCTGACGATCAACGGCATTGCCCACGGTCCAAGCGCGACCACGACTTGCCAGCTCTACATGCGCAAGTTCAAGGAAGGCGAGACGATCTACGTTGAGCCGTTCCGCGCACGCGCTTTCCCCGTGATGCGTGATCTAGTTACGGATCGTGGATCGCTCGACCGCTGCCAGCAGGCGGGAGGCTACGTTACAGCGGCAGTCGGCTCAGCGCCCGATGGCAACGCTATTCCGGTCTCCAAGGGTAAGGCCGATCTCGCCATGGAAGCAGCTGCGTGTATCGGCTGCGGTGCCTGTGTCGCGGCCTGTCCGAATGGTAGTGCAATGCTCTTCGTCGGCGCGAAAGTAGCACACCTAGCCTATCTGCCGCAGGGTCAGCCTGAGCGCGACCGCCGCGTTCTTTCCATGGTTAGGCAGATGGATAAGGAAGGTTTCGGCAACTGCTCAAACTACTACGAGTGCGAAGCAGTCTGTCCCGCGGAGATTCCGGCAATCGTAATCACGAAGCTAAACCGCGAGTACGCTGTGGCGTCACTGAAGGACACGATCGGCGCAGCATAGCATTCGCTACTTCAGTCCAATGAGGGAGTAGAGGCTCTGGCGGAATGGCTCGTACACCTGGGGGAAAACCCGTGCCGGCGCGACGACTCGGAAGCGCAGTTGTTGCTCGGCGAAATTGCAGGTCAGCACGGTACTTTTGAAACGCTTTCCGAAGGCGGAGTAGGTAACTTCCACCTCCTGGGTAGCTTTCCCGTTGATGGTCATTGGATTGATGCGGTCTGGCGACCACTCGATTCCAGAGGCTCCCTGCGGCAGCCTGGCTAAGATCTCCTGCTTCAATCGCTTGGCGGTCTGCGGAGTGAACCCGTCTTCTTTCACTGCGACAGTAATCTGCGCCTCAGACTGGGCGATCGGAGGAGTGAGCTGAAGCTGGGATTCCGTCCCAGTGATGCGCCAGCCGTGGGGTGGTGAGTACGTTACCGTGCCGACGTCATGCTTAAAGGCAACGTCCGCTACCATCCCACCTTCGACTGCAAAGCTGTGCGGTTGAGGTCGCAGATCGATGGCCGCCGCCAAGCTCCCTAGCGCGGCCAGCGCGGCGCAGGCTACGGCGCCTTGGTGTACCATCTTTGCTTTAGGTATGTCGTTGTGAAGAACGTCCCCGGCGGTGGATTCTCGCGGAACATCGCGTCAAAGGCCCACTTGCGCGTAGGCGCTCCGTAGACGTTCGCCTTCCCCCAGCGCCCAATCGCCTGCTCGCTCTTGAATAGCTGCACCATCGATCCTGTATAGGTGAAGGTCTTGCCGGTCCAATCTTCCATGAACCGCGGAAAGTTCTCCACACCGCCGCTGTATGCTTGGTTGCCAGTGATTGCATCAGAGGTCGGAACGATTCCGCTCAGGATTGCGGTGTTCACCGTCGTGTTGCTTGCTTTCCGACTGGCGACATCTGCGTCCGAGTTGTCGTTGGCCCAAGCGTTCGAAAGAATCATGACTGCATCCCCAATCACCGCCGACGGTTGGCGATCAGTAGCAGTGTTGTAGTCGCCCCGTATGTACACGGGATTGTCACTCACGATGGTGAGTCCGCCATCCGGGAGCGTAGCGCCGTTGCGCACTTGCACTCCTCTCTTCGGACCTCCCCCCGACTGATTAGCGCTAACGTCTGAGATATAAACCACCCCATTCCACCCTGCGATGCTAGTCTTATCAAGCGCACCGACATCCAGGGTCACGATCCGGACCGTGGCCCCCTCGCGGTTGTCCTTAAGCGTGCGGTTGGTGGTGATTGCTCCCACCACTTCATTGTACATCACCGGATCTATTACTGTCGTAGGGCCTGCCAGGCCTGATGGGAGGACCGTCCGATCCTGACTGTCCTTGATCGTTACTTTGTTATCCCCATCCACCAACACCTTCAGTCCAGCTTTCGAGTAGAACCGGGGATTCTCCCCATCGGAGTCCTGAAGCAAATCGGTGCCGCTCTCAGGCCGCTCGATGAGCTCGCGATATCCATCATCATTCTTGTTTGCGTTGGTCGTATTGAATTGGTCGGGCGTAATCCCGAAAGGATCCTTTCGTGAATCGCGCGCAGGCGGGAGGTCATCCTGATAAGTAGGGGGCGCACCGTCCGCGGGCTTGTTCCGCCATGCGTAATTCCCTTCCGCGTATCCTTGCTTGTATCCATTCCCGTAAGTCACTCGATCCAGAAACTCTAGTGGGTTTCCGCCATCCGGCGCCGCGTACAGGTTCCCATTGGTATGCACCCACCCGTCCACCGTGAACTTCGGACTCGGATGTATCTCCAGCACATCGTTGTAGAAGATTGCGTACCGCCACGGCGACTCCAGGTGCTTCTCGAAAACACGGCCCACTTCCACTGCAACGTTCGTGTTGCTTAGCGTCGGCACATTGACTGTGACCTTTGCGCGGTAGTGAAAGGATGACTCGCCCGCATCCTGGCCTTTCGACGGCGTGGGTCCCTGATCGGCCGGCATCGGCTGCATCATGGGATTGACTGCTGCAACCTCCAGCGCACTGACGGTGTAAGCAGAGGGCTCAGTGAGGAACCCATTGGGCGGGAGGGAAAAAGGGACGGTGTTTAGCGCCTGCGTGGATAAGTTCTTGTTGGGCTGCTGCCGGCATTTCGCCCGCCACTGCGCAAAGGCCCATTCGAGATGCGCATCGCCCACCGCGATCGCTCCCTCGTGAAAGCGGGATCGCTGGGTGGTGCGTGCAATGTGCCCGGTAGCGGTAACGGCTACCCCTACGGTGATGGCGATGATCGCGGTAAAGAGAATCGCAGCTACCAGGGTGCTGCCGGAGTTCCGCATGTGCTTCATAAGAGTCATCTACTGGCGTGTGGTGAGACGAAACCGGTACGGAACCGTTAAGTTCATCTGGAGATCAACTGCCCGGAAACCACGCGACGTCACCCGCCGATCGCGCGACACCAGCTGCACCTGCACATAGCGGTTGTCGGAGCTTGGGACCGTGAATGGAGTGGGTGAAGTCACGTCCCGCGCGACAATACGCGACGGCCCAGCACCTCCCACCGCAGAATACCTATGCAACTGTCCGTTGCTAACTACCAACGCAGAGCGTCGGGTGATGTAGGCGACATACGCCGGCAATGAGGCCTCACAAGTGATCTTGGCACCAATCGCGCTCTTTAGCTGGATTGTCGTGGTTTGCGGCATCCCCGTTACGGCGGGGATCTGCAGTATATCCTTTTCGATCTGAAAGGCAGGGATAATCAGACGATAACCATCGGTGATTGTGGGGTTCTCGTATCTCAGCGTCTGATGCCTGGTATCCAGCTGGATACTCGTGCTTGTCGCGCTGGTGTTGCCAAAGACGAGATAAGGTCCTGCATGCAGCACCTGGTAACTGACGCCCGCGGCAGGACCGTTTTGCGACGCGCCCGTCAGAGGCTGAAGCTGAGCATTAGTTAGCTGAGGAATAGAGACTGCACCATGGATTTCCCGTAGGCTTTCATGGATCGCCTGCCGGGCTTGCTGATGCGTGACATTGATCGCCGTGTTCTTGGCTGCGAGAATTGTCGTCGCATGAATGAGGGTGAACAATCCACCACCCGCGACCACCGTTACAGACATGGCGATGAGGAGTTCCACAAAGGTGAAGCCCTGGGTAAGACGAGGCCGTTTCATGAATCGGAGGTTCTGAGTGTGTTCATCCGCACCTGGTGCTCCCGACCTGCGAAGGTGTAGGTGACAGTCACAAATGCCGCCCGGGCATTGTAGGATCCGACACTCGTCACGGATGTACTGACCGCTGCGGTCACCGTCGCGACGTTTGTGGAAGGGTCGACGTAAAGAGGTACCGTTTCCAGACGCGGCCCGCCCCGGGCGGAGTCCAGCACCAGTTCTACTGGGACCTGAGCCTGCGGAAAATGGGGATTATAGGGAGTTACCGACTGCACCCGGTCCACCCGATCGCGCGCTACGCCCTGGGCCAGCGTTTGCAAGCGAGTCTGCATGGCGAAGCGGTTGGTAGATAGCAATGCGCCGTACGAAACAGCCGAGATCAGCCCCACAAGGGCAATGCTCAGCATGACCTCGGCAAGGGTGAATCCAAATTTTGCTGGCGAACGCCTCATTCTTTGGGAGTGGTGGAGTACGGCTCTGCGCCGTACCGTGGGTTGTGTATCTGGTACCTTCCTTCGGCCTTTACTTTGTCAGAACTGCGAATCCTTAGAGCAGGAAACACACCGCACCGGCGGGCCACGACTGCGTCCCGCGCACTGATTTGTGAGAAGACGTGGCACCCAGAAGCAAAACAGCTATTCTCTCAGTAATGAGAGTACATAGGCCATGTTCAAAGGCGCCTCAGGTATCTCAGTCCTGCGATCATCTCTCAGAACTTGGACTAAAAGGCGGAATGAAGAGCCTTCACTCCTTCGTTACCGCCTCCGCAGCCCAGAGGATTGACGCACCCACGCGTCGCATTGATGCAACCATGCGTCATTTCGACAGAGTGGTCCGTCTTAACGATCGACCAACCCGTCGCTGTGATCCAGCGGCGCGTCGACTTAACGGAAGGGCGCGTCATTGTCGCGGGCCGCTGCGTCATCGTGACGGGTCGGCCCGTCGTTTCGACGCGACGTTGCGTCATTTCGACGCAACGACGCGTCATTTTGATGGGCAGTTTGTGCCGGTTCACCGAAACCAGAGGCCTCGGCTGGCGCCCAAGCAGGCTCGAGAGCGATTTGTCATTTACAATGACGGTTCCCTGGTGTTTCGTCTCCGCCCCCAAGCGCAAACCAAGTAGTCGCCGTCGGTCCTCGGGCTGCGGGTCTCCATGACCGGCAGCCGTATGCGTCGAGGGAAACCCGGCGAATCCCTATATATATCCCATGCCTGTTCGTTTAGGCCGTTTCGAAATGCCCAAGTCCCTCGTAAAAGACGAGGCGACCCGCACAGATACCTACGCCAAGTTCATTGCCGAGCCTTTTGAGGCTGGCTACGGGCACACGGTCGGAAACTCACTTCGCCGAGTTCTCCTCTCCTCGTTGGAAGGGGCTGCTGTCACAGCAGTCAAGATCAACGGCGCGTCACACGAGTTCCAGACCCTCCCGAATGTGGTCGAGGACGTGACGGATATCATTCTCAATCTCAAGAAGATCAAGTTCAAGGCGCACGACCATGAGGTGCGGAACCTGACCATCGCAGTGAACAAGGAAGGTGCCGTCACTGCTGGCGACATCCAGGAGTCCGCCCAGGTCGAGGTCATCAATAAGGACCAGCACATCTGCACGCTGGACAAGAAGATGAAGTTCGAAGCCGAGCTCGAGGTCAAGGTAGGCCGCGGATTTGCCTCAGGCGACGAGAACAAGCACGCAGATCAGCCGATCGGCGTGATTTCAATTGATTCGATCTTCTCTCCAGTCACCCGCGTGAAGTACGCCGTCGAGAATACCCGTGTAGGTCAGCGGACCGACTACGACAAGCTGCTCATCGAGATTTGGACGGACGGACGGATCAGCCCCGAGGACTCCCTCGTGCAGTCGTCGTCGATCCTGAAGAAGCATTTCGAGCCGTTCTACGCATACGACGAGAACGCGGTGGCTTTTGACGAGACGCCACAGACGCAGAACCAGGAGAATCAGAAGCTGAAGAAGCTTCTGAACATGAGCGTCAACGAGATCGAGCTGTCAGTCCGGGCTGCGAACTGCCTCAACAACGCTAATATTACCAGTGTCGGCCAGCTCGGACAGAAGAGCGAGGCGGAGATGCTCAAGTACCGCAATTTCGGCAAGAAATCGCTCAACGAGATCAAGGATAAGCTGCAGCAGCTCGGCCTTTCTCTTGGGATGAAGTTTGAGCCAGGGATGGTCGAGCCGCAGAACGCTGATGCGGCGGCGGCCAATCTCATCAACCGCTAACCCCTTCACTTAAGGATTCCATGCGTCACCAACGGAAAACTGTCAAACTGGGCCGCAGCCAGGCGCATCGCGATGCGCTGCTCGCGAACCAGGTAGTCAGTCTCATTGAGCATAGCCGGATCAAGACGACTCTCGCGAAAGCGAAGGCCGTGCGTCCGTTCGCTGAGAAGCTCGTCACCCTGGGCAAGAAGAACACGCTGCACACCCGCCGTACCGCGCTTTCCTACCTGCACCACAACGAAGTCGCGGTGAAGAAGCTTTTCGCCGACGTGGCTCCCCGCTGCGCAGACCGCAAAGGTGGTTACACCCGGATCATCAAGCTCGGGCCACGCAACAGCGACGCCGCCCCGATGGCACTGCTCGAGTGGGTGGATGGCTCCGTCCAGGTGGAGGAAGCCAAGCCTACGCCCGCGGTGAAGAAGCAGGCCAAGCCGAAGGCGGCGAAGACCGAAGCTGCTGCACCCGCTGAAGGCGCGGAAACAACTGCAGAGAAACCCGCCCGGAAGCCTCGCGCGAAGAAGACTGAAAGCACTCCCGAAAAGGAGTAACTCCCTCGGTCCAGATCTCTCTAAAAGGGCGGCACCGGCAACGGTGCCGCCCTTTTGCTTGCCCAAGCTGGGCAGGATTCCGTTTCAACCAAGGAGGGTTCGCGCCAGTGCCAGGGCAGACTCCGTCTTCCCGCCAAGCATTCGGGCGATCTCTTCCACCCTCCCCTCCCCCTCGACCTTGCGCAGAAGCGAGATCGTCCGGTTCTGCGCGTACTCTTTGGTCACCACAAACTGCACCGCGGCCTTTGCCGCAACCTGGGGGAGATGCGAGATGCAGAGCACCTGATGCGCCTTGCCCAGCGACCGCATCTTCTCGCCGACCGCGTGCGCAATCTCGCCGCCGACGTTGGCGTCGATCTCATCGAAGACCAGCAGCGAGATGGTATCCTGCGCGGCGAGTGAAGACTTCACGGCAAGCATCACGCGCGAAATTTCGCCGCTGGAGGCGATGGCTTTCAGCGGCTTCGGTGGTTCACCTGGATTGGGCGCAAAGAGGAACTCGACGCTCTCAAGACCATGCGACGCAGGTTCAGAGTGCGGACGGAGTTCGATCGCGAACTCGGCCTTCTGGAAGCCGAGATCGCGTAGATGCCTGGTGACACTGGTGGCCAGCTTGCTGGTGGCTGACTTGCGCGACTTGCTCAGCTTCTCGCCGGAATCGCGCACCTGCGTCCTTCCGGTGGCGATCTCCGCCTCGAGGCGTTTCAGCTCGTCGCCGCGGGATTCGATCTCTTGGAGGCGCACGCTGGCCTGTTCACCAAAGGCGATGACGTCGATGATCGAGCCGCCGTACTTTCGCTTCAGGGTTTCGAAAAGCGAGACCCGCTCCTCCAGCTCGGCGAGACGCTCGGGCTCGAGATCCAACTCTTCGGAGTACCTTTGAAGCGACACGGCGATCTCCTCCAGCTCGGTGATCGCCCGCGCGTGGGCAGTGTGGAGTTCGGCGGCTCGAGGATCGACTCGTTCCAGGTCGCGCAGGAGCTTACCGATCTCCGTGAGGCGCGGCATGACGGCATCGTCTGCCTCGGCCAGCCGGCCGAGTGCCTGACCGGAGATCTCCAGCAGCTTGCGCCCATTCGTGGCGATGCTGTAGCGCGCGAGCAGCTGCTCCTCTTCGCCGGACTGAAGATGCGCAGAATCGATCTCGTCCACTTGGTGCCGCAGGAGATCCAGCTCGCGCTCCAGCGCCGCCTCATCGGAGGAGAGCCCCTGGAATTCTGCTACGAGCTGATTCACCCGCCGATACTTCCCTTCGTACGTGGAGCGCAGTGCTTCCGCTCCTGCAAAAGCGTCGAGGAGTGCGAGCTGCTTCTCATTGGAAAGAAGCGACTGATGATCGTGCGGGCCGTGCAGATCGATGAGACTGTCGCCGAGGTTCTTCAGAACAGCGACCGTTGTGGGACTACCATTGATGAACTGCCGGTTGGTCCCGGTGGAGGTGAAGACGCGTTTGATCAGGAGTTGGCCGTCCTCACACGGCTCGACGCCTTGTTCTTCCAACTGCGAATCGAGATGGACGGCGTTCGCGACGTCGAAAACCGCTTCCACCGAGCAAGTGTCAGCACCGGTTCGAAGGAGCGCCTTGTCAGCGCGTTCACCGAGGATGAGCTTCAGCGCACCGACGATGATCGACTTGCCCGAGCCCGTCTCCCCGGTGACTACGGTGAAGCCACTGGCGAGCTGCCACTCCAGCTCCTCGACGAGAGCGAGATTGCGAATGCGGAGGGACGAGAGCGTTGCGAGCACGGTGGGATTATGAAAGGGTGCCCGGACTTTTCAACCAGAGCGCACTCAGCATATCTCGATGTCGGATCTCAGCGTCACTTTTCTCGGCACCGGAACTTCCCAAGGCGTGCCGATGATCGGATGCGATTGCGCAGTCTGCGTTTCCACGGATCCACGTGACAAGCGGATGCGTTCATCGGTCTACGTGGAGACTCCAGAGCTTTCGTGGATCATCGACACGGGACCGGACTTTCGTGCGCAATGCCTGCGGCACGGGGTGCGGAAGGTGGATGCTGTGGTCTACACCCACTCGCATACTGACCACATCATGGGGATGGACGATCTGCGGCCTTTTTGCACCGGGGGTCGATCACTACCGGTCTATGCCTCGGCTGAGACCATGACGGATCTGCAGCGCGTCTTCGAGTTCGCTTTCAACGGGAAGAATCGGTTTCCTGGATACGTGAATCCCGATCCGTACGTGGTTGCGGGCCAGTTTGCGCTGGGTGAAACGCAGATCACGCCGCTGCCCGTGCCGCACGGTCGAGCCACGGTCTTCGGCTACCTGCTCGTGCGCGAAGGTGTGCGGCTGGCAGCTTACCTGAGCGACTGCAAACAAGTGCCCCCGCCCATCATCGAACAGATTGGAGGAGTGCGGCATCTCATCGTCGATGCCCTTCGCCGGAAACCACACCCTACGCACATGAACATAGACGAGGCGCTCGCGGTGGCAGAAGCGGTGCAACCCGGACGGACATGGTTCACCCATCTTTGCCACGATCTGCCGCATGCAGTGCTCGAGACGACGCTGCCTGCAAACGTGCGTGTGGCTTACGATGGACTGAGGCTCGACACATGAAGTTACGAGTATTGGCAATGTGGATGGTGATCCTGGGGTGGAGTGCTACGGTCTTGGGGCAAACATTGCTAAGAGGCGACTCGAAACCCGGCTCGCCGGATGCCTCGGAAGCGGAGCGATTGGCTGCGGCAACGCTCGTTGTCTTCAACGAGTCCGACCCCGAGTCGCGTGAACTGGCGTTCTTCTACGCGCTCAAGCGTGGCATCCCGAAAGATCAGGTGATCGGATTGCCGTGCGCGACGGCGGAGCAGATCAGCCGCGAGGAGTACGACACGCGGATCGCAGAACCACTGCGGCGGCTCTTCACCACGAACTTCTGGTGGACGCAGCGCGACCCGGAAAGCCCGCTCGGGCCCGTCGCGACAAACAAGATCCGATTTGTTGCGCTGATGCGGGGGATCCCGCTGAAGATTGCTGGAACTACCGGTTATCCAGGAGATAAGGCGACGGGACCTGAGCCGATCGCATCGCGCAATGAGGCGGCAGTAGACTCGGAGTTAGCGGTGCTTGGGTTTCCTACCCGGACGATCTCTGGCGCATTCAATAACCCATACTTCCGCAGCTATCTACCAATCGTTGACGCCGACCGGCCGGAACTTCTGCTCGTCTGTCGGCTCGACGGACCATCTGCAGCGATCGTGCGTAAGATGATCGTGGACTCACTGGAAGCGGAGAAAACCGGGCTAAATGGCTTCACCTACGTCGATGCACGCGGGCTGAACGCAGACAGTGGAGGGCTGCTGGAGGGAGATAAGTGGATGCTCGCTGTGGCCAAAAAAGCCCGTGAGCGCGGCGCGCCAGTGATCCTGGACAACGGCCCAGGGATGTTTCCCGACGCCTATCCGCTTCGTCACGCGGCCAATTACTTCGGCTGGTACTCGGAGCACGTAGCTGGGCCTTTTGCGGAACCAGGCTTCCAGTTTGCGCCCGGTGCAATCGCCTGCCACATTCACTCCTTCAGCGCTGACACCGTTCGCGACCGCACAAAGAACTGGGTGGGACCGCTGCTCAATGCAGGCGCTGCCGCCACCCTCGGCAACGTCTATGAGCCATACCTGGCGCTCACGCCTCAGCTCGATATCTTCCACGAGCGACTACAGGGCGGATTCACCTTTGCGGAGAGCGCCTATATGGCGCAACGGGCGCTTTCCTGGATGACGACCTTCGTGGGTGATCCGCTTTACCGACCTTACCCGGCGCGCGCGAAGATCGGCAATTCTGAGTGGGATGCCTACCGAAGTGGCGCGCAAGCGTGGTTTAAGGGCGGACGTAAGACTGGGCAGGCTGCGCTGGCCCAGAGCGGAAAACGCCTGCGGAGCGGCGTGGTGTACGAGGGATTGGGGCTGCTCGAGCTAACCGCAGACGAGAAGACCGACGCGCTCGCGGCCTTCCAGCAGGCGCGTAAGTTCTATAAGCGCCCAGACGATATCATCCGCGTGGCGATTCATGAGGTGATCCTCTTAATGAGCGCCAAGCGGACTTCCGATGCTCACGCCCTGGCCCGCGCGCAGATCGCCGCGCATCCAGGCTCCCGCGCGACCGAGGTGCTCAAGATGTTCCTCCCGCCGCCCTCGCCACCACCGGCTAAACCCTAGGGTATGCTGGATTCGATCGAGCGGTATGCGAGTTGGCGGGACGGAAGTCTGCGGGAAACCCGCTCACGTCGACTGCCGGTCGATGAGTTGGAGCTACAGGCGCAATGGTTCGCTGGAGCATTTGGCCGCGACTTCCGTACGACTGCAGGACAGGAGTTGCGAATCGTACAGTTCGGCGTCTGGAACCGCGAGGCCGGTCCGGATTTCGCCGATGCGGCAATCTCGATCGACGGCGGTTCTCCGGTGCGCGGCTGCATCGAACTCGACCCGGATGCCCGCGATTGGGAACACCACGGCCATGCAGCGAATCCTGCGTACGAGAACGTCGTGCTGCACGTTTTCACTCGAGCGGGGAGCGTCGAGTTTTTCACTCGCACGCTGGAGCATCGGTTTGTGCCGCAGGTCTTGCTGGACCTTGAAGCCGCTTCGGCGGAGTTCTCGCTTCAACCACCCGCCGCAAAGCCAGGTCGTTGCTCCGGCCCCTTGCGCGCGCTGCCGTTGGAGACGACACGCGAAATCCTGCTTCACGCTGCTCGTTATCGGCTTCAGCGAAAGGCAGGCACGCTCGCCCGGATGCAGGAAGTCCATGGGACGGATGAGGCCGTTTATCAAGCCGTCGCGTCTGCCCTTGGATACAAGAGCAACAAGCTGCCCTTCCTGCTACTCGCGCAGCGGCTGCCACTTGCCTTCCTGGCAAAGCGCAAGGGCCACGCGGCGGGGCTGCTCTTTGGCGTAAGCGGGTTCTTGAACGAGGCAGACCTTCAGAAGCTCGAGCCTGACACACGCACGTACTTGCGAGAGGCGTGGGATCAGTGGTGGCCGAATCGCGCGGAGTACGAGCGCCTGCGTCTTCCGAGGGAGCTCTGGAACCTCGGCGGGCAGCGTCCTGCGAACCACCCGCAGCGTCGCCTTGGCGCGCTCGTGCAGCTGGTGCAGCACTGGCCGAAGTTGGCGGCGATTCTGCGAGCGGCAGACCTAAAGAAGCTCCGGCAGTTCTTCGTTGAACTCTCCGATCCTTACTGGAGTCACCACTACACCCTGATCTCTAAAGCAACAGCCAAGCCGCTCGCGATCATCGGCGAGACGCGAGTTGTAGACATGCTCGCAAACGTTTTCTTCCCACTGGTGATCGGTGAGGATCCCCTTCGCTGGAGCGAATACACGGCCCTGCGCGCACCTTTGAGCAACCGACGCGCCGAGATCGCGGCCCTGCGCCTGCTTGGGGATGACGCCACTCGCGCGGAGCTGCTCGGGAGCGTTGCGGTGCAACAAGGGCTCCTGCAGGTGTACGAAGATTTCTGTCTCCAGGATGCCAGCGACTGCGCGCAATGCCGCTTCCCCCAACAACTAGCGACGTGGTGAAAAGACATTCTGCTTGTGCGGATTGCCCCGCTGGAAAACTTTCAGTCTCTCCCAAATGACCAGCGATCGTTCCGGCTCCCTCCGCCAGATGGTTTCCGATGTCGTGCATGGCACCGCAGTATACGACATCCACACCCACACGTACGATCCGGCGTTCGGCGACCTGCTGCTCTGGGGGATCGACGACCTGCTCACTTATCACTATCTCGTCGCAGAGACCTTCCGCTGGATGGATTGGTCCTCGGAGAAGTTCTGGAGCGCATCCAAGTCTGAGCAGGCAGAGCTGGTTTGGGAACAGCTCTTCCTCGAGCGCAGCCCAATCTCCGAGGCGTGCCGGGGAGTCGTTACCACACTGAACACGCTGGGCTTCGATGTGCGACGGCGCGACCTTGCAGTTTTGCGTAAGGAGTACGCACAATGGAAGCCGGGGGAGTTCATCACGCGGGCACTCAGCGTTGCGAATGTGCGGAAGATCTGCATGACGAACTCGCCTTTCGATGACCTTGAGCGACCGGTGTGGGAGCGCGGTTTCACTCGGGATGAGCGCTTCGTCGCGGCGCTACGGATCGATCCGCTGCTGCTCGACTGGGAAAACACCGCACCAAAGCTCCACGCGTGGGGCTACGATGTGCAGGCGGACCTGAGCGGCAGGACTTTCGAGGAAGTCCGCCGCTTCCTTGGCGATTGGACACGACGGATCAATGCGCGCTACTGCATGGTCTCGCTGCCGCCGGAGTTCCGGTTTCCCGATGACTCGACGGCATGCCGCCTCATCGAGCATGCCGTGATGCCTTTAGGCCGTGAGCACGGCCAGGCCTTTGCGCTCATGATCGGAGTGCGGCGCGGGGTGAATCCCGAGTTGCGTCTCGCCGGTGACAGCGTCGGAGCCGCAGACGTAAACGCGATTGAGCAACTCTGCGCTGCCTTTCCGCAAAACAAGTTCCTCTGCACCATGCTCGCGCGGGAGAACCAGCACGCCCTCTGCGTCGCCGCGCGCAAGTTCCGCAATCTGCATATCTTCGGCTGCTGGTGGTTCCTGAATAACCCCTCACTCATCGAGGAGATCACGCGCATGCGGCTGGAGTTGGTGGGCCTGAGCATGACCCCCCAGCATAGCGACGCGCGGGTGCTGGATCAGGTCATCTACAAGTGGAGCCATTCGCGCGAGATCCTCGCCCGCGTGCTCGGAGACAAGTACGTGGATCTCGCTGCTGCGGGCTGGGAGCCCACTCGGGCGGAGATCCAGCGCGATGTCCACTTGCTCCTCGGCGGTGCGCTCGAGGAGTTTCTCGGCGCACCGTAGCCGCTCGGCGCTACTCCCGCCGCCGGGCCCAGGGCGGAACTTCTTTCCGGGCGACCGCGCGGGGCGCCGGCTTTCCCTTGGGCGTCTTCTCGGCTCCTTCAGAAGCCAGCGAGGCGTGCAGTTTTTGACCTTTGAATTGGATGCCCTTCAGCTTGGAGAGGATGAAGTTCGCCTGGTCCTCCGAAACGTCCACCAGTGTCTGCCTTGGCAGCAGCTTAATGGCACCGATCACCTCACGCGGGAGCCGCGAGACTCCCGCGATTACTCCGACGATGTCCCCGGCCACAATGCCGTGCTCCCGTCCGGTGCTCAGCGCCAGCCGGACCATCCCGGGCTCGTGTGAGACACGGCTGATCTCCTCACCGACCTCTGCCTCGACACGACGCGCAGGCCGGGCGGGCTCTTCCGCCGCGGGACGTGCAGCTGGTCTTTCGCGACGCGCTTCCGGCGCGGGCGCGCTCTCCGCGCGCGGTGCTCCGCCGGTGCTGGCATAGGAGGGGTACTTGCCAGCCGGGGCACGCACTGGCTTCGGGCTATCCTCGGGGATGCGTTCGGTGGGTCGGGTATTCTCACTCGCCAGGAGATGCAGCAGCGCGGAGACAATGTCGGTCGAGGGGTAGCCCTGATCCAGCAGCCGATCCACCGTGCCGTCCTGCTTCTTGAAATCACCGGCGTCCAGAGTCTCCTTGAGCGTGTCGAAGAGCGCTGAATTCCGCTTCTCTTCCACGAGGTCGAGTGAAGGCACATTCTCCCGACGGATGCGTCCCTTGGTGAAGCGCAGGATCTGCTGGATTTTGTACAACTCCCGACCAGCGACGAACGTGATCGCCCGCCCGCTGCGCCCCGCGCGTCCCGTCCGCCCGATGCGGTGCACATAGTCCTCGGGATCCTGCGGCAGGTCGTAGTTGAAGACGACCTCCACATCGTTCACGTCAATACCCCGCGCCGCCACATCCGTGGCCACGAGAAACTCGACCTTACGTTCGCGAAAACGCCGCATCACGCGCTCGCGCATCGCCTGCGTCATATCGCCGTGGATCTTATCCGCAATGTACCCGCGCGCTGCGAGGTGCTCGGTCAGCTCATCTACGCCCAATTTGGTGGCGCAGAAAACGATGCCGAACTTGAAGTCGTGCAAGTCAATCAACCGCGAGAGCACCTCGAGCTTCGAGCGGTGACCGACCTCGTAATAGACCTGCTCGATCGTCGGCACGTCCATCTGTTGCGACTCGATCCGGATGGTCTGCGGATTATTCGCAAAGCGCTCGATCATCTGCTGGATCGGCCGCGGCACAGTGGCTGAGAAGAAGACGGTCTGTCGGCCTTCCGGTGCCTTGGCCAGCACCGCTTCGATGTCCTCGCGGAATCCCATGTCCAGCATCCGATCCGCCTCGTCGAGGATGATCATCTTGATCTGATCCAGCTTCAACGTGCCACGGTTCAGATGGTCAATAATGCGCCCCGGTGTGCCGATGATGATCTGCGCTCCAGCTTGCAGGCCACGGAACTGGCGGTCATACGACTGTCCACCATAGATCGGCAGCTCGCGCACGCCTTTCTTGAAGGCCGCAAGCTTCGCCACCTCCTCCGCGACCTGGACGGCGAGCTCACGAGTGGGGCAGAGCATCAGCACCTGTGGTGCGCGAATCGCCGGGTCTACCTTCTCGATCGCCGGGATCGCAAATGCGGCGGTTTTCCCGGAACCAGTTTGCGATTGCCCGACCACATCCCGCCCTGACATGAGGACTGGGATCGTCTCGCTTTGAATGGGCGAGGCTTCTTCAAAGCCCATCTTCTCGACGGCCTTGAGGAGCTCCGGCGAGAGACCGAGCTCTACGAAAGTTTTCTTCTGCATCCTAGTTTCTGTCATAGGCCTGCGCGAGAAGCCATCTTGCAGCTCGGATTTCTTTTGTCACGCTCCTGCTGGCGTTCCGGGGACCCCGGCGAGCCGCTTTTGACCTTTGCCGCACTCGCGTGCCGCCGCATAAGTGTCGCCCCACCGCGCCCGGTGGTCCGCCATGCTGGCCTCGCTACTTACCACCGTCTTCTTTTCGCTTTCGGTCATCTTCGCCGCGCGATCTGCAAAGGCCTTGGGCGGATCCGTGGCAAATCTCGGGAGAATCACCCTGGCAACCGGCATGCTGGCGCTCTGGGCGCACACCTTTGGCAGCGGCCTCGCGGGGCCGGGGCTGCCGTGGTTCTTCCTCAGTGGTGTAATTGGCTTCGGCCTTGGCGACATGGCGCTCTTCGGTGCGCTCTCACGAATCGGCCCACGCCTCGCCATCCTGCTCACCCAGTGTCTCGCTGCTCCCATTGCCGCCGCAGTCGAGTGGGCATGGCTCGGCACCTCGCTTCATCTCGGCGAAATCGTCGCAGCCGGGCTCATCCTCATCGGAGTGGCGCTGGCCCTTGCGCCAGATCACGGGTGGACGGGCGATCGCCGCCAGTTTCGGATCGGCGTGCTCTTCGGCTTCGGTTCCGCCCTCGGGCAAGCGCTAGGTGCCGTGGTCAGCCGGAAAGCCGGAACGATCTCGGCACTGGCGGGGATAGAGATCGATGGCGGCACTGCTGCGTATCAGCGAATCCTCGGCGGCATTCTCATGACCTTCATCGGCTTTGCCGTGGTGTACCGGGTTCATGGACGGGCACTTATCCCCACGGCGACCGCCTGGCGCATCGGCTGGCCTTTTGTGGTAGTAAATGCGCTAGTCGGGCCAACGATCGGTGTTGGCTGTTATCAATGGGCGCTCGCCACTACCCCCAGTGGGATCGTGCTTCCCATCGTGGCCACGTCACCGCTCGTCACCATGCTGCTGACTTTCTATCTAGAAGGCCAGCGCTCCACCCGCAGGGCGATCATCGGCGGCGCACTTGCGGTTTGCGGGGCGATCGGACTGCGAATGGTGCAGGCAGGATGACGAGCTGAGAATGTAAGTGTCTGCGCTTGTTGGCTCTGAGGACCTACAGCTTCCGCTGAGGGGTTCCGTTGATCCATCGTTTCGGTCGACCGATGCGTCATTCCGATGCGTGCATGCGTGAAACTGACGGGGCGACCTGTCGTTTTGACGGGTCGTTCCGCAAATGTGACGCATTGTTCCGTAAAAACGACGCGTCGGCCCGTGGTTGTGACGCGTCAGTCCGTCACAGTGACGCGCAGATGCGTCATTTTGACGGGTGGTTCCTTCTAAATGACGCAACGACGCGTCATTTTGATGGGCAATTTCTGCCGCTTTAAGGAAAGCCTGCGGGTGCGCGAGAGACGACTAGCCGGAAAGTTAGGAGTAAGCGTGGCTCCGCCTCTTTAAGATCGGAGCGTCACATTCGGGAGGCGCGGGGTGCTAGTAGAGTCAAAACCTATTTCCCTCCGTAATCCGGGGCAAACTCAGGTGGGAGAGGCTTATCCATGCTATCATGGAGAACCCTGATGCCTACCCGGCCTCCCGCACCGGTCGCGCCGAAACCTTCCATAATTGTGAAAAAGACTCTCCGAGTGCTGCTGCGGATCATGGGTTGGACGGCGGCGCTCGCATCTGTGGCCGGCTGCGTCCTCGTGTTCGTCGGGATGAAACTCCACGGAGATTACGAGAGGCGGGCAGCAGCCTTCGACCTCGCTAAGATGGGGGAGGTCTCCCAGCGCTCCGCCGTGTACGACGTGAACTCTGAGATCTACAGCTATCTACACGGGGAGAATCGGATGGTTATCCCACTGGATGCCGTCTCCGGCTGGTTCATCCAAGCCCTCCTAGCACGGGAGGACGCCCGTTTTTGGGAGCACGATGGGCTCGACTACAAAGGCATGGTTCGAGCGGCCGTGACAAACTTCCGCGCAGGCGAGGTGCGGCAAGGTGCAAGCACGCTTACTCAGCAACTCGCCCGCAACGCACTCGAACTAAACACGGAAAGCTACGATCGCAAGGCGCTGGAGGCAGTGCTGTCGCAGCGCATCGAGCGGTCGCTCACCAAGCCGCAAATTCTGGAGATGTATCTTAACCGGATCTATTTCGGGTCCGGCTTCTATGGACTCGAGACAGCATCGCGCGGGTACTTCGGTAAGCCGGCTTCGGAGCTGAACCTCAGCGAGAGCGCGCTCCTTGCCGCGATTATCCGCTCGCCTAATAGACTCTCGCCTCGGCGCAACTTGAAGGGAGCTCTCGCCGACCGCAACGTGGTGCTCGATCGCATGACGGAGTTGCACATGATCCGCCAAGAAGAGGCAGCGGCGGCGAAGGCGATGGAGTTGGTGGTCAATCACGACAATCCGCTCCACTTCCAGGAAGACTACGTGATGGAAGCGGTGAATCGGGATCTCGCGGCGATTGTCTCGCCAGATGTCATCGAACTAGGCGGGTTGAAGATCTATACAACCATCGATCCAGAGTTACAGCAGGCCGCGTTACGAGCAGCGGACGAGGCATTAACCAAGATCGAAGAAGGGAAGAACTATCCCCATCCGAAGAAGGCCGACTTCGTACCTGGACAGGATGAGAAAGGCGTTGAGAAACCGACCGACTACCTACAGGCGGCGCTGGTTGCGGTAGATAATCGCACCGGGGCAGTCCGGGCACTCGTTGGCGGTCGCGATTACACCCATAGCAAGTACTCGCGGGCGATCCTTTCAAGGCGTCAGATCGGCTCCACCTTCAAGCCCTTTGTCTATGCGGCAGCCTTCAAGCGAGGAATGCTCCCAGGGACACTGGTGAGCGATGACGCGATCGGACCGAATGAACTGCGCCAGGTATCGAAAAAGAAGTGGGCGCCGGAGAACTCCGATGGTGAATACTCGGGTCTGCAGCCAGCCTCATGGGGACTGGTGAAATCACGAAATACCATGGCTATTCGCGTGGGTGAATTCGCTGGAGTGCAGTCGGTGCATCAGCTGGCGAATGAACTCGGGATCGGCGAGGCAATGCTCGATCTACCGGTGTCGCACCTTGGCGCATTTGAGACGACCCTTCGCCAGCTGACTGCAGCATACACTGTCTTCCCGAACTCTGGCGTACATCGTCCAGCGCATCTCATCTCTCGGGTCGAGGACACAGGCGGGAAGGTGCTCTACGAAGCAAAGGTCGGAGATAAACAGGTGATCCCCGCCGCCGTGGCGTGGATGACTTCGACCGCACTGCAGGATGTGATGAAGAGTGGCACGGCGGCGAAGGCTATTTCGCTCGGATGGAGGAAGCCAAGCGGCGGGAAGACAGGGACCACAAACGACTTCTTCGATGCGTGGTTCGTCGGCTACACTTCGTCGGTCACTTGCGGCGTCTGGGTCGGCATGGACAAGCCTCAGACCATCCTGGAGAAAGGCTACGGCAGCGCTCTCGCATTACCCATCTGGGTCAATTTCATGAAGAGCCTTCCGGAGAAGACTTACCCAGCAGCGAAGCTGCCCGTTCCCGCCCAGCTGGTGCAGACCACGCTTTGCACTACCTCCGGTGCGCGCGCTAATACCCAATGCGTCCACCAGCTGACATCCTACAGGACAATTCTTCCTAGCGATCGGATCCCGGTGCAGGTCTGCACGGTGCACACGCAGCCCGCTCCCCTCTATGCGGCACAGCCGTTCGCAGGCACGGCGCTCCCCGCGACTCGATCGCCCGAGCCATTCAGCGCACTATCTACCCCTCCGGCAGCTGCACCGACGAGCAGAGCGCCCGCCGCGACCCCAAGTGCGTCCACTTCTATAACCATCGAAAACGGAGTGGAGATTGTCGGTCGGGGTGGACTCGAGACTCCAGAGGAACGTGCCCTTCGCGAGAAGCGTCGCGACGCCCACTTCGCTGCAGCAGGCAGCGCGGCGCTAACAGCCGCAGGCAGTCGTCCAGTAAGACGTGCAGTGGCGGTGGAAGACACGGGAAGGATGTTGCCACCTGAACGGGTGTACCGCGCGGAACCTGCTCTAAACGACGCAGTTCGGGTCCGTCGAGCGATCCCGGTAAACTGAACTTTTCCGGGCAACGCTCCTGGTGCCGCATACCGCTAACAGGGCACTGGCGCGCATCCAAGCATACGGCTTACGCGTACATGCCAGCCGATTCAGTGACGGTGCATCTCCCCACCTTGCCCCGGTCTCATCCCGGTCGCTCCGAGGACTGCGCCAGCAACCCTAAATTACAATATGAGAAAACTGTTAGCACTGTTTGCTGCTACCGTTCTGACCGCCACGGGAGTCCAGCGGGCGGAAGCAGCGGTATCGGTGGATTTCTTTTACACCTCGCTCCAAGACCAGGGCTCCTGGCTGGAGACCGACGACTACGGATATGTATTCCAGCCCAGTGAAGTCGCAGAGGACTGGCGTCCCTACTCCGTCGGCAACTGGGCCTATACCGATGCGGGCTGGACATGGGTCTCCGAGGAGCCACACGGCTGGGCGACTCATCACTACGGCCGCTGGGTCGATGTGGAATCGACCGGATGGGTCTGGGTACCGGATACGGAGTGGGCTCCTGCATGGGTCTCCTGGCGCCGGAGCGAGACACACGTCGGTTGGGCGCCACTTCCACCGGAAGCGCGTTTCGAGCGCACCGTTGGGATTCAAACCTGGTCTGACAGCTACTACGATATCGGTCCGACTAACTATTCTTTCGTCACGGTAAAGAATATGGGCGCCCCTCGCCTTGCGACCGTCATCCTTCCTCCCCGGGAGAATGTGACGATCATCAATAACACGACCAACATCACGAATATCGTGGTAAGGAACGACATCATCATCAACGAAGGTCCTCAGTATGACGTCGTGGTAAGGGAGAGTGCTCAGCCGATCCGCCGTCTGCGCCTGGAGCGCCAGACTGACTTTGCCGCTGGCGTCCAAGTCCGCGGGGATTCACTTCGAACCACTGTTCAAGGAGACGTGCTGCGAATTGCGGCGCCTGACGTTCAGGTCAATGTGAACGTCGACGCTCGTCCGGCGAAGGTGGCGCGACGTTTGGAGACAGTATCGGTGAACCGCGGTTGGAAGGGGCTGGAGCAGGATGCAAAAGTGAAGGAATATCGGGCGAAAGTTGCCAAAGATGCACCAAAGCCACCGGCCGCCTTGCCTCCTAAGCCACGCTTTGAACGCATGGCGGAACGCGCTAAGCGTAACGAAGGTCGGAACCAAGCCGATGCTGCCGCTGTAGCTCCGGGCACAGAACGTCCCGCAGGCCAGCAGCCCACCGTAGGAACTGACCCTGAGATGCGCCGCCCCGGTCGCGCAGGTCAGCCGCCAGCAACCACCGAAGCAGCCCCAGCAGATGGGACCAAGCCTGCGCCAGCCGCTGGAACTGCAGGAGAAAATGCACGACCCGGCCGCGACCGTGCAAATCGGCGCGATCGCGACATGAAAGAGCCTGCTGCCACAGCACCTGATGCTACGGCACCTGCGACAGCCGTTCCGGGCGCTGAGAGCCCCGCTCCAGCGGATGCCACTAAGCCGGCACCCGCCCCAGCGACCGCTGGAGAGACTACACGCCCCGGAAAGGACCGTGACATGAAAGCACCTGGCGCCGCGAAGCCTGATGGCGCTGCGCCGACGACGGCCGTGCCAGATGCGGAGACCCCTGCCCCAGACGCCGCCGCTGGCGCTCCAGCAAATCGCCGTGAACGCCGGCAGATGCGGGAGGATGCTGCGAAGCGGGGGAAAGAGGGCGCCGCAGCAGAAACGGCAGTACCTGACGCCACTAAGGATCGCTCCAAGGCACAGCAGAACGCGGCAGAGCGCGCCAAGACGGAAGCTGCGCCCGATGCCGAGAAAGCCCCTGCTCCGGCGAGCGTGAATGCCGACGAGCAGAAGTCAGAGGCCAAGATGCGCCGGGAAGCAGCACAGGAAGGGCGTAAACAGGACGCCCAGTCTGCTGCCAAGAAGCGCGACGACGCTCCCGCCAGCAGCCCTGCGGCTGCCACGCAGGCGCCAGCGTCTTCCGATGAGAAGCGTCCTCCAGGTGCAGCCGCTCGTGATCGCTCCCCTGCCGGAGGTAGGCCTGAGGCAGCCGAGCGCAAAGAAGATCGCCCGGAGAAAGCGGAGCGCCCAGAGCGTCCGCAAGCCGGGGCCGCTGGTGGACAGCCCAATCGTCCCGCGGGCGGAGCCGGTGCCGGACGGGCTGATCGGCCAAGCGGCGCCCCCGACGCTGGGAAGTCAGCAGGCCCGGGCGCTGGTGAAGGCGCGGCCGCGCGCCCTGCTGGGGCCCGCGGAGCGCGCGAACGCGCAGAAGGTGCTGGCAAGAAGGCGGACGAAGCGGTGCCCGCAGATCAATAAGTCACAGAGATCCTAGCCCGAGTTTCGCAGTTTGGCGGGGTATTTAACTTTTTCCGCCATAGTTTGGCGTGTTCTTCAGAGGCGGGGGAGCGCTAGAGGTGCTGAGATGGCCCGTGTGACAACCCACCCTATTCTCAGGCTCCGCGGAATGA
>JANMSW010000012.1:0-6216 GCA_031389825.1 Spartobacteria bacterium
CTCCGAGCTAAAAGGTGCAAGGTACCGCAAAATAGTGCGGAGCTTGAGTAGTTGGAACTCGGAGCTTCCCACTCCCGATACTGAAGCTTCCCTGAAATTGCTCGGAGCTTCCCTCATTTTGTCGCAAGCTTGCGACTCGGGCACTCGGAGGTTGCGTATCGGGAGTGGGTCCGTTCCCTCAATCTGAGGGAAGGGAGAGTAGGTCGAACTCGAAGGTTGAGTCGATTCTGGGGACATCACCCATACCCAGGTGGTCGTTTGCCTCTATATGCTTTGACCATTCGTGACACTTGCTGCCCGCTTCGCCCTCGACTCCTAGCTTACGACCTCCGACTCTCCCCGCCTCATGCCCGAGCCGGTTATTGTTCTCGAGAATCTGCGCAAGGAGTTCCGCGATACTGTTGCCGTGGACGATGTCTCAACGGTCATCCGTGCGGGAGACATCTTCGGCTTCCTCGGCGCAAATGGCGCTGGAAAGACAACCACGATCCGCATGCTCTGCGGGCTCGTGAAACCCACTTCGGGGCGGGCATTTCTTGCTGGGCACGATGCCTGGAGGGAGCGGTACCGCGTTCGCGCCCACTTCGGCTATGTGGCCCAGCGCTTCTCGCTCTACCCAGATCTTACGGTAAGGGAGAACCTTCGCTTCTTTGGTGGAGCTTGCCGCGTTCCGACGGGGAAGCTTGATGCCCGGATTGCCCGACTACTCGACCAGACAGATCTGGAACAGAAGCGCGACGCACTGGCGGGCAGCCTTTCCGGGGGGATGAAGCAGCTCCTGGCATTGGCCTGCGCGCTGATTCACGAGCCCGCGATCCTTTTTCTGGATGAACCCACCGCCGGCCTCGACCCGGTACATCGCCAGCAGATCTGGAATCTCCTTTACGATCTGAGCAGCAGTGGGACGACCATCTTCGTGACCACGCACTACATGGACGAGGCGGAGCGCTGCACGGAGATTGGATTCATCAGTGAGGGAAGGCTGCTGGTGAAGGATCACCCGCGGGCCCTGAAGCAGAGCTTCAAGGAGCAGCTGCTGGAGCTCGACCTCGACCCCGTCATGCCTGCACTGGCTGCGCTCCGAGAGTCTCCAGACGTCCTCGGCGTTGCCCTCCGGAGCGGGCGCGTCCGCGTCTACGCTGAGGAGCCCCGGGCGCTGCTCGCGCGCTGGGAGCAGTTCTGGCCGTTCCCAGATATTCAGTGGCTCGGCCACTCGTGGGCCGCGGCCGATATGGAGGATGTCTTCAGCGCGTACTCGCAGGGGTTCACAAGCATCCTCCAACCACTCCCCTCCACCGCACTGTGATCGCCGCTTTACATGCCATCTTCAGCGTCGCCACGAAGGAGTTCCTTCACATTTGGCGGGACCGCCGGATCGTGGTTTTGCTCCTGGTGCTTCCGCCTTTCTTCACGTTGCTCTTTGGTCACGCCTTCGAGGCGGGCTCGATCAAGGGAGTGCCTGCTCAGCTTGTAGATCGCGATCAGAGCGCCGCCAGCCGGCAACTCGTCGCAACGCTACAGGCAGACGAAACATTCGCCTGGAAGCATCTTCCGCCTGACTCCCCGACGCTTTCCGATCTCCCCTCCGATGGCAGCGCAGCGGCCCTGCTCACGATCCCGGGCGGCTGGGCGCGGAGCCTCGAACAGGGTGAGCCCCTTTCACTCCAGCTCCTGGCCGATGGCAGCGACACGAATACCGCTGCCTATCTGGGCGGCTCCGTGCGGAAGGCTCTCGGGGAATTCCAGCTGGCTGCGCGCCAGGAGATCCTCGGCTCCCTGCCCGCGGAGGTCACCGACATCGCGCAGCGCCTCCCGGTCGAGATTCAGACCCGTTTCACCTCACTCATGGAGCCGTGGGAAGTGGACACGAAGATCCTCTACAACCCGGACCTGAAGTTTATCAACTTCGTGATTCCCGGGATCATCGGGCTGATCCTGCAGCTCCTTTCGGTGACCCTCATGGCCTGCACGATCACACGTGAGCGGGAGGCGGGAACGTTCAGCCAGCTCATGGTGACCTCGCTGCGGCGGACCGAGATCGTGATTGGCAAAGTGCTCCCCTATCTCGGGATTTCACTGCTCCTCATCGCCATGACAATCGCCGTCGCGCACTTCCACTTCGGTGTGGAGTTCCGTCAACCGGCGGTGCTCGCACTGATTTGCGTTCTCTTCCTGCTCAGCTCACTCGGACTCGGTCTGCTCATCTCGGCCTTCAGCCATAATCAAACGCAAGCCATTCAGTTCGCCGTGTTCTTCCTGCTGCCCGTCTTCCCGCTCTCAGGCGCCTTTGCGTCGCTCGATGCTCTCCCGGCGGGCATTCGCGTGCTTTCGAATACCTTTCCTCTCACCCACTTCTGCCGCGCCTTCCGCCAGGTCAACATGCGCGACGCCGCGCTCTCCGCAATTAGCGGTGAACTGCTCTTCATGGCTGCGGCGACGATCGTGACCTGTGCCGGAGCTGCGCTGTTGTTGAGGCGGACGTCCGATTAGCCCAAAGGCTCGACCACCCCGCGCACGGCGAGCATCCGCTCGACGTACTTGGCCAGCAGGTCGTACTCGAGATTGACCAGATCCCCCGCGTGTTTGGCGCGGAGATTCGTCGCGGCGAGCGTGTGTGGGATGATCCAGAGAGTGAAGCTGTGCGGGGCGAGTTCGGCCACGGTAAGGCTGATACCGTCCACTGCAATTGATCCCTTGGTAACGAGGTATTGCCGGGCAGTCGCGGGCAAGGCGATCTCCAGGCGGTAATCCGCTCCGGATGGGGCAAAAGCGAGGACTTCCGCAGTGCCGTCGATATGCCCCTGAACAAAGTGTCCTCCCAGCCGCGCCCCGGCTGCCAGGGCGCGCTCCAGATTCACCGGCGAACCCGGCTGCAGCGCATGCAGATTCGTCCGGCGAAGCGTCTCCTGAAGAAGATCGAAGGCGATCACTCCTCCGTCGATCGACGCGGCAGTGAGGCAACAGCCGTTGATCGCCACGCTGTCGCCGATCCTTAGTCCCTCGAGCACCAAGCTGGCCTGGATGGATAGACGCGCCCCTTTGGGCGAGAGTTCGAGCGCGGCAACTTCTCCTGTCTCTTCGATGAGTCCGGTGAACATAAGGGCGTTTAGCTGAGCGGCGTTGACCCGTCGAGTAAAGGTAGGAGCCACATGAAAGCGCCCCCATTGCCGATCGTCCGCTTCACGTCGCAGGAAGACTGGGATCAATGGCTGGACGAGCATCATGCAACTTCACCGGGCGTTTGGATCCAGCTGGCGAAGAAAGGCTCGGGTATCGACTCAGTCACTTATCCGCAGGCGGTCGAGGTAGCGCTTTGCCACGGCTGGATCGATGGGCAGTCCAATTCCTTCGAAGAACCATTCTGGTTGCAGAAGTTCACGAGGCGCACGGCTCGAAGTAAATGGTCCAAGAGGAACTGCCTGGCGGTCGACGGATTAATAGCGGCTGGCAAGATGAAGCCGACGGGGCTCCGCGAGATTGAGCTGGCGAAGCAAGATGGCCGGTGGGAGCGCGCCTACGAATCACCTCGCAACATCACCGTGCCAGCAGATCTCCAGGCGCAACTGGATACCGATCCTGTAGCCCGTGACTTCTTTGCCACGCTTAGCGGGTCCAATCGGTACGCGATCCTCTATCGCATCCAGGACGCGAAGAAGCCGGAGACGCGCGCGCGGCGCATCGAGAAGTTCCTCACGATGCTGCGGGAGAAGAAGACGGTGTACTGATGCCGCCGAGGCTCGAAGTGGCTCACTCCTGCTCTTTTCGTGCCTTGACGACGGCCTTCTCCAGCGCCGCGGCGCAGCTCTCTGCCACGATCTCGAGGTCTTCCAGGAAGCGTTGACGGCGTTCCTCCGGCAGCGCCGCCAATACCTGTCGCTGCAGCACGATCGCGATCTTCTGGGCATCCTTAAACGCGTCCTTCCCGGTCGTGAGCACCCGAACCCGGTGCGCGCGCTTATCCTTCTCATGCTCCTCGCGCACGATCAGGCCAGCCTTCTCCATCCGGCTCAGCGTGGAAGTGATCGTGTTCGGATCGCTCGCCATGAGGTCGGTAATCTGGCGTTGCGTAAGTCCGGCCGGATCGCCTTCCACCAGCCAGCGCAGAATACTGAACTGGTCCGGAGTGATCCCGAGATGGGTGACGCGCTGGCGGAAGGCCTGGTTCAATCCGTACCAGGCACGCCGGAGCAGCGGTGGGAGACGGCGGATCTGGGCGGGAGTTGCAGGCAAGGGAAGATCCGGCGCGGCAGGCATGGTTATCCCTTCTGAAAGCAAGCAAATGGCATGCACTGCAAGATCGATCGCCTGGAATCGCTCGAGTGAGGGAGCTAAGCCGCGGGACGATATCCAACTGGATCGATCTCCACCGCTGCGTAACCCACTGCCGCAAGGCCGCCCTCGAGCTGCATGCGCACTGTCTCTAGGCGCTTCATCTCCTCCGGAGCAACCAGCACCCGCGCTCGCGCCCCTTCGCCATCCGCCACGAGATGACGCACTCGGAAGACCCGAAAGCCGAGGCTGCGCACCCACGCTTCTCCCTGCTCCACCATGGCGAGCGCCTCCTGTGTGACCGGCGTCCCGTGGGGGATTCGTGAAGAGAGGCAAGGCTGGGCCGGAGCATCTGCCGTCGGCAGACCAAGCTCGCGCGAAAGCGCACGAATCTCGGCTTTCGTCAGGCCCGCGTCGCGCAAGGGCGCAAGCACCTGGTACTCGGCAGCAGCCTGCCGACCGGGTCTCACTTGCCGCATGTCGTCCGCATTCTCTCCATAGGCGATTGCCTGAAAGCCACGGTCCGTGGCGAGCTGTTCCATTTGCCGGAAAAGCTCCGCCTTGCAGAAGTAGCAGCGGTTGACCGGATTGTTCGTGTACTCAGCGTTCTCCATCTCGCGAGTCGCGACAACTTCCACAGGAGCTCCGATCCGGCGCGCCAGTTCCACAGCATCGGCCAGCGCCTGTCGCGGGAGGCTCGGACTATCCGCGATCACGCCCAGCGCCTGCGACCCGAGGGTGCGATGCGCCTCCGCCAGCAAGTACGCGCTGTCGACGCCGCCGCTGTAGGCGATCAGCACCGGGGCATGCTCTTGAAGAAGAGCGCGGAGCTTCTCGAGCTTCTCTTGCATGACAGGTAAATCGCAGCGCGGCTCCGGGCGAGCTTAGGACAATCAGAGCTGAAGCCGGCGGAAGAGCTCATCCAGCGGAACACTCAGCCCGAGATAGAACTCACCAAACTCGCCGTACTGCACGCTGACTTCATCGAAGCGCATTTTATATACGATGTCCTTGATCCAATATGAGTCGTGGGCAAAGAGCGTCACCCCCCACTCGGCATCATCCAGTCCGGTGCAGCCCGTGATCAACTGGAGGATCTTGCCATGATATTGCCGACCGACCCGGCCATGAGCGGCCATCAGCTTCTTGCGGGCGTCGTGCGGGAGTGCATACCAGTTCTGCCCGGGAGCACCGCGCCGCTTCACCATCGGGTAGAAGCAGAAGACCTCCCACACCGGGAGGTTAGGATAGAGCTTATCTTTGTGGTACTTGGCCATCCGAGTCCGGAACTCCTCCATCTTCACGAGGTACTCCGGCGAGCCCGCAGCGAGGCTGTCCTCTGCAACCAGTGATGCCCCGTACTCCTCCTCGGTAGTGGTGTATTCACTCCCCTCGGTGAGGGAGAGGAAGGAGTAAACCGGAGTAAGAACATCTGGGCCGAGTGAGAGCGTGAGCCGCTTCTCGAAGGCGTTCGCAACGTGCAAGTCCGGAGTGAGCAGCATGAATCCGATGTCGGCCTTGGGCGTGACCATGCTGAAGATGAGCAGCTGCGTGAGCTCCGTCGCACGGATCTCCTGGACCAGCTCCGAGAAGTGGGTCTTCGCGCTGATCCGCTCCTCAGGACTGAGCAGCGACCACTGGCCGTGCTCGACGCGGTAGAAGAGATGGATGACGTGCCAGCCTTCCTGGGGAACGATCGGAGCGGAATTCTCGGACATATCTGCCCGCACCTTCGCGATGTGGTGCCAGAGGGTCAAGGAGGAGTCAGGGGAGTCGAGGGTCCAGAGTCGATGGTCGAGAGCTTGGAGGCGCGGTCAGGACATGGGTAACACTTGTGGTTCAGGACATGGGTAACACCTCCGTGGACTTACGCGTTGGTTGCTTGGTTGGTTTTGGTGTTACAGGCCGCTGCGGATGTAGCGCAGGAGCAGTGCGGCGCGAGGCGTA
>JANMSW010000014.1:0-234101 GCA_031389825.1 Spartobacteria bacterium
GGACCATTCACCGCAAGTTTAGCCATCCGCAGCAGGTTGCTTGCACCCGCGCAGAACTGCACTGCCATGTGCGTGCGTGCCACTCCGCGGTAGCGGCTCTTGCGCAGCCCGCCCACGGTCTTCAACCACCCAAAGAGTTCCTCGATGCGGCGGCGGCTCACCTGACTAATCGCATAACCCTTTGACTTGCTCGTGCGTCCATCCAGTCCCTCGACCTTCCGCCCAGTCTGCTGCGCCACGTGGGGCTTGATCTCTCGCTCACGGCACCCGCGCACAAAGCCCTCGGAGTGGTAGCCCTTGTCGGCTCCCACGGTCTTCACCTTGAAACCTCGTTCCTGCAGTTCGTCGATCTGCTCCAGCGCCATCTCTGCTTCTGTCTTCCCCACTGCCGGATGCGCGGCGATGTGCACACAGAGCCCATGCCGATTCTCCATGATGGCGTGGGCTCCAAAGCAGAGCTTTGCCTCCCGGCCTTTGCCCTTCTTGAGCAGCTTTGCTTCAGGATCGGTTGTGCTCTGGTGGGTCTGGTTGCTGCGCTTCTCGCCGTGGAAATCCTTCCATCCATTGCCGCTCCCTGGTCCCCGCTGATCGTCGTCTCTCGGTTGGAAGCTCTTCATGCTCGCCCAAGCCTCGATGAGCGTCCCGTCCGCACTGAAATGCTCGTTGCTCACCCAGCGCTTCTCGCGCGCAATCTCCACCACCGTGGCAAAGAACAACTCGCTCACGCAGTGCTGCAGCAGACGCTCCTGGTTCTTGCTGAAGGTGCTCGCGTCGAATGTCTCCTCGTCTGGGTTCAGGTCGAGGAACCACTGGAAGAGCAGGTCGTACTTGAGCCGCTCACAGAACTGCCGATCACTGCGCATCGTATACAGCGCCATCAGCACCTTCGCTCCGAGCAGTCGCTCCGGCGGGATCGAAGCGCGTCCGTTCCGGGCATACAGATCCTCGAACTCAGGATCCAGCCGTCGGAACACCTCTCCGATCATCTTCTTCACTTCACGGATCGGATGCCCCTTCGGGATCCGACTCTCGACGTTCACTAAGCTAATGAAGCTGGTTTGAGCGGCTTTCCGTCCTCGCATGGCCCCTTCTACCAAACCAAGCGTCCAATCGCTAGTTTTTCAGCAACCTGTTAGGGGGTTGTTGAGGCGGCTCGGCGGCGAATGCACTGCAAAGGACGAGTAAAGTAGCGAAACAGAATGCGGCGGTTGTGCCGTTGGGATTCACAGTGCGCGAGCGACGGCTAGACATGATTGCTGTGTGCCAGTCGCCAAGCCACGTCCATCGCTTGGAAAAAGAAAGTGCGCCTGCCTTCTGTGGATCGGAAGTCACGGGTTGCTCGAACACAGGCCGAGGAGAGCCACAAAGGAAGCTGTCGGCGAGCCGGAAGCGATCCCGATGTGTGAAAACCCAAACAGAAGACAAGCGCAGTTCTAAACCGGTCCTCTTCGTCGGTTTGGATGTCACACCGCCGGAGGCGGAGGCGGCTCAGGGAGAGAGCAGCTCTGGCCGGCACCGCAGGGGCAAGACGAGCCGGTCTTCACCACCACGCAAGCACCGGCTCGTGCAGACCCTCTGCCCGCATTGCTCCAAACCGATGCTTCTGATCGGTGAACTCGGCCGCGCTCCGCCTCACTCGCCATGCGTCGCTCTTCGATAAATACAGACAGAGGTGCTCAAAACGCCTTCGCCCAATCGGCGGATCCGTTGGTGCGTGCGCATGCTCTGACCCATCCCGGCGCTGCTCAAAGCAAGCGCCGCAGCGATGCTTTACCCTTATCGAGCCTCCTCCGATTGCTCCAAGCCAATCTTCATACCCGATCCGTTCGCACCAACAGCCGTTCTCTCCCGGTCCTTTCATTCGACAGGCCTTCAGTGCCAGGCCGACTGAAAAGCTGATTCCTATCTAAGCGCCGTTGTAACTCCATCGGGCTTGTTCAACCCTGGTTAGCTTAGCGGCGCCGCGCAAAGCTAACCCACTTTCGTTCGGCGACGTTGGGTTACGAGTTGATACGCTCATCGCGGAGCTGAGTAACTGCGTGGATGGCGAGAATGGGGAGCAAAACGCTGAGTAGAATGATCGCGGCGCTGATAACGGAATCGGCGCCCCCAGCAACGATGCCATGGAATAGACCGCGATAGACCTGATGCACGAGCCAAGGACGCTCCAGAAAGCTGTGTGGCTCGGGCGGCGGTTCGTCGGTGCCAACGGTGTAGGACTGATAATGAATGGCGCAGCCAAAATACACAGCCCATGCGGCGACTGATGCGAACAGAACTCCACTCCAGAGAAGGCGGGGAAATCGACACGGACGGGGGCAACGCTGCCGATGCCGAAAGTAGAAGAACAAGCCAGCGAAGAGGAGCAACGGCGGCACAATCCAGATCGCCTCGAAGCCAGAAGAGACCGCGAATGCAATGGCAAGCGCAATGAAGGTCAGCGTGGTTAGTGCGGTCAGTTTGATTGCCGTTGTCACGGGAGATGTGTGAAGTCGCCGAACGACACCAAGCTCAGCGACTGCGGAGGGCGGCGCAGCCCATGCGGAAAGGCGGCGCGGGCGCAGGCGGCGGGAGCGCGGTCGGGCATGGAGCGTTGGATCGTGTACTCTGGCCGGTGATGAAAAGACCTCTGATCCACACTGTTCTTCCGTAGATCGCTTCCGGAAGTTTGTCGATTTGCGGCATCTGCGGCCTCGTACTCGCGAGAGGCACCTTCACCGTGTCCGAGCCGCTGCGCGCCGTCTTCCGCCAGCATCAGCAGCCCTCGACCTTCCCCACCGCGCAAGCACCGGCCCGTCCAGACCCTCTGCCCGCAATGCTCCAAACCGATGTTCCGGATCGGTGAACTCGGCCGCGCTCCTCCTCGCCCGCCATGCGTCTCTCTTCGATAAATACAGCCAGAGGTGCTCAAAACGCCTTCGCCCAATCGGCGGATCCGTTGGCGCGTGCGCATGCTCTGATCCCATCCCGGCGCTGCTCAAAGCAAACGCCGCAGCGATGCTTTACCCGTACCGAGCCTCCTCCGATTGCTCCAAGCCAATCTTCATTCCCGTTCCGTTCACACCAACAGCCTTACTCTCCCGGTCCGATCATTCGACAGGCCTTCAGTGCCGCCCGGCCTAAAAGCTAATTCCTATCTAAGCGCCGGTGTAACTCCATCCGGACTTGTTCAACCCCTGGCTAGCTTTGCGGCTCGGCGCAAAAGCTAGCCTTGGTCCGTTAGGCCGCGTGCCTCTCCTGCCCATCGTCCTCTCAGCATGAACTCCTCAAGACTCGGCGCAAGCTCGTGGATGTCGCCAAAGTTGTGGTCCTCGACTATCAATCGACCCATGGCCTTCTCGATGCCGAACGGATTGCCTGCACCGTCCCAGCCGATGATGAAAACGTTGCGCATGGTCCAGCCGCGTGGCGGACCGAACTCGCGTCTGAACTTCGCGTGGCTTTTGGTGAGGCGCACGATGTCGTCAACCTCCTCCGAAGCGAAATGGCCGCCGCCACATGTGAGCAAAAACCAACGGTAGTCGTCTGGAATGACGCCGTATGCCGTCTCGAACTCGCGCAACTGCTCCTCGGTCGCGGTCGCTCGACGCAGCGACTCCGGCATCGCGGCGATGTGCTGCTGAATCTTCTGCTTGGCGCTTGGAGAAAGCATCGAGTGTGAGGCGCCTAGACATAATGGCTGTGTGCCAGTCGCCAAGCCATGTGCATCGGTTGAGAAAAAGTAAGCGCGCGTGCCTTCTTCGGATCGGAAGTCGCGGGTTGCTCGAACACAGGCCCGAGTAGAGCCGCAAAGGGGAGCTTTCGGCGAGCCGGAAGCGATCCCGATGTGTGAAAACCCAAACAGAAGACAAGCTCAGTTCTAAACCGTTCCTCTTCGTCGGTTTGGATGGAGACGCGCTTCGCGGGGGCGATTGGAGTGGGCTTTGGGATGGAACCCAGGGCGGTGCCCTGGGCTAAGGGATGGGTGCCCCTTCAGGGCGGCGGAGTGTCCAGGCTCCCGGTGGGACGCTCCCAGACCGCTCTCGGATGATCGGTCTCGGATGGAGGGCTCTCGGATGAATGGCTCTCGGATGGATGGCTCTCGGATGATCGGTCTCGGATGGAGGGCTCGCGGATGGATGGCTCTCGGATGGATGGCTCTCGGATGATCGGTCTCGGATGATCGGTCTCGGATGGAGGGCTCGCGGATGGAGGCTCTCGGGTGGAAGGATCTCGGTGGAAGGATCTCGGTGGAAGGAGTCTTGGATGGAAGGAGTCTTGGATGGAGTGGCTCTCGGTGGAAGGGGCCTCTGATGGAGTGGCTCCTTCAATGAAGTGGCTCTTGAATAAAGGGATTTCTGAGAGGGCTCCCGGTGATAGGGAAGGGTCGTGAGTGGCACCGGAACGGAGTGAGCGGTTGTCCGCGCTGAAGCAAAACAACGCGAGCCCAGGCGGTGACAGTTGTTCTCTCACGAAACTTCCAGCAGGTGCCGCGCCACGGGTGTGTTCGGGCGAACAGCGCTCGTAAACCAGCGGTTTTCGGCAGAATCGGCCCATCTGGAACTCGAGGCTCCGAGCTCCTGCTACTCAACGGAGGCAATATTTGAGGAAAGCTTCCCTCATTTTGTGGCAATGCTGAGATGCGTGTCGGGATCCCTTCCAGATATTCGGGGGAACGGTGCCTCTTTGATGGGGAAGCTTCCCTCCCGGAGAGGGGAGCTCCGAGATAAAAGGGGCAAGGTACCCTAAAATAGTGCGGAGCTTGAGTAGTTGGAACTCGGAGCTTCCCTATTCCGATACTGAAGCTTCCCTGAAATTGCTCGGAGCTTCCCTCATTTTGTCGCAAGCTTGCGACTCGGGAACTCGGAGGTTGCGTATTGGGAGTGGGTCCGTTCCCTCACTTCGAGGGAAGGGAGAGTCGGTCGGACTCGAAGGTTGAGTCGAGTTTGAGCACCTTCCGACATGGCGATCTCAAGCTACCGCCGCACAAAGAGGGGATAGGTCCGCTAAATACGCGAAAGGGCGCGAAATGGGGAAACGCAGGGAAAGAGGGGCGGCTAGAACCGGCGGGAATGCATTGGGATCAGCGGGCGCGCACTTCGTGGTTGAGCCCTACCGGAGGGAAGCGGATTCTGGCGAGTCCTATGGCCCTCATTGTCGGCATCGATCTTGGCACCACGAATTCGCTCATCGGTGTAATGGAGGCGGGTTTCCCCATCCTGATCGCCGATGCCGACGGGGAGCGGCTGACGCCTTCGGTGGTCTACTTTCCTGCGGAGGGCGAACCGATCTGCGGACACCCTGCTGCGCGGATGCGAGTGCTGGATCCTGAGAACACCATCTATTCGGCGAAACGCTTCATCGGACGAAGGCACGGGGAGGAGGCGGATGACGTGAGCTATCAGGTCGCGGGTGCAGCGGGGGCGCCGGTCCGCATCCTGGCGCGAGGGCGGGAACTCGCGCCGGAAGACGTCTCTGCAGAAGTGCTGAAGAAGCTCCGCGCAGACGCGGAGCGCGCGATGGAAGGCACCGTCACCCGAGCGGTGATTACGGTCCCTGCGTACTTCAATGATGCGCAGCGGAATGCAACCAAGGCAGCAGGAGAGCTGGCCGGGTTCACGGTGGAGCGGATCATCAACGAACCAACCGCAGCTGCGCTGGCCTATGGGTTGGATAAGCTGAAGGATCGCTCGAAGATCGCGGTCTTCGACCTCGGGGGCGGCACTTTCGACATCTCGCTCTTGGAGCTGAACCAAGGTGTGTTTCAGGTCCTCGCAACGAATGGAGACACGCACCTCGGTGGGGATGATATCGACGCGGCTCTGCTCGAGCATTTGGTAAACGCGACGGGAGGCGGCGAGAAGGTGCGGGTGCCCGAAGTGATTGCGCGGCTGCGAGCGGCGGCGATTTCCGCGAAGCATCGCCTTTCCAGTGAATTGCAAGTGGAGGTGGTGGTGCCGTTCCTGGACGGGGAACAGAGTGCGTCCTGCGTGGTGACTCGCGGCGACCTCGACCGGCTGGCGGCTCCAGTCCTGGAGCGCACGAGGACGCACTGCCGTCGAGTTCTCGCGGATGCTCGCCTGAAGACGGAGGATCTGGATGAAGTGATCCTGGTGGGCGGTCAGACGCGGATGCCGCTGGTGCGGGAGCTGGTCCGGGAGATCTTCGGGCGCGAACCGAACACCACGCAGAACCCGGATGAGGCGGTGGCGATCGGCGCGACCATCCAGGCCGGGATCCTCTCGGGGGCAGTGCAGAACGTGGTGCTCCTCGACATTACCCCGCTATCACTCGGGATCGAGACCTTTGGCGGTCTAATGAATGTGATCATTCCCCGGAACTCCACGATCCCATGCAAGGCTGGGGAGATGTTCACGAATGCAGTGCGCGGCCAGCAGACGATGCTGATCAAAGTGCTGCAGGGTGAGCGGGAGCTGGCGCGGGACAACTGGACGCTGGGACAGTTCGAGCTCGAGTTTGAGCCAGCCACGAAAGGAAAGGCGAGAGTGGGCGTGCAGTTTGAAATTGATGCAAGCGGCATTCTGCACGTGCTCGCACGCGATACGGCCACAGGGATGCAGACCGTGGTGCCGATGAGCAGCGCTGTGGATGTCTCCGATGAAGCCGTGGAAAAGATGCTGGAGGACTCGCTGGAGCACGCCTTTGAGGACATGAGTGCGCGGGTCTTCACGGAGGCGAAACTGAAGGCGGACGAGATGCTGCCAGCAGTGCAGCACGCGTTGAAGCAGGCTGGTGATGGCCTCACGGATGAGGAGCGCGCGCGCATCGATCGCGCGGTGCTGGAGGTCGAGCGTTGTGTAATCCTGGGGGCTGCTCCGCCGCTGAAGTCTGCAACGGCTGAACTCGACGAGGCAACGCAGCGGCTGGCGACGCTCCTCCTGGAACGGGCGATGGGCGCGAAGTAGACTGCGCTACTTCAGCAGCTCCTTTAGCTTTGCGGGATCGTTTGTAGGAAGTTGGCAGACGAAGTCTTCGCAGACGTACGCCGCAGGCTGGTGATTAATCGGTCCGACGGATCGGACGAACTCCAGCTTCTCGCCCAGCCACTGCTGGCCCGGGCCGCCATCGGCAAGGATGAGCAGCTTGTTTGGCAGGAAGTGCTCGTGGACCTCCCGCAGGAGCTTGCGCGTGCCCTCGGCAGACGGTGCACCAGCGAGCACGATCTGTCGCGGCTTTGCCAGGGAGGCGTCCACGGCGCAGAGCATCTCGGGCATCGCGCTGGGTGCCTTAGCCAGCGACTGCGAGAAGGCGCGGATCGTCTTCATGGCTTTCTCCCGGAGTTCCTGGTTTCCGGTGATCTGTGCAAGCCGCAGGAGATTCTGCGCTGCAACGGAACTCGGCGTCGGCTCCGCTCCGTCGTAGTCCTCTTTGAGCCGGAGCAGGATGTTCGGGTCATCCTTCACCACGCTGAAGTAGCCACCGTTGTCCACGTCATAGAAGAGCGCGTCCATCTTCGCCTGGAGCTCGACCGCCCATTGAAGATGCGCCACGTTGAAGTCGGTCTCGTACAAGTCGAGCAGCGCCTGAACCAGGTAAGCGTAATCGTCGGCGAAGCCCGCGATCTCGCTGGCCCCGTCCCTGTAGTTGCGAATGAGGGCGCCATTCTTCCACAGGTTCTCGCGAATGAAGCGTGCTGAACCTTGCGCAGCCTTCAGGTACTCCGGCTCATCGAAGACCTGTGCGGCGCGGGCGAAGGCGGTAATCATTAGCCCGTTCCACGCGGTGATGATCTTATCGTCAAGATGGGGGCGCGGACGCTTCTCCCGTGTGGTGAAGAGCTTGGCGCGGCTTTCCTGGAGTGACTTATCGATGTCCGCTTCACTCTTCTCGAGCGCCTTCGCAGCATCCGCCAACGACAGCCGACGGATCAGCGTATTCTTCCCCTTCAGCTCGCCGTGCGGATCGCTGCCGGCGGGCGAGTTGCCCTTTTCCTCGATCCCGTAGACGCGGTTGAAGATTGCGGCTGCTTCATCGCCGAGCAGCGTGCTGATCTCCGCCTTTGTCCAAACATAGAACGCGCCCTCGGCGTGCTCCGGCTTGCCGTGTTCGATGATCGAGTCCGCATCTTCCGCCGAGTAGAAGCCGCCGCCTTTGGCAGTCATGCCACGGCGCACATAGTCCAGCGTCTCCCGGGCGACCTGCTGGTACTGCGGGTCGCCCGTGATCTGGAAAGCATTCACGTACGAGACGGCGAGCTGTGCCTGATCGTAGAGCATCTTTTCGTAGTGCGGCACGTGCCAGAACTTATCCACCGAGTAGCGATGGAAGCCGCCACCCAGGTGATCGTACATCCCACCGGCAGCCATCTTGCGGAGGGTAAGAAGCGCCATGCTTGCGGAGAGTTTTCCTTCCCTAGTCTCGCGACCTTCTCGCGCATACACGCGGAAGAGGAGGTTCAACGCAGAAGGGCGGGGGAATTTCGGTGCTCCGCCGAATCCGCCGAGTTCCTGGTCGAAGCTAGTCGCGAGCTGCTCGTAACCAGCCATGATCTCTGCGCGGCCGGCTCCCGTTTGGGCAGGAGTAGTGGTGTTTTGCTCGCGGAGGGCGTCGATGGCCTGCGTCGCCGCGGATGCAACGTTCTCCCGATCATTTTCCCACGCATAGGCGAGCTGCTGCAGCACTGTCGGGAACCCCGGGCGGCCGTAGCGATCCTCCGGCGGGAAGTAGGTCCCGCCAAAGAACGGCTTTAGGTCCGGCGTCAGAAAAACGCTCATCGGCCAGCCGCCGCTCCCGGTCGTGGCCTGCACATAGGTCATATACACCTTGTCCACATCCGGTCGCTCCTCGCGGTCCACCTTGATGTTGATGAAATGCGCGTTCATGAGCTTCGCGATCTCGGGATTCTCGAAGGATTCATGGGCCATTACGTGGCACCAGTGGCAGGTCGAATAGCCTACCGAGAGAAAGATGGGCTTCTTCTCGCGGCGGGCGCGCGCGAAGGCCTCCTCGCCCCATGGCTGCCAATCGACGGGGTTGTTCTTATGCTGGAGAAGATAAGGGGACTTCTCGTTGGCAAGGCGGTTGAGCGGACTGGTCGGTGGAGGGTTCACGGCGGTTTCGGCTCCTTGACAAACTAGCGAAGCTGCGGTGATTAAAGCCGCCGCAGCGACCGGGTGCGGAGTGAACAGCATGCGCAGCATTTCAGCGAACATCATCAGTGAACGAGCCCGACGCAAGCTGTCATGCCTGTCGGGCAGTGTGCTGCTCTTGGCGATATTGGTCGTGTCGGTGGGGTGCAGCACCTCGGGCGTGCGAGACACCAGTAAGACCTTTCGCACCGTGACGATCGATGCCGGACACGGCGGACACGACAGCGGAGCGAAAGCGCGGTCCGGGTGGCGGGAGAAAGACGCTGCGCTCGATGTTTCCCGGAGGCTCGAGCCGAAGCTGCGCGCCGCCGGGTTCCGCACGGTCATGACCCGAAAGACCGACACCTTCGTCGAACTGGATCGGCGGGTGGCGATCTCCAACCGGCAGGGCAACTCCGTGTTCGTGAGCATCCACTTCAACAGCTCCCCAAAGCGCGGCATCAGCGGAGCCGAGACCTACTACCACTCCGCTTCATCCCGTCAGCTCGCTCAACGTATCCTCCGGCAATTGGACGCGGTCCCATCCACGAACACTCGTGGAGTCAGGACTGCGCAATTCCGCGTGCTGCGGAACAACCGCTACCCGGCTGTCCTGGTCGAGTGCGGCTATATGAGCAATGCCTCGGAGGCCGCGCGCGCTGCTTCGCCCCAACACCGGGAGGCACTCGCCCAGGCGATTGCAAATGCGTTGATCGAGCAGAAGAAGAGCTAGCGGGGCTAGTGGGGCGCTACTTCTTCGCGGTTGCGGGCTCTAGGCGCTTCATGACCGCATCTTCCATGAGATCGATCCGCTCGCGGATGCTTCCGTCGATTGTGCGCATCTTCTGGAAGAGCGCCTTGTTGTAAGCACGGAGTGCGTTCCTGCCGTCCTCTTCATCATTCGCGGCATCGGCCTTCTCCTTCAGGGCTACGATCTTTTCGTCCTGAACTGCTGTCGCCTTGGCGAGATCGTACTTCGCTTTCTCCACCTCTCCGGGATCGTTACTGGCCTCGGCTTGCTTTAGCGCCTGCTGCTCAGGCGTGAGTGCTTCTTGTGGCTCGCTCTCCTCGTCCGCTTTCGCGGGAGCGGTCTTGCTCGTCTTTGGTTTGGCGGACTTCTTCGGCTCTGGTGCGGCTTCGCTGGAAGCGTCAGCCTTGGCAACAGCTGGAGCAGCTTCACGCGCAGTAGCCGGGCGGCGTTTCTGGCGTGGACGGGGCGTCGCTGGACTCGGCGTTGCTGCGGACGCAGGCGCTGGCGTGGTTGCCGCTGCCTTCTTCTCGCCACCAGTGAAGACCCGCTGCAGGAAGCCCTTCTTCTTCGGAGCTGGCGTAGCTACCGGTGAAGTGGCGGCTTGTGGGGCGGGAGCCGCTGGACGCCGACTTTGAGCCCCAGCCTTCTCCTGGGCGGGCTTTGCTGCGGCGGGTGCCTGTGCGTGAAGTGCGGAGCCACTGGAGAAGACCAGGGCGATACAGACGGAAAGGACGAAACGCATGGCAGGGTAGTGGGAAAAGGTGAGGGAATCTGCGGCGTCTGCCTGCTTCTGTCGAGCAGCAAGCCCGCGTCTGCCATCGACCGCCCTGCGGATCAGGGTTGATCACGAGCGCTAAATAGAGAGAGCATGCGCTCGTTGCGGTCTGGCGCGCGAAGTGATGTTGCGCCGGGTCACGGCAGCGTCCTCCTGGGTCTCTATGAATCCTTCGCAGCTCCGTCTTGTGCTACTTGCCGGCTTCTTTCTGATCTTCCCGTGGTTCCTGCGCCGTCGGCCCCGGGTTCGCTGCGGGGTGACAATTTGTAGAACCCCCTCGGTGATCTTTCCGTATCTGAATGATCTCCGAAATTGGCCACTCTGGACTGTGTGGGCACATCGCGAGCGGATGCATTACTCTTATAGCGACAGCTCAATCGGCACTGGTGCTGTCCAGCGCTGGCGTGGGGCGCGCATGAGCGGAGAGTTGCGGATCACGCGTAGCGAACCTGACTCGCGGATCGACTACAATCTTCACGTTAACCTTGGTGCTCAAGAGCTCTTCGGACGCTTTGAACTGGAGGAAGACGGCGCCTGTACCCGTGTCATCTGGCGTGCGGTCTGGGAGCAATCGTCCAATCCGTATCGCCGCTATCTTGATCTAGTGCTTCAAGTGATGCTTCGCCGGGACTTCACCCGCAGCCTGGAACAGCTTCGGGAGATGATCGAACAGCCTCAGGGGAACGTTGCTCAGTAACCCTGCCGTGCAGAGTCTCGCAAATCTTCCGCCGCGCACCTGGGCGGAGATCGACCTCGCCGCGCTGCGTTACAATCTCCAGGTCATTCATCGGCTCGCCGGTCCGGCCGCGCAGGTCATGGCCGTGGTAAAGGCGAATGCCTACGGACACGGAGTCGTTCCTGTTGTTCAGGCATTGCGCAGGCATGTGGAGATGTTCGGCGTTGCGAATGTCACCGAGGCGATCGATGTCCGATTCCATGCGCCCGAGACGCCCATCCTTATCCTTAGCCCGGCGCTTCCTGCAGAGCGCGCGATCGTGGCGCGCAACGGCTTTCTTCCATCGGTCTCTACGTTGGAGGAGGCACGCGCCTACAGCGACCTCGCCGAGGTTCGCCGGGTGCCGATCCACCTCGTCGTTGATACAGGCATGGGGAGAATCGGCATTTGGGAGGAGGAACTGGCCGCCACGGCACGCGCTATCATCGCGCTGCCGGGAATAGAGATCGCGGGTATCTCTTCGCATCTTCCAGTGGCGGATGAGGACGCGGTCTACAGCGAAGAGCAACTGGAGCGCTTCCGGAAGCTCGCCGCGAGTGTTGCCGCAATGGCGGGAACTACTCCGATCCTTCACTTGGAAAATAGCGCCGGCATCATGGCATTTCGGGGAAGAGGCGGCGACCTAGTGCGCGCCGGCCTGATGCTCTATGGCAGCGCGCCGCTTCCCAAGTATCAGCAGGACCTCCGGCCAGTATTATCGTGGAAGGTCGGCATCACCCTCGTGCGAGCAGTCGGCGCAGGTCGGAGTATTTCATACGGGCGCACCTTCATCACCCCCTGTCCGATGCGTATCGCGACGCTCGCTGTCGGGTATGCGGATGGGTTCTCCCGGCACCTCTCAAACCAGGGCGCACAGGTGTTGATCGGAGGGAAGCGCTGCTCCGTATTGGGACGAGTGACCATGGATCAGATCATGGTGGACGTCTCGTCAGTGCCGGAAGCCGTACCCGGAGGCGAGGCAGTGATTCTGGGTCGCCAGGGGGCAGAGGAGATCCTCGCGTCAGAGCTGGCGGAGAAGGCGGGGACCATCGCCTGGGATATCTTCACGAGCATTGGCCCACGGGTGCAGCGCATCTACCTTCCAACGGCCTTATTCTGACTTACGGAGCAGGTTGCAATTTCCGGGCTCAATGGTGATACAAGGCCCGACACTAGCTGGTCACTTCTTCCTCACTTGCGATGCTCCAGATAGTCTTCAACGAACTCAGCGCATCCGAGATGAGCGCCATGCCGAAGGAACTGCAACTGGACCTTCTCGCGGAATTTGAGCTCCTCCCGGAAGATGTCGAGAACCTGGAGAGCGACGAGCGCTTCGGCACAATCAATCGGGAGGGTAAGCGTCTACACCGATATCGGGCCAAGGAGTACCGGATCTACTTCGAGAAGACTCCAGAGGGGATTACGATTCACCGCGTTCTGCATAAGAACACGATCCGCGACTTCCTCTTTCGCGCGCGGCTCCCGATGCCTGCAGAAGATGCAGAACTCGGGCAGCAGAAAGGCTTCTGGAAGCTCATTGAAGAGGGCGAACGCACCCGCAAACCGCGGTGAGCCGCCGCACGATCTTCTATATCGTATGCGGAGTCATCGCGCTCCACTTGGTAGCCTTTGCGCTTCTGAACAGTCTAGATACCCGGCCAAAGTTCAAGAAGATCACCCCGCCTCCAAAACCGAACTTCAGGCACTACGAGCGGGTGGAAATGGATGCATCCAGCGGCGAGAAGACGATCTACCGAGATATTGAGGTAAGCACCCGTCTGACACCACGCGAGTCGATTCCCCGGGATGGTCGTGACCGGCCGACATCGCGGGAGTAGCAGTTGCCCGGCCGTGAAAGTTGGGATGCTAGAGCCTCTACTTCGGGGGAAATGATCAGCTTGGCGACCATTGCTTGATCCTGTGTCCCAATCACACCAAGGTAGTCCTTAATGGCCGATCGTGAACGACCTAGCAATACGATGATGATGCAGTCCGAGGAGAGCACCGCAGCGCTCTCGTGGTTCTGCTTGAGGACCGCCCCGAAGCACGAACACCTGGCAGCAAAAAGCCTCTTTGCCCTTATGGGCGTGGAGACCCTTGCCCCTCGAATGCGTTTCCAAAAGGCGACCAAGCGCGGTCCAGTTTGGTTCGTTGAAGCGCTTTTCCCGAGCTACATCTTCGCGCGGTTCAAGTACGCGGAGATGCACCGGCAGGTGCAGCACGCTCCAGGAGTGAGTACGATCGTGCGTTTTGGCACCCACGTTATACCTCTTCCGGACTCTACGATCGAAGGCCTGCGAAGTGTGCTCGGCGAGGAGTCGGTCTTCGTTTTCGACCCCGGGCTAAAGATCGGCGATACGGTTCAGATTACCTCCGGAGCATTTAGAGGACTTGAAGCAGTCATCACTCAGTTGTTGCCTGCAAAAGAGCGGGTGAAGGTCCTTTTTGAGTTTCTCGGCCGGCAGACGGAAGTGGAAGTGGACTCGCAAAAGGTGCTCCACGTAACCCCTCCCCGAGAGGCGACACTGCCTGCAGCGGTACGGATCTAGTGATAGCAGGCAGGCTGGATTCTTGGAATCTGGTCCATCTACTCAAGTGCGGCGGCCCGGGATGCTGCACAGTAAGCCATGAACCTTTACCCGCTTGAATCTCAACGCCTCGAAGAGTTTCCCGTCTCTCAGGGACAGGTGTTCTTTGGGCACGCGGCGGTGGCGGCATTGCCGAAGCGAGTGGCCGACGCGATCTGCGATTACACGCGCAGATCGTCTGTACAGCACCAGGAGTTCGGGTCCGTCCTCGCGGACATCAAAACGACAAGGCGTCTCTGCGCTCGGTACATCGGTGCGAAGCCAGAGGAAATCGCCCTGCTGGGGCCGACTTCGCTTGGGCTCAGTCTATTCGCAAATGGGCTTCCATGGAAGGAGGGCGACGAGGTGCTGTGCTACCATGGTGACTACCCAGCGAATGTATACCCGTGGCTGGAGTTGCGCCGCCGGGGAGTAGTTGTGCGGTATCTGCAACCCGAGCGACCAGGCGAGATCACGCCCCAACTCGTGGCAGCTTCGCTTTCCCCCAAGACGCGACTGGTTGCCCTCGCCAGCTGCCATTTCTTCAGCGGGTATCGGATCGATGTAGAAGGAATCGGCGCGGTGCTGCACGAGAGGGGCGTCCTCTTCTCCCTTGATGCAATCCAGACACTCGGGGCCTTTCCCCTGGATGTAGAGCGGGCGCATGTGGATTTCTTGAGCGCAGATGCCCACAAGTGGCTGCTTGGACCGCTTGCCATCGGGATCGTCTATGTTCGGCGGGAACGCTTCGAATTGCTCCGCCCCACGTTGCTCGGAGCTTGGAACGTCGTTTCACCGAACTTCGTAGCGCAGGACGAGATTACCTTCGTGCCCACGGCTCAACGTTATGAGCCAGGTGTGCTGAATGCTGCTGGGATTTACGGAATGAAGGCTGCACTGGAGCTTTTCTTCGAACATGGCGTTGATCGCATCTCCGAGCGCATTCTTGAACTCAAGGCCTACCTTGTCGCGGGCCTACGCGGCTTGGGATTCGAGTTCGTCAGCGTCACAGAAGGAGCGGCGGCCTCGGGCATCACCACGCTCAGTCATCCGCGGGTGCCTGCGGAGAAGTTCTTCGGAGCACTGGAGGCGGCGAAGATTGTGGCTTCGCTTCGACACGATCGAACTGGACACAGTTACCTTCGCTTCAGCCCGCATTTCTACAACTCCGAGGCGGAGATCGATCGAGCGTTGCAAGTACTTCGGGCCGTGCTGGAGTAGGTCCGGCGAGCGGCGCAAATGAACCGCTGTTTTCGTAGACTCCTCTGCGGGAGTCCTTCTTGACGCTTTTCCAACACGCCGCCTAGCATCACCCCCTTGTTTCTCAACCGACGCCACCAATCGCTTTGGACATAAAAGACCTCAAAGAACTCATCGCCCTGATGAGGAAGAACGACCTCTCTGTGTTCAAGCTGGAGCAGGAAGGCTTCAAGATTACGCTGAAGCGAGGGATTGATGACCAGCCGGTGATCTCCGCCATGAGCAGCCCAGCGCTGCCCATGGCGCTACCAGCGCCGGAGGTGCCGGTGAATACCAGCGACCTGTCCGAGTCACGTTTGCGTGACATTACATCGCCAATGGTCGGCACTTTCTACGCCGCGGCGTCACCGGAATCTCCCGCGTATGTTACGATTGGGCAGGAGGTGACCGAAGACACCGTGGTCTGCATCATCGAAGCGATGAAGGTGATGAACGAGATCAAGTCCGAGATTCGCGGCACCGTAGTGGAGATCGTCGCAGAGAGCGGCAAGCCCGTTCAATTCGGTCAGCCGCTCTTCCGGGTGAAGTGACCTTGAAACTCACGATGACCGCAACGGCTCGTCTTCGCCTTTCCGCGGCGGCCAAAGCACTCTTTGGCAACTAGCCGCATGCTCAATAAAGTACTCATCGCCAATCGGGGCGAGATCGCATTGCGCGTGATCCGCGCATGCAAGGAACTCGGGATCAAGACGCTTGCAGTCTACTCGGAGGCGGATGTCGATTCGCTTCACGTGCAGCTTGCGGATGAAGCAATCTGTATCGGCCCCGCGCCAAGTTCGCAGTCCTACCTGAAGATTGATCGCATCATCTCGGCGGCAGAGATCGGAGACGTGGATGCAATCCATCCGGGCTACGGCTTCCTCGCCGAGAACGCGCATTTCGCTGAAGTCTGCGCAAGCTGCAACATCAAGTTCATTGGGCCGCCGCCCTCGGCAATCCGCTCAATGGGCGATAAGAACATCGCCCGCGCCACGGCGCGGAAAGCGGGTGTTCCGGTAACTCCCGGCTCCGACGGACTCGTCGAGACAGAGCAGGAAGCCTTACGGGTCGCGAAGAAGATTGGCTACCCGGTGATGATCAAGGCAGTCGCCGGGGGCGGCGGGAAGGGGATGCGACCTGCGCACAACGACGTATCGCTCGTGCAAGGCTTTCACGGCGCGCGGATGGAAGCGGACAAGGCTTTTGGCAACTCCGGTGTGTACATGGAGAAGCTGATCGAGAATCCACACCACATCGAGTTCCAGATCATGGCGGATGGACGCGGAGACGTAGTCCACATCGGCGAGCGCGATTGCTCCATGCAGCGGCGCAACCAAAAGATCATCGAAGAATGCCCGTCACCACTGATGACGGACTCGCTCCGCAAGAAAATGGGGCAGGCCTCCGTGAAGCTGGCGCAGGAAGTTGGCTACGTTGGCGCGGGGACGATCGAGTTCCTCGTTGATGATCGAGGTAACTTCTACTTCATGGAGATGAATACGCGCATCCAGGTGGAGCATACCATCACCGAGGAAGCGTACGGGATCGATCTCGTGAAGGAGCAGCTCAAGGTCGCTTCGGGCGAGACGCTTTCGCCTTATGTAAAGAACGCGAAACTGAAGTATCACGCGATCGAATGCCGGGTGAATGCAGAGGATCCCTTCAACGGCTTCCAGCCAAGCCCAGGGAAGCTCGAGCTCTATTATGCACCCGGCGGTCGAGGAGTGCGGATCGATAGCCACGCCTACTGCGGGTATACCGTGCCTCCGCACTATGACTCGATGATTGCCAAGGTTATCGCCACTGGCACTACGCGAGAGAATGCCATTGCGCGGATGCGGCGTGCCCTTGGGGAGTACATCATCACAGGGATCAAGACCACGATCCCGTTCCAGCAGTCGATCATGCATCATCCGGACTTCGTCGCCGGGAAGTACGACACCAGTTTCGTGGGCAAACTGATCGACTCACGGATGGCGGAGTTTGGCAGATAGAGTGGTGCGGCGCGGATTTGCGCGATGATCAGCCAAATCTTCACCACGCCGGTAGCCCGGGAATCGACTGGGCTGACCATGGAGCAGCTCGGCGCGATCCGGGACTATCTCCTAGGGGTGCGGGCTGCGTCGAAGGGGGAGCAGAAGTCAAATCGCGGCGGCTGGCATTCTGATGGCAATCTGTTCGGTCCTGATTTCCAGGAATTTCCGGAGATGCGCGAAGCGATTACTACCGCGCTCTTCCGCTACATCGGCGAAGTCTTCGGCTACCGTGGCGAGATCCAGCTCGCGCTCACTGGCTGGACGGTGATCAACGGACGTGGGCACTTCAATGTTCCGCATAACCACTCCGCGAATCTCCTGAGTGGGGCACTCTACATTGCAGTTCCTCCGGGAATGAGAGATGGCGCAATCACCTTCATGGATCCGCGGCTAAACCTCAACGCCCACGAGACGCCCGCCATGAAGCGCCTCCAGGTGCGCCCGCCGTGGGCCGCAACCGCGATCGATGTCATCCCCGCAGCAGGCGAGATCCTGATCTTCCCCTCGTGGCTGAACCACTACGTCCAGCCCTTCGAAAGCGACGATCTTAAGGCGGTGCGGATCGTGGTGTCTTTCAATGCGACCGTGAGCTGAAACCGGTTGGTGCTAAGGCTGCGCTCCGAGGGGAGTTGTCACGGGGTGCATTCCAGTCGAGACTGCACCCTAGTAGATTGCCCATGAAGTTCTCCCCGAATCTCCGCGCTGCCCTGCTGGTCCTCAGCTTGGCTGCACTTTCCAGCCTTGCCTCTGGAGCCGTCGAAGCCGCGCGACTGGACTATAATCGCGACATCCGACCGATCCTTTCGGAGAACTGCTTTCACTGTCACGGGCCCGACAAGGACACGCGAGAGAGTGGTCTTCGTCTCGACATCCGCGAAGAAGCGCTGAAGCCCGCCAAGTCCGAGGATATCGCGATCGTTCCGGGCAAGCCGGAGGAGAGCCAGCTGGTAGAGCGGATTTTTTCGGCGGACAAGGACGACCAAATGCCTCCCGAAGATGCGCACAAGACGCTCACTGGTGTGCAGAAGGACTTGCTGAAGCGGTGGGTCGCGGAAGGTGCCGAGTACCAGGCTCACTGGTCTTTCGTTGCGCCGAAGCGTCCGCCCCTCCCGCAACTTGGCAACGGTTGGTGGCCGAAGAACCCGATTGATCACTTCATCGCTGCGAGCTTGGAGCGTGAGCAACTCGCTGCAACCGGTGAAGCACCTAAAGAGATTCTGCTGCGGCGTGTGACCTTTGATCTTACCGGCCTGCCACCAACGACCGCGGAATTGGACACCTTCCTCGCTGATACTGCGCCAGACGCTTACGAGCGCGCAGTGGACCGGTTGCTCGCCTCCCCCCGCTTCGGTGAGCATATGGGCAAGCATTGGCTGGATGCTGCGCGTTATGGCGATACGCACGGACTCCATCTAGATAATGAGCGCTCGATGTGGCCTTACCGCGACTGGGTGATCCGCGCGTACAATGATAACCTGCCTTTCGATCAATTCACGATCTGGCAGCTCGCGGGCGACCTCTTGCCGAATGCCACGCGGGATCAGCAGATCGCCTCGGGCTTCAACCGCTGCAACGTGACTTCCAGTGAGGGAGGCTCGATTGAGACCGAGTTGCTCTTTCGTTACGCGGTGGATCGGGCAGAGACTACTTCCAGCGTGTGGATGGGGCTGACCGCCGGGTGTGCGGTTTGCCACGACCACAAGTTTGATCCGATTACGGCCAAAGACTTCTATTCGCTCTACGCTTTCTTCAATTCTGCGGCAGATCCAGCAATGGATGGAAACATCCTGCTCACACCTCCAATCCTTAAGCTTCCCACGCCCGAGCAGGAGGCGAAGCTCGCCAGCTATGTGCAGCAAATCACCGCTGTCCAGGCGCGAAAGAAGGACGAGGTAGGGAAAATCGCTTATCAAGACCCTGCGTTGCTTGATCCTCTTCCCCCAGCGCAGCAGCGCGAAGACGTGTGGGTGGATGACGACATCCCAGAGGGGGCAAAAGCAGAGGCCGCAGGTGCCCCGCTAGTGTGGGTGCAAGCGGAAGACGGGCAGGTGAATGCTGGTACCCGTGCAATCAAACGGACGGGGGAAGGAGTTGTTCAGGACTACTTTACAGGAGTTTCGAAGCCGTTCCGAGTACCGGCCAATGGCAAGATCTTCGTGCACGTTTGGCTGGATCCAGCGAATCCGCCAAAGGCCATCATGCTGCAGTGGCACACGGACGGTTGGCATCACCGCGCTAACTGGGGCGACAAGGACGCGATCCCCTTCGGAGATAGCGGCAAACCCAACAAGCTGCTCATTGGCGAATTGCCCAAAGCCGGCGAATGGGTGCGTCTGGAAGTCAATGTTGCTGCGCTCGAGATCAAGCCCGGGACAAGGTTCAATGGCATTGCCTTTACGCAACATGGCGGAACGGTCTTCTGGGATCGCACTGGAATCAGCTATGAGGAGAATCCAGCGACTGATCCCGAGCGCTCTCAAGCCGCGTGGCTGAAGCAGCACCAAGGCAAGGATCCCGGCGATAAATACCCGAGGGAGATCCGCGATATTCTAAAGGTCAGCAAACCTGAGGAGCTAAAGCCCGAGCAGCTGCAGTTGCTCCGGGAGTATTATCTAGCCGAGGTAAATCACGTCACTCGCGAGGTGCTCGCATCGGTGATTGCCGAGGAGAAGAAGCTGGTAGGCGAACGGAAGGCCCTGGATGAGGCGATCCCAGCTACCTTGATCATGGCCGATCTCCCGAAGAAGCGGGACAGCTTTATCATGAAGCGTGGGCAGTATGATCAACCAGGTGACAAGGTGGAACCAGGAACGCCTGAGTTCCTCCCAGGATTCCGTAGTGGACCAGACGTGAACCGGGTGGACCTCGCCAAATGGCTCGTCTCCCCTGAGCACCCGCTCACTGCGCGGGTGGCGGTGAATCGCTTCTGGCAGCAGATTTTTGGAACGGGCCTTGTCAAGACGCCTGGAGACCTCGGCGCGCAAGGCATGCCTCCTTCCCACCCTGAGTTACTCGACTGGCTTGCTGTGGAGTTCCGGGAAAACGGTTGGGACACAAAGAAGCTCCTGCGACTCATCGTAACCAGCGCGACGTACCGGCAGGATTCCCGGGTTACGCCCGAATTGGTCGAGAAGGACCCCGAGAACCTCTTGCTCGCCCGTGGTCCTCGCTTCCGTCTCGATGCCGAGCAGATCCGAGACAATGTTCTGTATCTCAGCGGGCTCATCGATCTCACCATCGGCGGGAAAGGCGTTCGTCCATACCAGCCGCCGCAGATCTGGGAGCCAGTTGGCTTCGGGGGTTCGAACACCCGCGCCTACACGCCGGATACCGGAAGCGCGCTCTATCGGCGCTCCATCTATACCTTCCTGAAACGCACGGCACCCCCGCCCTCGCTGAACACCTTTGACGGTCCATCGCGCGAGTCCTCGTGTGTGAGGCGCGAGCGCAGCAATACTCCGCTGCAGGCGCTGCTGCTAATGAATGACGAGCAGCACGTGGAAGCGGCACGCACCCTCGCGCAACGTGTCATGGTGGACGGCGGTAGTACGCCCGAGGACCGGGTGAACTTCGCCTTCCGCATGGTCACTGCGCGACGCCCGCTGGAGAACGAGCGCGCGGTCCTCAAAGACCTGCTCGATCGGTCGCTAACCCGCTACACCAACGACCCGGAAGCGGCCAAACAGGCGATTGCAGTCGGCGCTTCGAAGCCTAAGCCGGAGCTGAATCCAACGGAGCTTGCAGCATACACCGTCATCTCAAGCGTCATTCTCAACATGGACGAGACGGTGACCCGAAACTGAACCCCCGCATATTCCCATGGACCCTCTCGATCAGTTTGCCAGCCTGCAGTCACGCAGAGCCTTCCTCTCCAATGCCGGGCTGGGCGTCGGCGCGATCGCCCTTAACTGGATGCTGGACGGGCGCAGTGCACTCGCGGGCGCACCAACCTATGGCTCTGCAGTCCACCCTGCGTTAACTGGTTTCCCGCACTTCCCACCTACGGCGAAGCGTATCATCTACCTGCACATGAACGGGGCACCGTCGCAGCTGGATCTCTTCGACTACAAGCCGCGGCTTGGCGAACAGTTCGACAAAGACTTGCCGGACAGCATCCGCAAAGGGCAGCGGATCACGACGATGACCAGCGGTCAGGCGCGTTTTCCAGTAGCGCCTTCGATCTTCAAGTTCTCGCAGCATGGCCAGTGCGGCATGTGGATCAGCGAGTTGCTCCCGCACATGGGGTCGGTGGCGGACGACATTGCGCTGATCAAGACGGTGCACACTGAGGCGATCAACCACGATCCAGCGTGCACCTTCCTCATGACCGGCAATGAGCTGCCGGGTCGCGCGAGTCTGGGTTCCTGGTTGAGCTATGGACTGGGTAGCGAGAACGAGAACCTGCCTTCTTTCGTCGTGCTTACGCCCAGTTGGTCCGCCAAGGATAACGCACAGGCGCTCTTCACGCGCATGTGGCAGAGCGGCTTCCTCCCGACAAAGCACTCCGGTGTGGCTCTCCGTTCGGCGGGTGATCCAGTGCTTTTCATCAAGGATCCTCCCGGTGTCGATCGTGAGCTCCGGCGCAGCATGCTGGATGGGCTGAACAAGCTGAATGAGCAGAGCTTCCAGCGATTCGGAGATCCCGAAACTCAGACTCGCATTGCGCAGTACGAAATGGCTTTTCGCATGCAGGCGAGCGTGCCTGAGCTCACAGATCTGAGTGGAGAGTCCGAGGAGACACTTAATCTCTATGGACCCGACGTGAAGAAGGCCGGCACTTTTGCTGCGAGCGCATTGCTGGCGCGTCGCCTCGTTGAGCGCGGCGTTCGGGTGGTCAAGATCATGCATCGCGGGTGGGACCAGCACAGCAACTTGCCGAAGGAGCTACGCGCGCAGTGTGGCGATATCGATCAGCCGTCGGCCGGCTTGTTGAAGGATCTCAAGCAGCGCGGTCTGCTGGAGGATACCCTCGTTGTCTGGGGTGGCGAATTCGGCCGCACCGTGTACAGCCAGGGCACGCTCACCGCAGACAACTACGGCCGGGATCATCACCCGAAGAACTTCTGCATGTGGATGGCAGGCGGCGGTGTAAAGGGCGGAACGATCTACGGTGAAACAGATGACTTCTCCTACAATCCGACTGAGAACCCGGTGCATCTTCGCGATCTAAACGCGACCATCCTCCACTGCATGGGCATCGATAACCGGAAGCTCAGCTTCAAGTTCCAGGGGCTGGATCAGAAGATGACCGGCGTGGTCGAGGCTCACGTGGTTAAGGCGCTCCTCGCCTAGCCCTCGGAGCCCGGACATTCGTGTCCGGAGTTTAAGTTACTAGTCTGAAGCGCAAAGCGATCGCGCCCCGAGGCTCCCTAGTCAGTGACTTCCTGCCGTCAAAAACGCGATCAGATCGCCAAAGTCTCCTTCCGACAGCGTTTGCTCAAAGACTGCCGGCATCAGCGATAGCCGGGAGTCGGTCTGCGTCTTCACCTCGGCCTTCGGTACCGAGACTGTCTTGCCTTCCACATTACTGAAGACAAGCATCTCCCCTTCGGTGCGGAGATTGACCCCTGCAAGCGTACGTCCATCAACTGTTTCAATAACGCTTTGCCGAAACGCCGGATCGACGTTGCGGTTTGGGTCGAGGATGTCCTCCACCAGTCGGTGCAATCCGCGGGTGGCGACACCGTCCAGGCTCGGTGCAATGTTCCCGCCCAGATCCTTCACCTTGTGGCAGGCTGCACACTGCTGCTGAAAGAGTTGCTGACCTTTGGCCAAATCCGCCTGGCGTTTGCCCAAGACACCGATTCGCTGCTTGATCACCTGATCGAGCCGGGCGTCTTCTGGCGGGAGATTTGCCGTGAGCTTTCCTGCGCGGTCACGGAGTGGCTGTGCGCGTCCGGCAAGCCGGCCCGCGACGGCTTGATTTCGCAACAAAGCCGGTGAGGCCTTACCGCTCTCTAGCAATCCGAGAAGCTGCTCACTGGCCTGATCATTCCGTGCGAGTCCGCCGGCGAGCGCCAAAGCGAGCTCCCATGGCGCGGTCGGGAGCGCGGCGGCGAGTGCAGCGTGAGCCTCATCGCCTCCAGTCTCTGCGAGCAACTCCGCGGCACGTTTTTGCAGCGCCGGGCTACTAGTCTGCTGCAGCGCAATTACGATTACCGGTTTCCCCGCCGGCGTGTTGGTCAGTGCTTCCAAGGCCGCTATACGAGTTGCATCCGAGCGTTCGCCGTTCTTAACGATCTTTGCCAGCGGTCCGACTTTCTCGGGGAACGATACATTCCGTGCGATGGAAAGCGTCCTGGCGAGTACATGCTTTTCGCTAGCCGAGAGTCCCTCGAGGAGCGTCGAGTTCATCCAGCGGACGGTCTCCTCTGGGAGCGTCGCATTCATGCGCCGGGTAGCCTCTCCCAGTCCTTCGCTAATTGCCAGGCGCTGCTCGAGTGGCGCACCTGCGTAAACCTCCAGCGCCTTCTGCATAGCACCTGCGCTGGTGGGCGGGAGGTACCGCGCGGCGTGCGCAAACGCGCTTCCGAGCTGCCGATCCGCGATCCGTTTTTCTTGCAAATGCCCGACCAGAAACTCTGCCGCGGGGACTGTGTCCGCTGCCAAGGCTATTTCTTGGAGCCGACCATTGAACATGGGTACCTCCACCGCTAGATCGACCGCCGCCTGGAACCCTGCTGGGTCCAACAAATTCCTTCGAAGGGCGACACGCAAGGCATGGACCAACTCTGTGTCGGCCAAAGGCGCGGCTGCCCACGCGTGAAACAGCGGCCTGATTGCCTCAACATTAGGCGTTCCAGAAAGAGTCTCTGCTGCCGCGCGCTGCGCAAATGGATCACTTGCGGTCAGTGAGGCAACAGCAGCGTTTCCGCTCTTGTCGGAGACGATCCGTTGGATCGCCGCCGCGCGTCCGTCTCGTTGAGGCCCAGCTTCAGCCTTCGCACGTTCCGCAGCCCACGCCGCACTTGCTGCTGCATCGTCATTCGCCGTTACCCACTCCGGTAGGGCGGGCAGCACCACGCCCCGGTCCCTTCCGTCTACCAGCTCGTTCACCGCTAGCCGCCGCACTTCCAGATTCTTGTGCCCCATCATCTCGACCAGCTTCGGCACCTCCAGCTTCGTGAGATCCGGTGCCGTCTGCGCGGCGCCCTTGTACACCACCCGCCAGATCCGTCCGTGCTTGCGATCCCGTTTCGGGTCACTTAGCGGCACCTCGTAGTGACCGATGATTGGATTGTAGAAGTCAGCGATGTACAGCGCCCCATCCGGCCCCAGTTTAACCTGCACCGGTCGGAACCACGGATCGTCGCAGCTCAGGAAGTCATCCACCCGCACTGCCTTCGGCGTCGAGCCTGTCCATTCCAGCCGCGCGCGATTGATCCGTCGCGTCACCGGATTCCCGTTAAACAGATTCCCCCGGTACTCCTCGGGATATTGCTCGGCAGCGTAGTAGGTAACCCCGGCAATCGCGCTCGAGCCGTGGTCGTCGTCCGTGATTCGCGGCGCAAAGCCCAGGCCCTCGTGCTCTTTTCCAATGCCCTCGTAATAAGCGCCGCGGAGCAGCAGGTACACTGGCTTGGAGTGAGAGTCCGCCGAGTACAAGTTACCCAGCGGATCGAAGGCGAGGCCGAACGGATTAGTCTGCCCGTGCGACCAGTACTCGATCGCGGATCCGTCGGCCTTGAAGCGGTACGTATTGCCACTATCGAAAATCGTCACCTTGCCGTTCTTGTCGCGCACTTCCGAATGATTGCGAAACCCATGGCAACCGTAGATCCATCCATCCATCCACTGGATGTAGTTCGACGACATCCCATGTGTGTCGAGGAAGCCAAAGCCAGAGTATAGCACCTCGCGCTGGTCCGCCTTCCCATCTCCATCCGTGTCGTCGAAGCGCCAAATATTTGGGATCGAGGACACGATCGCGCTATCGCCTTTTGCACCGGGCGAGCGGGGAAGCGGCTGCACGCCTACCGGGATGTTCAACCCAGTGGCGAAAGTTTCAATCTTTCCGGCTCTCCCGTCAGCTCCGAAGCCACTCAGGATCTTGACGGTATCGCTGCCTCGCATCTCAGGCTCGGGCGCGCTATTCGCCGAGCCGAAGGCATTCGCCATCTCCTTATACACCTTCTCGAAGCCCGGGACTGGAACCCCGTTTGCGTCCATCGCAGCTGGCCACGGGTACATCTCCGACCCCGTCGTCCAAAGCCGCCCGGCCGCATCGAAGTTCAAGTTCATCGGCTTTTGGATTTCCGGCTCACTCGCAACCAACTGCACCTCAAAGCCAGGTGGAACCTTAAAGCGCTTTAGCTGTTCCTGTGGGGTAAGTGGCTTGGCGTCCGGTTGATCTCCCCGCACTTCTTCGGCATGGAGCGGGAGCAGAGTGGTACAGCACGCCAGGGCGGCGGCGGTGAAGGGGAGGAACCTCATGACGTTGAGATAAGCGCGGAGATTCGTGGTTGTCCATTGCCGGACACGTTGGGTCTGCGTTTTCGTGCTTCGCCATTTTGTCGCGTTCCGGCACTTCTTGGAAGTGCGCCGCCTCCTGCTCCTCTTCGCTCTCGCCGCCACTCTGCACTTCGATGCTGCCGCCGCCGATTGGCCGGAGTTTCTCGGACCCAGCCGGGACGCTACCTCGCCCGAAACGGCGCTGCTGGAGAAACTCCCGCCCACCGGCCCAAAGATCCTCTGGCAACGCGAGGTCGGCACCGGCTACAGCGCGCCTTCCGTGCGGGGGGATCTTCTTGTCCTGCATCATCGCACCGGCAAGGAGGAGGTCGTCGAGGCCATGCACGCAGTGACCGGAGAGACACGCTGGCGGCACACGTACCCCAGCAGCTTCATTGACCCCTTCGGCTACAATAATGGCCCTCGCTGCACCCCGCTACTTACGGCAGACCGCTGCTACACCTTCGGCGCGGAAGGCGTGCTCCTCTGTCTCGATCTCCAAACCGGCAAGCAGATCTGGCGGCGCGATACTCACCAGGAGTTCGACGTGCCTGAGGCATTCTTCGGCGTCGGCAGCTCTCCCATACTGGAAGGCGACAAGCTCATCGTCATGGTCGGCGGTCAACCCAACAGCGGCGTCGTCGCTTTCGACGCCGCCTCTGGCCGCACACTCTGGGAGGCCGTCGGCGAGAAGAGCTGGACCGGAGTGCCCATGACCGGCTGGCCTGGCGAACGCCTCGTTCGGTGGAATCCGGCCGACCCCGCCTTCAACAAGCAGGCCAGCTATTGCACCCCTGTCGGCGCGACTATCCATGGGCGGCGGCACATCCTGTGTGTCACCAGCCAGGGTCTCGTCTCGCTCGATCCCGCGACCGGCGCGGTCCACTTCAGCTTCTGGTTTCGTGCCCGCCAGGATTCTTCAGTGAACGCCATGACCCCAGTGGTGCACGATGATCTGGTCTTCATTTCCTCGGCCTACTACAAGCAAGGCTCCGTGCTGCTGCGGGTCGCGCAGGATGGAAAATCTGTCGAACCCGTTTGGCGCGGCCAGCAACTCGAGGTGCATTGGAGCCGCCCAGTGCTAAAGGACGGCTTTCTCTATGCCTTTAGCGGGCGGGATGAACCTGACGCCCGCTTCCGCTGCGTCGACCTGGCGAATGGCAGCATCCGCTGGGATCGATCCGAGGCCTGGAGAAATGCCGGCCGCTCGAAGCCCGCTCCCGGAGAAGCATCGCCTACCGTGTTCGGCCGCGGGTCCGTCATCCTCGCCGACGGCAAGCTCATCGTGCTCGGCGAATCTGGTCTGCTCGGCTCCTTCCGCCCGAACCCTGAGAAGCTGGAAGAAATGTGGCGCTGGCAAGTGCCAGGATTGAGTTATCCGTGCTGGGCAGGCCCTGTGCTAGCGGGTAACAGGTTGTACCTGAGGAGCGAAGACTTGCTGATCTGCCTGGACGTGAAGCGATAGAACCTGATCGCATCATAGCTTCCTCGACATTCCTTCGCCGAGGGTCAAAGATCGATTTGCTTGTGATTCACGCGAAGCCGCGAAGTCCTGATGCTGACTAACAATGCGTTGCACTCCTTCTTTGAAGGTCGCTGCTCCAAAATTGATTAGCAGGCCCACGGGAAGTTTAAGGAGGCGAAGATAGGTGAGCACCTGCTTGCCATGAACAGGCGCGAGTTTCTCGACCGATTTCAGCTCCACCAGCAGCACGTCTTCAACGATCAGATCAGCCCGAGAACCTTAATCGAATCGCATGCCCATAAGCATAATTGGCACTGGAACCTGGCGCCTAACGGCGAGCCCTTGATCTGCGAGCAACTTCGCTAACAGCTGGAACGGCGCAGGGTTTCCCGGGCGAGATTACTTCGCGTGCGCTGGGAGCACGAAGGCGAAGGCTAACAGCACCAGGGGAAGAAGAAGTCGAGGCACGGACATGGTGCTCAGTGCGTATGGGGAATGTCGTGCCGGTGCGGATGTGAATGAACGAGATCGCCGTGACGGTGCTCGTGCGTGTGGAAGGCCTCCGGCGGATCGAAGACACTGTGGGAGTGGCGATGCGCCTCCTCGTCATGACGTGGCCGCGTCTTGTCGCGCGCTTTCATGAACCAAACAGGCGCGGAGACGGCGGCGAGGATTCCGAGGAAAACCCACGCGGCCTGCCCGAAACTGAGCGCGGTGGTGAGGAAGCCGGCGAGTGGATAGGTCAATCCCCAACCGGCATGACTGAGGGAGAAGTGCGCGGCGTAGATGTGGGCGCGTTCTTCGCCCGCGCTGTTGGCCGCGAGCAGCTCGTTACCACGAATGCCCAGGATGCTTTGCGCGGCGCCGGCGAGCGTCCAGCCGATGAGTAGCGGCGCGTAGTGCTGGAACAGCGCCGCGAGCGTCAGCGCTAGCAGCATGGCCGGTGCGCACGCGGTGACGAACCAATCGCGCACCGACGGTGAGACGCGGGCGTAACCAGCGGCGGCACATACCGCGCCGATACCGTAGGTGGCCATAGCCCACGCATACGCGGCATCGGTTAGCCCGAGCCGCACCTTGATGAAATCGACGGTCGCCACGAGCACGAACGCGCCCATTACGCTGACCTGCAAGGCAAGGAACAACGACTCGCGCAAAGCCGGGCGTTGAAACATCGCGGCCAGGCCGTGGCTAAGCGCCGTCTTCTTCCCCTCGCTGCGCTTCGGCTCGATGAGCAGCCGCGGCACGCCGAAGAGTAAAGCGGCGCTGACCAGAAAGGTGAGGCCATCGACAACGAAGTTTCCGCGGAATCCGACGACGGCGATGACAAGTCCGGCGAGCGATGGGCCGAGGATATTCGCGGTATCATAGGCGATGGCGCCGAGAGCGAGCGCTCGCGGATACTGCTTCTCGGAAACGACGCCGGGGATGACCGCCTTGTAAACGGGCGTGAAAAGCGCGGCCCCAAGGTTCAGGACCACGGCGAGAACGTAAATCTGCCAGACGGCGTCGGCGAAAAAGAACCCGATAACTACTCCCCCCCGCACCACGTCGCTGCCGATCAGGATCGCACGCGCGCCAAAGCGCTCCGCGATTTGCCCGGCCCACGGCGCGCAGAAAACGATTACGACAATGCGAATGGCGAGGGTCACGCCAAGGACGGCCGCGGCGGACGCGCCGACCAGCTGGTGTGCAAGCAACGCGAGCGCCACCGAACTTAGCCCGCTGCCGATAAGGCTGACGACGTGCGCCCAAAAGAGCTTTTGAAAAACGCCGTGCCGCCACAGCGAGGAGTTAGATTCGGAGTCGTTCATAGGTTCGAAGAATTGTTTTCCGGCGCGCGTCCCGCAGCATCGATCTCGCTCCGCGCGCGTGGTGCGCTGTGAAAGACGACCTGCAGGGCCTTCATCGGAAGTGAGTCGTGATCAGAGTGAGCGGCCCGGCTCCTCGACCGGAGCGTGTAGCAGATGCATGGCGTTACGCAGCGTCTCGGAATGCGCGCGCTCCTCCTCCATGGTGTGGGCGGGCGGATTGAAAGGGTTGCCTCTGCCGTGATATTCCCGCTCGATCGTCCGCACCCGTGCGACCTGCTCGTCGGTGTGAAGATGGCTCTTCTTCCACTCTGCCAACCGTCGCTCCAGCGAGGCTGCGGCCTTTCCTGTCAAATAGAAGTGCTCGAAGACAGCGAACCCAGAGACGCACGTCCCGACGATTACGATCACCTTCACTTTGAACGCGAGGCTCAGGCCCGCGGCTGGCGTGGCTCTCCTTGTTGCGCGGTTTTTGTGCGGCAGTCGTTTCAATCGTGGAGGGGTGAAGCGCCGGCGAGGCGGCAGATTGGGGCATCGCGCTCTAGAAGGAAGGCCCTGCGCCGGTCATCAGCAGGTCGTTGTCGCCACGGCTGCCGAGGAGATGTCCGCCGTGCAGATAACCTCGCCTGCCGGAGTAAAATTCTGTCTCGACCTCCACGCCCCGGCTCTTTGAGGCCAGCGCCACTGGTGCCTTCTGCGCCAACGCCGGGTAGCTGGTGAATCCTTGCACGGTAAGGGCTAGAGCAATCCATTGAACTGGATCCTGGAATGCGTGAGTCCGCTCTGGGTTCATGAAGGAATCCAACCAAGAAGGACGCCAAAGCGGGGCGGTGCCCGCTAGTTCGCGCCCCTCGTGGCTTAGTGGATCTTCCTTTCCGGCTTACCTCACCTTTAGCTCAGCCCGAAGCGCATCGATCGAGGCAGCCATTTTCTTAACGTTCGTGTCCGTGGCCTTCTGTGCTTTGCCCGCGCTCGACTTATCGATGGCAGCGGCGTGTTTGGCGATTTCCGCGGCGGCTTCCTCGGTCGTGGCCTTGTTCTCGGCCGGAACCTTGCTGGGCAAAGCGCGCACGAGGTCACGAATGGCATAGCCGTGGTCATGCGCTTCCCCGAGGTCATTCTTAGCGACAACGGCGGCGAGCTTGGTCTGCTGGTTCGCAATCTCTTTCCAAATCTCCTCCGCAGTCGTCGGGACCTTGATGAAGTGGCTGTGCCCGGCTCCGCCGCCTTCCTTGGCCTGGGCGTAGGTTTTATTGGTCGGGTGAGCGGCGAAAGCGCAAAGGCTGAGTGCGACGAGGAGCGGTGTTCTCATGGTGTGGTTTGGTTGCTGTGGTTTGGTCGTGTGGTGATTGGTTGCGTGAAATGGCGTTATTGGTTCGGCTCGGCCGGCGTCGCCGTGATTTCGAGGTCGCGATTGGTGCCCATGTTCTCGTGAATCTCGAAGTGCTCTTCCTTGTTCAGCGGAAAATCATGCTCGTAGCTCGTGTGCTGATAGCCGTGCAATTGCATGAGAAGCAGGAGCAGCCCGGCAGCCATGAGCAGGACGTTTGAAGCTTTGCTGAACTGGAGAAAGGACGGCGTCTTGCGCCATTGCGAAAGAACCAGCCCCATCGCGGTAAGCGCCAGAATTTGCCCTACCTCCACTCCCACGTTGAACGACAGAATTCGCAAGACGAGGCCCTCCTGCCCCAGCGGCAACTGCTGCAAGCGGGTGGACAGTCCAAAGCCGTGGATGAGCCCAAAGAGGAACACTGCAACGAGCAGGTTCGGCGATTGCATGCCGATGTATTTTCGGAACCCGTCGAGGTTATCAAATGCCTTGTAGCAGACTGTCAGGGCAATGACGGCATCGATCAGATAGAAGTTCGCCTTGATCTGATACAGCGTAGCGAAGACGAGGGTGATGCAATGGCCCAACGTGAAAGCGGTGATGAATTTCACGATCTCCCTGAACTTCGTCAGAAAGAAAATCACGCCGAAGAGGAACAGTAGATGGTCGTAGCCCGTCAGCATGTGAGTGGCGCCGAGCTTAATGTATTCAAGGTTGCCGCCTGCGAGGATGCCTTGTTTGTCCGCATCGGAGATGCCGTGGGCAGACGCTGTTAGACTGAGGAGTAGGTTGGCCAGAAGGAATGCGATGAGTCTCATGTCAGTGCGGATGGTGAATGAGTCCGTCAGTGCGCCGGCTGCGGAGCTGCGGTGGTGGGAAGAGCCGCTTCGCCTTTCTTCTCTCGATGGAAGATCCGGTAGAGTGCGGGCAGAACGAGCAGGGTGAGCGCGGTGGAAGAGAGGATGCCGCCGATGACGACGGTCGCAAGTGGGCGCTGCACTTCCGCGCCGGTGCCGGTGGCGATGGCCATTGGAACAAAACCAAGAGCAGCCACGAGAGCGGTCATGAGCACGGGGCGCAAGCGGGTTAGCGAGCCGTTGAAGACCGCATCTTCGAGCGGAATGCCGGATTGCCGGAGGTTGTTGATGAACGAAATCATCACGAGGCCGTTGAGCACGGCTACGCCGGAGAGCGCGATGAAGCCGACGCCGGCAGTGATCGAGAGCGGGATGTCGCGCAGCCACAAAGCGGCGATGCCCCCGGTCAGCGCGAGCGGTACGCCGGAGAAGACGAGCAGCGCGTCCTTCACATTGCCGAAGGCCATAAAGAGCAGCATGAAGATGAGCAGCAAGGAGAGCGGCACGACGATCTTGAGCCGTTGTGATGCGGAGAGGAGTTGCTCGAAAGTTCCGCCCCACGTCATCCAGTAGCCGGTCGGAATCTCGACCGATTCCATTCGTTGCTGCGCTTCCGCCACGAACGAGCCGAGATCGCGTCCGCGCACGTTGGCCGTCACGACGACGCGGCGCTTGCCGTTCTCGCGGCTGATCTGGTTCGGGCCGGGCGCAATGTCAAAATCCACGATTTCCCCCAGCGGGACGAACGCGGGCATTCCGCCCTCGTCCAGGCTCACTGTCTTGATGTCGGATCCGACTTGCTTGCGCTGCGGGATTTCGATGGGGATGCGTTTGAGCGCGTCGAGATTGGTGCGGAGCTTTTCCGGCAGGCGCACGAGCAATGGATGTCGGCGGTCGCCCTCGAAGACCTCGCCCGCTTCCTTGCCGCCGATGGCGATCTGGATCGTCTCCTGCACATCGGCCACATTCAGGCCGAAGCGCGCCATCGCTTTGCGGTTCATATTAATCGTGAGGAGCGGGAGGCCGGTGATCTGCTCGACGCCTACGTCTTCCGCGCCGGGAATGGACCCGAGCACTTTGCCGATTTCCTTGCCCACACCCACGAGCTCGTCGAGGTCATCGCCGAAGACCTTCACCGCCACGTCGCTGCGCACGCCGGCGATTAGCTCGTTGAAACGCATCTGGATCGGCTGAAGGAACTCGAACTTTGTGCCGGCGAGTTCCGCCTCCATTTTCTTCGCCATGGCGTTGACCAGTTCGATCTTGTTGCGTTTCGGATCGGGCCACTGTGATCGTGGTTTGATCATGACGAAACCGTCGGCCACGCTTGGCGGCATCGGGTCGGTGGCGACTTCGGCAGTGCCGATTTTCGCAAAGGTTTCCTTCACTTCGGGGAATTCGAGGAACTTTTTTTGCACCGCGTTTTGCATGTCGATGGCCTGTGTGAGACTGGTGCCGGGGATGCGGAGCGAATGTACTGCGAGGTCGCCCTCATCGAGGTTCGGAATGAACTCGCTGCCCATCTTTGAAGCGACCAGAAGACTGAGCACGACGAGAATGGCCGCGCCGATCGCGACCACGCCGCGGCTCGCGATCGCGCCGCGTAGCAGCGGGGTGTAAATCGACTTAGCGCCGCGCATGAGGAAGTTCTCCTTCTCAGAGACTTTGCCGCTCATGAAGATGGCGACGGCCGCCGGCACGAACGTCACTGAGAAAATCATCGCGCCAGTCAGCGCGAGCAGGACGGTCCACGCCATCGGGTGAAACATTTTCCCCTCGATGCCAGTGAGCGTAAGGATCGGCACATACACCACCATGATGATGAAGACGCCGAAGATACTTGGTTTGACGACCTCGCGAGTCGCTTGGAAGACGGTCTCAAACCGCTCCGCCCGCGAGGCGAGCCGTCCGCGCTGATGCTGCTCCGCCGCGAGGCGGCGGATGCAATTTTCCACGATGATGACCGCGCCATCGACGATGATGCCGAAGTCGAGCGCGCCAAGGCTCATGAGGTTTCCGCTGATCTTCGTCCCGACCATGCCGGTGATGGTGAAGAGCATGGAAAGGGGAATGATGAACGCCGTGACGAGCGCCGCTCGGATGTTTCCCAGCAGCAGCAGCAGGACGACGATGACGAGCACCGCACCCTCGAAGAGGTTCTTCTTAACCGTTTCGATTGTCGCGTTCACCAGGTCGGTGCGGTTATAGACCGTGTGCGCGACAACGCCTTTAGGCAGCGTCTTGTTCACCTCCGCCACCCGCTGGGCGACGCGTTGCGAGACGGTGCGGCTGTTCTCACCCACAAGCATGAAGACTGTTGCGAGCACGGTTTCCTTGCCCTCCGCGGTCGCCGCGCCGGTGCGGAGTTCCGTGCCGATGCCGATTTCCGCCACGTCGTGCATATGGACTGGCACGCCACCGAAACTGCCGACGGTAATCAGGCCGATGTCTTCCAAGGTGAGCACCTGGCCGGGAGCGCGGATGAGATACTGCTCGCCATTCCGCTCGATGTAACCCGCGCCCACGTTCGCGTTATTGCTCGCCAATGCGGCAATGATGTCGCGGAAGCTGAGGTTGTAGGCGATGAGCTTCTCCGGGCGTGGCGCGACGTGATACTGCTTTTCAAATCCGCCGATCGTATTGACCTCGACCACGCCCGGGACGGTGCGGAGCTGAGGTTTGATCACCCAATCCTGCAAGGTGCGCAGCTCCATCGGCGTGTAAGGCTCGCCCTTCTCGGTCTTTGCCCCCGGCTCCGCGCGCACGAGATACATATAGATCTCCCCAAGGCCCGTGGTGATCGGCCCCATCGACGATTCGATGCCGGGCGGCAGCTTGCCTTGCACTTCCTGGATGCGCTCATTGACGAGCTGCCGCGCAAAGTAAACGTCGGTGCCGTCCTTGAACACGGCGGTCACTTGCGAAAGGCCGTAGCGCGAAACCGAGCGCGTGTATTGCAGACCTGGCAAGCCGCCGAGGGAAGTCTCGACGGGAAAGGTAATCCGCTGCTCGGATTCCAGCGGCGAAAAGCCGGGCGCTTCCGTGTTAATCTGCACCTGGACATTGGTGATGTCCGGCACCGCGTCAATGGGTAAGCGCTGGTAATTAAAGACGCCGAGCGCGCCGATTGCGAGCGCCGCCAGCAGGATAATCCAGCGTTGGCGGATCGAGAGTAGGATGAGTTTGTCGAGCATGGGGTTTAGACGGCTTGTTCCTGTTCTTCTCCAGTGCGGATGCGGACGACCCGTTCGAGGTCCGCAATGGTGACGATGCCGTCGCCGGGATGGCCGGTGTGCGCGGCTTTGCGAATGGCTTCGGCGATGGAAGGGGCTAGTTCATCCGAACAGACGATCTCGATCCGCTTGTGCTTGTGCGTGAAGAGACTCTCCGTCGGCGACGCTTCGTAAGCGTGATCTTTCCCTCGCCCGCGGCCGTGGCCGATCGTGTCGAGGACGGTCACGCCCGTGAAGTGCGGCAGCGCGCGCAGCGCCGACAAAACGCGGTCGAGCATGTGCGGCTGGATGGTGGCTTTGACTTCTTTCATGGCAGGAATGCGCGCGGGGTTAGTGGTCGTGCGACGCACCGGATTTCAGGACGTCGGCCTTCACCACGAAGCTGTTTTCCGTGGCGTATTTGGTGCCGGGCTTGAGCGGCCCGGAGACGACTTCGACGAGATCGCCATCGCGCCGGCCGAGCTCGAGGATCGCGATCTCAAATACCGTGCCGTCGGCCATAAAGACGACATCCCAATCCCGGAACTTCTGGAGCGCGCTTTCTTTCACCGCGATCGGCACCTCGGTTTCCTCGACCACAACCTGCGCGGTGACGAACAATCCTGGCTGCCACGTCATCTCGGGATTTGGCAATTCCGCGCGCGCCATCATCGTCTGCGTATCCTCGGCGCTCACGGGCGAGAGGTAGGTCAGCGTCGCTTCACCTTCCTTGTCGCCCACGCCAGTGACGACGACCTTCTGCCCTTCCTTGAGCTTCAGAAAGTCGGTGCGCTGCACCGCCAGATCGACCGCGATGGTGCTCAAATCCGCCACGATGTAGAGCGTCGTCTCCTGCGTCACCGACTCGCCGAGCACGGCGTCGCGTTTGATCACGCGGCCGGCGATCTGCGATTTGATTTCGTAAGGCCGCAGGCTGTCGTTGCTCTCCACCACGGCAAGCACTTCGTCTTTCTTCACTGCGTCGCCGAGCTTCTTCCGAGCCTCCAAAACGATGCCTGGAAACCGCGGCGTGACGTGCGCCACCTTGTCAGGATTCGCCACGATCTTGCCGTTCATCTCGACCATCGTGCGCAACTTCGCCGGACCGGCTTCCTCGATCTTGATGCCCGAGGTCTCGATCGCCGCCGCCTCCATCTTCACCCGGCCTTCATAGGACGGATACTCCCACTGCGAACGCTTGCCCGCGTGCTCCGCGATCACCTTCACATCGAAGGAGTGCGGCTCTTCCACGACCAGGTCGCCCTGCAAATACTCGCCTTCCTTCTTATATTTGAACGTGTCCACCCGCCCGCCAAACCGGTGGAACTCCAGACTCAGTTTCACATCATCCGGATCGAGCGGCTTGCCGTTTTTGAAAGGATAGACGCGCGACTGCGGCGGGATGTCCGGCTCGTAAATTGTCACCTCCAAGGCGAAGTCACCGTCGCGCAGCATGCGCCCGCCGTTCGGTCCGCGCTCGTAGTCCGCCGCCGCCGCGCCGCCGTGCCCGCCTTCGGCGGACGCCGCGTGCTTCGGCTCACTGTTGAGGATCTTCCGGCCGACAAAATACGCGCTGGCGAGCAGCACGAGAGCGGCGACAATTCGAATGATGTTCTTGAGCTTCATGAAAAGAGAAAGGTGTGAGGTTAGCGTTTGCGTGGCGGCGGAAGGACGGCCTTGTCCGAAAAGTCGCGCGCGGGTGCGGTGAGGGCGTCGAGCGTCGCCGCGGCTTTGTGCGCGGCGATGCGAGCCTCGACCGCCCGGAAACGCGCGTCGGTGAGCGTGCGGCGCGCGTCGAGGATTTCGAGCTGGCTCAGGCGGCCCGCTTCATACGCGGCACCCGCTGCGCCGATCGCGCTGTTGGCCGCTGGGAGGAGCTTGCCTTCGAGAAGTTCAATCTGCTTGAGCGCTTTCGCCAGCGCCTCCCAGGCTTCGCCGAGCTGTGCCGTCAGCGCCGCCTGCGCCGCGCGCTTCTCCGCTTCCGTCTTTTCTGCGAGCGCCTGCGCCTCGGCGATGTTGCCTTGGTTGCGATGGAAGAACGGCAGCGGGATCGAGACGCCCGCTACCATGGCCGGTTCGCCGCGTCCGTCATCCGCCAGCAAGCGCGTGCCGGCCGAGACGGTCACGTCAGGTTTTGCGTTCGCCCTTTCACGGGCCACGATGGCGAGACGCACCTCTTTTTCCGCCTCCCAGCGGGTGATAAGCGGATGCCGGCTCAGCCGCGTGTAGGCCGTGGCGAAGCTCGGCAGCGCCGGGCTCCGGTCGAGGTCGCCGGCGACTTGCGAAAAGGCGGTTTCCTTCGCTCCCCATTGAACCGCGAGTGTGCGCCGTGCCGCCGCGAGGTCGCGCCGCGCCTGCTCGACGCCGATCTGCGCCGTCGCGACCGCCACGTCCGCCCGCGCGGTCTCGAGTTCCGAGGCAGCACCTGCCGCCGACCGCTTTTGCAGCAGCGGAATGAACTCGCCAGCAAGCTTCGCCGTCTCCTCCGCGAGCGCGACCTTCCGCTGCGCGCCGAGCACCTCGACGAAGGCCTCCGCCGTCCGGCGCAGGATCTCGCGGCGCTTCGCCTCGTAGTCGAAGCGGACAGCGGCTTGCCCCGCGCGAGCTACGTCCATCCGAGCCTCGCGTTTTCCGCCGAGTTCGAGAAGCTGCCCCAGCGAAAGCGTCGTCTGGCTTTGCTGCAAACCGTTGTATTCCCCTCCGCCAAAGAAGTCTTCGCCCTCGAGCGAAGCGACGGGATTGGGCCTCAGTCCGGCCTGCAAGAGCCGCGCATCCGCCGCCCGCTGGTCGTAGGAGAACGCGGCGAGCTCCGGGCTGCGCGAAGTCGCCAGCGCCAACGCCTCGTTTAGAGTGAGAGTGCCCTTCTCGCCCGCCAGCGCGGCGCCGGTGGAGGCGAATAGGATGATGATAAACAGAAGTTGTCGCATGGGTTGAGTGGTGTTGGTTTGGGCAAAGGGAGGGACCCGCTTCCGGCGAGGTGCGCGGAAACGAAAAGACCTCGCGCAAAGCGAGGTCTGGAAAGGCCTGACGAGTGAAAGATGGGCGCGCCGCCAAGGCACGACCGTCCGCGTCAGGCCGCTACGCTAACTGAGGAGGAACGTCGATCCCGCGGGGGATCGCTTCGGGTGGCAACTCCGCCGGCACTCGGATGACGCCACAAAGCACGTTACCGTGAAAGCAGGACTGGTCTCTAAAAACGACCGTCAGCACATGACTGTGGCTGGTGGCTTGGTGTCCCGCGCCTTGATCTCCCTCGCTCGCCGGATCGCCCGTGGAATGCGCGGGTGCGGTCACTTCATGGTCGTGATGCACGATGCGCCCCCACACATCATGCGAGAAGCCGCCCAGCACCAGCAGGGCGACGATCGCAGCGAAAAGACGTGTGCGCAGAAAATCCAAGCGGCAGAGGGTTAAGGGGGCATCGAAAAGATGTCAAGACGCGCTACTTTGCTATCGCACAAAAAAAAGTGCTAACTCGGCTTTATCCTCACCTATGAAGTTATTTGGCTCGACCGCCAGCATGCCGCGCGCCCAAGGCATGTCCGCATGGATAGAGCACGTAAACCAGCCGTTTTCGGCACAATTTGCCCATCTGGACCTCGAAGCTCCGAGTTCCTGCTACTCAATTGAGGCAATATTTGAGGGAAGCTTCCCTCATTTTGTGGCAATGCTGAGATACATGTCGGGATCCCTTCCAGATATTCGGGGGAACGGTGCCTCTTTGATGGGGAAGCTTCCCTCCCGGAGAGGGGAGCTCCGAGATAAAAGGGGCAAGGTACCACAAAATAGTGGGGAGCTTGAGTAGTTGGAACTCGGAGCTTCCCACTCCCGATACTGAAGCTTCCCTGAAATTGCTCGGAGCTTCCCTCAATTTGTCGCAAGCTTGAGACTCGGGAACTCGGAGGTTGCGTATCGGGAGTGGGTCCCTTCCCTCAATTCGAGGGAACGGAGGTAGATGGAACTCGAGGGTTTAGTCGATTTCGGGGACCTTCCGACATGCCGAACTCGAGCTACCGACGGATAGGGAGGGGAGTGGTCCGCCAAATACGCGAAAGGACGCGAAAAGGGGAGAAGCAGTCGGAAGCCTATGCCAACTTATGATCTGAACTCAGCAGGAGTTTGCTGCTGCAAGGGATCACGGAGTTGTCTGCTTTTCTGGCTTTCGCCTTTTGCCTTTGTGCCGATTCTGGCAAGGAGCACTGCCTGATGAATCCGATGCCTCCTTCCCCACCGGCACAGCCTCTCGTGCGCACGGAGCATCCGACGTTTTGGACTGCGTTTCGCTTCTGGCTGAAGCTGGGGTTTATCTCCTTTGGCGGGCCCACCGGACAGATCGCCATCATGCATGCCGAGTTGGTGGAGAAGCGGCGGTGGATCAGCGAGGCGCGGTTTCTTCATGCGCTGAACTTCTGCATGCTGCTCCCAGGACCAGAGGCGCAGCAACTCGCGACGTACATCGGCTGGCTATTGCACCGAACGTGGGGTGGGGTGGTGGCGGGGGCGCTTTTTGTCCTGCCTTCGATGTTTCTGCTCTGGGGGCTGAGCTGGGTCTATGTGGCCTTCGGAACAGTGCCGTGGGTCGCCGCTATCTTCTATGGATTGAAGCCGGCAGTGCTCGCGATTGTGGCCGCGGCAGTCCTGCGGATCGGTGGCAAGGTGCTCAAGAACGAGATCATGTGGATCCTCGCGGCACTGGCTTTCGTGGCGATCTACTTCTTCGATACCCCTTTTCCAGTAATCATCCTCGCGGCGGCGATCGTTGGATACGTTGGGGGGAAAGTGCGGCCCGACAAGTTCCTCGTGATTCGCGGTCACGGCCCAAGTGCCTCGGGAGAGGGGACGGTCATCGATGACGAAGCGGAGGCTGCGGAGCACACGCGACCATCCTGGCCGCGGGCGCTTCGGGTGGCTGCAACGTGGCTCACGCTTTGGTGGCTGCCGGTGCTGCTGCTGGCAATCTGGGTCGGAACGGAGCACGCGCTTTTCCATGAGGCGATCTTCTTCAGCAAGGCGGCGCTGGTAACGATAGGCGGTGCGTATGCGGTGCTCCCCTACGTGTCTCAGCAGGCGGTGGAGACGCATCAATGGCTCAGTGCGACTCAGATGCTCGATGGCTTGGCACTGGCAGAGACGACACCGGGTCCGCTGATCATGGTCCTGCAGTTCGTAGGCTTTCTCGGCGGGTGGAATCATCCCGGAGATCTGCCCCGGCTGCTTAGTGCGACGGTGGGAGCGTTCATCACGACCTGGACAACTTTCATTCCTTGTTTCCTCTGGATCTTCCTCGGCGCACCGTGGATCGAACACCTGCGTGGCAACGAGAAGATCTCCGCGACCCTCTCGACAGTGACGGCAGCGGTGGTTGGCGTGATCCTAAATCTTGCCGTGTGGTTCGGCCTACACGTGCTCTTCCCCGCACACGCCACGCTCGATGCCTTTGCCCTACTCGTGGCCCTCGTTACGTTCGTCGGGCTGGTGAAGTGGAAGTGGAATGTGATCCCCGTGATCCTCGGCGCGGGTGTGGCCGGCCTTCTTTACGGTCATGTCGTGAGCTTCTTGCGGATGCTCACATAGGACCACCAGCCGAGCGAGGCGGAGAAGACTGCCAGGGCGCCAATGTGGTAGGCGATTTCGCCGGGAGTCCACGCGTTCCAGGCGCTCATTTGGAGCAGGCGCACACCATGATAAAATGGGGAGATCTGCGCGATGATGGCGAGGACGGGGCGATCGGCGAGCGGGAAGAAGACGCCGGAGAGATAGAAGATCGGCGCAATCAGGAAGGAGTACACCGTCTGGAACTGATTGATGTTCTTCACGTAGGAAGCGGCAAGCAGGCCAATCGCCCCACAGGGGACCGCCAGGAATCCGCCAATCAGCGGGAAGAGCAGCAGCGCTACTGGATTTGCGATTAGCCCCATGAAGAGCAGGACCACACCCACGCAGAGCGCCATCAAGCCGGCGCGAATGAATACCCACAGGAACTCGCCGATCACCACTTCGCGCACGCCGATGGGGGTGGTGAGCATCGCCTTGAACACCGACTCATAGGTCATCCGCACGTAGAAGCCATAGCTACACTCGAAGAACGCGGTGAAGAGCGCGGTCGTAGCCACCATGCCGGGCGCGAGATACTGCGCATAGCTCAGACCGTTGATCTGACCGATGAACGGGGAGAGACCCAGGCCAAGCGCGGTGAGCATGAGAGCGGGATCCGCGAGCGTGGGTGAGATGTTCGCGAGGAAGTCTTTGCGGTAGACGATCCAGTTCCGCACGACCACGTGCCACGCGAGCTGCAGGGAGATGGAGAGTTCACTCATTGTCGCCAAGGTCCTGTCCGGTGAGCTTCAGGTACACGTCTTCGAGGTTGGCCGGCCGGAGCTGGAGCGCCACCGTAGATGAGGCAGACTGGACGTCCGTGAGCGCCTGCAGGCTGGGGCCGCGCACGCAGACCTGCCAGCCCTGCTGATACAGCTCCAAGCCCGACGAGAGCTGCGCGCGGAGCCGCTCCTTGTCCTCCTTCGCGAAGATGCCCACGAAGCCCGGTGCGTGTTGGGCGATGAGTTCGCGCGGCGCGCCAGCGTCCACCACTGTGCCGCGGTTCAGGATGACGATCCGGTCGCAGAGCAGCTCGGCTTCGTGCATGTAGTGCGTGGTCAGGAGCACCGTCTTTCCGGCCTGGCGATAGGCGAGGACCTTCTCCCAAAGGAGGTGGCGCACCGTGGGGTCCAGCCCTGTCGTGGGTTCATCGAGGATCAGCACCTCGGGATCGGCGAGCAGCGCGCGAACAAACGCGAGGCGGCGCTTCATGCCGCCCGAAAGCGCCTTGATCGGCGAGTCGCGCTTGTGGTCCAGCGACATGTGCGCGAGCAGCTCGTCGATGCGCGGAAGGGCAGCCTCTTTCCCGATCCCGCCAAAGCGCGCATAGACCTGCATGTTCTCACGAACGGTCAGCCCCTCATCGAGCGCGTTCTCCTGAGGCACAACGCCGATGCGCTGCTTGATGAGACGCGCGTGCTTTGCCGGATCGTGACCAAAGACGGATAGCTCCCCCTCACTGCGCAGGACCGCGCCATAGAGGCATCCGATGAACGTGGACTTTCCTGCGCCGTTTGGCCCCAGTAAGCCGACGCATTCGCCGGGGAAGACGTCGAGATCCAGCGCTGCGAGCGCCTTTGACTCACCGAAGAGCTTTCCGACATTTCGCGCGCGAATCACGGGCAGCTGCTCCCGCAACTCCGTCGCGCCATTCTGGGTGGATTGGGTCTCCCTCATGAAAGAGGCGTGTCACTAGCCGATTCCCGCCATCGCGGCAAGCGGGGGGCACTTGAACTCGAACCAACGATTCGCCGCAGTGCTTACCCCGCCTTAACCAGTTGTCCGCAGCCCGCTGGCGATCGCGTTGATCGAAAGCAGCAACTCCGAGAGCATTCCGTCTGCACCCGCTTCGTCGCCGTCGGCACGGCGCTGCCGCCATTCGCGGAGCAGCGCGATCTGCTGCCGGTGCAGGACTCGGAGCGCTCCGGCGCGCAACTCCAACGTTTTGAGCATGCGCGGCCTGCGTTCAGCCATCGGACGTCCTCGGAGTTGTTCGAGCATCTTGATGCTGAGATCCCATTCGGCATTGATCATACCCAGGAAGGTCTCTCGCAGGGCGGGGTCCGGAACGAGCGCAGCATACTCCGCCATCAACTCGCGGTCGGTGCTCGCGAGCGAGCCTTCCAGGTTCGTCAGGAGGTAGTGCAGGAAGGGCCAGTTGCGTGTCTCTTCCTTTAGCAGGGCAAACTCGTCGGGCTCCAGGCTGGCGAGTCCCGCGCCTGCGCCGTACCAACCCGGCAGGTAGAAGCGCGCCTGATTCCAGCTGAAAACCCACGGGATGGCGCGGAGATCCGCGAGGCTGGCCTGTCCCGTCCGCCGGGACGGGCGTGATCCGATCCGGCTATGTTCCAGCGCGTCGATCGGCGTGGCCTGCCGGTGAAAGGTGAGGAAACCCTCGCACTCCAGGAGTTCCCGGTACTTTGCCTTACTACTCGCCGAGAGCTTCTCCATCACGGCGTCCAGCTGCGGGCTCCGCTCGGCGGGTCGGGAATGGAGGATCGTCGCGGCAGTCACGCCGGCGATCAGGAGCTCAAGATTGTACGCTGCGGTGCCGACGTTCGCGTACTTCTGCGCGATTGTTTCACCCTGCTCAGTGACCCGGAGATGCCCGCTCAACGACCCGTGGGGGAGCGCCGCAAGGAACCGATGGGTCGGGCCGGCCCCGCGGCTTACCGTTCCACCGCGACCGTGGAAGAAGCGGATGTTCACATCGCAATCCTTCCCGACATCCGCGAGTTGCAGCTGCGCCTTCTGCAGCGCCCACTGGCTCGCCAGGATTCCACCATCCTTGTTGCTGTCACTGTAACCCACCATCACCTGTTGCAGCAGCGCGCCTGGGCGGCCCGCTCTTTGTGCGTGGAAGGTGAGGCTGGTGCGTGTGACTGGCTGCTCCAGGAAGGCGCGGAGCATTCCCGGGCCACGCTCGAGATCCTCGATCGTCTCAAAGAGCGGGACCACTGGCAGGATGCAGACCATCCCCTCAGGGAAGGCGCGGAGCAGCCCGGCCTCTCGCGCCAGCAGGTACACGGCGAGCAAGTCCGAGAGCCGCCGAGTCATACTCACGATCAGCGATCCGACGCCATTCGCGCCATAACGCTCGATGTGTGCGCCGATCGCGCGGTAGCAGGCCAGCACCGCATCCGCCTCCGGGCCCGCCGACGCGCTCGGGTGCAGGAAGGGCCGTGGAGAGCGCAGCTCTCGCTCGAGAAACCGGATGCGGTCTTGCTCCGACCAGTCGTCCCACGACTCGGAGGAGAGACCTGCCGCGCCAAGGAGCTGGGTGAGGGCGCGCGCATGGAACACTGAGTTCTCCCGGACATCGAGCTGCGCCAGGTGAAAGCCGAAGACATCCGCGAGCCGCCGCACGGGCGTGACATCAGATTGTGCCAGCCGGTGCGCGCCTGCTTCCACCAGTGAGGCATGTAGTACATCAAGATCCGCCAGCAACTCGGCGGAAAGCCGGTAGGTCGTCGATCCATCGCGCAGCACCGCCTGCGCCCCGGGCGCCTCGACTAGTGGTAGCCGGCGGACAAGCAGCTGCACGTAGCGCTTCCACGGTTCCTCCAGCGTCTCGACGGGATGCGACGGTTCACCGAGCTTCTCCTGGAGCTGGCGGAGCGCGTTCAGCAGCGTCTCGGGGGGCGGCTGCATCCATCGGGAAAGGGAGAGCGATTCAGCCAGCGCGGTGAGTTCCTTGTGCAGCACGAGCAGCCCATTCACGCGCAGCTGCACGAGGGTATCCGCGGTCACTTGCGCGGTGACTCCGGGATGCCCATCACGATCCCCACCTACCCACGTGCCGAAGCGCAGGCGCGGCATGGCGTCGTGCGCCTCCAGCGAAGCGGCATGAAAGCCAGCGGCGCTCCAAGCCTGTCGAAGCCGCTCGTCGAGGATCGGGACGACCGCAGGGAAGATTGTGCGCAGGTAGTGGACCACGTTCCGGCGCTCGTCCGCGAGCGTTGGCTTCTCAAGAAGGACTTCGCCAATCCGCCAAAGGCGTTCCAGCGCGGCCTTCACATTCTTGCGTACGCGCTGCGCTTCGAAAGGGGTGAGCGTGGGATGGCCGCTCCGCTCCAGCAACTTGAACAGCACACGATGCTGCCCAAGCACAGGGAGGCGTTTTGCCTCAGTAGGGTGGGCAGTGAGCACCGGCTCCACGCGGATGAGGTGCATGCTGGCCCGAATCGTCGCCTCGTCCACGAGGGCGGACCGCAGCCTGAGCAGCTCGTTTTCCCAGGAGCCATGCTCGTCTGAACGTCCATCATGCGACTCCCGCAACTCCCGGACGTGCGCTGCAGTGTTCTCTTCAACGAGATTCAGCAGTTGAAAGGCCACTGAGTAGGCTAGGCCAAGCTGCGCCGGGGCCGGTTCCGCAGGGAGTCCACCCCCACGCCAGGGGAGCTGGGCAGCAAGGTGCGGCTCACCCAACTCAATCAGCACCTCGGCAAAGCACTCGATGAGGTACTCGAGATCCTTGGTGAGCCGGTCGAACCCGACGGTGAGGTAATCTGGTGAAGTTTTTCCCTGCTGCATAGCGCCGTGCCCCTTTGTCCCGCGTGCCCCTCGCAGGAGCAAGCGAAAGCGGTCGTGGCCGCTTGGCGGGTGTGAGAACGGAGGCTACCGGTGGACCGGATGGTCCGCGCACGCGTCGTGACTTGGCGTGGACCGGTAGAAAAGCTCGGGCGATGACTGAAATTCAGTCATCGCCGGAGCTTTTTGGTCCGTTTCTGGACAAAGTGGTACCGTCTGCGAACTACGAGCGTCGGCGGTGGCTCAATGCGGTGCACCGCCGGACCGCTCTGCTCCGGTTGGGTCCAGGCGCGCGATTCCGATGAACGCCCGCCCTACGCGTGCAGGGGATGTACGCGGACAATCGCACTCATCTTGTGGCGCGCGCCGGGCTCCAGGAGGATGGCGTTCTCGGCCGCATTGGCCGTCTCGATGCAGATCATCCGCGTCCACTCGTTGTCCTCGAAGTCAGCAAGTGCGGCAGCTTTCTTGATCCAGGGATTCCAAAGCACCGAGGTCTGCGAGCCCGTTTTCGCAATCTCCAAGGTGCGCGAGAAGCTAGGATCATCGATCCAGCAGGTCGCCTCAGTATCTAAATAGATGCGGTCGGTCTCGGCCTCGATGGCAATCTCCTGGGCGTGCTCCGTTTTACGGGCCATTGCTTCTACCTTGTCCAGGTACTCAGTGCCGCGCAGTCCCCGCACCATTGCATTCCGCGCGTCGCTCACCCGCAGGTAGGTGTGGAGGGCCTCCTCATAGACAAAAGCCGACGAGGAGCGATTCTCTACTTCCAGAGACATGGTTAGTTCCTGCCCGATAGTGACTTGGTACCGGAGCAGGTACTCGTACTTCCATTGCTCACGAGTTTCCTCATCGTCTCGTGCTGACCACTCCACAATGACCGTTCCGTCTTGCTGCTCCTGTACCGAGTCCAGCTGCCAATTTCGCGTGCGAACGAGTCCGTGGGCAGGTAGTTCCGGGCGCGAAGGGTGCGGCCCAAACCAGGGGAAGATCAGCGGAACGCCGCCTCGAATCGCCCGACCGACCTCGTAGAAGCTCTTCTGGCTGTGGAACAAGACGGCCTCAGCCTGACTGGTCGGCTGAAACGATTGTACGTGAGCTCCCTGCACATAAATTCGGGCTTGTGCCTGAGCGGAGCGGATTTCCAGGAATTCCAATCCTCCAGGTGCGGCCACCAGCTGAGCAGAGGAGGGAAGCGCCAGGGAATGGGGCATGGGCGGGAACCTACTTAGCGGCCTGCGAGGGATGCGACAGAAAACTGCGGTTCATCCAGTTCGGCAAACGAAGTGTTTCTTAGAAATATTATCTGGAGCGGCTCGACGCTGCATTTATGGTCTGCAGCCTGCTAGTTGAGTAATCCCCGTCGATTTCGTTTCTTGTCCCAGGCACTGCTAACGTGACTGCTTCGATTGCAACCTCGCTAAGGCGCTTTGCGCTCTGGTTTTCCCAGCCAGAGGGGATGCGTCTGCTACCGTGGGTGCTCTATGCCGCAGCGGTTGTTGCGCTCCTTACCTGGGACTTTCGGGCTGGGAAGGCGGAAGATTATACCAAGCGGAACGACCAACTTGCACTCGAGGCCTCGCAAGCCGCTGCTTCCCTCAGTGAGGAGGTGAACCGACTCTACCTGCTCAGCATGGAGCCGCCACCGATGTGGCGGGAACATCAAGGTGATCTTTCGAAAGTGCGGTTTGCGATCGAGGCGGACACAGAAACTCTGGGCCTCCGAGTAAAGGCGCAGAGTGCAGGTGAGCGCCGCGATGCGAGCGAGCGACAGTATCGAGTGATCCGGGAGCAGGTTACCAAGTTTGCGGATGATGTAGCGCGGTTTCTCGATGAGCGGCCCCGAGGGGAGTCACCGCAGCGCTTCCGGGAGTGGGCCCGCACGCGGGTAGGGGAGTTCCGGCTGCAGCACCACGAAATCGCACGGCAACTAAAGGAATTACGGAAGACTCTGGTCACACCAGAAGCCGCTAACTCGTCGAATTGGACACCTCTTTGGAGTAGGCGCGTCACGACTGCTGCTCTTGTCATGCTCGGCTTAACGGCGTTGGGGGCTGGGTGCTTTGTGCTTCTTCGGCACTTCCAGTGGCGCGACACCCTTCGCGCAGAGAACGCGCGGCTCTCCGACCGGTCTCGCAGTGCCGAGGCGCGGTTTCAGTCGATCTTCGATCACGCGGTGGAGGGAATCTTTCATGCGGCTCCGGATGGCCGATTCGTTGGTGCGAACCGGGCGCTGGCAAAGATGTACGGCTATCAGTCCCCCGAGCACTTGATGAGCAGCCTGCGTGACGTTTTCTCACAGCTCTATGTCGAGCCGGAGGAGCGCCCAGCTTTGCTCGAGGCTCTTCAGCAGACGGACGTGCTTTCGAACTTCGAGATGGAGGTCGTCCGAGCCGATGGACGCGCAATGTGGATCCGCGAGAATATTCGCGCGGTTCGAGACGAGACCGGCGAAGTGCTCTTCCTGGAAGGGACGGTGGAAGACGTGTCCGACCGGTGGTGGAGCGAGCAACGGCGGCGCCTGCAATATGCAACCGCGCGCGTCTTGGACAAAGCCTCCAGCGTGGCTGAAGCGCGTCCGATGATTCTCCAGACGATTTGCGAGATCCTCGACTGGGACATGGGTGCCGTCTGGAATGTGAACGGCCCGGGCGAGCTCCTGCACTGCGGGGAAGTGTGGCATTCTCCCGATGTCGACATTGCTGAATTCGAGGAAGCGGTTTCGAAGTTGGCGTACGCTCCGGGGCAGGGGCTCGTGGGGGAGGTCTGGGAAAGCGGTGAACCGAAGTGGATCGCAAATCTCATTGATGACGCCCGAACCGTGGGTGCCCGGATCGCCATCAATCATGGCATGGGCTCCGCCTTCTGCGTGCCGATCAAAGTCCGCGGCGAGGTGCGCCATGTGGTCGAGTTCTTCAGCCCGAAGATCTCGCTTCCCGATCCCGAACTCCTGCAGACGCTCGGCGTAGTCGCGAATCAGCTAGGGCATCTCATCGAACGCAAAGGCGCGGAAGAAGCCCTGAAGACAAGCGAGATGCGGAAGGCCGCGATCCTCGGTTCAGCGCTGGACTGCATCATTTCCTTCGACCTGGACGGGCAGGTGCTGGAGTTCAATCCCGCAGCCGAGCGGGCGTTCGGCTTGAGCGCGAAGGCGGCAGTTGGTGTTGATGTTACAACGCTGATTGCTCCCGACGAATTACACTCCGCGCATCGTCCCGGAATCGCCCTCTTTACCGCCGGAAGTCTCAGCATGAACTCCGGTCAGCGTGTGGAAATGCTGGCTCGTCGGAGTAATGGCGACACTTTCCCCGTGGAGGCATCGATCAGCCGGATCAACCTCGACGGACCGCCGATCTTTACTGCCTTCTTGCGAGACATCTCAGTGCGGCGCAAGGCGGAGAGGCTTATCTCGGAGCTCGCTGCGGTGGTCGCAAACTCCAACGATGCGATCGTCGGATGCACTCTGGACGGTACGATTCGCAGCTGGAATGCCGGAGCGGAACGGATCTATGGCTGGAGCGCTGATGAGGCCATTGGGCAGAGCCTCGGGATGCTCCTTCCAGAGGACCGGGGAGGGGAGCTTGCCGAGACGCTCTCTACAGTGGAGTGCGGTGATTCGCTGACTAACTACCAATCCGTCCACCTGCGCAAAGACGGACGGAAGATCAGCGTGTCGGTCACCGACTCGCCGGTGCGCAGCGAACGCGGCGACATCACCGGCTTGTCGTCGATCGCGCGCGACATCACAGAGCGGAAGCGGCTGGAGGAGGATTTGCTCCAGTCGCAAAAGATGGATGCGGTGGGTCGGTTGGCCGGCGGCATCGCGCATGATTTCAATAACATCCTCACGGCGATCCTCGGATACAGCGACTTGATCATCGGCCGTACCAAGGAGAGTGAGTGGATGTACAAGCACCTCACGGAGATTCGCAAAGCCGCTGACTTCGCAGCCTCACTCACGCACCAACTCCTGGCCTTCAGCCGCCGCCAGCCGCTCTTTCTGCGCGTGTTCTGCATCAACGATACCGTTCACAGCATGCACAAGATGCTCCAGCGTGTGATCGGGGAGCAGGTGAAGATCCGCACGGAGATGGACGCGGAGATTGGTAGACTGAAAGCGGACCCGAGCCAGCTCGAGCAGGTCCTTTTAAATCTCTGTGTGAACGCGCGCGACGCCATGCCGCAGGGTGGCGAGATCGTCATCTACACCTCGGACATCTGCTATGCACCGGGCGATGAGCCGATCGTGAACGAGATGCCACCTGGCGATTACGTACGGCTCACTGTCGCGGACAGCGGGACGGGTATCCCACCGCAAGTGCTTAAGCATATCTTCGAGCCGTTCTTTACGACCAAGGACGAAGGTCACGGCACCGGCCTGGGCCTCGCGACCTGCTACGGGATCGTCAAGCAAAGCGGCGGATACATCAGCGTCGAGAGCACGCTCGGCGAGGGCACGAAGTTCTGCATCTTCTTCCCAGCGGTCACTGAAGCCGAGGGCAAGGACTCGGCGCGTCCGGATAACGAGGAGCTGCCCGGGGGAACGGAAACGATCCTTTATGTGGAGGACGAGATCAACGTTCGAAGGCTCACGGCTCATGTGCTGCGAGATCTCGGGTATACCGTTCTGGAGGCCGGAGATGGCGACGAAGCGCGTTCGATCCTCGATGGGCCAGACGCGGACGAGATCGATCTCCTCTTCTCGGACGTTGTCCTTCCTGACCTCAGCGGACGCGAGCTGGCGGACATTATGATCGCGCAGAACCGCGGGACCAAACTGCTCTTCACCTCGGGGTACATGGATGACGTCATGCTCCGGCGGCACGGCATCGAGGAGAGCGCTGCGTTCCTGCAGAAGCCGTTCTCGCCCGCCGACGTAGCGCACAAAGTTCGTGAAGTCATGGATTCAGCGGACGACGTGCTGGCGCTCCCGTCAGGCTCACAGGTCCCTGAAGCCACTCGCTAGTTTCTCTTTCCAGCGCTGGTCGTTTTCTGCGAAGACCCTAGGGTTCGATTAAGCCCGGTGGCGTTTCCGGGCATTCCTGCTCTCGTGAATCCGCAACCCCGTTCCAGCGTCGAGCATTTGCGACTCCTGCTTGTGGAGGATGATGCCGAAGACGTCCTGATCCTAAGCGACATCCTCGCTGATGGCCCGGTGAAGGTGGACGTGACGAATGTGGCACGGCTGGCAGAAGCGCTGGAGCGACTCCAGGCTGAAGCCTTCGACGTGGTGGTCGCCGATCTGTCGCTCCCTGATAGCCAGGGGATCGGCACCTTCGAGCAACTTTACGCCCACGCGCCGCACACCCCGATCGTGGTGCTCAGTGGATTGGTCGACGAAGCCCTGGCCCTCCGCACCCTGGAGATCGGCGCGCAGGATTATCTCGTGAAGGGGCAGGTAGATCAGGCGCTGCTCGTGCGGTCGCTGCGCTATGCGATGCGGCGCGCAGAGTCCGATCGCATCATCGAGGAAGAGCGGAACCTGTTGCGCAGCGTCATCGATAACCTCGTGGACGCCATCTATGTAAAGGACATCAACGGGACGTATCTGCTGGGCAACGTGGCACATGCGCATCAGCTCGGCTTCGCATCTCCGTCCGAGGTCGTCGGGAAGACGATGAACGATCTCTTTCCTGCCGAGGTAGCAAAGCGGTTCCGGGCCGATGACGAGCGCGTACTCGAAACCGGAAAGCCGATTCTGAACCGGCACGAGATCGTGGACGATGGACGCGGCCCCGTCCGCTGGCTCTCGACGACCAAGGTCCCACTAATCAGCCCGACGGGTAAACTGCTCGGCTTGATCGGCATTGGACGCGACATCACCGGGCGCAAGCAGGCGGAGGAGCAGGTCGCCCGCTACACCCGCGAACTCCAAGAAAAGAATGCCGTCATGCAGGACGACCTGGAGATGGCACGTGAAGTCCAGCAGGCTTTCCTGCCGCAGCAGTACCCGACGTTCCCCCGGAGTGCGGCTCCAGAGCAGAGCACCATCCGTTTCCACAGCAAGTACCTCCCGACAACTACACTCGGCGGAGATTTCTTTCACGTGCTGCCAATCTCGGACACCGAGGCGGGAGTCCTCATCTGCGACGTCATGGGCCATGGTGTCCGCGCGGCGCTGGTAACTGCGATCCAGCGTGCCCTAGTCGAAGAGCTCACGGCCTATGCAGGTTCACCCGGCGAATTTCTCACCCGGATGAACGAGGCCTTTCTTTCGATCCTTCGCCGCACGCGAAGCCCCATGTTTGCTTCCGCCTTCTACGTAGTGGTGAATGCGAGCACGCTGCAGATCCGCTACGCCAATGCCGGACATCCCAAGCCTCTACTGCTCCGCCCCTCAACTCGTCAGGTGCAGTCGCTGGAAGGGCCGGGCGCCAGGCCGGGTCCCGCACTTGGAGTCTTCGGCGATTCGCGCTACGAGGAGCAGGAACGCGCAGTCGAGGCGCGCGATCTGCTCATGCTTTTCACTGATGGACTCTACGAAGTGGAGAACTCGCGCGGCGAATTCTACGACCAGCGAATGCTCATCGAAGCCGTGCAGCGCCGCGTGGAGCATCCTGCTGAATCGCTTTTCGATACCCTGCTCGAGGAAGTCCGGACATTTTCCTCGACTCGAGATTTTATCGACGACGTGTGCCTGGTCGGTGTGAAGATCGTTCCATCAGAGATCCCGGCATCCGCCGCCACTTCCCGTCGTCCCAAGTAACTCAGCATGTCAGAACCCATTCCACCTGTCCCAAGTCTCGGCACCCCACTTCGCGTGCTCGTCGTGGAGGACGAGCCGCTCGTTCGCGAAGTTCTATCTGTATACCTTGCCGAGGATCTGCACGAAGTCACCATCGCCGTGAATGGCCGCGACGGGCTGGAGAAATTTCAGAGCGCCGAATTCGATGTGGTGCTTACTGATCGTGCAATGCCCGAGATGAATGGAGATGTTCTTGCACTGGAGATCAAGAAGCTCAAGCCCACTCAAAAGGTCATCCTGTTGACCGGCTTCGGTGAAATGTCTGGTGGCTCCAGTGACCAACAGTCCGGGGTGGACATGGTAGTAGCCAAACCCTTCACCCTGTCGACATTGCGCAGCGCAATCGCCAAGGTGCTCGCGCGCTGAGTCGCCTGTTTTCGCCTAGTCGCGGAAGCCGTAGCACTCGCCCAGGCTGAGACAATCCTCTAGAGACCGCAGGCCGCCCGTGCAGGTTTCGTTGCTGAGATTCGCCGCCGCTGCGCAGACTCCGTAGCGGAGGCTTTCTTCCATGGGCTTTCCCTCATGCCAGCCCAGCAGCACGCCCGAAGTGAAGGCATCACCTGCTCCGGCCGCCCCCTTGATATAGTCTGCAGGTAGCTGCACGCTCCCGTGCATGTGCAGGATGCCATCGTGCCCTAGCGCGCAGGATCCTTCCGGATAATGCACCACCACGCGCTCGCGGACTCCGGCGGCGAGAAGCTCCTGCATGGCCTCGTGCAGTGCCCCACGGTCCAGGCCACTTTCGGTGCGGATCTTTCGCTGCGTCACACGCTCCGCTTCGAATTCGTTCATGATGCAGTAGTCGACATGCCGCAGCGCGGGCGTGACCACCTTCTGAAAACGGTCGCTGTCCTCGCTCACCAGGTCGATCGAAGTTTTCAACCCAGCGGCTTGTGCGCGGGAAAGTACTTCTGCGGCCACCGTCCCATGGACAGGGTCTTCGGCATCCAGGCCATCGAGCAGCAGCAGGTAGCCCAGGTGGAAGATGCGGGCTGAGGTGGTGGAGAAATCAAAGTGTGCACTCGAAAGCTTCGCGTTCGCCCCGCGCGCATGGAAGAAGGTGCGGCGTCCGGTTGCCTGAACCGTCATCACGTCTGTGTAAGAAGTTGGCTCCGTGTCCGACGTCTGAAGGCTGGTGGCATCAATGCCGCGCTCGGCGCAGACTTCCTGGATCCATCGGCCGTTTTCGTCCGCGCCCACCAGCCCGACTGCGGCGAGTGGGAAGCTCGCCCCGAGGAGGGAAAGATCTACGAGCAGATTGAAGGGTGATCCTCCGCTGCCCCGCGTGCTTGTGAGGATATTCGCGAGCGCGTCTTGTCGAGGGAAGACATCGACGATCTTCACGGCATCGACGATCCAGTTACCACCGGCCAGAATTCCAGAGCGAGGGGAGGTCATGTTGCGGCGCAAGAAACCCACAAAGGCCCGGAGCCGACAAGCTGTTACTGCGGGAGCGGCGCGAGGCGCCTTTCCCCGGTGATTACCGGAATTGAGGGCAAAGGAGCCGTCTAGAATTCAGAGGAGCCCCAACAGGATTCACTCTCCTGAGCAGTTCAAGCGTCTCTGGGGAGTGATTTAGTAACGAGACCGAGTAGATTTTACTCGCTCAAGAGTGTTTTATCGAGGCCGTCAAATATCTACGTGAGCAGGGCGAGTGATTGTTACTCGCTCAAGCGGATAAAGTGCCTCGCTTCTCCCGAATTCACTCTCTGAGGACCAGGCGATACTCGTGTAAGACGCAAAATTACTCCCCCTCCTCGCAGCGTGGGGAGAGCTGGACTGTGTATCATAGTCCTTGGCAGCTTCGTGAATCTACACCAGCCGCCCCGTACGGCATCGCCCCGCTCCGTGCCTCTCAGCCGGTCGTTCCAATCTCGATTTCGCGCCTTTCCGCATGGGATTGCAGCGCGGCCGCGAAGAGTTCGTGGGAGAGGACGGCCTCATCGGGCGTCACGCACCCGAAGCGGCCGCCCAGCACCCCTTCGCGCTCGGCGATGAATGCGGCCCACATCTGCAGGAAGCAGTCGGGGAATCCCGCTTCGAAGATACCACCAGTGATTGCCGGGAAAGCACTCGAGCCGTACCCAATGTCGAGCCGCTCCCAGACCTGCTCCGGCTGCCGCCGAAAGCGCCAGAGCGTCTTCGGCTCCTTGCTGGAGAAGCGATAACCGCGCTCTGTACCCAGGATTTCGAAGAACCAGGTATTCATCTCGCCCGGTGCCAGGCGTTTCGTCTCGAGGCGCATGGGGACGGACTGCCCATCGACCTGCACCGAGCAGTGGAGCAGCGCATTGTCCCACGTGTCGCACGCGGCCATCCCGCCTTTCCCATCCGGACGCTCGGTGTAGATTTTTTGCAGCTGCGCGAAGACACTGTGGGGACTGAAACCCGCACGGAAGGGGAGGTGAACGGTATGCATTCCAAGGTCACCCATCACTCCGATTTCACCGCAGAATTTATTCTGGCGTTTCCAATTGATCGGCTTTGAGGGATCAAGATCGCTGGCGTGCCAGAAGCCTGATCGGATCTCCAGGAGATGCCCGAGCTGCCCCTCCTGCAAGAGGCTGAAGAGTCGCTGCACGGGAGGGAGAAAGGGAAACTCCGAAGAGCAGCGCACGAAGCGTCCGAGCTCTACCGCAGTCGCGCGAATCTTCTGTGCAGCGGCGAGATCGATCCCAAAGGGCTTCTCGGCGAGCAGATCCTTCCCGGCCCGGAGCACGTCTAGATAGATAGTCTTGTGAAGATGATGGGGAACCGCAACGTAGACCACATCCACGTCGCTCCGCAGCAACTCGTGATAATCGCCTGTGAGCAGGCGCACCGTGGGGATTTGCCGAAACCACTCGCGGACATTCTCCTGCACGTCGCACACTGCGGTAAGTTCGATCCGCACCGGCATGTCCGTGAGAGCGAACCAGCGACCAAGGGCGCTAGCCAGTTCGCGCCCCATTAAGCCGCCCCCAATCACCCCCACACGCACTGTTTTCATTCGAGCAAAGAGTTAAGCTACTGGCTTGATGAGCTTAGTCGCATCCAACGCGGTTGCACCTTCATGGACAATCGCCATGAGTGCGCGGGTCATTCCCGCAGGATCGCGGTGCTGGATGATGTTGCGTCCGTAGACGATTCCGGCAGCGCCTTGCTTCATGAGTTTCTCGGTACGAGTAAGGATCTCAGAGTCCGAGGCCTTCCCACCGCCCCGGACGAGCACGGGGATGCGGCCTGCGATTTCGATGACCCGGTGATAGACCCCCGCGTCGTCTGTCGGATCGGCCTTGATGATATCGGCACCGAGTTCCACTGCCTGGCGGACCAGGGGGATGATCCGGTCTGGATCACCGTCCACCATGTAGCCACCGGCTTGCGCGTTCGGGCGAAAAACCAGCGGCTCAATCATCAGTGGCATGCAGAACCGGTCACACTTCGCCTTCAACTTACAGATATTCTCGATGCATTGATCCGTGACTTCCGGTTCACCAGGAATGCGGAAGAGATTCACCACCACCGCCGCCGCGTCGAGTCGCAGGGCCTGCTCGACTGCATTCGAGATGATGCGTGAGAAGAGGTGCCGCGGGAGTTCTGCTCCATAGACATTTGCCACGTCCGTCCGGAGGACCAGCGCAGGCTTTTGCTTGCCGGGCATACTCTGCAGGAGTGCGGCCTGGCCGACCGTGAGTTGGATCGCGTCCGGAGCGGCCCCGACCAGAGTCTTAATCGCGCGCTCCAGGTTTTCGATTCCGCTCAAGAAGTTCCGCTCATTGAAAAAACCGTGGTCAACGGCTACGTCAAAGCAGCGCCGCGAGCGTGCGTGGAACAGGCGATTCAGTCGGAACTCTTTCATAGGAAGGGGCGATGAGATTTGCAGGAGTGCCCGCAGGTGCAAGAATCAATGCCGCAGAGAACGTGCCGCAGCGAAGTGCGGACTCGCTCTTTCTTCGATCAGACGGGAAAAGAGAGATCCCTCATGAGAAAAGCGCTCTACCCCCTGCTCGCCATGGCTGCCGCCGCTTCCACGCTCCTTGCCCAGACTCTGCCGCCGCCCGCAGACCTCCCGTCTCGACCGGAGTTGCCCGATCCGCTGATCAGCCTCGATGGCAGGCGAGCGGATACCAAGCAGAAATGGATGGCCGAGCGTGCGCCGGAGCTGCGACGTCTGGTGCAGCATTATGAGTACGGAAAGCTGCCCGTCGCACCCGCGAAGGTGGAAGCTAAGCTGGTCCGCGAGGACAAAGCCGCGCTTGGCGGCAAGGCGACTCTGAAGGAGTTGACCCTTACCTGGGGAATTTCGGAGGTGGAGTTACACCTTCTTCTGCTCATCCCAAATCAGCGTACCGGCCCATCGCCGGTGTTTCTCGGTATGAACTTCGCTGGAAACCACGCTGTGCTGGGCGATCCGCAGATCCGCTTGCCACGCGGGTGGATGTACGCGCCGAGTGACGGCACTGGCGGAAATGTTGCCACCGACGCGGGCCGCGGAAAGCAAGTGCAGGAGTGGTCGATCGAGCAGACCATCGATCGCGGCTACGCCGTGGCGACGTTTTATAGCGGCGATGTAGTCCCGGATCAGGTGGAACTCGCGCGCGAGCGGCTGAAGCGGTTCAATCGCGAGGGCGAAATTGCTTCACCGGACAGTACTGCGACGATTGCCGCATGGGCCTCGGGATATCTGCGGATCGTGGATTTCCTCCAAACAGAGAGCGGCATTGATGCGAAGCGGATCGCCGTGGTCGGGCACTCCCGAAACGGCAAGACGGCGCTGCTCGCAGGCGCGATGGATGAGCGGATTGCGCTGGTCATACCCAGCCAGGCCGGGTGCGGAGGAACTGCTCCCGTGCGAGTTCCGTCGGACTTGGCGGCCCCTGGGAAGAACGGCCGGCCGACCGTTGAGACCGTTGCGGTGATCAACAAGAACTTCCCGCATTGGTTCTGTGAGAACTTCAAAGCTTTCAACAATGCACCGGAGAAGCTGCCCTTCGATCAGCACGCTCTCATTGCTCTCTGCGCCCCGCGTCCCGTTCTCGTCTCGAATGCACAGGACGACCTTTGGGCAAATCCGGCGGGACAGTTTGCGATGCTGCAGGCGGCGGATCCTGTGTACCAGCTGGTGGCTGGCGAAGGAGTCGGAAGTAAGGAGATGCCCGAACTCGGCAAGCTCCTCCCGAGCCGGCTGGGGTACTTCATCCGGCCGGGGAAGCACGCGATGACCGGCGTGGATTGGGCCGCATGGCTCGACTACGCGGATCTCTGGCTGAAGAAGTAAGTGGCCAAACAAAAACCGCCGACCCTTGCGGGTCGGCGGTTTATCGGATGAGCTAAGCGGGCGAACTACTCCTTCGGGAGCTGCTTCACCTGAATGTTGCGGAAGGCAACCGCGCCGTGATCACCTTGCAGGAAGAAGGGACCGGGCTCGTTCACGTTCTTGTCGATCTCACTGCCCGTGGCGCGATCACATTCCACGTTATCGTGGACCTTTTTGCCATTGAGCGTCATCGAGATCTTGTTGCCGACCATCGTGACCTCAGCCGTTTGCCATTCGTTACCGGGCTTTGAGACAAACTCAGATGGTTCCTTGAGCTGGTAGATGGCGCCGTTCCCGCCCTTGGCTGCCTTACCGCTTGCATGGTCGCCGAGGATCTGGATTTCATGTCGGCCGCGCAGATAGAAGCCAGAGTTGGACTTGTCCGGCACTTGGAATTCATAGCGCACGGTGAAGTTCCAAAACTTCTCGTCGGTAATGAGGTCGGTCCCGTGATCGCCAGGTTTTAGATCGTTCTTCAGAACGCCGCCTTCGACTTTCCAGGCGTTCTGACTCTTGTCGCTACGCAGATGCCAGCCAGTGAGGTCCTTGCCATTGAAGAGCGGCTTAAAGCCCTCATCTGCGGCAAAGGATGTAATTGAAAGCGCTGCGAGGCTGAGCAGGGTGCTGATGTATTTCATGATTCTGTGGGGTTACTTGGAAAGGGATTCAGCGGAACCTTCGGCAAGTCCGAGTGCCCACTTAATGCCGCCGAGGATGTGCTGCTGAAACTGCTTTGCGGTCTCCGGAGGATTGACACGGTCTTTCATCGCCGGATCGGTGTCCCAGACGTCTTCGCGATGACCTAGGGAGGTGTAAAAGACTTTGCCTTCGCCAGCCTTCCGCACCCAGGAGACGGGGTAATGCCCAGCGGTCTTCTCATTCGGGTGCTTATCCATTGACCAGAGATCGCGTACGCGCTTTGTGTCGTAGCTCTTGAAGAGATACATCTCCTCCTGCTTGATCTGCCACTGATCCGGCAGACCGGTGGTCGCGGGATGGTTCGGATCCTTCTTGATCAGATCAACTCCGACCTGTGCTCCGTGGCCGGAGAATTCGCCGCCGAGCGTGTTCACATAGCCGGGGAACCCGTGGAAAGTATCGCCACCAGAGTGCATCGCGATGAGCGCGTGGCCGGCTTCGATCCACTTGATGAAAGCTTCCTTGTCCGGGAGCGGGAGGTCGCCGGTAGTATTTGCGAAGATCACGCCGTCCACCTTTTGGAGGTTCTCGGGAGAGAGCTTCTTCATCTCCTGCGTCATCTTGGACTGGAACTCGGCTTCCGCCGCCTTCCGCTTCTCATCGTCAGCGGGGGTCCACTTCGCCATTGCCTCCTGGTACTTCGCCTCGTCGCGCGCGTACTTCTCCAGATCGCCGGCATGCTTGGCTTTTGCTTTCTCGTCAGCGTCAGCCTTCAAATTGGGCTTCCGGGGCGCATCTGGCTTCTTTGGGATCTGCGTATCCGGCTGGCGGACGTAGTCGACAATGGTGAAGGCTTTCGACTCGTCTGCGAGCTGCTGCAGGACTTTCTCTGCGGTAGGAATCGAGCTATGTCGGAAGCCGGTAGTCACCGTAACGACGATCACCTTTTTCGCGTCCGCCGCGCAAGCAGGAATGGCGATCAGCACGCCAGTGGCGGTGACCAGGAGAGTTCGGAGGATTTTCTTCATAGGGAGAGGGCTGGCATAGCGATAAACCCGTGGTGGACGCAAACATTAGCGCCCGGACAACCCCTTCCACCCCAAGGCATATCTTTATCTTTTGCTGGCGCGGCCTCTATCTTCGCGTATCCTTCGTTCGCATGAAAACTACCGCCGTGTTTCTGGTTAGCGCCCTGGGCGCAGGTGCAGGAGCTGGTTTTCTATTCTCACTCGCGTTGCCTGATCCTGCTCCTACGGCCGAGCGAGTAAGTCGATTTCGCACTTCCGCCCTGAGCGTTCGGAACATTGTTGCGGCGGTAGAAGAGACTGCAGTGGTTCGAGCCATTGAAGAGAAAATCTCTGCCGTCGCTGCCGTGATCGTTGAACCTCGCGCTCCCGGTACCGCAGTGATGCTGCTGAGTGAACCCGTGGCCGTGCTGACTCCTGCGAGCGCCGCATGGGAGCACCTCAATACTGGCAAGCAGGTGACCCTCATCGCAAATGAGGGGCGATTCATCCGCGTGGGGTATGATCAAAAGGTAGTCAGCATCCCTCGTACTGCTGTGACGCAGGGGATCGCGAGCATCCGCTGACCAGGGAAATCGGTTGCACGAGGCGGATGCGCCCTACTACGGTGCGCGGCTCGTCTCGACCACATGTCCAGCCAGTTCGGCCAACTATTCCGCATCGCTACCTGGGGTGAATCACATGGAGGCGGAGTTGGCGTTACGATCGACGGCTGCCCGCCTCGAATACCGCTTACGGAAAGCGATATTCAGGCCGATCTTGATCGGCGTCGGCCAGGGCAGAGTGAGATCGTAACACCGCGCGCGGAGGCGGACGAATGCCGGATCCTTTCGGGTGTCTTCGAAGGGCAGACGTTGGGCACGCCGATCTGCGTGGCGGTGATGAACAAGGATGCTCGCCCTGACGCTTACAGGGAAATGGAGACCACCTTCCGCCCCTCGCATGCGGATTATACCTATCAGGCAAAGTACGGGATTCGGAACTGGCAGGGCGGCGGGCGCGCGTCGGCTCGCGAGACCATCGGTCGGGTCGCTGCGGCTGCCGTGGCGAAGAAGGTGCTCGCACAGTTCTTTCCCAAGCTCGAAATCGTGGCCTACGTGAAATCGATTCACGAGATCGAGGCGTCAGTCGATCCGGCGACCGTCACCTTCGAAGAGGCGGAGAGTAACATCGTTCGCTGTCCGGATGGTGCCGTGGCCGAGCGCATGATCGAGTTCATCAAGCAGGTGCGCAGCGAGGGTGACTCCGTCGGCGGTGTCGTGGAATGCGTGATTCGCAACGTGCCCGTGGGATTGGGGGAGCCGGTATTCGATAAGCTGGAGGCGGATCTGGCGAAGGCAATGATGAGCCTTCCCGCGACCAAGGGCTTCGAGATCGGTTCCGGCTTTTCGGGTACGAAACTCCGAGGCACACAGCACAACGATCCCTTCGTGATCGATGCTGGCCAGGTGCGCACAGAGACAAACCGTTCCGGTGGAATCCAAGGCGGCATTTCCAACGGCGAGCCGATCTTCTTCCGCATTGCCTTCAAGCCGACAGCAACCGTCTTCAGCGCGCAAAAGACGGTCACGACTTCGGGTGAACCGACTGAACTCCGCGCGCGAGGCCGTCACGATCCCTGTGTGCTCCCTCGCGCTGTTCCCATGGTTGATGCCATGGCAGCTCTGGTCCTATGTGACCATGCCTTACGCCAGCGCGCCCAATGCGGCGACTGGTCGGAGCCGGCATAATCAGTCTTATGACTTCCGACATCGATGATCTGACGGAAGAGATCCTCGCGCTGCACCCAACGATCTCGGCCATTCAAACCGAGATGGCCAAGGCGATCGTGGGCCAGCGATACCTCATCGGTCGTCTGCTCGTAGGGCTGCTCGCGAATGGGCATGTCCTCCTCGAAGGCGTTCCGGGTCTGGCAAAGACGGCGACGATCAATGCGCTTGCGCAGTGTCTCAGCACCAAGTTTGCGCGCGTGCAGTTCACGCCGGATCTGCTGCCCAGCGACCTCGTGGGTAATCTTATCTACAATCCGCGCGAAGGGACTTACTCGACGAAGAAGGGTCCGATCTTCGCGAACCTGGTCTTGGCGGATGAGATCAATCGTGCACCAGCCAAGGTGCAGAGTGCGCTCCTGGAGGCCATGCAGGAGCGGCAGGTGACTATTGGGGAGGAGACCTTTCCTCTCCCAAATCCGTTCCTGGTACTCGCGACGCAAAACCCGATTGATCAGGAGGGGACGTACGCCCTTCCTGAGGCGCAGGTTGATCGGTTCATGCTGAAGGTGGTGGTCGGCTACCCGCACCAGGACGAGGAGAAGCAAATCATGCAGATGATGGCTCAGACCCGAAAGCGAGAGCCGCTGAGTCACGTCGCCACCCCGGAGATCATCCTCGATATGCGCGAGGTGGTTGATGACATCTACATCGACGAGCAGATTGAGGATTACATCATCAGCCTGGTTTTCGCGACCCGCGAGCCCGCACGGTACGTGCCCCAGATGGAGGGGATGATCCGCTTCGGCGCGTCGCCTCGCGCCAGCATCAATCTCGCACTTTGCGCCCGTGCATGCGCCTTCCTCGATGGTCGCGGCTACGTCACGCCCCAGGATGTGAAGGTAATCGCTACCGATGTTCTGCGACACCGCATCATCACCACCTTTGAGGCCGATGCGGATGGCCTGACCAGCGAGGCGATCGTCAGCCACATCCTCGATCACGTGCCGGTGCCTTGATGAAGGTGCTCCGCGCCCGCCTAGTCGCGACATGATTCCCCGTGACTGGCTCAAGAACATCCGCGAGATCGAGCTTCGGACGCTTCGGATGGTGGAGGATCTCATGGCAGGGCAGTACCACTCCGTATTCAAGGGGCGCGGGATGGATTTCGACGAGGTCCGGGAGTACCAACCGGGTGACGAAGTGCGGCACATCGACTGGAACGTGACCGCACGAACCGGGATCACGCACCTCAAGAAATACGTCGAGGAGCGGGAACTCACGATTATGCTCCTCGTGGATGCGAGCGCCTCGGGAGCGACTGGTTCCGTCGAGCGCAGCAAGCGTGAACTCGCGGCCGAACTCACGGCAATGCTTGGGTTTAGCGCTATCCGAAATAACGACCGGGTTGGCTTGCTGCTCTTCACTGAAGGCGCGGAGAAGTTCGTGCGACCGGGGAAGGGGCGCACGCATGTGCTTCAACTCATCAGCCACGTGCTCAGCTACAGACCCGATAGACGGGGTACCGATATCACGTCGGCACTGCAGCACATCAATACGGCCGTCTCCCGCCGCTCGGTGATCTTCCTCATCTCGGATTTTCTGGACGAAGGCTTCGAGCGCGCCTTGCGAGTCACAAGTCAGAAACACGACGTGATCGCCGTACCGGTGATCGACGCCACGGAAGTCGCACTCCCGAATGTCGGCTGGATCGTCTTCGAAGATGCGGAGACTGGAAAGCAGGTCGAACTCGATACTGCGGATCCACGAACCCGCTTTGCCTTCGCTGCAGGAGCACACGAGCGGCTGGAAGACTTGCGCCGCCTTTTCCGCCGCATTGGCTTGGATTCCATCGAGGTCCAGACTGATCGTCCCTATCTTCGCGCCTTCATGGATTTCTTTGAAAACCGCTACCGTCGCCTGCATCCATGACCGGAGATCTGGTGGAGGATTTGCGCCTGCTGGAACCAGCGAATCCGTTGCAAGTTGCCTATCTTGGGATCGGGGCGCTGCTCTTCTTCTTCCTTTTCTGGCTGCTCCTGAGGCTGCTGCCCACGCGGAAGACGGCGCCGCATCGGTCGCCACGCGCCGACGCGAAAGCCGCCCGAAAAAAGGCGCTCGCTGCCTTGGATCAGCTCTCGTCTCTATTGGGAGAGGGCGATGGACGGGTTTACGCCATTGAAAGTTCCGGAGTCGTGCGTGAGTACATTGAGCGCCGCTTCGGGTTGCGCGCGCCGGTGCTGGTGACCGGCGAATTTCTTGAGAATGCAAAGGACTCTCCCTACCTGGCCTCGCATCATCCCGAGTTGCTGGCTGATTACCTGCGATGCTGCGATCTGCTGAAGTTTGGCCGCCGACGTGCTGATCGCGCCGAACTCGAGAGGATCCACGCGGCCGCCATTCGTTTCGTGATGGAATCGCGGTTCACGCGGGAGGAGGCGACGGGGTGACCGATGGGCTGCTGGAACTAAACGGCTTTCGTTTCGCCTCGCCGTGGATGCTTCTGGCGCTGCTCCTCGTCCCTTTGTGGATCTGGCTGCGGGGACGAATCGGTCCAGTTGCAGCGGTGCAGTATTCTTCAGCGAAGCTACTGGAAGCCGCTGTTCACCGCCGTCCGCGATTCCGCCCGTCCGGCTTCCTCGTGCTGATGCGCTACAGCGCGCTGATTCTGCTCGTCTTCGCCCTGGCTCGTCCGCAGCTCGAAACTTCCTTCGAGGAGCGTCAGGCCCAGGCCATCGATCTCGTGCTGAACCTCGATTTTTCGGAGTCCATGGCCAGGCGCGACTTCGCTCATGAGTCGAAGCGCTTCAGCCGGATGGAAAGCATGAAAGCGGTCGTGGAGGAGTTCATCCGCAGCCGAAGTGGCGATCGCATTGGTTCAACGCGTTTCACGGAGACAGCGCGGCTGATCAGCCCGCTGACCATGGATTACACATGGGTCCTCGCGCAGCTCGCCCGAGAAGAAACCGGCCCGGGCCGCTCCCTGGGTGCCGGCCTCGTCATGGCTGCCGAGGCGGTGATGAATGGCCCGGGCGCGGTTAAGGTGATTGTAACGGTCACCGATGCAGAATCGCTGGCCGGAAGGCCTTCCACCGAAGCCACTGCTGGCACCTTGGTCGCACTCGGCATCCGATGTCATGTAGTGCATCTAGTTCCCGGGAACGATCCTCGGTCTGGCCCTCCAAGTTCGACCGGCCTGGCGGAAATTGCGCGCATCACAGGCGGTCAGTATCTCCAGGTACGCGATTACCCGTCCTTGCGGCAGGCGCACACCCAGCTCGACATGTTGGAGGCTTCAACTTCGCTGCGAGAGGTTCGCAGTTTTCAGGAGCTCATGGGATGGTTCCTCGCGGCTGCTTCGCTCATTCTCGTGGCCGAGTTAATGTTCGCACACCTTGTATGGAGACGCCTTCCCTAGCGTTCGCCTTCCCGTATCCGCTGTGGCTGATCCCAGTGATCCTGCCGCTCAGCTGGAGGTTGTACCGATGGGGGATGAACGACCGGCGCGCCCGGCTCGCTACAGTCGTGGCGCCCCGCTTGCGCGAGGATCTCACCCGGTCGGTTGCTCCTCGGAAGCGTTTGCTGAAGACCGCCATCTATGTGCTCGCGGTGATCGGACTGCTCCTCGCGGCAGCGCGCCCGCAGCATGGCACGGAGCCGGAGACCGCGCCCCGCGAAAGCATCGACTTCCTCATCGCGCTGGATCTATCGCGCAGCATGCTTGCTGGAGACATGGGGGAATGGTCTCGGCTCGCCGCTGCGAAAAGCGCCACGGCCAGCCTCCTGCGTCAGCTTCCTTCGAATCAGCGCGTTGGGTTGATAGGTTTCGCCGGCGAGGCGTTTCTGGTCGCACCTGCAACGCAGGATCATGCCGCCGTCCGCCGCCGGCTCGAGACCTTACATCCGCAGGCGCTGAGTATTGGAGGAAGTGATCTGGCACGCGCCATCCAGCTTGCGGAGCGGACCTTTGCCAGCGGGGCCTTCGAGACCAAGGTGCTGGTTCTAGTGACCGATGGAGAGGAACTCCAGGGGGATGCAGTGATCGCTGCGACGCAGGCGGCCTCCCGCGGAATGCGCATCTTCACCGTTGGTGTCGGTACTTCGGGCGGAGCGACCGTCCCTGCCATCGGCACAAGCGGTGGAGCGGAGCCGGTGCGCAATGAGTTTGGCACCGTCGTCGTATCCCGATTGAATCAGGGTGTACTGCAGCAGATCGCCCAAGCCAGCGGAGGCTTCTACACTCCTCTGGGTGCTCAGGGCGAGGCGCTGGTGAAGATCCACACGGACGGCCTGCAGCCTCTGGCGGCAATCGAGCGCACCGTCTTGTCGCGTCGCCCCGGGGAATATTTCCAGTGGCCGCTAGGGTTCGCGATACTGCTCTTTCTGGCGGAGATGTTGATCAACGAGAGGCGTAATCTGCCGTCTGGCCACCCATGAGGTTCCTGCTTATCGCCGCACTGGCACTCCCGCTGTGGCCGCTTGGGCAGGAGTTTGGGCCGGCCCGGCGGTCAATGGAGGAAGGGAAGCCTGCCCGCGCCGTAGAACTTCTCGAGGAGATTTCCGCACGGAAACCGGACGACCCATGGGCGCTCTACAATCTTGCCGTGGCCTCCTACGCGGCGCAGGACTTCCGGCGGGCGGACGAACTTTGGCAGCGCCTGGCGGCGATGAAGCTTCCCACAGCTCTGCGCGAGCGGGTTTGGTTTCAGCTTGGGAATGCGTCCTTCCGCCTGGCCCTGCCACTTATTGCCGAGAAGCCGGACCGCGCGGTGGCGCGTCTCGAGCAGAGCCGAGAGGCCTATGGGGTCGCAATCTCCCAGCTGTCGGGGCATCCGACTGCAACTCGGAACCTCGCTGTGGTAGAGCAGCGTCTGGAGGTTCTGAATGTGGAGCTGGCCGCGCGTCTTGTCGCTGAGGCCCGGGCAGAGTCCGAGCCGGAGCGCGCAATCGAAAAGCTGCGGGCCGCGCAGCGCTATCAGCAGAGTGCGACCGCGCTCCGCCCGGACGACCCGAAGCACCAGGAGGCGAAGAAAGAGATTGAGCAGCTCCTTGCCCAAAACTACGTGAAGATCGCGCTGCGCTTTGAGCAGCAGGGTGATCAAAAGCTTGCGAAGCAGCCCGATAAGCCTGAGGAGCGCACGGCCGCAAGGGGTGATTACGAGCAGGGATTGAAAAGTCTGCAGCAGGCGCTGGTGGCGAAGGCGGATGATCTTCCCGCGCGGGAAGGGCAGCGGCGGTTGAATGAGAAGCTGGCGGATCTGCTCGCTGGCAATGGCCGCCTCGCCCAGCGTGCAGGTGATCGGCAGGCTAGAAGCAAGAAGGTGGAAGCGGCCCTCGAGGAATACGAGGAGGCACTGGGCAATTTTCACGAAGCGCTCGGGATCCAGCCGAAACATGCCGACGCGCTAGCCGGCCGTGACGAGGTAGTTCAGGCTATGGAAGCACTGCACCTTGCACAAGGGGACCGACATCTCTCGCTTGGCGAGCAGCAGCGGAAGAACGCCCCGGGCCCTGCCAGCGAAAACCTTCAGGCAGCCTTGGATCACTTCCAGCAAGCTCTTGGACTGAACCCGGCCAATCCATCGACTCAACCGCGCATCGACCGAGTCAAAGCGCTGCTCCCGGAAGTACTGACGGACTTCGGCAAGCTTGATCAACAGGAGGCCGCGGAGGCAGAGCCGCGTTCCATCCCCGATGCCATCGCCTACCTGGAGCGCGCGGAGAGCACCTACACCAGAGCCTTGGGACTCGCGCCCGACCACGCGGAAGCACTCGCCGGGCTCGAGCAGGTGCGGAAGGACCTCGAACGCCTGCGCCGCAAGCTGCCCCCGCCTCCCAAGGACAAGCAGGAATCACCCGAGTCCCGTGCGCAGTCCGCCCGGGAGAAACTCACCTCGATCCTAAAGGAACTCCGGTCGGTTCAGAATGAGGATGAAGCTTCCTTGGAGGGGCAGAAGGTGCGGATCATTCGTGAAGGTCCTGGGGCTTCATACCGGGACTGGTAGTTGTACGTCAGACATTCGGCGTCGATAGGGAGAAGCCGGAGAGGTTCACGCGAAGGCGCGAAGCCGCGAAGTGCTGACGAAGGTTGCAGGAATTCGGTCGCTCGCATGGTTAAACTGGAGAGGGTCTGAGCCTATGCCGGAAGGTAAATGTTCTCGCACGTAGTATCCAATTCAGTGCGAACGAATCCGCCATCGGCAGTGCCGTCAGGGTCACAAATAGGACGGCTCTGCGGAAGGGCGAATCTATCGATCGAGCGCGGTACCGCCTTGCCGGGGAGAACGCCAGCGGCTCGGCGCGCCGCGCCCGTAGGCTTCACGGTCAATGCTCGTCCGACCCGGCTGCCACATCCAGTTCCCCTCCGGAGGCTCCGGCTCCGTGAATGCTTCGAGTTCCGTCTTGCTGCGGAAGCGATTCCGCAGGGGATCGTCCCATCCCGCGAGCACAATCGCCCCGAGAAGGAGGAGCAGGATGAGGAGTCGGAAGAGACTAGCGGTTATTGACTCTTGCATTGTCCGGACGTGCACGATCCATCGATTTCTCCTCCCACATCCAGTCGTTGCGCTTCGCCGCACTCACTGCAGGCGCTTGCGGAGGCGCCGCGTAGATTCGTGGCGGCGGAGCGTTCCGATTTGGCCCTTCAACCGTCGCTTCTGCTTCCGGCGCCTGCCTGGCCAAGCCGGGAATAACCGCAGCTGCATGCTCCCTGAAGGGCTGGTTCCAGCCGGCGTAGATTACCAACGCGATGACAAAGATTTCGATTAGCGGCCTCATTCCGGGAAAAGTGTCTTTATCACAGGGTCTACCCATCGTCGAGGCGGATCTCAGAACGTTGGTCCCTTGCGCTACGGCTTTCCCTTGCCGAGGGCGACGATCAGATCGAACTCCTCTTTCAGCAACGGAATGACTGAGAGCCGAGATTGTCGAACGAGCGCGATTCCTTGGAGACCGGGATGCTCTTTGATCGCGCGCAGGGTTACGGGCTGGCGGAAGGGTGCTTTTGGCACGAGTTGCACGCTCAGCCAGTCGCCCTCTGCCGCTGTGGGATCGGGAAAAGCGGTCTTGCTCACGGTAGCGCTTCCGACAACCGCTTTCTCCGAGACACTATGGTAGAAGAGCACACTGTCGCCCTGCTTCATTGCTCGGAGGTTGTTGCGCGCTTGGAAGTTCCGTACACCTGTCCAAGCTGTGCTGCCGTCGCCCACAAAGTCGTCCCACGAGTAAGCCTCGGGTTCTTGTTTCACCATCCAAAAGCTACGGGAGGACGCTTTCACAGACTCTCGCAAAGCCGCGAAACGGTTGGGTGACAAGCGCAATCTCCTCCGGCTGACCATACAGACCGGTAAAAAATGAAGTCGTGGGCGTTGCGTCGCAGCGCCTGCTGCATGGTACAACGCGTTTCGTGGTGCGCGGAGAGTCATGGCGTCGGTGCGGCGAGTTTCCTTCGGGCAGGTAACGTCCTGTCATTTGGCTGCTGAATGGATCCCTTTATCCGCCTACGCCTCACCCGTACGTTGATTGTCCTTTGATCCTTCGGTTGATGCCCCAACAGTGCTCTATTAATGAAGCCTAAGGGTTCCCCACTCGCTCCCCAGTCAACTCATCTGCCGAAGTGCCCCACGGGCATCCAAGGCCTTGATGAAATCACGGGAGGCGGACTGCCTCGAGGAAGGCCCACTCTGGTCTGCGGGGGCGCGGGATGCGGTAAGACGCTGCTGGCCGTGGAATTCCTGGTGCGAGGCGCGGCCCAATTTGGTGAGCCCGGCGTGTTCATGGCATTTGAGGAGACCGAAGCGGAGTTAAAGGCCAACGTCGCGTCCTTAGGATTCGATCTGTCTGGGCTAGTCCGACAGAAGAAGATCGTGATCGACTACGTACATATCGAGCGTAGTGAAGCACAAGAGAGTGCCGAATACGACTTGGAGGGATTGTTCGTTAGGCTTAACCACGCGATCGATTCGATTGGAGCTAAGCGCGTAGTGCTGGACACTCTTGAAGTGCTTTTTGCGAGCCTGCCGAACGAGGCTATCTTGCGCGCTGAGTTGCGGCGGCTCTTCCGCTGGCTGAAGGAGAAAGGGGTGACCGCAGTGATCACTGCCGAGAGAGGGCGTGAATCCCTAACCCGCCACGGACTGGAAGAATATGTCTCAGACTGTGTGATCGTGCTCGATCACCGGGTCTATGATCAGATCGCCACGCGGAACCTTCGCGTGATGAAGTATCGCGGCGCCTTGCATGGCACCAATGAGTTTCCGTTCCTGATTGGGGACGAAGGCATCAGCGTTCTGCCAATCACCTCGCTGGGTCTAAATCACAAAGTCTCCAACGAGCGGATTGCCACGGGCATTCCAAGGCTGGATGCAATGTTGGGAGGACGAGGGTTTTTCCGCGGTAGCAGCATTCTTCTCACGGGGACGCCAGGAACGGGCAAAACCATCATCTCCGCAAATTTTGCCCAGGCCGCTGCCCGACGCGGAGAGCGCGTGCTCTTCTTCTCGTTTGAGGAGTCGCCAAACCAGATCATCCGTAACATGCACTCGATCGGGTTGCGTCTGGAGCCTCTGGTCAAGCGACGCTTACTGCGGTTTCATTCGGCGCGGCCGTCGCTCTACGGCTTGGAAATGCACCTGGCGACGATGTTCAAGGAGATCGCCGCATTCCAACCCCATGTAGTCATCATGGATCCGATCACCAGCTTGATGGATGCAGGTACTCCTTCTGAAGGGAAGGGGATGGTAACCAGGCTGATTGATTATCTGAAAGCCGGGCAGGTCACCACTTTGTTCACCAGTCTGACCCAGGGATCCCACATCCTGCAGGAAAGCGAGAGCGCGATGTCCTCGCTCATGGATTCGTGGTTGTCATTGCAAGACTTCGAAGGAAACGGCGAACGGAATCGCGTGCTCTACGTGCTGAAAGCGCGTGGCATGGCGCACTCCAACCAAATTCGCGAGTTCCTGATTTCCGACCACGGGATCGATCTCGTGGACGCCTACATCGGAGTGAGTGGCGTGCTGACGGGATCTGCCCGCGTCGCGCAGGGAGCTCTCGAAAAAGCTGCGGTGCTTGCAGATCAGCAGGAAGCAGCTCAGCTCAAGCGGGAAGTAGAACGCAAACGCGCGGCGCTCGAGCGACATATCAGTGGCTTGCGGTCCGATTATGAGACTGAAGCCGTAGAGCTCAGGCGGATTGCCGAACAGGTGGGTACACGTACTCTCGTGCTGGGTACTGAGCGGGCGGAATCAGGCCGCTTGCGACAGGCGGATGCAAAGGTTCCAGCCAGCAAGCGCAGCAAACTGAGGCCGGCAAAGAGAAATGTTTGAATCCCAAGCGGGATCGATCCTGCCGTTCAATAAGCGTTCCCTTGCCTTCAAACGCGCGTACAGATCATCGGTGGCAATCATGCCGGAACTGAGAGAGTAAGTCGTGAGATTCTCACGCTGGATCGATTAGACGAGACGAACGCCTGTGAAAACAAACAATCCCCGTCGCGCAAATTTAGCCCCCAAGGGGGAGCATGCGATTCCGGAGACGGGCAAGTACGTCCTGCGTCTCTACGTCGCGGGCGCGACCGCTAGATCGTGCCAGGCAGTCCTGCGGGTACGCCAACTCTGCGAAGCGGAACTCAAGGAGAATTATGATCTGAAAGTGATCGATATCTATCAGCAGCCCGACCTGGCACGAGACCACCAGATCGTCGCAACGCCGACGCTGATCAAAGAGTCTCCCCTTCCCGAATGCCGGTTCATCGGCAGCCTCTCGAACACCACGGGCCTGTTCGGCGATGTGTCGTCGAGCAGCAAAGGTAGGATCGCATTTTGAAAGTTAAAGCGGGGAAGCACTCCTCCCACCCCGCTCCTGCGCGCGAACTTGCTGAGGTGCGCAAGCGCCTCGCCGAAGCAGAGGAGACGCTCCGGGCCATTCGCACCGGGGAGGTGGACACCATGGTGGTCACGGGCAAACAAGGCCCGCAAGTGTTCACGCTCCGTGGCGAAGAGCACGCTTATCGGGTCCTCATTGAATCCATGAACGAAGGGGCGCTCACGCTGACTGCGGGCGCGGTGATTCTTTATGCAAATCGGGGGTTTGCCAGAATGGTCAAACGATCACTGGAGCAAGTGCTGGGTTCATCTTTCAACCAGCTGCTCTCGGTCGCGGATCAGGCAGCGCTCAAGCCGCTGCTCAAACGAGCTGGCAGAGCAGGCGCCAAGATCCAGGTGCTCTTACTTGCTGAAGACGGATCGGAAATGCCTGCGCAAATTTCAATTCGGTTGTTGAAGAAGAATGGTTTCGAACACGCCCCAATAGGCCTGGTTGTGACCGATATGACGGAGACGCGGCGGACGGAGGAGATGCTAAGGACCTTGACTCATCATACCGTGCAAGCGCGGGAGGCTGAGCGCGGACGGGTCGCCCTGGAACTGCACGACAACATCACCCAGCTTCTCTGCGCCATCCTCTTTCGCACCCATGCGCTCACCGACAAGCTTTCGGTCCGGGAAGCGGCAGCGAAACACGAGGCAATGGAAATTCGCGAGATGCTCGAGAAGACGGTTGCGGAGGTGGAGCGCATCTCGCGCCATTTGCATTCTGGCGTCCTGGAGCAACTCGGGTTGGTCGCCGTTTTGCGCGACACCAGCACGGAGTTTGCGGACCGGACCGGGGTTTCCGTTAAGCTAGCATGCGTGCAGATGACCGCGCGGTTGCCCGCCGATATCGAGTTGGCGCTCTATCGGATCCTCCAGGAAGCTTTGAAGAACGTGGAGAAACACGCCCACGCCAGCCACGTTGCGGTGCAACTGACGCAGCGCGGTACGTCTGTCCAAATGGCGATCAAAGACGACGGTGTTGGATTCGAGCTGGACCAACTACCAGCCGGTAGAAGGGGTAAGGGTGGACTGGGCCTGCTCGGTATGCGAGAGCGAGCAACTTACGCGGGTGGCGCCTTGAAGATCAAATCGGTGCTCCGTGCAGGTACGAGAATCGAGGTGCGCATCCCTCTCTCGGGAAAGGCAGCTGTGACAAATCTGATCAGCTCATGAAACGAATCACCGTCTTGCTCGCGGATGACCACATGCTCGTGCGCGAGGGACTTCGAAAAATCCTCGAGCTGGAGCGCGATCTCGAGGTCGTCGGAGAAGCGGAGGACGGCCGTCAAGCGGTCGCGATGGTCAAGAAGCTGAGGCCCGAAGTCGTGCTAATGGATATCGCCATGCCGATGCTCAACGGCTTGGAAGCCACTCGTCAGGTGCTCAAGGCAGTGCCTTCCACCAGAGTTCTCATCCTCTCCGCGTACAGTGACGAAGCGTATGTGAAGGACGCGATCGAATCTGGTGCGAGAGGATACCTTCTTAAACAAACTTCCTCGCGCGATGTCTGCCAGGCGATTCGCATCGTTCAGCAAGGAAACACGTTCTTCAGTCCATCCGTGGCCAAGGGGCTGGCGGCTCGCGACCAGAGTTCGATGGAACGGGGAGAGGCATGTAAACAAAGGAGCAACCACCTGAGTTCACGCGAGCGCGAGGTCCTTCAGCTGATTGCCGAAGGCCAGCTCAACAAACAAGTCGCGGCAGAACTCGGGGTAAGCTTCAAAACCGTGGACAAGCATCGCCAGAATCTGATGGCGAAGCTGAACATCCACGATGTTGCCGGGCTCACGCGCTACGCCATCGCGGAAGGTATCATCAAGAGTAGCGTCCGGGTGACCACCGCTTAGCGCGGCTGCGAACCCTTGGTCGCACCAATTCAGGAGCGGCAGCTAATCCGTTCACCGGGGTGCCGTGATACCACGACCGATGGGGGATATCCCCCACGGTGAACCCCTAATTGTTCCCGAGTTCGTCGCCTCCTAGTTTCGGCGTGGTTAAACAACACACATCAAACCAAACCGAAGACGATGAACATCACTCACGAAAACCCCCTGGTAGTTAGCGATTCCGCTCAACCCAACCAAGCACTCCGAAAAATGATCACACCCGTTGGTGGAGTCTTGATCGCCGCGCTGCTCTGTCTCGCGTCACCAGGAAACGCGCAATCGCCCGCACTCGCCCCAGTTGATCTTGGTTGGTCAGGTAGCTTCGCGATCTTATCCAAGTCAGGAATCACCGATGTTCCGACATCGGCGATCACTGGAAATATTGGCACAAGCCCCATAACCGGGGCGGCCATTACTGGATTGGACTGTGTTGAAGTGTCAGGGACGATTTTCACGGTCAATGCTGCTGGTCCTGCATGCAGAGTAGTACATCCTGTTCTGCTAACTGAGGCGGTCGGCGACATGGAGGCCGCGTATGCGGACGCCGCTGGTCGTCTGTCGCCCGATGCAACTGAAGTAGGTGCCGGGAATATCGATGGGATGCGACTCGCCCCTGGTCTTTATAAGTGGGGAACCCCGGTGCTGATCCCAAACGGAGTCACGCTGGACGCCCGTGGGGACGCCAATGCAGTGTGGATCTTCCAGGTTGCGCAAGGTCTTACCGTAGGTAACGGAGCCATTGTTACTCTGGCGGGCGGCGCACAGGCCAAGAACATCTTTTGGCAGGTAGCTGGCGCGACAGACATTGGAACGACGGCGCAATTCAAAGGCATCATCTTATGCGCCACGGCGATCTCGCTGAAAACCGGCGCAACGCTGGACGGCCGAGCGCTCGCGCAGACTGCAGTTACGCTGCAGATGAATGCAGTGACCGAGCCTAATTAAAGAGGCCGCCTGGGTCGCTGCTCATCGTGAGAAGCACCCTCGCTGGCGGCTCTTAGGACTGAGAGAGGGAATGCCGTTAACGACAATCCAGGGTAAGTGCGATTGTTGTCCTCGGACGGACTCGGTCGGCACCGGCCTTGTTTAATAGGCCGGGGCGGTCGTGGAGGATGGCACTTAACTGTTCAAACCGGGACCACAGCCATTGGATGTTGTGAACTTTCATGCCAAATCGCTCAGCACGTATCTTGCTCTAGCACTAAACGCCTGATTTTGAGTCTTTTTGTGTGTCGCGAGAGTCTTTTACCTCACACCTTCCGATTTTTGGCTCAAATCTGAGATAGATTGGCTCTACGGGATCTCTCAGTTTGCTCTCTTGAGAGTACTATTTACTATAGGCTGAGGCTTTTTCGCTCTCGGGCTAGTGGGAAAGACTCTCCGGGTACTCATTTTGACTCTACGTTAGATATGCGAATCGTCTCGGTTGAGTAAAATAGACTCTCGCGAGAGGTAAAAAGACTCAACCGACACCCAAATCCTCTCACCGGTGAGATAAGATGACGAGGCGGAGAGCGGCTGGAACCGAGGGGTGAGTTAAAAGGAGCGAGGGTTGCGCCTATTTCAGGAGATGGTGAGCGGAATTCAGCGAGCGGTGAGTGCCTAGTTGAGAGGGTTGAGCAAAAAAGACTCTGCGCTGACCGAACAAAGCGCGCGCACCACGAGCGCTGCAAATGTTTTGTGCCCTCTGTTCACGGAAAGGACCTACCGCGGTCGATGCTCGCGATGACGCGGGTTGGCAGGCACCTAAAGCTTGAGATGGCACCTTGAGCTTGTGAACAGAGCCTCCTCAACAGGAGGCCTTGAGGATCGTAAAGGGCTTGTGAAATATTTCACAAGCGATCCAAAGTGTGATTAATTGCTCGCGAGCATATGAACATTTATCATCGTAACCTGCCCCGGGTGGTCATAGTCGGCGGCGGGTTTGGGGGGCTGGAAGCAACCAAGGCGCTCGCGGGCGAGCCGGTGCGAGTCACACTCCTGGATCGCCGCAATCACCACCTTTTCCAGCCTCTGCTCTACCAGGTGGCGACGGCGGCGCTTTCGCCAGCAGATATCGCGGAGCCGCTCCGGCACATCGTGCGAAAGCAGGAGAACGTCGAGGTGATCCTCGGCGGGGCGGAGCGCGTGGACACGCAGCGCAAGGTCCTCGTGACCTCTGATGGAGAGATCGAATATGACTACCTCATTCTGGCCGCTGGAGCGCGGCACTCGTACTTCGGTAAGGACGAGTGGGAGCACCTCGCACCCGGGCTGAAGAGCCTCGATGACGCACTCGAGATCCGAAGGCGGCTGTTGCTCGCCTTTGAAGTCGCGGAAAAGACGGAGGATGCTGCGCAGCGCCAAGCGGCATTGACTTTCGTTATCGTCGGGGCAGGCCCGACGGGAGTCGAGATGGCAGGAGCGATCGCGGAGATTGCGCGGGTCACGCTGGCCCTGGACTTCCGGCATATTGATCCATCCCAAGCGCGAATAATCCTGCTGGATGCGACAACGCGCGTGCTCCCGGTGTACTCGCCTGAGCTCTCTGAGAAGGCCCGCGAACAGCTGGTGAGGATCGGCGTCGAGGTGCAGCTCGGCGCGATGGTAGAGAATCTCGACGAGACCGGCGTGTATCTGAAAACTGGCGACTTCATTGCAGCTCGCACCATAATCTGGGCTGCAGGGAATGCCGCTTCACCGCTCGGCCAAAGCCTTGGTGTCCCACTCGACCGGCAGGGGCGGGTGATCGTGAAGCCCGATCTAACCGTACCCGGGCACCCGGAAATCCAGGTGATCGGCGACCAGGCACACTGCGCGCCCGACGGCGGCGCACCGCTGCCTGGTCTCTCGCCTGTTGCGATGCAGCAGGGACGTCACGCCGCGCGCAACATCCGAACGCTAATGGCTGGCGGCTGGCCGGCCCGATTCGAGTATTTCGATAAGGGGTCAATGGCTACGATCGGGCGGCACGCGGCAGTTGCGGATCTCGGGTTCATTACCTTCAGCGGGCTGATCGCCTGGCTGGCCTGGCTCTTTATCCACCTGATCTTTCTGATCAGCTTTCGCAACAAGGTGATGGTCTTTCTAAACTGGACGTTCATTTACCTAACCTATGGCCGGCATGTACGGCTGATTACCGGCAGTGATTGGCGGGACGACAAACCCGCACTGGCGCCGTCTACTCCTGCAGTTGCTACGGTCTCATAGGAGTCGGGCCGACGATTACCTCGAGAGCACCTGGGAGCACCTCGAAGGTAACGGACTCGACTGGGAGAAGCTCGCCGTCGACATTGAAGCGCATGGGCGGCTGGCTCTCCACGGTGATCTTTCGCGCGCGGCGAAAGATGATGCGCTCATCCTGGAGATGCAGCCCGAGCAGGGTGGCAGGGGCCAGCGTGGCCAGCTCGCGAAGGCTCGCTACGGGCAGCACCAGGAGGTCCGCGAGGCCATCGTCAAGTAGGGCGTCCGGGGCAATGGGCAGACCGCCAGCGACGTAACGCGCATTTGCTACCACAACGCTGTATGCGGGTGTGGAGATCTCTTCGCCATCATCGAGCACGATCTTCGTATGATAGTCATCCAGCTCGGGCAGTGCTCCGACGAATGACCGTGCATAACAGAGAGGACCCCAGGTGTCCTTCACATCGCTGGCGAATTCGCTGACCTTCGTGCTAAAGCCTCCCGCGGATACGTTCAGGAACAGCCGGGAGACGGTCGCAGTCGTCGCGCGGATGAGGTCGATGCGCTGAGTGCGACCCTCCAGAAGCACAGCGAGCGCATGCTCCGGATCGGTAGGGAGATGGATGGATCGGGCAAAATCGTTTCCGGTGCCGAGCGGCAGGATGCCCAGCCGAACGTTTGCCAGATGGGGACCAAGACCGTTCAGAATGCCGTTGATGGTTCCATCACCACCTGCTGCGACGATGGTCTGACAGCCTGCCTCAGCGGCTTCTCCCGCGAGCCGTTCGAGGTCCTCGCTGGCAGGAGGTACCACGAGTTCTGCATGAGGAAGCACTGCGGCAATCATCTCGCGGAGCACTTGCTCTCCCAAGGCGCTCCCGGCGGAAGGGTTCAGAAGGATTCGGGTGGAGGGTGCACTCATGCGTTTCTTGCTACCCGCAAAAACGCACGAAACGCCTTTGCAGGTTGGCTTCGAGGCGAAGATCGCTTTGTTTAACACCAGCTTGCTACCTGCCCGACGAAAGATGGAAGATCTCGTTACGCTGGCAAGGCAGGTTGCCCCACCGGTTCCGAATTAGGCGCAAGGAAATGAACGAGCACACTTTGCGAGCAGGGCAGCTAATCATCATCACTGTGGCGACCTCGTCAGAATGAAACGAATCAACCGAAGGTCCATGAGCGTCAGGAGCAAGATTTTCCTGTCGCTGGGAATCGTGGTTCTGCTTTTTGCCGCTGGGCTCTTCTGGATCCAGTGGCTCGATAGCCGAGAATTTCAAAGGGTCACAGGAGCACAGCAGGCGGGTCGAGCAGAGGCCTTTGATCAATTCCTGGAGCAGAACGGGCAACCACTCGCCAGCTTCGTGCGAGACCAGGGCGCGTCCGACGGAATAGCACAGGCGACTGCCACGGGAGACCGCGCGTGGATGGAGAAGAACGTGCCGGACAGCCTGCTGGCTGAGCAGGGGGTGCAGGTGCTCTGGGTCTACGACAAGGAGCGCAAGCTCGTGCACTCGAGGAACCAGCTCTATGCGGACGGGCTCCACGAAGTGCCGCTTCCGCGCTCCGGCTTCGATGAGGCTCTGGGGGATGACCGAGTTGCGCACTTCTTTGCGAATACACCGGCAGGACTGATCGAAGTGCGAGGGGCAACGATTCACGCTGCGGGCGCAACCGGGCAATCCGACACGCCGGTTGGGTATCTTTTTGCGGGCCGGATCTGGAGCTTGGAAGGGCTCGCGGAGATGTCGGCCCGGAGCGAGAGCGTGCTGGCACTCGTCGATCCCAAGTACGCACTTCCGAGAGTCGATCCCGGGAGCGGAGAGATGGTTTTCAGCAAGCTGCTGCCCGGCTGGGATGGGGCGCCCGTCATGCGGCTCACGGCGCAGCATCGCTCGCCCGTACTGGCCCATGTGGCTCAGGTGAAGATGCGGCAGCTTATCTGGCTAGCAATGTTTCTCGCGACGATCCTCCTGGTGTTTCTGTACGCGCTGCGGCGATGGGTGTGGCGCCCGCTGGGGCTGCTGGCGGCGAGCATGCGGACCGATAGTCTCGAGGTACTCCGCCCGCTTGAAAACGAGCGCGGCGAGGTCGGCGAGCTGTCTCGGCTAATCACCGCCTTTTTCCTGCAGCGCGCCAGCTTGCTAGAAGAGTCACGGGCAGTTCGTCTGGTGGAAAAGGCAGCGGAAGCAGATTCGGAGAAGGTCCGAGGCGAAGAGAAGATGGAAGCGATCGGGCGGCTGGCTGGCGGGGTTGCGCAGGACTTTAGCAATTTGCTGACGGTCATCGTCGGTTATGCGGCGCTCCTGCGGAACAAGCTGAGCAATCTGTCGCTTCCTGTTCAGGAGACCGAGGTGATCCTCACAGCCGGGAAACGGGCCGGGCTGCTTACCCGGCAACTCCTGGCATTCAGTCAGAAACAAGTGCTGCATCCCCAAGTGGTGGATCTAAATCGGCTTGTTGCCGAGACGGAGCTGCAGATCGCGCGGATCGTTGGAGAACAGGTGGAGGTGCGGATTCGGGCGGACGCGCGTCAAGGCCAGGTACGAGCCGATCCCGCGCAACTCGAACAGGTCCTCCTGAACCTTGCAGCGAACGCTGGCGATGCGATGCCCAAGGGCGGAGTGCTGACCATTACCACCGGAGATACTGTGGTGTCTGAGCCGCTGAAGATGGAGCAAGGAGCCGTTCTGCAGAGTGGACGATATATAACGCTGGAAATGGCCGATACCGGTGGTGGTATGGACCCCGCGACCGCGGCGCAGATGTTCGAACCGTTCTTCACTACGAAGCCCCCCGGAGAGGGAACCGGGCTCGGGCTTGCGACGGTTTACGGGATTGTTGCCCAGAGTGGCGGCAGGATCTCAGCGTCCACAACGGAAGGGGAGGGAACAACATTTCTAATCCATTTTCCGCTGGAGACTGCAGCTGTGGAAGAGCCGGAACCGGTGGTCGAGGTGACCTCGCAGGAGAGCCGAGGGGAGACGATCCTCGTACTGGCTGACGACGGATCGATGCGCGATCTGATTAGCGCCGTGCTCGAAGATCGCGGGTACAAGGTGATGGCGCCTGCGAATGAAGCAGCGGCGCTCGCTCTAGCAGCGGAGCATTCCGGCGACCTTTATTTAGCGGTCTGCGACACAGGGATGGCAGCAGATGCGAGGGAACGAATCCTCCAGGCAGTTCGGAACGGCCGCCCAGCTTTGAAGGTCCTCTATGTGTCGGGGTATATCGATCCGGCGATAAACCCTGACACAGCGCGGATTTCGCCAAATCTCGTCGTGGACAAGCCTTTCACCTCCGACGAACTCGCGACTCGGGTTCGTCGCCTGCTGGATTCAAACCAAGGACCAATCGTTGACCAGCAGCACGCTGGTTCTTCTTCATTAAGCTGACCCGACTGGGCCAAATGAAAAAGGCGCGAGGAGAAACCGCGCGCCTTTTCGAAACTGTCTAGCAAACCCTAGGGACTAACGGGAAAGTCCGCACCAGCCAGGCTAGGAGGGAAACCTAGCGAACCTGGGAGGTAAGGTCCTGGTTGAGGCGGGGCTGCAATTGCGTCGGGGCCTTTGCCAATCGGCGCAAGCAGTTCCTTGCCGCTCTTTCCATCCACGAAGCTTTTGCCGTCTTTGGAGCCATCAGAATTGCCGCTGTCATTGCTGAGTTCAGCGACAGCATCCGGCCGCATATTCACGGCATAAGTTGACAAGTCACCTGATCCGAATGCGTTCAATTCCCGCACTTCAAGGGGATCAACGCCGTTCGTGGGCTCCCACTTAACTAGGATCTCAGACGCCTCGACCGCCGGGAAGTCCAGGCTCGTCCGGTCAGAAGCACCATCAATATTCAGGACAACGGTCGGAACTTGCTCTCCGAGCGTGACCGCGGCACCTTGGCTGGCGGAGGTAGCCGCACTGGTTTCACTAGAGACATAGAGTGAAACTTTGCCAGCAGTACCGGCCTTCACCTTCGCGGCGACTCGGCTGATCGACTGCGGCTTGGCTGAGCGGATTACTAATGCCGACTGTGTGGACGAAGGAGCAAGCGTAACCCCCGATTCGGGATTGTCGTCAATTGCGCCCTGCCAGGAAACAAAACCAGCAGGCGAGTCTGCATGCGAGACGTAGCTCTGCGCGTACAAGCCTGCAACGTTAAAAGCTGACTGGCTGCTTACATACGGGCCGAAGATGGCATTGCTGTCGATCGCCTGCGAGCGCTTCGTGAGGTCGTAAGCCACGGCTGGCTTGTCGGTGTATGCGTAGAGGCTGAATACCGGGGCAGCCTCAGTCACATCGGTCTCAATGAGCAGGTACTTCGCGACGCGGCTGAAAGGCTTTTTCAGCTTCGTCTCATTCACTTGAGCCAATGGAATGCCTTTCACCAGAGGTGCCCATGCCTTTGAACCTGGCACTGCGATTTCGTCGGAAGCGTAAAGGCTTACCGTCCCGTTTGCGGTGAGGGTGGAGAGCTGGAAGTTGGTAAGGAGTTCCGGCTGGGGAAGCGCAAGCATGTAGTGCTGCTTGCCTGCCACAATGGGAAAGCCACTGGTGATATCGTCATCAAGCCACGCTGCCGCGGCCTCAGTCGGGACGAAGGCCTGGGTCTTGGTGTCGAATTGAAAGAGATTCGCCCCGACGTGCTGCCGGGCAAGATTCTTTGGGTAGATCTGAAGCTGTTTCCCAGCTTCCTTTGATTCCGCTGCAATGACTGCGGAACACGCAATCGAGAGGAGCGAAACGAGCGTCGTGGCCTTCATACAGTTAGTCTTTCTCGGATCGGAGTGTTAGAGCGCGGAGCGAACTTGCCCGCGGTGACAGTCTGGGAATTTCAGTGAATACGACAACTACTCTCGGCAAAAGCAAGTCCATTCTCATCCTGCAGCCACGATTCTGTGGCGATCTATGCTTTTGTATTGGCATCCAAACGGCGACAGGCTTATCGACGATAAGGTTTCGGCTCCGCTCTGTCTGGGGTGAGAGGCTCGGGCTTCATTCTACATCGTGTTGTTGATCTCCACCGCATCGCTTTCGGGCGGCCTATTGGCTGCAAAGCTGTGGTTCGTTGGTAGTTCTTTGATGCGCGCTACGTTGGTTCCGGTTGCTGTCGTCGGCACTGGTGGGGAAGCGGAGCCCCTCAATTCAGAACGCTACGGCGCGACCGTTCTCGTAGAGGGCTCAGCGTCCGCTCCCGAGACTGCACCGCTGGAGAACAGCTTGCAGATGCGCTTTGTTCCAGTTGGCGACGTGCAATTCGCGATCTGGTGTACGCGAGTGAAGGACTTTGAGGTTTTTGCCCACGAGACAGCCTTGAAGTCCGAACGGTGGAAGTCGCCGGGATTCCAGCAAGCACCGGATCATCCCGTAGTGAACGTGAGTTGGGAGCATGCCATGGCTTTCTGTAAGTGGCTGACTGCTCGCGAACGCGGACTTGGAACACTGAAAGCCAGCGAGAGCTATCGACTCCCCACTGATCTGGAGTGGAGTGCAGCGGTAGGTCTTCCACCTGAATCAGGAAAGACTCCGGAAGCCCGCGATTTGGGCGTTGCTGACGTCTTTCCGTGGGGATCAGCTTGGCCTCCTCCACCCGGAGTCGGAAATTACACGGGCGAAGAGACTGGCGCAGATGTTTGTCTCGCCGGTTACGACGATGGTTTCTCTTGGACATCTCCGGTCGGGGGTTTCCCTGCTAACCCCATAGGATTGTACGACATGGGCGGAAATGTATGGCAATGGTGCATGGATTCTTGGAACAACAGTTCTGGGACGAAGGTTCTCCGAGGCGCCTCTTGGCACAAAAGCGCGATCAAGCTGGGCCTTCTGTCTTCCTGTCGCATGCACGCAAAGCCCAATGCCACCGCCGAATACTTCGGATTTCGTATCGTGCGGGCGGCAGAAGCAGGTACCTCCCGCGATCGAAGTAATCCGCGCAAATAGAAAGCCGCATCCACCACCCCGAACCTAATCTATGAAAACATGGTCCCGCAGTATTCTCGCGATTGGGGGAGCGACCGTCGTCGCATCTCTGCCGCTAAATGCATCTGCGCAGGAGTTCTTCCGCGACCTCGGTACGTCGCGCACCTCTGGCGGAATTGGCCCAATCGAGCCGTCGGACTATAGTTATCGCGATGCCTCCCCGAGCGGTCTTGCTCCGCTGGATCCTCAGGAGGTCGTGGAGGAAGAAGACGACTACAATTTCGCCATCGGTCCCGTCCGGTTCAGCCTGGCCGCCGGATTTGGCGTGGAGGTGAACGACAACATCACCCTCTCCGATGACGACCGGCAGTCGGACGTGATTCTGCGCCCATCGCTGAGCCTGGATGCAGCCTGGCGTCTCTCCGACATGAATACGCTACGGCTTACCATTGGGGCGAGCTACGCGAAGTACTTGAGCAACTCAGAGTACGACACCGATGGCATACTGCTTTCGCCGACCTCCGAGCTCGCGTTCTCCTTCTTGCTCGGCGACGTGAAGTTCACAATTCGCGACCGCTTCAGCTATCAGGAAGATCCCTACGACATTGCGGTGCTTAGCAACATCGCGCGCTATCGACGGTTCGAGAATCAAGTCGGCGTGCAGGTCGATTGGGAGGCGAACTCCGCCCTTACCCTGAGCGGCGGCTACGATCACTATAATCTGTGGGCGCGTGATGACATCTTCGCGGATCAGGATCGCTCGATCGACACCATCTTCTTCAAGCCGAGCTACGCGATCAGCCCGACCCTGCGCGTCGGCGTTAACACGGCGGCGAGCTACATCTCCTTCACTGATTCAGATCGCGGTGATGGATACAACCTGCTCGTCGGACCGTTTATCGAATGGCAGCTGTCGGCCTACACCAATATGTACCTGGAAGCAGGTTATCAGCGCCTTGAACTCGATGGAAACGGCTACTCCAACAACAATCTGGTGAACGCCATCCTTGATGATCAAGGCTTCAATCAGACTGCCAGTCGGGAGTTTCTCGATGACAATGTAGACGACGACTCCGGGGGCAACTCATTCTACGTCCGGTTCGAGCTGAACAATGAACCGTCCGAGAACTTCAAGCATCGCCTGTCTGCATCGAAGACTTCTGAGATCGGCTTCTACTCGAGTTCCTACGATTTGTACCATGTGGAGTACGGGGCTGACTGGAAGGTGATCCGGGACACTTCAATCTCGCCGACGGTCTTTTACGAGTACTATGAGACCTCGGGCTCGTTCTCAGAAGAGGCGCATCGGGTGGGTGCGGCGATCGGAGTTCGTCATCACCTTACAAATTCGATCACGCTTGGGCTCGATTATCGCTTTCTCGCTAAAGAGTCCAACGTTCCTCAGAGTGACTACTATCAGAATCTCGCGTTTTTTAGCATCTTCTACAAATTCTGAGGTATTGTTTTGGCCTATGCCAGTACTCCTCAGTCGCGGATGGTCTTGCGCGCTTCTGGTTGTCTGCCTTCAAGCTAGTAGCATTTCTCAAAGTACGCCTCCACGTGCGGAGGCGGTGACGCCAAGTGCGCCTGTTCCCATGGTACCCGGAGGAGCTCGCCCTTCGACGCTCATTGATCCGGACCGCAAGCTCCAGCCCGGCGACATTCTGTCTTTATATGTTGCTCAGGACAATGAACCCGCGCCCCAAGTCCGGCAGTTAAGCGCGGCTGGGCACCTTGAGATCTCGCCACTTGGGAGCGTTAAACTCGCCGGCCTTACCGTCGCCCAGGCTGCGGGTGCGGTGAAACGCTTCCTGGAGGAGGATTTCTACTACGAGGCGACCGTGCGGTTATCGGTTGATCAGGTGAATGCTGCCGCGTCCATGGGCACGATTTACCTCTCTGGTCAGGTCGGGGCGGTGGGAGGGCAGGCGATCTCGGCTGAACGTCCGCTTTTTCTCAGCCAGGCCATTCTGAATGCTGGTGGTTTCAAGAGATTCGCGGATTCTCGCAAAGTGAAAGTCACGCGAGATGTAGGCGGTCGACCTCAGACCTTTGTGGTGGATGTTAAGGAGATCATCGAGCGGGGACGCACCGGGGGCGACATGCCGCTTCAGGATGGTGACCGCGTCTTCGTTCCGGAGAGCTTCCTCAAGTACTGATGGATTCCAACCATCCTCCGAGCGCTCCCGGGAACTTTTTCGGCACTTTCGGAGTTAAGTTCTACCGCTTTCGCATGGCGGTGCGCCGTCACTGGTGGGTGCTCTTCCTCGCGATCAGCCTCGGGCTGGCTTATCAAGCGTGGCAGGTATTCAAAAAGCCGGACCTCTTTGAATCGAGCAGTCAGCTGAACATCCGTGAAGAGCTGAACATGGAGGAGATGCGGAAGTTCCGCCAGCAGGACGACCGCGACTTCGCAGGTACCACTCTGCAGATGCTCCGCAGCCCTGTAATTGTGGAGCGGGCGCGTCTCCGGCTGATGCTCGGGGGACATGGGCCTGGCTCGACGCCGCCAGAGATCACCACAGGAATTCTGCCGCGCACCACAATCTTTCTGGTGAATGGCACCGGCACAAACCCGGAGTACACCCAACTTTTCGTGGATGCTGTCGTCGACGAGTTCATTGCTTTCAAGAGGGAACAGCGCGACAATACTCTTTCAACTGCTACACTCGGGTTGGGTAAATCTGAGGAGCGGCTTCGACGTGAGCTCGATGAGCAAAAGGCGAAGCTTAAGACCTTTGTCGAGGAGAACAACATGCCCCTTTGGGCGGAACAGGGACGTCAGTCAGCCGAGTTCCTCTCTGAGCTTAAGACCCGCGAGGCCCAGCTTCAGACTGAGCTGCAGCGGCTCGAAAACCTGACACCAGAGCAACTACTCACCGCACCACCGGCTGGTACGAGGCCGCGAGATCCAGCCACGCCGGAAGCTGATACCGGCGCGCCCGCGACCATCGGCAGTGAACTCTACGCCCAGTACCTGCAGACGTTCCAGCAGCTCATTCAACGCAAAGCTGAACTTGCGGAGCGCAGCCGGGTCTGGAAGCCAAAGCATCCAAAGCTCCAGGCAATCAAGGATGACGTTACCCGTTTGGAGCGGCTGATCGAGGTAATCAAGGAGCAGAACAACAATGCCTCGACTGCCCGTGCGACCGCCATTCGTGCCGAATTGAAGAGCCTTGCAACGAGCATCGCAGATTGGAACGGCAAGGTCATGGAGGCGAACAGCAAGGATGCGACGTTCCAGACGCTGCAGGCTGATGTCAATCGCACCCAGGCTCTCCTCGAGAAGCTGCTGACCAGCGCAGGTGCGGTAAATGCCGGGACCGTAATGGATCCGCTGATCGTCCTGCAAAAAGCGAGCGCACCAGTTCCCGTGCCAAAGGAGACCATTCGCCACCTCGTTACCGGGCTCCTTACCGGGCTCCTTGTCGGGCTGCTGATCGTCGTGCTGCTCGACCGCGCCGACGATCGGCTCGCTTCCTCCTCCGAGGTGTTGCAGCACTTCACTGAGCCGATTCTGGGTCAGATCCCCGATGTTGTGGAAAGCCGCGGCCCTGCCGGATTGCCACTCCTGCATGCTGACGATGAGCGCTATACCTATGCCGAGGCCTTTCGCAGCCTTCGCTCGTCGCTCGTCTTCATGCCCAATCAGAGCGAACTGCGGACGCTGCTCGTAACCAGTGCAATTCCCAACGAGGGGAAGTCCACAATCGCCACTAATCTGGCCATAACAATGGCCGCCTCCGGTGCTCGCACTTTGCTCGTCGACGCCGACTTGCGCCGTGGTGATCTTGCCTCGCTCTTTGCTGTCGAAGGGGAAAGGGGATTGTCAGACGTGCTTCGCGGCGACCTTCTGTGGAAGGAAGCGGTGCAGAAAACGCGCTTCGAGGGTCTTTCACTCATGCATCGCGGAGCGGTTACTAACCAATCTGGCGAACTACTTCTCAAACCGATCGTTGCGACTTTGCTCGAGGAGATGAAGGCAGCTTACGACCTGGTGATCTTCAATACTGCACCGATCTTGGCCACGGACGATACCCCAACGTTAGCGCCGAATTTCGACGGCACATTGATGATCGTGCGGGCTCAGTTCACCTCTGCCAAGCTCACTCAAAACGCCTTGGGCACGCTGTACCAGCGACAGGTCAATGTGCTCGGGCTTATCTTGAACTGCGTGAATACTGACATGCCGGACTACTACTATTACCGGTATCCGAAATACTACGCGGCATAGGAGAGGGTTCCGAGCAGGGGATGCTCGTTCTCTTCACCAAGCAGCCCTTCGAGGGACTGGCGTTCCCGTTAGACTATCGCGCAACTGCGCCACAATGGCGCACTTGTGCGCCATTCTGGCACACTCTCTCGTTGCTCTGGCGCGTAAGTCCGTCAATTTCACGGAGCGATGCGCCATTATGGCGCACCAGTGTGTCATTCTGACGCACCTACCCGTTGCCGAGAGTCAGTGACGCGTCACCTCAACGCGGCTATTTAGAGATTGGGCGGGTCCATCAGCCGTGAGGGCGACGATTCGCACCACCGGACGCCTGTGGCAACTAGCAGGGTAGCTTGCTGTACACCTCCACGCCGCAGTTGAACCCACCAAGATCCACAACTCGCCGCGACTGTAGCTTCAGTGTTCGTTCAGGGCTTTCCAGGCGCAATGGATTTGCGAAGATCAGGCGCCCCCCGGGCTGCAGAGCGCGTGCTGACGCGGCAAAGAGGTCCTCGATTAGGCCCTGAAGGTCCCTGATCGGTACGCGCTTTCCCATTGGTGGATTTGTGATCACCAGCGTTGCACCACCCGCTTTCAGGCCTTCGAAAGCGCGGAAGTCACAGCAGGTAAGGTCCACTTCAGCCTTTACGCCCGCAGCTATGAGATTTCGTCTGCTGATCGCAATAGCTTCGCGGCTAAGGTCTGTACCGATCACTCGCTTCACTCCGCCGCGCAGCGCCCGCTCGATCAACTCCAGTCCGGAGCCGCAGAAGGGATCCCAGACCACCTCCCCATCGTGAGGTCCCGCAAGGCGGGCGAGACAAGCAGCCAATGGTGGATGTGAGGCTGCAGGCACATCCCCCTGGCGGTAGGCGAACCTCGGATCTGGTGACATGCGGGGTGAAAGCTCGACAACGCTTTCACCAGCCGAAGGGTGGATCGCGATGGTCCAAGGAGCGTCGCGTGCGTCATTGAGGATCTCCGGGCACAAGGCATATGCACGGTTTGAGACGAGCCGCACCGCGCTGCGCTGATGCCCTTTATCCACAAAATCAAGGCGGTAGCGGATCGAGCCACTGGTAAAAGCCTGCAACAATCGACGGGAGAGGGGCGAAGCGATGACTTGCGCCAACGCTTCGATCGAGGACGCATCACCCCCGGAGTTCTCCACGCTACCGAGGACGAAGCTGACCGTCCCAAAGCATCGGAGGGTGTATAGATCGCCCAAGTTGAACGGTGCGACCGGGCTGATCTCGACGAGGCCGCGTTTCACCTTCTTGATGCGAAACTTGCCCCGCGCGGCGATGAGTTCCTCCACCTCTTCACAGACGATCTGCTCCAGGCCGTCGCGTCCGCGGAGGCGGATCTGAACGTCAGCGAAGTCGGTGAACTCGCCATCCAGCCGCACGATGCTCGGGTGCGCGCTCCGCTCAACGCTGGCGCGCACTTTCTGCTCGGCCTGCGCGAATTGCCCATTGGCGCTCCCGGCGATCTCACCAAGCGTGGCAGTGCCTCCGATCTTCTCCAGCGTTTCTGCCAGGGCGGCCTTCTCGCGTTCGGACGTCGTGGTGCGCCAAAGCGCGAGTAGTTCCGCCTCCTCTCTTGCGCTGGATCCGAGCTTCGGCAAGGCCGTCATAGCGTAGCGTCGGATCTTCTCTTCTGGATCGCGGAGGAGGCCGCAAAGCCAAGGCCGGACCTCCGCCTGCTGCTTCGGCGTGCCGGACTCTGAAAAAACCACACCGACGGCGCGGATCACGGCCACGCGTTCCATTCGCTCGGCGGGTGCTGCGCGATCAAAGCGCGGGACTTCCTTTTCCCAGAGCTGGGCGCAGGAGAGCTGTCTTAGTTGCTGGTAGAGCTCCTTGCTGGGATTCGGCGCGCCGCTTTTCATGGAGAGAACGGTCGGGCCTGTCGCGATGCCATTCAAGAACCGACGCCCGGAGTAAACGCAGCGTGCGGCTTCCCGCCCATGCCCCGATATGTCGCGAGGAAGAAGACGGTAACGACGCCGATGGACGCGGCCAGGCCGCCCCAGAAAAGCGGCCACTGAGGTGCTCCGGCATGCTGTGAAAACCAGAACCACCAGCCTGTACCCAGATATCCGATGAGATTTCCAATCCCTCCACTCATCACACTAAAGAGTGCCTGCGCTCGGACGCGATAGGCAGGGTCGATGCGCTGATCGAGGTAGATCTGTGCCGTAATGAAAACTAGGGTGAAGGAGAAGCCGTGGAGCATCACGCCCGCCAGGACGCCCGCCTTGGTGTCGAGCGCGCAGAGCCCATAGCGGAAGAGGCCGATCGCAAGGCCGGCAGTGAAGGTCCACTTCAGCCGGAAGCGGCCCATGACACTGGCGAGGCCAAACATGGCGACGATCTCGGTGGTCTGCCCGAGCGTCATCCAGGCGCTGGTGCGTTCGAGCCCGAGGTGCTGGAGCTGATTAGGCGTGTAGGGGTAGAAGGCGGCGAGTGGAATGGAGAAGAGCGCGGTGGTGAGGAAGACGACGCGGTGGTCGCGATTCTTCAGCAGCACGAGCGCATCCCAGCCCAGTCTCTGCGGAATCGTGACCGGGCCAGTCGGGAGAGGTGGGGCAGTTTGCGGCAGCCAAAGGGTGAGCACGACAACGAGCAGCCAAAGCGCTGCTGCCGAGTAGCAGGCCACGGTTGAAGTATCCGCATGGAGTGCGCTGACGATCCAGCAACCAACCATCCAACCGAGAGAGCCCAGGGCGCGCACGGGGCCGAACTGCCGCTGCGAGTTGCTCAGGCGCTTAAGCACAATGGCGCTGGAGATTCCCCAAGTCGGCGCGGAACAGAGCGCATGCAGCTGGATAAGCGCGAGAACCAGCCACGCGCTAGCGCCGGCCTCGATCGCAAAGCCAGCGAGCACAATGGCGGTGGCTGTAGCAGCTGCGAGCCAGCGCAGCACGAGCACGGGTGCAACGTGGCGATCCGCCATTGCGCCGAAAATCAGCGGGGAAATGAAGGCGGCGATCGCGGAGGTCGCGAAGGCTACGGGTTTGATCACCTGCAAGCCGTGCGCATCGAGCACCGGGCCGAGTGGGACGAACCACGCTCCCATCGCTGCGGCCTGGACGAAGAAGAGCGCGGACAATTCGGCGAACTCCGCCCATCTACTGGTCTGTTGCACAGCGGCACGAGGCCACGACGCGCAGCAAAAGACAAGTGGAGCCGCACCTGGTGGAATGGCGCTCGACGCTTGCCCGCAGCATCAGTGTTCGCTAGGCCTGAGGCATGTTGCTCCGGGTTGCTCTCCTCGTCTACGCCTTGGCGCACCTGGGTCTTCTGGCGGGCTGTGTCTCAAGCGAGGAGAAGCTTTTCGAAACAGGACGGGACGAGCGCGTCTACAACCCTCAATCGGGTCGTTACGAGTGGCCGAAGAACTAACCGATGCTAGCGTTGGCCGTCAGTCCACCCGGGAATTGGAAGATCCTGCGGCATCCGCAGTAGATGCGCATGCCGGCGGCGCAAGCGCGGACTCGGAGCGTGCGGATCCCATACCGTGGGAGCGGGGAGTAGGGCGACGAGCATCGCCGCTTGGGAACGGGGCAGCATCCCTGCGCCCGAGCCGTAGTAACGTCGGGCGGCCGCCTCGACACCGAAAGTCTGTGGGCCGATTTCCACCACATTCACGTACAGCTCGAGGATGCGTCTCTTTGGTACAATCAGCTCCAGCCAAAAGGTGTAGTAAGCTTCCAGACCCTTGCGTGCCCAGGATCGCGCTGGCCAGAGGAAGAGAGATCGCGCGCACTGCATGCTGATCGTAGAGGCTCCGCGTACAGGCGTCTTGCTGCGTGCCGCGCGGGTTCGCGCCGCCTCGATCTCCTGCCAATCGAACCCCGCGTGCTGGAAGAAGCGCTGATCTTCCGCTGCCAGCGCGAGATGGACGAAGTCGCGGTCTACCTTTCCAAGATCGACCCACTGGTAAGCGCGCTTTGTCTCCGGCGACTCCATCGCTCGCAGGAGCATGAGGGAGGTGACTGGCGGATTCACAAAGCGAACGCAACCCGTCTGTAGGATGGGCAGAACGAGCGCAGCCGCGAGAAGCCAAAGCGCGGCGCGGAGCCAGTGGATGCGTTTGCGCCGTGTGGCCATCAGTGAAGCCTGGCTGCGCTGAGAGCGGGCGACGCTTTACTCTGCAGGCAGAGTTTCACCGCGGCTTTCACGAAGCGCCGCCAGCTCCGCTTTCAGGGCATCGATTCGCTCCTCGTACTCCGCCCGCACCTGAGCCAGCTCGCGTTCAAAATCCTCACGGAGCGCTTCGATCAATGCGGTGCTCTCCTGAATATCCATCGTACTCTCGCCGCCGTCCTTTGCTTCAGGAGCCAGGGGTTCACTGTCCTTTTCCGCTCCGGCAGGTGCCGGTTCCACACGACTTGCTGGGGCTGCAGTAGGACGGGTGAACCACGTGACAGGCCGCTGCGCCAGCTTGCTTCCGGCTTTCCCGAAAGGCGACTCCGGCACGTTTAATCCGCCGGCGCCCCGCCCAGTGACGATGTTCCGCTTTGCGTGCCGCACCGTTAGCCGCGGGGCCAATGCCTCAGCCGCTCCTGGATCCGTCTCGTTGATCAGCTTGAGAACCTTCTGCCAGGGGAAGCGGATCTCTGCTGGATCCAACTCCAGGATCTCACGCTCGAAGATCTGCGGGACCTGCTGGTAGAGTTGCGCCAGAGGAATCGTCGTCTCACCCCGGGCAATCCGATCAGCGATGTCTGCGAGCGGAAAGCGCAATTCCGTATGGACGTCCGGCGTGCCTGGTCGAAGTAGCGCGGGAGGAATGCGGTGAAGAAAGTCGCCCAACTCCAGGACGAGGTTTTCGTCCGGCGGAGGTCCGGCTTCGAGTGCGCGTGCCTCTTTGGCAGCCTCACTTTCCGCAAGCGCTTCCTCCGGCGTAACGGAGATCCCCGTGCGTTTCAGCGGTACGTCTGTCCGACTTTCCGCAGAACTCACCGGTTTAGATTCCGGCGACTCTTCATCCTCCTTGCGCTTAAACCGGTTCAGGAAAGATTTCATGGCTGCTGTGAGTCAGCGAAGGCGGCGTGAAATCGAACCTCCACGCACGTCCTGCTTACTACTGTGACTGGAGTGGCAAAGTCACGCGAGATGGAACTTCAATCTCGACCGGATCAACAAGGAACTCCGCGTACTCCTCCGCCATGCGGGCCGGCAGCACCGCCACCACCCGCACCTCGTCATCGAGATACTCGATCTCAACTACCCGTGCATGCCGATGCAGGCGCGCCAGCATTTCGGTAAGCGTCTGCGGGATGCGCAGCTCCTGAATCAACGCGCCATTCGAGACAAGCTCACTCATGCGGTCCACCAGCTCTGGCAGCCCTTCGCCTGTATGCACAGAAATGAAATGTGCTTCCGGGAAGTGTTGGCGCAGGCGGTTTAGCGTGGCCGGCTCGGTGACCTTGTCGATCTTGTTGAAAACGATGAGCATTGGTTGCTCGTTCGCGCCAAGATCCCCGAGCACCTTCAGCGTGGTGTTATAGAACTCCATGACCTCCGCCGCGCTCGCATCCAGCACGTGGATGAGGAAGTCCGACATTGCCGATTCTTCGAGCGTCGCATTGAAAGCCTCAACCAGCCGGTGGGGGAGTTTGCGTACAAAGCCGACCGTATCCGTGAGCAGGAGCGGCTGTTTGTTGGGCAGCGCAATCTTGCGCGTCGTCGTATCGAGCGTGGCGAAAAGCTTGTCCTCGATCAGTACATCGGCGCCCGTCAGCCGGCGCAGCAACGAGGACTTCCCAGCATTCGTGTAGCCAACGATCGCGGCATTTGGGACCGGTGCACGCTTGCGATCCTTGCGTTGCGTCGCGCGCGCGGAACGTACCTGTTCGAGTTCCTTTTTGAGGCGATCGATAGCCACCCGCACCCGGCGCTTATCCTGTTCGAGCTGGGACTCACCTTCACCCTTTGCACCGATGCCGCCGCCCTGTCGGACCAGGTGGGTCCAGGCGCGCGTCAGCCTAGGCAGCGAGTACTCGAGCCGTGCCAGATCGATCTGCAGTCGCGCCTCACGCGTCTGCGCACGCTTGGCAAAGATGTCGATAATCACCTCCTGGCGGTCGATCACCGCGATGCCCGTGAGCTTCTCCCAGTTGCGCTGCTGGGAAGGTGTGAGCTCGTTGTCGAAGATCAGCACATCGAGGTTCTCCGCCTTCACTCGATCCGCAAGTTCCTGCGCCTTGCCGGAACCGATCAGGAACCGCGCATGCGTCTCCCGATGATGCAGCAGCATCGTCCCGGTAATCGGGATCCCGAGCGTATTGACCAACTCAACGAGCTCCTCCAGCAGACTCTCCGTCTCAGGCTTCTGCGCAGAATCAGTATAGGCACCGATGAGCAGCGCGCGCTGCACCTTCTTCGCTAATTCGCTCGTCTCAATCATCCAGAGGTATCAAAGCCGTACCGTACTGCGCTCCGTTGGAAACGCAACACGGACCGGCTGCCGGCACCTACTTGGCAGGCGCAGCTTCAAAGAGCGGTGCGTACTGCTCCAGGCCTTCTTCCTTGAGCTTGCTGACCGGCACGAAACGCATGGCTGCGGAGTTCATGCAATACCGCTGCCCGGTCGGCTTCGGACCGTCGTTGAAGACATGCCCCAGATGTGCATCGCCCTTCTTGGACCGGACCTCCACGCGGGCCATCCCGTGTGTCGCGTCGGTCTTCTCGACGATCGATGACTTCTCGAGTGGCTGGAAAAAGCTCGGCCAACCCGTGCCCGAATCAAACTTGTGGATGGATGCGAAAAGCGGTTCGCCGGAGATCAGATCTACGTAGATCCCGGCCTCTTTCTTATCCCAGTACTCGTTACGAAACGGCGGCTCCGTACCGTTCTTCTTGGTCACCGCAAACTGCTCAGGCGTGAGCTGCTTGCGGAGTTCAGCTTCAGGAAGGCTGCTCAAATCTTTCATCGTACGTTTGGGTTGCTGTGTTTTTGCCTCGCCAGCCCAGCTCAGGAGCGCCGCGCCTGTGATCGTACAGGCGGCCAGGATAACGAGAGTCGTGAAGTTGCGTTTCATGATTCGGGGAGGGTGAGACAAACGAATAGCACGGATGTTCAGGCTGCGCTCAGTTCACCCGCTTCATGTGGTCGAGATCCACCATCTCCTGCTGCTCCCTGCGGATTCGCGCCCGGGTACTTTGCCAGACTTTCACGACTGTTACTGCTCCCAGGAACATCGGCGCGAGCATCAGGATCCGGTGCTTATTTGGCAACACAAGGAACGCCACGATCAATCCGAGTCCAATCATCCAGGCAAAAACCGAGACACGCAACGCGGCAGCCCGCTCCTGGGAACTGCGAGATTTGCGCACCGTGAAGTGCGTGGTCAGCACCCCGTAGATCAGAAGTCCGAGCAAAATGAGGGTGGCGAGCTTCATCGAAAGAGGCTGGACCATCGCTTCATTGCGACCACCCGTCCAGTTCGCCGATCGCTCTCATCGTGCGATTAATTTGACACGTGGGCTCCCGCCGTTCTGCATTGCAGCCATGCGATTCCTCCTCGCTTTGCTCCTCCTGTCGGTCTCTTCACTTGGCCAAACGCCGAAGATCGAACCCCTCCCGCTGGGTGCTAAGGCACCCGACTTCAAGCTCACCGGAGTCGACGACCGGGAGTATACGCTCGCTGACTTCTCAAGCGCGAAAGCTCTCGTGATGGTCTTCACCTGCAACCACTGCCCGACGGCGCAGGAGTATGAGGACCGCCTCCTGAAGATTGCGTCCGATTATAAGGAAAAGGGGGTCATGTTAGTCGCCATTTCCCCGAATGACCCCGCCTCGGTCCGTCTGGACGAGCTGGGTTACACCGACCTCGGGGACTCTTTCGACGACATGAAGGTCCGGGCGAAGGAGAAGGCGTTTACATTTCCATATCTTTTTGGCGGCGGGAGCGAGCTGGAGGCGAGTTCCAAGGCCTACGGACCGGTGGCGACGCCGCATGCCTTCGTCTTCGATCAAGATCGCCGTCTCCGGTATGTCGGACGGATTGATGACAGCGAGCGCGAAGCTTTTGTGAAGACCCAGGACCTGCGTCTTGCCATCGATGCAGTGCTTGCTGGGAAAACTCCTGAGGTCTCGCAGACAAAAGCGTTCGGTTGCTCGATCAAGTGGGCCGGAAAAGAAGACCAGGTAAAGGCCTACATGGCCAAGCTTGCGAAGGAACCCGTCACCGTTGAGCCCGTCGATGTCGAGGGTCTCGCCACGTTGCGAAAGGGGGAGGGGAAAAAGCTACGGCTGGTGAACTTCTGGGCGACCTGGTGTGGGCCGTGCATTACGGAGTTCCCGGATCTCGTGGAGATCAACCGTATGTACCGTCAAAGGGGCTTCGAAATGGTGACCGTGGCCGCGAATTACCCGGATGAGAAGAGCGCGGTGCTCAGCTTCCTGACGAAGCAGCAGTCTTCCGGCAGAAATCTCTACTTCGGAGGCACGGACAAGTACGCGCTCATGGCTGCCTTCGACAAGGAATGGAGCGGCGCTCTTCCCTACTCTGTGCTGCTCGATCCGCAGGGTGCGGTACTCTGGAAGCACGAGGGGGCGATCGATCCCTTGGAGCTCAAGCGGAAGATCGTTGGCGCGCTGGGGCGTTCCATGGCGCAATAGCGGGTTCCCGTGGGCGGTTAGCCTGTTGAAATTGTCCGCGCTCGCTTGTTGTTTGGTTAGAAACGGTACTTTGCGGTCCAGTGATGACTGAATTTCAGTCATCGCCGGACCAATTTGCTCCGTTTCTGGTCATTTCGTATCCGCCGCCCGACCGGGTAGTCCGGCGCTGGGTGTCGCTGGCGCACCGCCCGACTGTGCGGCTGGCCGTCCGACCGCGCTTGCCCTCCGTTCAGCCCTCTGCCTCCACAAACGGTGCCTCGATAACGTGCGCCGGCGACCCTTCGCTGATTTGCAAGTGCCCGGTTGACACGCCCCTCGCTCCGGGTATCCTCCTGCCCCTTTCGATCCAAGTCTCTTTCTATGGCCAATACTCGCTCCGCCCGCAAACGCGCCCGTCAGACCGAAGCTCGCACACTCGTGAATCGCCGTGCGCTTACTGCGGTTAAGAATCGCCTCAAAGAGGCTCGGCTCGCGTTGAAGGCTGGCAAGAAAGATGTCGCAGCAGCGGCGGCGCAGAAGTTCATCTCCGCGATCGATAAGGCCGTGAAGACGGGCCGAATCCATCGCAACGCCGCTAATCGCCACAAGAGCGCGATCAGCAAGGCGCTCGCAATTCTCGCGTAGGCGGTCCAGCGGGATCATCCCGCTTGGGGATCGACTCCGAGTACTCGTTGGGATGCTCGGAAAGGGCGGCGCTACTCCTCTTGAGCCTGGAGTTGCAAAGAAAGATCCCGGAGTCTGTGTCGCAGATCATCCGGGAGTTCTAGGAACAGGAGGGTGCACTCGTAGTCGCGATGTGCACTGGGTTCGCACCAGACGACGATCCCTTCTATGATCAGTCGTTCGGAGCTAAGTCGCATCTCCGGCGGGACGATTGCGACTGAAATCTGGGTGCCGATCTCGAATTGCCAGCGGGAGCGCAGGCGCATTCCGCGTTCCGAGATCTCCACGGCATCTTCCGCGCAGACTTGGGCGTCGACTCCATAGTCGAGGTAGAGAGAGGAAACTCGCACAGCAGGGAAATATGACAGTTCAGCGCCCAGGCGGCGCGACCTCAGGGAAGTTAGCACGCGAGCTTGGGCTGTCAAAAGATGACAGGCATTTCCCTAAGAAAACTGAATAAGCTGCAAAGCGCCCCGTCCAAGCGCGCCACCAAGACAACCCCGCTGGTTGCCGCCTACTTCGAGCGCTCCCTCACGAAGCGGGCGAGTTCCACGGTCGTGTCGTAGTTCAGGAAAGGTGTGATCAGGTACACTCCCGGGAAGTGCTCCAGCACCTCCTGGCAGACTTCCTTGGCGATCTCGACGCCCTTGGCGCGTCCTTCAGCACCTTCAAGTCCGACCATCGCGGCGCGCACCTCGTTGGGAATGACGATCCCCGGCACCTCATTGTGCAGGAACTCGGCCTGTCGCCCATTCAGTAGCGGCCAGACTCCGGTGAAGACGGGAATCCCGAGCGGCACGGTCCGCTTTGCAAGTTCCACGACCAGGCGGCGATCGAAAACCGGTTGGGTCATCACATACTGCGCGCCTGCGGCCATCTTGCGCTCGAGGCGGTTCATCTGCGCGTCGAGGTTCTTGGCGTTCGGGTTGAACGTGCAGCCAATGATCAGCCCGGCACCTTGCTTGATCGGCTTGCCGTTCGAGTTCATCCCCGCATTCAGCTGCATGATGATCTTCATCAGCTCGATCGAAGTCACATCGTAGACCGAAGTCGCTCCGGGATGATCGCCCACCTTCGCGGGATCACCGGTGAGCGGCAGCACGTGTCGCATGCCAAGCGCAGACATGCCCATGAGCTCGCTTTGCAGGCCGATCACGTTGCGATCCCGGCAGCTCAGGTGCACGAGCGGCGTGATCCCGTACCGGTGCTTCAGGGCCGCGGCGACGGCTAGATTGCTCACCCGCAAGATGGCCAGCGAATTGTCGGCGAGCGTGATCGCGTCCGAGCCGGCCTCCGTGAGCGCCTGGGCTCCGGCGTAGAACTTCTCCAGATCCAGCGTCTTCGGCGGATCCAGCTCCGTTACGATCACCGTCTTCCCTTCCGCCACCAGCTCCAGAATGCTCTTCTCCTCAGCGATTGGCGCCTGCCCAGATGGCGTGCGATCGTGAGTCTCGATGTAAGTTGAGACCACCTCCGGCACCGCGACCGGGAAGACCTTCGAAGTTACAGGCGCGACTTCACGCAGCGCTTCGACCATTGCGGCAATGTGCCCGGGAGTCGTACCGCAGCAGCCTCCGATGAGCTTGGCACCTTGATTCGCGAGTTCGACCGAGCTCTTGGCGAAGTACTCAGCACCCGTGAAATAGATAAAGCGCCCGTCGTGATAAGTGGGGTATCCGGCGTTCGGGTAAGCAGAGAGCAACTCCTCGGCGGGCAGGTGCTCGAAGAGGCGGAGCATGGCTTGCGGGCCGTTCGCGCAGTTCACGCCTACCACGTCGGCTCCGGCGGCGCGCAGTTTGATGAAGGCATCCGTGAGCAGCATTCCAGTGGGCAGGCGTCCCTCGGGCGTGCAGGCCAGCGAGCAGATGGTCGGGCAAGCATGCAGCGACTTCTTCACCGCGAGCGCGAGCAGGAGTTCATCGAGGTCGAGGAATGTCTCCAGGAACACGACTTGGATTCCGCCGTCCAATAGCGCGCTCAGCTGCTCGGTGAAGACCGCCTTGCGATCGATACCACGCTCCTTCGCCTGCTCCTCCGTAAGCCCGAGCGGCCCGACGCTCGCCGCCACGTATACGTCCTTCCCCCGGGCGCTCTCAATAGCGAGGAGCGCCGCCGCCTGATTGATCTCCCGGACCCGCCCCTCCATTCCATGCTTCGCCAGACGCACGGCATTCGCGCCGAAGGTGTTCGTCTCGATGATCCGCGCCCCCGCGGCAATGTATTCGTCATGCACGCCCTGAATCAGCGCCGGCTGGCTCACGCTCAGTTCTTCGAAGCAGCGCTCCAGAGGAATGCCGCGTTCCATGAGCACCGTGCCCATGGCGCCGTCACCGGGCAGGATGCGAGATTGCAGCTCGTCTAGCAGGTCCATCGAGCGGCGGAGTCTTGGGAGTCGCGCCAGAGCTGTCGAGGCAAGAAACGGAGGTTCCGCTTCGGCAAATCAGAACGACAGGCGGAGAACTTCGAGAAGCTGCTCGTCGCGGTAGGGCTTTGGGAGAAAGGCGTTCGGGCGCTCGAGCCCACAGCGGGCATTCACGATCTTCACGCTGCAGCCACTGGAGACAATCACCGGGACTGCACGATCGATCCGCCGCATGGCGCGCAATGCTTCATCGCCGCACATCACCGGCATCACGAGATCCAGCAGCACGGCGAAGAGTTCTGTGCGACGGCTGGCGAAGACCTCCAGAGCCTCCGCGCCATCCGCTGCCTCCAGTGAGCGGAAGCCTAAGCGTTGCAGCATCTTCACGGCATACCCGCGAACCAGCAGCTCATCATCAACTACCAGAACGGTACGCGTGTCTTCAGCCAGGGGGAAGAAACTGCTCGAAAGGGGTGGGGTCATTTGCTCCTTCACACCTTAGCACAAAGCATGACACCGGAAGGGTGCTCGGCAAATATACAGTGTTTCCCTACGGCTTAAAGAGAGCGTCGCGCATCCCGGCAGCGGGGGCGTTCTTCTCTGAGTCCCAGTAGCGGAAGTTCGCGCGCCAGTCCCAGATCGCACACCCCTGGCGCGCCTTCTCCGCGGCTCGCCGGAAGCCTTCGTAGTAGCGGGCGCGCGATGCGTCGTCTGCCTTTGTATAGGCCCCGAACTCGCCCCAGTGAATGGGACGCCCATAGTGTTCCGACCATTGCGATGCGAGCTGCACGGACTTAAGGAACGACTGCTCGCTGGAAGGATTCTCCGCCATGGGGAGCGTATTGTATGCGTGAATCCGGTCGCGCACCTTCTGCGGAAGGCTCTCCGCGATGGCGAGTGGTTGGGCAGGCGGGCCGGGGAAGACGATGCCAGTCAGCGCGGTGTCGGGGCCGCTCCAGCTCGCGCCTTGGTGCGTGAAAAAGAAGGGGTCGTAGCAGTGCAGCGTCACGATCAGGTTCTCATCGTTGTCCGGGAGGATCAGGGCCTGGAGTTCGCTGGCCTTGTTCCATTCGCCTGGACCCACGAAGATCGTCCGTCGCGGGTTAGTCTTGCGGATCAGCGGGATTACCTCCGCATACAGCGCGTTCATCACCGCCGTAGTCGCCTTCGTGTGCGGCTCGTTCAGCAGCTCGAACGCGACTTCTTCACCCGCGCCAGAATACCGCTCCGCGATCTGCCGCCACATCGCGAGAAAGCGCGCCTTCTCCGCAACGGGATCCACGTTCAGCGGTTCAAAGTGATGGATGTTCAATAGCACGCTCAGCTTCTGTTCGCGGGCGACTTCGAGGAGCACATCGACCTTTGCGAAGATTCCCGGAGCGATCGTGTAGTCCGGCGCTGCTCCCGTGTAATGATGCCACGCCACAGGGATGCGCACGTGGTCGAAGCCCTCGCTCTTCATCTGCCGCAAATCTTCGGCAGAGTGTGGTACAGACCAGTTCTGGTCGGGCGGGACCTCGAGGTAGTTCCCCGCATTGGCACCGCGCCGATACCGAGCAGCCGCGAGGTGTGCCGGCGTGTCGCGTGCAGTGATCCGCCGCATCACTGGCACTGCCGCAACATTGACCTCAGGCGCTGTTTTCACCACGGGATCCTGCGCCTGCAGCGGGCCGGTGAAAGCCAGGATCGAGAGTGCGAGAGAGATTGTGCGATGGATTGCGATCATCGGGAGAGGCAAAGGAGATCTACCGCTTGCGCCGGGGGTCCAGCGCATCGCGGAGGGCGTCGCCGAGGAAGTTCAGCGCGAGCAACGTTAGTGACATCACGAGCGCAGGGAAGAAGAGCAGCCACCAGTAGCTCTTCACCGGATTGATCGCCTCCCGTCCATCGTTCAGCAGGCTACCCCAGCTGGCCAGGGGCGCCTGTACACCGACGCCGAGGAAGCTCAGGAACGATTCGTCCAGGATCACCGCCGGGATAGTCAGCGTGAGATACACCACGACGAGTCCGGCGAGGTTCGGCAGAATATGCCGCACCACGATCTTCACGTGGCTCTGCCCAAGTGCCCTCGCACTTAGCACGAACTGCTGTGACTTGAGGGCCAACACCTGACCGCGCACGATCCGCGCCATGGTCAGCCACTCGATCAGCCCGAGCGCGATGATCAGGATGATGATCTTCGAGTAAGCCGCGAGCTCGCCGCTACCTAGTCCTGCGAGCACCGCCTTCAGCTTCGAATCGAAAACAAACGATCCAACGATGATCAGCATGAGGCGGGGAATCGCATAGAGGACCTCGACGAGGCGCATCATTGCCGCGTCCACCTTGCCACCGGCATACCCGGCGATCATTCCGTAGGTTGTGCCGATGAAGAAGCTGATCAGCGCACCGCTGAACCCGACGAGCAGCGAGATCCGCGCGCCTTCGAGAACACGGGCAAAGAGATCCCGGCCATGCACGTCGGTGCCAAAGAGATGCTCGAGCGAAGGTTCTGCGAACTGCGCACCCGTGATCTCGTGCGGCTTCGTCTGGAAGATCAGCGGCCCGAACACTGCGAGGATGACGATCACCGCGAGGGTGATCATCGAGGCGACCGCCGAGGGATTTCGGAGCAAGCGGCGCCAGACGCCGGGCGGCGCAGTCATTACCTTATCCATTGAGCCGGATACGTGGGTCGAGAATGGAGTAGGTGATGTCCACGAGGAGGTTCATCACGACGAGAAAAGTGCAGTAAACGATGACCACGCCGCTCAGCAGGAAGACATCGCGGTTCAGCACTGAGTTGATGAAGAACGGCCCCGCTCCAGGGATATTGAAGATCGTCTCCACCACGATCGAACCGGTGAGCAGATTCGCTGCGAGTGGTCCGAGGAAGGTCACTACCGGGAGCAGCGCGACCTTCATGGCGTGCCGGTACACCGCGCGCGATTCCGTGAGCCCCTTGGCCCGTGCGGTGCGGACAAAATCCTGCCCGAGCACCTCCAGCAAACTCGAACGCATGAGCCGCGCGATGTAGGCTGTGTACGGCCCGGCCAGAGTGATCGCCGGGAGCACGAGGCTGATTGGTGATCCCCAGCCGCCCACCGGCAGCCATTTTAGGTAGATGCCAAAGATCAGAGCCAGCACCGGCCCGGTCACAAAGGTGGGGATGGAAATCAGCGCCAGCGCGCCGAACATCGCTGTCGCGTCGATCACCGTATGATGCCGGACCGCCGCCACCGTCCCGAGCCACACGCCTACGATCGTCGCGAGTAGGAATGCGGTTATCCCGAGCACCGCCGAGACTGGCAGGCTCTGGGCGAGCAGCTCGTTCACCGAGCGGTCGCGGTACTTGGTCGAGAGCCGCAGATCGCCTTGGACGAGATCGCCCAAATAGTCGGCGTATTGCTTCCAGAGCGGCCCATCTAGTTGGTAGCGAGCCATCAGTTGCTCCTCGATGGCCTTGGGAATCTCACGTTCCCGCGCGAAGGGGCCGCCGGGTGCCAGGCGGACCAGGAAGAAAGTGATCGTCACGACGCACAACAGCACGGCGATCATGGAGGCAAAGCGGCGAGCGACGAAGACCAGCATGGAGCGGGAGGAAGCCATAACTGCTTCCCGAGCGGGAGGGAACGAGATTTCTCAGGCATAGGAGGAGAGCCAACACACAGCCCAAATTTGCCGGAAAGTCGGTTGTCTTTACCGTAAAGCGCCACCCTCTTATGGCTCAATGCCGAGCCTCCGGTGGCCAAACGGCGAGCCTTTTTGATGAAACGGAGAGCTTCGGAGGCTCAATGCCGAGCCTCGCTTTGCTAAACCACGAGCTTCGGAAGCTCACCGCCGAGCCTTTTTCATAGAACCGAGAGCTTCCGAAGCCGGAGGTTGAGCCTCCTGGTTGAAACGTCGAGCTTCCGAGGCTCTCGATCGGGCCTCCGGAACGAAGCGACAAGCTTCAGAGGCTCTCTTTTGAGCCTCATCACCCAGAAGACACCGGCGCGAGGCCAGTCTCTGGACTGTTCAGCGACACCAACATCAGTGCTCCAAACACCCACTCTGCAATTACATGAAGACATTTGTGTTAAGTCTATGTAAATACAACGCATGCTAGCGGGTCCCCCCCCCACTGCGTTTCCCGCACCCCCTTTCGACCATCTCTCCCGCCGAGCCGAGTCCAAAGGGTTCAGTCTGGTCGAGGTCGTGATGGCCATTGGCATCATTGCGTTCTCCTTCGTGGCACTCTTCGGATTGCTACCCACCGGGTTGAAGGTTTTCCGCGAAAGCATCGATGGGGCGAACGAAACTTGGATTCTCCAGAGCCTTAGTTCGATGGCTCAGGTGACGGAGTGGTCGAAGCTGCCCTCGCTCGGACGGGATAAAGGTGGCGACATCTTCTACTTTGACGAAGAAGGCCGGCTGATCGACACCGAGTCGCGTCCTGGCGCCGCCGCGAAGGAACTGCGTCTCTATGCAGTGAAGCTACTCGTGGAGGATTTCGCCGTGCCGCAGGATGGTGGGGGCAAGACAGTCCATCCAAGCGCCCGGCGGGTCATTGCGATCATTGCGAGCTACCCGAACCCGCAGGCAATGACCAGTTTCGAAGAGATCCAGAATGCGGAGGATCTCGAGAAGTACACTGGACGCCAGGGTCTGAAGTTCCGTTCTTTCCTCGTCGCGCAAATGGATAGCGGCCTCCGCTGATTGCCGCTCATGCCGATCCTGCCTTATAACCGTGCGCGCCCCGTCGCGGCGTTCACGATGGTCGAGCTCCTCGTCTCCATGACGCTCATCCTGGGGCTGATGATGCTCCTGCTTGGTACGGTGGATCAGACCCAGCAGCTCTGGGTGCGCAGCTCCTCGAAGGCGGCACAATTCCAGACCGCCCGACATTCCTTTGAGATCATGGCGAGGCGCCTCGGCCAGGCCACCTTAAACACCTATTGGCGCCCGCATGATCCGAGCCTCACGAACTCGAGGGCGGACTTCCAGTTTCGCCGGCAGGCGGAGCTGCAGTTTATCTCTGGGCCGACCAGCAAGATCTTCACCTCGCCGACCATTGGCGGGTTGAACAGCAACCCCGTCCTCTCTTATCCCTTCCACTCGGTCTTCTTCCAGGCTCCGCTGGGGCAGACGGAGGAGATAAACGACGGTGGAGACGACCGGCTGCGCTTTGCCTCGCTTTCCGAGATGCTGACCGCCTGCGGGTACTTCGTGGAGTATGGGGAAGATCCTAATCGCCCGGACTTTCTCCCCAAGGACCGTGTTCCTCCCCAGGTGGCATTCCGCCTGATGGAACTCACCGTGGCCGGCGAGCGGCTGACCATCTTCCAGCGGCCCAACGACAACAAAAGCAACGTCGAGCCGATGATCCTCGACGAGCAATCCCGGCCTTACATGGGCTTGGTGGACATGGTCGGGACGCCGGAGACTGCGTGGATGCGTCCGCGCTGGATGAAGGAGGCGCTGAGGCGGGAACAGGGAGTCGGGAAGTCGAGATTCTACTATGGCCGGGTGATGGCGGAGCACGTCATCGGCCTCGTCATTCTGCCGAAGCTCCCACCACAGGACCGCGTGAACAAGGAGTCGCTCGATCTTGCGCCACACTACCAATACGACTCCTGGCGCATCCTCCGAGGAGACACTGGGCTGGCCGATCCGGTGACCGGAGCCCGGGATAATCTACTTCCGCCGATCGTGCAGATCATGATGATCGCGATCGATGGCCCATCAGCGGCGCGGCTCGACGCCAAGGTCGACAAACCGCCCGCCTGGTCCGAGGGGCTCTTCCAGAAAGTGGAGGACGAGGGTCAACTCCAGGAGGATATGGCTCTCTTGGAGAAGGCGCTCAAGGAAGATCCCGCCCGCCTTAACTACCGAATCTTTACAACTGATGTCGTGCTCCGTGGATCAAAATGGAGCCGCGATCCGTGACCTCCCTTATGCGCTCCCGAAACGTCCACAGCCGCGGCGTGGCTTTGATCCTGGTGCTGGCGATGCTCGTGCTGCTCTCCGCGCTGATTGTCGCCTTTATGACCTCGGCGACGAACGAGCGTTCGTCGACGGTGGCGTCGAGCAGCGCCACGGCCTCGCGTCAGATCGCCGACTCCACAGTCAACCTCGTGATGAGTCAGATCCGCGAAGCCACCACGCAGGCCGGGGCCTCTTCCACTGGTGGCGCTATTCCCAGTGAGACCGCTGCGTGGGCCTCGCAGCCAGGGGCGATCCGCACCTTCACGGGAGAACAGTCACAAGCGAAAGTGACGAATGCCGCAGGTGCGACGTACCCGACCTACAAGGCAGGTAACAGCGACACGGTATATAAGCTGTACTCGTCGGATCGGATGCGGGTAAGCGCCTCCGAGTACGCCAGTCGAGACCTCCCGGACGAGGTGGACACGATCGAGAACTGGGATCGAGACGAGCCGACGAAAGATCACGTAGACCTTAACCAGCCGGTCCTCAGGCAGATTACCGACGCAGAGAACGTGGTCGAACCACGGTACCCGATTATCGATCCGCGTGCGCGTTTTGATGAGAACGACAAGCCGACGTCCGGGTCGGCACCAGGGATTGTCGATGGCTTCGATATGAGGGCTGGAATCCAGGATCAAACGCTCCTGCTTGCCGGAGGGGGAGGGAAGGTGCCGTACCTGCCGTTACCGGTGAAATGGCTCTACGTGCTGGCTGATGGCACCATGGGCGCGGCGGATCGAGCGACTCTGCAGAACCCGATTGTTGGGCGCACCGCCTTCTGGGTGGATGACGAGACCTCGAAACTGAACATCAACACCGCCTCGGAGGGGACGTACTGGGACACGCCCACGGCGAGCACCAAGATGGAGAGCGGCGCCGTCACCTCGGGCAAGGCCTTGGAGTTCGTTGCCGGGAGTCTAAGTCTTGCGGCATCGCAGCCCGTTCGCGGAGAGTACCAGCGTTATCCTGGGCATCCCGCGACGACTTCGCTCAGCCCGGTCCTTGGATGGCTGGGCGGCCTGAAGCCTCTGAAGTCCAGCGACAAGACGCCCGAGCTGAGAGACCTCAAAGACTTCAAGGAGATGATCTATAAGCTCACGCCATTCATCCCGAACGGGATGCTGACGTCCCTTGGAGGAACGGACAATCCGGACCGGCACTTCACGGGAAACGAGCTCAAGCCACCGGCTCTCACCTATGCCACCAAGCGCCTCTACACCACGGTCGATGAGCTGATCTTCAATGACGAGCGCACCCGGGGAAGTGAGAACCCGGTGACGCAGCTGAATACAGTTTCACCGAAATCAAACGGAGCCAATCGGCTCACCCCCGAGGCGCTGGAAAGAGTGCGGTTCTTCCTTACCGTAAGCAGCCGGGCGCCTGAGCTGAACCTCTTCGGTCGGCCCCGGATGACCATCTGGCCTGTGAACGCCGAACTAGCGCGCCGCACCTCCTTTGACGATCTGTTTGCGTTTACCTCCACGATCGGCACCCAGCCCTATTACTTCACCCGGTCAGATGCCAAGGACCCGGTGAACGACTTCAACGCATCGAACCAACGCATGTTCGAATACCTCAAGTCGTTGACTGGAGATGGCGGCAAAGACATTCCTGGATTCGGATCAAGCTTCGCCTCAAAGTACGGCGGGGCCGGGCTGACCATGGGTTCTGAGCGGGATCAGATCCTGACCATGATGCTGGACTACATGCGGACGGTGAACCTGGTCGACACCGGGACCAGCGAGCGGGCGACGACCAGCGCCAAGTTCAGGCCGTACACTCCATTCTATGGGCCTACGGGTTACAGTGACACGGCCCGCCCGTTCGAGTGGTCTGGACAGGTCACGCCACTTCAGGTCGTCGGCGCCAGCGGGCAGGTGAAGAATATGGGTTTGGGGCGGTTTGTGACGTTGTCCGAAGCGGCGCTGATCTTTTACCGCAAAGGGAATCCGGTGGCGGGGGATCCCCAGCCGTCGCAAATGGAGGCAACTCTCGCGCTTGAGTTGGCTACGCCGATGCCGGGCTATCCGGCCTTGAAGGAGACCTTCTTTACCGTGGTCCGCGCACTTCGCCCGACGAAGATCAAGTTCGGCGCGACCGGGCAGGAGAGCGACATGGGCTTCTCACCGGAGCGGCTGGTGAACATCTGCAGCGTCCCGTCACATCAAGTTGCTTATGGGCGTGGGTTCATGCCTATCCTCGGCTTCGGGGCGCAGATGCACTACTACGACGATCACAAAGGTCCGACTGATCCGTTCCTACTCAGTGACCCTAACCGGAGCACTTCCGGCACGGTCAGACCAAAGATCTTCCAGCGGCATCCAAGCACGGTGTTCGGCCAGTACAAACGCGGGACGTCACCGGGTGATGCGACGCAAACATCGAGGTACTACCCGTATGTGAGCGATGCCTTTGCCGTCGGGAAGAACAAGACCTTTGAGTTCAGTGGAGGCAGCTTCGAGGTCGAGATCTGGAGCGGCGAGGCGCCGCCGATCAATAAGGGCGATCCTCGTGCGCGTCTTGTGCAAACCATCACCTTGAACTTTCCCGAGAAGTTCCTGAGCCTACCAGTACCAACAGTTATTACGCCTGGTACTAACGCCAGTTTCCAAGCACGCCTTTCTAGTGATGCCTGGAACTATCTTGACTCCGGCAAGTACGATGATGTCGTGAGGAGCCTAGAATTCACTGGAGGAGTAGCTCCTGGTGGGCTTGGGACACCGTTCACGAGCGTGCGGAACAAAGGCGACCTACGGCTCGGCATGGCACGGGCCACGGTGCCCGCCACCTTCTACGAACCTAGAGCAAACTACCTCAGCACCTCAATCAAACGCATTCATGGCCTCACTTGTGGCCATGGGGATCCGCTCTCCGGGCACACCGCGTACGGACTCCTCGCCGCGGGAGGCGTGACGCGCACAGAGAACGGCCCGAAGCCGCCCATCTTGCCAAGTGGGATCAATGGCGTGACTCGTCTCGACGGCGGACCGGGCGATTGGGATCGAGGTCTTTCGAAACACATGGACGGCGCATTCGGAAACAAAGTCGATGAAGGTAACGTGTTCTTTAACTACACGGACAGCCCCGGGGGGCGTATTCCTTACTTCCGTGGCAAGGGGATCGAGGAGACGGGGCGTTCCTACTTTTCGCCCAACCGGCAGATTGCTTCGGCTGTGATGTTTGGCTCTCTGCCCACGGGCGTGATCCGTGGAGAACCGTGGCAGACGCTTCTTTTCCGCCCCAACCGGGAGCGCAATACATCGCATCCGGGCGCGAAGTTTCCGCAGGACCACCTCTTCCTGGATCTCTTCCACATACCCGTGGTCGAGCCCTACGCAATCAGTGAGCCCTTCTCCACAGCAGGGAAGGTGAACCTCAACTACGTGATTGCACCTTTCGGCTATGCCAAAGGCGGCGGCGGCACTAACCAGGATGCGAAGAACGAACGATCGTACCTGCGTCGCGACACCGCCCTCCGGGGCGTGCTGAAGTCCACGAAGATCATGGCGGTTCCCACAAAGGAGCGGGACGGCGGCCACCACGAAGATCCACACGCAGTCCAGACGCAGCTCCGCCACGATATCGACCTGAATCGGACGCTCGAGCATTTCGAGAACCGCTTAAAAGATCCAGCGCGCGGCCTCTTCCGTTCCACTTCTGAGATCTGTGAGATGGATCTCTATCCGCGCGGCCTCAACGTTGCTGATTGGGACCGCTTCTGGAACACGGATTATGCGCAGACCGGAGATAATATGCGCGAGCGACCGTATGCGCACATCTATCCACGACTTACCACGCGCTCGAATGTCTACACCGTCCACATGCGCTGTCAGGTGCTGAAGAAGGTGCCGGGCACCAAGCACGGGGACTTCGTAGAGGGTCAGGACAAAGTGCTGGGAGAGTACCGCGGCTCGACGACCATCGAACGCTTCATCGATCCCAACGATCCCGACTTGAAGAACTACGACGCCACGTCCCAAAGCGCTGAGCCTTACTATCGCTTCAGGATCGTCGGCTCTAAGCAGTTCACGGGTAACTGAGTTCGGCGCCGACGCGGGTTGCCTCCGCGCGCGTGTTGCCGCTATGGTTCCTGGGACATGCCTGTGCAGTATAAGGACTACTACGAAACCCTCGGCGTCGCGAAGAGCGCCACGCAGGACGAAATCCGCAAAGCGTTCCGCAAACTGGCCCGCCAGTTCCACCCGGATGTCGCCAAGGACAAGAAGAACGCTGAGTCCAAGTTCAAGGAGATCAACGAGGCCTACGAGGTCGTCGGCGACGCCGAGAAGCGCAAAAAGTACGACACACTAGGGCGCGACTGGGAGCGCGGCGGCGCCAGACCGGCAGGTGGACGGCCGGGGCAGCCAGGGGGCGACGTCAGCTTTGGAGGAACCGGGTTTAGCGACTTCTTCGAGCAGTTCTTCGGTGGGAGAGAGTTCGGCGGTCACGCAGGCGGTGGAAAGTTCACGGGCTTCGGTATGGACGAAGCGGCGCGGGGCAGCGACGTGGAAGCAGATCTCCTCGTCACGATCGAAGAAGCGCTACAGGGCACCAAGAAGAAGATTTCCTTTCGCCGTAGTAACAGCCCGAAGGCTGAGACTTTCGAAGTCCGCATTCCCAAGGGCGTGCGTGAAGGTCAGCGGATCCGCCTGGCCGGACAGGGAGGCGCGGGCGCTCGGAGCGATCTCGCCGGCGACCTCTTCCTGCGGGTTCGTTTTGCCCAGCACCCGGATTACCGAATCGTCGGTAGCGACCTCATCTGCGAACTCGATGTACCCGCCTGGAAAGCGGTTCTGGGCTGCGAACTTGATGTGGAGACACCTGACGGCAACGTACGCCTGAAGATCCCTCCCGGTACTCAGCCCGGACGCAAGTTCCGCCTAAAAGGGCGTGGGCTTCCTTCGGCTCCGGAAACCCGCGGCGACTTTCTCGTTCAATTGGACATCAGTCTTCCAGCAGAGATCTCGGACGAGGCCCGCAAGCACTGGGAAGCACTCTCACAGCTCGCAAGCTGAAGCAGCTACCAGGGGCGAAAGCGAAGAACCCGCGCTGATGATTATCATCAGCGCGGGCTCTCGTTCGTCTAGGGGGACGATGTTCGTGGGGGTTCGAACAACTCGGAATAAAGCGGGTATTCTGAATATCCGCAAGTGGAATCCAAACAATTGTCACTCAAAGTTCACAAACGTGCGGATCGGCGCATCGAGATTCTTCCTCCCGTGGAGGAAACCGAGTTCGATAAAGAATTGCGCCTCGACCAACTCAGCTCCGAATTTGCGGATCAGCTTGATCGCGGCAGCCGCAGTTCCACCGGTTGCGAGCAGGTCATCGATCAGCACCACCCTCTCCCCCGGGTGCAGCGCATCCGAGTGCATTTCGGCAACGGCTTCACCGTACTCAAGTTGGTATGCGGCTGATTCACACTGGTACGGCAGCTTGCCTTGCTTTCGTACGGGGACAAACCCGATCCCCAACTCGTAAGCGACCGCTGCGCCAAAGAGGAAACCGCGTGCGTCGATTCCCACCACCTTGGTGACGTTCAGCGTCCGCGAAGCCTCAACGAACAAGTTCGTCGCCAAGCGGAAGAGCTCCGGATCCGCGAGGACCGGAGTAATATCTTTAAAGACAATCCCTGGCTTCGGGAAATCGGCGACGTCGCGGATGGTAGAGCGGAGCCGCTCGATGGGAGAGGTCATGGCGGGAAGCGTTGTCGCAGAGGTTTTCTCCACGATGCAAGGAGAAGCAGGACGTTCTCAGGGGCGACGGACGCCTGCAGCCACAAATTCCGCCTCTGTGAGCACGCCATCCCCGTCCGTGTCGAATCGAGGGAAGCGCTTTGGCGCCTCGGTTGGATCCGGTTGCCCCGCCAGGAATTCGTCGAGCGTAAGCTTCCCATCCCGGTCGCGATCCCGGCCCGCAAACATCGCTGCCCGGTCAGGTTTCCGCGTTACCTTTGCAGTCGGATCGGTCAGCTTCAAACCCTCAGGAGGCAGCACGGCGAGCCGAGCTTGCAGCAGTGCCGCGTGCTTGTTCCGCACGTCCAAATGCTCGGCCTCCATCGCGACGTTTTCCGTTTCACCAGGATTGCTCTGAAGATCGTACAACTCCAAGGCGGCGGCAGTGCCATCTTCCTTCCGCCATTCCACATAGCGCCATCGATCGGTGCGAACAGCGTGCCCGAGCATCGCCCCATGTTCCCGGGAACCGCGCGGATACACTTGGAACGCAGCGGCTTTCCCCTCCGCGCCGGGATTGTCGATGAGCGGAACCAGGCTCTCGCCTTGCAAATGATTTGGGCGGGGCAGCCCAGCTAATTCCGTCAGCGTGGGATAGATGTCCACGAACTCCGCTAGCGCCCGAGTGTGCTGCCCGCCTTTCTTCCCAGGTGCGGAGATCACCAGGGGCGAACGCGTCGCCTGCTCGTAGTTGTCGTGCTTGCTCCAGAGGCCATGGTCCCCGAGATGCCAGCCGTGATCACCCCACAGGATCACGATTGTATTCTCCCCCAGCCCCTGCTTCTCCAGCTCGTCGAGGACTCGGCCGATCTGCGCATCGGCATAACTCGTAGCCGCATAGTAGCCGTGAATCAGCGTCCGCTGGAGCTCCTCCGAAAGCGCACCGTCTCCGGGTATCCCGGCGTAGTTGCGCAGCTCGCCCCAGTTGGTTGGCGCAAAGCCAGGCGCGCCTTCGGGAGCAGTGGAGCGCTCTGGAACCGGCAGCTTTGCGGGATCGTGGAGATCCCAGTATTTCTTTGGTGCGCAAAAGGGCAGATGCGGTTTTACGAAGCCCACCGCAAGGAAGAAGGGCTCTCCGTTCTGCTTAAATGAGCGCAGGCGGGAGATCGCCTCTCCAGCAATCTTGCCGTCTGCATACGTATCATCCGGCACATCCGCGCTCTCGGAAGCGGCGCCACGCGGGAGCTTGCTTACGTCTGCCGGGCTGTTGCTGAAGAAGGCCTCCTCGCGCGTGACTTGGCGCCGGTTCTCGGGCTTCGCGTAATCGACAGACTTCGCCTGAAAATGCGGCACGCTCCATGACGCTGGGTCCTCGTGATTGCCATGCCCGACATGGAAGATCTTCCCGATCCCATGGCTCTGGTAGCCGTGTTGCTTGAAGTGCTGTGGCAGCGTGATCACATCCGGTGCCCGCTTTCGAAAGTTCGTGCCGAGATCGTAGATCCGCAGGGTCTCCTGGCGCAGCCCGGTGAGCAGGGAGTTTCGTGAAGGAGCACAGACCGCCTGCATGCAGTAGGCCCGCTCGAAGACCGTGCCCCGCGCGGCGAGTCGGTCGATGTTCGGGGTCCTGGCCGCTGCGTCGCCGTAGCAGCCGAGCGCCGGCTTCAGATCGTCCACGGCAATGAAGAGCACATTCGGACGGGCCCGGTCCGCCGCGAGCGCGGGGATGCAGAGCAAGGCGCAGGAAAACCAAGCGGCGAGGAGTGGGGAGACGCTCATGGGCACGGTAGGGACTCTGGATAGATCGGTGAGGGTATTGGAAGGTTGAACGCCGATTGTGGAGCTGAGCTTCAGGAATCTTGACCAATTGTGCGCGTAGAGTGGCGACAGCTCCTATAAATCGACGCAACGGTGCCACACGATCTACTCTCCCTTCCCTAGTTTTGGGGCAACCGACCCACTCCGGATACTCAACCTCCGAGTTCCCGAGTCGCAAGCTTGCGACAAATTCAGGGTAGCTCCGAGCTATTTTAGCGAAGCTTCAGTATTCGGATAGGGAAGCTCCGAGTTCCAACTACTCAAGCTCCGCACTATTTTGCGGTACCTTGCACCTTTTATCTCGGAGCCCCCCTCTCCAGGAGGGAAGCTTCCCCATCAAAGAGGGACCGTTTCCCTAAATATCCGCAAAGGATCCCGACACGCATCTCAGCTTTGCAACAAAAAGAGGGAAGCTTCCTTCAAATATTGCCTCGGTCGAGTAGGAGGAACTCGGAGCTTCAAGTTCCAGATGGGCAAATTCTGCCGAAAACGGGTGGTTTACGATGCGTGCACGCCTGAACACACCCGTGGCGCGGGAGGTGCTGGCATTTTCCTCACGAGAGGCCGCCCGTCGCCAAGTTTCGAAGCTCCCCTCTCTCCCTGCCAGTCCTCGAGGCAAACTGCATTCCAGCCAGGAGTTTGTCGGTGAGACAGTCTTTCGCGGCAAGTACGGACAGGCGTTTTGGAGTTGCGGCCACCTCGCCATTTACCTGCTCATTCTTTACGCTGCGGCCCGAAACGTATTTTGGCTCTCGACGCGTACGAGTTCTCCTGGGTCCCAGTGGGTAGTTCGGATCATCTCGCTTCTGGCGCTATTCTCGAGCTGGTTTGTCCGCACGATATTTTATTCCTCCATCCAAGGCGGTGGTGGCACATACACGTTCTGAACTGCGGTTTCGCGCTACATCGAGAAGCAACACTCCCGATGAAGCAAATTCGCCGAACGAATGGAGTATAGCATTGACCGTAAGCGGTCCGAAGGCGGACGCGGAGTGTCAATGAAGCCCAGCAATCCGAACCAGCGGCAGACTGAGCGATAGCTCTCCCGAGGTAGTTAACTCCGGAGAGCGCTGGAAAGCGGAATCAAAGCGTGGAGCGCCCGTTGTGGAGGATTGCGGGAACGCCGGGGCGTGAATGGGCTCTCGGCGGCTGACCATCTGAAGGCTGTGGTTTCCCAGTGCTCTCACTCAGCCACGAGCCAGTGGCTCCCCCCATCTGCACATACGTTTGCAGGTTAGAGTTCAACTAGGTGATTGAGAATCAATAAGGATTGCACCCCTTCAGGGCGCAGAATTGCAGACGGATTTAACCCAGGCCGCTGGCCCGGGCTAAGGGATATTCGGCCCCTTGGGCCTGAAGCCCGCTTTCTTTGTGCCTGAACCTCACTTCCTTTGGTCCCAAAGCCTATTCTCCTTACGCTTGAGTCCCTCTTTTGCGCCAACGGCGAAACATCCCTTAGCCCCGGCGAACGGCCGGGGTAAGCGATTGCCGATCATGCGGCCTGAAGGGCCGCGATAGGTGGAACTAATGCCCGAAGGAGCAGAGGCGTCAGGTCTGAAAAGTCGCTGTACGAGTACCTTCTTTAACTGATCGACCAGGGATGGCGCGCAAGTCTCGCACTCAGTTAGAGAGAGAGCGGTTCATTACTATTTGGATCGTGGAAATCGGCGGAAAGCAGACCTCCGTGACAATGCAAGTCGGGAGCGCTTTCTCTTGGCTGTAGACTACGTCTTCGACAAACTTCGGCGGGTCACGGCGACAAATTACCCGCCCGATCCAATCGATTGACGGAGTGCCCAACATGAACAGACGAACTGCAGTTAGTATTGGCGTCATAACCTGCGTAGCTGTAATCGGCTGGTGGCTGAATTCTGGTGCCGCAACCCAAGGGCCAGTGTCGCCTGAAACACCTACAGAGTCTCAAGTTCCGGGCGGGGAATATGCGCCACATGATCCTCGATGGGCAGAAGTAAGACGTAAAGAAAAGTTGGACCGGAATTGGGAGTGGAAGCTTCCCCTGAACTTCTACGGAAGAGTGTTGGACGAAAGCGGGCAGGCAGTTGTCGGTGCCCAAGTAAAACTTTCTTGGACGACGCTTAACCGCGAGGGTGGTGCCACTGAAACAACTGTGAGCGACTATGACGGCAATTTCCGGCTTTTGGATAAGAGCGGTAAGAGCCTGGTGGTGCGGGTTAGCAAAGACGGGTACTACACACCAAGGAGGCAGAGGATTAGTTTCGACTATTCCGCATTCTGGGACGCTGATTACTACGAGCCAAATCCTGAGAGTCCCGTGCTCTTCCGCCTACGCAAGATGGGTGGGGGGAACGCGCTGAGCAGGGGAGAATCCACCCGGTCATCCCTGCGAACGGAACTCCGGTGCGCATTGATCTTCTCAACGGAGGACGAGTCTCTCCAGACGGGCAGCTGGAAATCGCCGCCGTGACCAATACGGAACAGTACTCGCCGCGCTTCTATGATTGGCGTGCAACCATTGCAGTGCCGGGCGGAGGTTTAGTCGAACACAGCTCCGAGTTCCCATTTGAGGCGCCGCAAGACGGCTACCAACCGGGAGTTGAGTTCAATATGTCAGCTAATTCACCAGACTGGCAGGGTGGAATCGAGAAGACTTACTTCATCCAATTTGGATCGCCACCGAAGTATGGCCGCATTCAGGTGCACTTTCTTGGAGCTAGCCAAAAGGTCTTGATCAGCTTTGCAGTAAATGCCACTGGTTCGAGGAACTTGGAGTAAAGCCCCTCAACGCAAGCTCCCGCTCGTCCCCCCATTGGTGAATGCGCATCTTTGCCGCCTTCCCGTTCGAGCAAGAAATGCGGCGGCTCGAAACTACTGAGCCAAACCTCGTGCGGGCATTCCGTAGTTCCTGCCGACCATGACGCTCCACGCGGGTGCGGCGGGTGCATTGCGAGGAGAAGGCGGAGAGGCTGATTTGCAGCTGGGTTGAGAAACTTCGATTCGGCGTCAGAGGACTTGCCAGCCTACGCAAAGGCGATGAGCGGAAGCTGTCTTTAGCCGCTCTGGTGCGCCAGCGTACCAACGTCTCGAATGCATGGCTTGCCGAGGCGCGCCCGCTGGGTCATATCAGCCGGGTGAGTCATGCACTTCACCAAGCCAAGGACTGAAACTTCCCAACAACCTCCGCGCTGCGCTGCTCCGATGAGGGAGTTTTTAGCGCTGATCCCGGGGCTCCCACGAGTAACGAAAGCCAAGCAAGGCAACAACTAACTCAACCCACAACTTGAAGCGCAGCGTAACGGAACTCCCATTCAACCGCTTTCTTGGCATCGAGACGGCTACCGAACCGACGCAGCTTCTTCGGCTCCCGGCTGGCGCGCAGTATCTCAACCACCTTGGCACTGTCCACGCCAGCGCACAGCTTGCGCTTGCCGAGGCTTCAAGCGGTGAGTTCTTGCTGCGGGCGCTTGGCTCCACTTACGGCGTTGTTCCCGTCGTCCGCCGTCTTGAATCGAAGTTCCGCAAGCCAGCCAACGGCGCAATTACCTCCACGGTTTGCACACCGCCAGAGACGCTTGAGCAGTTACATACCGACCTCACTGCCAAGAACCGAGCGATCGTCAGTGTCGCCGTTGAGCTTCACGATGAGTCAGGCGCACACACGCTCTCCGCCACTGTAGAGTGGTTCATCACACGAATCCCCAGTGCAACCGGTGACGCATAAGGGACAAAGGGCGAGCATTGTGCGAAGCCACAATGCAGGAGGGTATAACGGAAAGTGTCGAAGCGAAAGAAGCCACGGTCGAGGCGTGAAGGTATGCTTGGGACCGGCTGCAGCTCGTGTGAGATGAGGCACTGATTCGAGGAACTTGGTAGAAAGCCTTCCAAGCAGGCCGCCGCTCGTTAGTCTTTGGTGAAAGCGCATCTTGGCGGCATTCGCGTGCAAGCGAGAAATCTGGAGGGCCAAACCTCGTGACGGGCATGCAGTAATCATAACGACCATGATGCTCGGCGCGCGTGCATCGGGAGCATGGCAACGAGATGGCGGGCAGGCTGGTTTGCAGCTGGGTTGAGACACTTCGATTCGGCGTCAGAGGACTTGCCAGCCCTACGCAAAGGCGATGAGCGGAAGCTTTCTTTACCCGCTCTGGTATTCCAGCGTACCAATGCCTCAAACGCGTGGCTTGTCGAGGCGCTTCAGCGGGGTCATATCAGCCGGGTGAGTCACACACTGCGCCAGGCCGAACGGCTAAAGCTCTCCACGAAGCTACATGCTGCGCTGCTCCAATGAGCGACTCTCTTGCTTGATCCCGGGCTCCCCCAGACCGAAGCGCATGAAAGTGTCCACTAAGGAAGAACGATGAAGAAGATGACCAACCAAGTGAAAACAATCGCCAGTATCGCCCTCGCAATGGGGATCCCACTTCTCGGAGTCGCTGCGCCCTCTAACCAATCGATTCCACTGGATGGAGGCGGTTATTTCAGCGGTATTACCGCTCATGCAGCCGGGCGCATCTACGGCTACGGCGATACCTTTGGCGCTTTTCGCTCAGATAATTCCGGACAGACCTGGAAATACCTGAACGGCGACATCCCGACCGATGAGAACTTTGTCTCCGGCATGGATGTCTCGACAGGTAATCCAGACCTGGTCGCCTTTCGCTCCCCTGGAAAGCTCGTCCTATCCACCGATGGCGGCGCGACCTGGAGCACTCCTCTGCAGGATCTAGCGAATGTCCAGCTGGTGCGCGGTGCTTCCCCGGTGATGTTTCACCCTCGCGATGACAAAGACCTTTGGCTCGCTGCTTCTCGTAAAGAGATGAGCGGCAGCCTCTGGCGGTCACCCGACGGCGGTGCCACCTGGGCCAAGGTCGGGGGGGCGACTTTCGACAAGGAGATGGCGATCACGATCGACGTGCGCCCGGAGTTTCCCGATCAAGTGTGGGTCGGAACCGACCGTGGCCTGCAGGTTTCCACCGACGGTGGCGCGACCTGGAATCGGGTCTGGAACAACGAAGGGGAGATCAATCCCTGGAACAAACAGCCGCCCTCGGCTCATGCGATTGTGCGCCGGAAGGATGGCGTTGCCTACGTCGCCACCAACGTCGGAGGCTACCGGGTAACGGCCGACGATTGGAAGAACCCAGCGACTTACACCTTCACCAAGACGGTCAGCTGGTGGGGAGGCTGGGGTCCCGCCAATGCAACCGTGCTCGCTGACGATAGTTTTGTGTCCGGCGGGATTGGGGGAGATCGCGATCCAAATAATCCCGATTCATTGCAAAGCGCTCAACGGATCAGCAAGGACGGGGGGCAGACATGGACTTATCTACCAATGAACTTATCCATGCCGCCTCAGCCAGTGTGGTCGCCTGCTCCCAAGGAGGGACAAAAGACTAACTATGGTCATGACTTCATTGTCCAGGATCCAAGAGTCCCAACGCGCTGGTACGTGACTGGCGGCTTGCTCCCCGCGATCTCCACGGACTCGGGACAAAACTGGAAGTATCCCAACAATAGCGGCATCGCCGCGGTGATGACTTACAAAGTGAACTTCACGCGCAGCAATCCCAATATGGCGCTCATTCCGGGCGGAGATCTTTGCGCGTTTGTCGTGACCGATGGGGGTACGAGTGGCAACGCTGCGGCTTCCTCCTTTCGCACGGTGAACAAGCTAACCTCGTGTCATGAGATCATGTCGAGCGATGACGGGAAGATTCTGGTCGCGGCGGGCACGGATCAGGTCGCGAGCAAGTCGATGATCATGCGCTCGACCGATAGCGGCGCCACCTGGGCGGAACTGGACCTGACAAACAGCGGGCTTCCCGACAGCTCGGAAGGCATCACCCGCTCCGCGATGATGCCTGGTGACCCCAACGATTTCCTTGTGCTGATCGCAGGAGAGGGCAACGGCACTACTCCCCGGCTTTATCGTACGACCAATGGCGGCAAGACTTTCACCGCGGTCGGGGAGGGCATCATTCCAAACAGCATGGACACAGGTCACCGCTATCACCCGGAGAATAGCTTCCTGCTGGTGGATGTCGCCGAGCCGAACACTCGCTACCTTTCAGTCCGCCCCTACCACCACTTCAAATCGACCGACAAGGGCGCGACGTGGTCGAAAATGACCTCTCCTTGGAGCAATGCCCGGATCGACGATTTGGCGGTGGACCGCGCAAAGTCGGGGAAGCTGTGGGCAGCGGGTGCTTGGGCGGGCATCAAGACCTCCGGCGATGGGGGCGCAACCTGGGTTGAAGTCCCCGGTTTCCGGGAGGCGAGAGGAGTGGATGCGGCCAATGGACAAGTCGCTGTGTGGGGCCAGCGGTATGGCGATACGCATTACAAGCTCTACTGGTCACCGGATAACGGACAGACATGGACCGAAGCCACGGGAAAAGGCCACCGCTACGCCTTAACTAGAGGAATCTCCGTGGACCCATGGGTGAAGGGCAAAGTATGGATCAGTGGGATCTCTGCCAACGTTATCTCCGGCCTGCCTGAAGCGAAATAAGGACACGACAAATGATGATCAGAGCTCGTGTTCGAGATACAGGAGGGCCGGTCTAGAAGGTCGACAGCCCTACGCAAGGCGATGAGCAGAAGCTTGTTTTTGCCGCTCTGGTGCGCCAGTACACCAACGTCTCAAGCGCGTGGCTTGCCGAACCGTTTCAGCTGGGTCAGATCAGCCGGGTGAGTCACGCACTGCGCCGGGCCGAAGGGCTAAAACTTCCCACGAAACTCCCCGTTGCGCTGCACGAATGGGTGACTTTCTAGACCTGGCCCCCCCAGATTCTGTACTAACCAATTAACACAGCGAAAGACCACAACTATTGGCCATTTTCGATTGATTCCGGGAATAATGCCCCTCGCCGCCTGAGAATTCGCTTCGCTTCGTTTCTCGTTTACCATAACAGAGGGTAACCGTGAAAAGTCCGTTCATTACTCCTCGTTTTGAAGGCGGTCGGTTTGACGGGAGCCTTCCAATAGAGGTTGCCCGAGATTTGGCGGCTTATCAGGACTTGATTGTGGCGTTGGCCAAGCAGCTTTACTTGGACCAACATCCCTCACGACAGAGAGTGCCCAAGGGCTTCAGTCAAGGGTTTCGACTCGATCTAGAACAACTCCAAGAGGGGAGTACGAAGGCCTTGATCGCTAGCTTCACTATGGCTACAGCAGGACTGTTGGAGCCTGACCTTTCCTATTTCGATTCAGCAAGGGATCTCGTAGCCGAATGCGTCCGAGCCAAATCGGAGAACAGGCCAATTCCTACCGAGTTTCCCCGCAAATTCCTCACTTTCTTCAATGCGTTTGGCAAATCGCTGCGCGAAGACGAAACCGTTGACATCACACCTGATCCAAATCGTCCAGCCGTCCTGACTGCCTCAAGCCGGAAGCTGCTTGCCCTTGAGGGGCAGGGTTACTATTTCGCCGACGTTCAGCTTCAGGGGACCGTGGCCAAAAACGAATGGGAAGCAGGGAGATTCACGCTTCGTCTTCTCGAAGGAACTTTGGTCGACATTCCACTCTCGCCTACCTACCGAGACCAAATAAGGGCGGCCGGAGGCAATGAGAGGACAATGGTATCCATGACAGGGGTGGCAGCATTCGACGCGACGGATAAAATACGCTACGTTTCGACTGTCTCGGATCTGTTCACCCTTCCAAACCTCGAGCTATCGTTAGAGATGGACAACACGCTGCCAATCGAACAAGGCTGGTTGGACGGGGAAGGTGAAGCTGTCGACGTAGACCTTCGTGAAGTTGTTCAAGGTGTCTTTGTAACGCACTATCCAGAATCGCTTCCTTATCCTCACGTAGCACCCACGGAATCGGGTGGGATCCACCTTGAATGGGTCGGCTCTCCGTGGAGAGTATCGGCAGAGTTTTTCCCAGGCAGTAAAACATGCGAGCTACAGGCGACCAATGCGAGCGAGCGGCAAGTCGTCGATCTTGACCTTTCACTGGACGACCCTTCGTGGTGGGAAGGCGTTACCTCATTTGTGAGCAAGTTCATAGGTTCCGTGTGGGACTAGAATATTCGATAATCCAATGTTCCAACGGTCGGTTCACCCTACATACCTCCGGAAAGACGTCGTTCTTGGCCGCGGATTCATGCCCACCGAAGCGGATGAGGGATTACTCTCAGGCTATAATTCAGAGCTAATCAATGCGTCCGAAGCGTTCAAACATCGCACCATCATCATGGGGAAGCAATCCGGTGGAATTTGGGCAGTCACTTTCGATGAGATCGACAGTCACTCTCTGCCGTATGCTGGCAGCCCGATCGAGACTGCTTCATCACATATGCACGTCGACTTTAATGGTCTCGACGCAAAACAGATTAAGGCGAAAGCGGCAATGCTGGCCGAACTTGCTACGAAGCGCGGTAGGCGCCACCCACTAGCACAAAATGAGCAGACACCGTTTCTTGGCCTCGCAGCCGACATGCCTTTGCCGTCTCCCGATTTGACGTGACCTGCGCTGCCAAACAGAAAAGCGACGTGTCCTAAATGTTTGGACCAGGGGGGCGCTTCGCGCACTGGCCGGTTTTTGTGGATCTCGCCTCCAAAGTGTCGCCAGGCAAGTAAGGGAAGCAGCCAATCACAGGGCCCACGTTAAAGATTGGACGGTCCATCGTTTTTGAAGGTGGGTTGCAATTCTTCCGTCACCTCACGTTATACTACTCTTTAGACCACGACTCGCCAACGCGCGGAGTGCCGTTTGTGCTTCGCCATGAGCCGTGCGCCGCTGGCGCAAGGCCGTTTCCGCTTACGGCTGCACAATCCTGACGTCGATGCGCAGGAAGATCTTGGTGCCCACGCTTGGATACGCGTGAGTCTTCACGAAGCCGTCGCCCACGATCTCGGCCACTGGTTCCGGTTGCCAATCATTGAGGTCTTGGGTGGCAAATACTCGGTAGATACGCCGCGCTTTGCTCTCCCATTGGATGGCAAATTCGGAGCCGTTGGGGCCTTCTCGAGCCCAGTATCGGATTATTCGAAAGCTAGACTGCGAATCGAGCGGGTTGACGCCGGCTGCGTACTCTCTGAGGTTCGACTGCCCGTCGCCGTCGAGGTCCACGCCCGCTAGCATCGAAAGAGTATTTCCGGCGAAGGTTCTCTCCCACCAGTTTGGTAGGCCATCGGCGTCTGTGTCGGTCCACCAACCGCCGGTATCAAGAACGAACAATCCGGTCTTACCGTCTGCAAAGAACACGGTATCGAAGATTGTGGGATTCAGGCCCGCCGTGTACTCGACCCCGTTGGCTAGCCCGTCTTGGTCGAGGTTCCCATCCGCGTCCCTCGTTGTGATACTGAGTCCGTATTTGGCCTCCCACCAGTCTGGCATCCCATCGCTGTCGGAGTCGATGCTATAGCCATCCCAGTAAGCGCCTGTGTCTACTATCGACGGAGTCGATGCGGGGACGTCCGAGTGTGGCCAGTCATCTACCTCTGGGTCCGATCCTGCATTATACTCCTGGAGGTTAGTCCGTCCGTCGCCGTCCAAATCCGCGGTAGAATCATACGCGAAGAGCTTGAGCCCATGCGCGAGTTCCCATGCGTCCGGAAGGCCATCCAGATCTGAATCTATTTGTTTGTGCGCGGTATTGACGGTGAAATTGCCTGATTCGAGAGCGCGAAATTCTTCAGCTTGCACGTTTCTTCCTTGCATGAGTACTGCCACCAGAAGCGCCGACCAGACGAGACCCGAACAATGCATAGCGGCCTTCTATGGTAGGCTGCGCCGGATCAAACGAAAGCCTGTAGCGGCGGAGGAGTTCTCCAATGCAGGATAAGACTCCTTCCTGGCGAATATCGAAAGTTGAAGGTCGGCTGGAGATTGATTCGAACCTCCCCGCAAAACCCGCTTCGATGATGAATCGCCGAGCACATTATCGTATGCCGGGAGTGACTCCTCCTGGCTATAGTTTTCGACAGGAGAAGCGATGCTGCGAGTCCACTCACTGACGTTTCCGATAACGTCGTACAAGCCGTATGCGTTAGGGTTATCTGGGCCAGTGGGAACTTGCTTCCCGTTGTAGTATCCAACCGGCGTCTTTCCATGCAATCCCGTCTCCCAGCTGTCCCGACTACTACTATAGTTTGCAAGCTGCTGCCCGGTGATATAATCTCCCCAAGGGTACTTCAGGTGAGTGTTCGCATCTTCGTTCTCAGGTCCTCTCGCCGCCTTTTCCCACTCTGCCGTGGTTGGGAGATCATAGCTGTAAAAAAGCGAAAATGCGACAGCTCCGTACCAAGTCACGGAAGCGGGGAATCTCTCTGTTCCTGGTGCCGCCTCGAACTTATTGACGTTCCACCGGACATTCATTGTTCCGAGTTCCAGCAGTAGAGCCTGGATTGGTGCGCCTTGAAAAATCGCCTCTTTCGATATAACATTGGTCGCTCCGTTACGAATCACCTTCCCCGTGACTAGGGCGATATTGAGGTACTCAGCATACTGGGCAATCGTGATTTCGTACTTGGAGAGCCAGAATGACCACGGGATGTTCACGTGCCGGGAAGGCCCGCTCCCTTCCGCTCCACCGTCTTGGCCCATTAAAAATCCTCCGTTAGCGACTTCGCTGCCCCACTCCAACCCCGGCACCCCTTTCGCATCTGTGGCAACAACGCGTACGCGCATCCTTTCAGAATACTCTCCATCCCAGTCTTTGCCCGCGTCCCAGACTATCTGCTTTCCAAAGCCTGGCGTCACATATCTCCGATAGCACCGGTGAACGAAAAGGCTGGCACGGAGTAGTTCTGTCCGCCATCCGACGAGATCTCCACGCGAACCTTTAAAGCATCCCCGTCTGCGTCCGCCACATCGTAGGAGATATCAACGAGCTTGCTCCCACTCCTCTGCTGAGATGTCACATTGGAGATGACGGGCAATGCTGCGTCAGCGGCCATGGCGGCAAGCCATCCGCAAATCGCTGGAGCAAGAATCCGTGAAAGCTTGATCCTCTTTCGTTGTTCTTGGGACTCGAAAGGGGCCCCGCCACGAAACCCCTTCATTTTTTTCGAAACCGCTTCTATCCTCAGGTTCACGGAAGGAATCATCAAGAGCTGTCCGGAAGAGAACAAGAAGTTTCGTGCTCTCGATATAGGCTTCGGGTGGCGTCAAAGCAACGGAATGAAGATGCACGACAGCAGTAACCCTCGGCGCCGCTCCCGCGCGGTGAGCAGGCGCTGTCACTCGTCAGGATTAGCGCGACGGAGGTACAGGAACTTCTCGTTCCCGAGCCTGCAATATTGGCAAACAGCTTCCTCGTGCTCGCGTGTGAGTGCTGTCACTGATGGAGGGATCTCGTTTAAACCAGCATAGGAGCCGTAGGCGCTCGATTGTATTGGTCTGCGCATATGCACGGTGTTCCTTGGATTTGAGATCTCGGCAAATAGCGCCTCGACCGCCAATAACTGGGATTACCTCCCCAAACTACGTCCTTCGTACCCGGATACGGGACAGGCACGTCTTTCCTCGCGACAAGTCGGTCCCCGATCGCTCCGGCGCGCCAGCGGGGCTCCGGGTTCAATCTAGTTAGCTCTTCCCGATACTCCTCCTCGCCCTGCCACCTGTCGGCTTGTTGCAGTCGCTCGAGCACTGAGTCCAAGCGACTCCAGCCCGGGGTCCGTAGGAATTCGGTTGTGCACATGCGATACAGCGCGCAGCGCCAGCAGGGGACCGCTGAGGAAGAGCTGTCCCAGTAGATAGGCCCAACCCGTAACCTGATGCGGATCAATGCCTGCCCGATGAAACGCATCCGTGCGGTGGTACATCCCGGATTGATCATAGCGGTAGTAGCCACCCCGATTCCGCCACGTTCGGTATCCGGAGATGGTGATCAGCAGCAGCACTCCGGCCGCAACCCAAGGCGCCCATTCGCTCAGCTGCGGGATTCCCGTGGCTGCAACAGTGATCAGGACTGCGCCTATAAAGAATCCAAAGGCAAAGCCGTAGCAAATCAGCGAGCCCAGTCCGGAAAGGATGGCCAGGAGGAGCTGCTTTCGATTGTACGCGGCGATCATGTGCGGGAGGTGAATGCGTTGCTTTACCGTGTGCGGTGCGCTCCCCGCCGGAAAGGAATTGTCGCGTACCGGGTAACCTGCTGGCATGCCACAGCTCAACCTTCCCCCGCCATGAGACTTCTCCCATTCCTTCTCGCCGCCGAGGTGTTGACGCTGACAGCCGTCGCGCAGGACGCAGCTTCCACACCGCCCGCTGCCGCTCAGCAGACCCCCGCCTCGCCACGCCCGGCCGCTCGTCCATCTACCTCATCGCCCGAGATCCACCCGGACCGGCGCGTCACCTTCCGACTCACGGCACCGGGAGCAACGGAGGTCGCGGTTGCCGGACAGTCCATTGGCAAGGCTGCGCTCACGAAAGATGACAAGGGCGCATGGAGTGTCACGGTCGGCCCGGTGGAGCCCGGCGTATGGGAATACTCGCTCTACGTGAATGGCGTGCAGGTCATTGATCCCGGTAATCCAGACATAAAGCCGCAGCGCTCGCCGCGGACCAGCATTCTCCACGTGCGGTCAGAGCCCCCGCAGCCTTGGGATTACCAGGACCTCCCACACGGCACCGTCCATCGCCACCAGTTCTCCTCCAAATCGCTCGACCGGATGCGCGAATTCCTCGTCTACACGCCCCCCGGGTATGAAGTCGACTCCGCCACCCGGTATCCTGTCCTCTATCTCATCCACGGCTTTAGCGACAATCAGGACTCCTGGAGCGGCCACGGCAAGGCGCATTGGATCCTCGATAGCCTCATCGCCCAAGGCAAGATCGCGCCGATGATCGTAGTCATGCCCGATGGCCACCCTGTGCCACCCGGCGGCGGACCGCGAGAGGACTACTGGAAGTCGAACTCGGAAGCTTTCGAACACGAGCTCGTGAAGGACATTGTCCCGCAGGTTGATCGCCATTACCGCACCAAGGCCGAGCCCCTCAACCGGGCAATCGCCGGCCTCTCTATGGGCGGCGGGCATTCGATGCACACCGGCATTCGTCACCTTGACCAATTCGGATGGATCGGTGCCTTTAGCGCTGCGGTCCCGGAGAAGGATCAGGTGGGGGAGCAGTTCGCAAAACCGGAAGACCTTAACCAGAAGCTGAAGCTCCTATGGATCGCCTGCGGGAAGAAAGACTTTCTCCTCGAGCGAAATCGCGGGTTCGTGGGCTTGCTCAAGGAGAAGGGCATCCAGCACCAGTGGCTGGAGACGGAAGGCGACCATTCCTGGCCGATCTGGCGCGGCTACCTAACCGAGTTCACGCCCTTGCTTTTCAAGGACACAGCGAAGAACTAGGAACTCACTTCAGGAGCAGGGATGCGGTCAGAAGCCGCGCCGAAAGATCACCGGCGGGTTCGGATCGGATTTCAGTACTGAATTCGCCGAGGGGAGGCCTGGAGAAGTCGCGTCGTGGCCCCGGGCCGACCAGACACGCTCCCGTTCCTTCTTGCATTCCTGGGGAGGATTGCATTCACCGCTACGCATGATAGGAGCATCATGTGAAAACAACGGTCACTGAACGTGGGCAGGTGTCGATCCCGGCGGAGCTGCGGCGTGAGATGCAGCTCACGCCAGGCAGAACCGTTCACTGGGAAAAGGTTTCTGATACAGAGTGCCGACTCCGAGTGGAGAGACCGCCCGTCATCAAGCCAGATCCTGTAGCTGCCATCGGCTTTGCTAAGCGTCACGGTTTGCCTCAACGGGCTACGGCGGAATGGATGGAGATCCTAAGGGAAGGTGAAGAGGATTAATGCCCACCAAACCCGCTACATTGCCATGGGTCGTCGATACCTCTGTACTGCTGGACATCTACTCCGGAGACCCGGTGTTTGCTTTGTCCTCAGCCGACTGCCTGGCGCGCTACGTCGCCACTGGGCTCGTGCTCTCCGCCCGTCTCATGCGTTGAACTCTCGCCCGCATTTGAGGGCGATGCCGTGTTGCAGGAGCAATTCCTGGCCGAAGTAGGCGTGGCGTGGTCTGCCTCGTGGACGTTAGACGACACGATGGCAGCACATGTCCTCTGGGCCGATCAGGTCGAGAAGAAGCGTTCGGGGCACGTTAGCAAGCGGCCCGTCGCCGACGTGTTCATTGAAGGCTTTGCCAAGCGCTTCAAAGGTGTGATCACCCGAAACCCGAAGCACTTTACGACCGTTCCCATCGTCATCCCTTAACGGACTAGGGAGAAGCGCAGGTCACGTTTAGTAAGGAGAGTAGGTCGACTCTATAGAGTCGTTGACGGTAGTAGCGCATTGCAAGGTGATGCCGAGGGTCTCAGCCCTTCGACTTCGCGCAGGAGGGTCAGGACGGGTCTGAACTCTTTCCTGGCCATAGTACCCGGTGGAGCGCCGCCGACATGTTCACCCGTTCCGCCTACCGCAGAGAAGACATCTGGACGCATGTTGAGGCATCTCGCGAGGGGCGACAGCAGCATTAACCCTTTCGGGTTAATAGACGCTCCAGGAGTGCCCGCATAATCTTGCATCACCCCGTTGCCCGGAAAAGCAACACCGCCCGTCTTCCCCATGCACACTTCTGCCCCTTCGCGTCTCCGCTCCTCTTTAGCCTGGGATTTCAAGCATCCCCGGAAACGCCGGCGTCCCACTCCGCTCGCGCAGACTATCGCGATCCTGCTGGCTGGTGCCACCTTGGTCCCGAGCGCGGGCGCGGCTGATGGTACGTGGATCAAACTCCTCGGAGGCTCGGCAAGCGGCCTCTGGAGCGACGCGCTGTCGTGGGCAGGCGGGCAGATCGCTGACGGCGCAGGCGCAACCGCCAACTTCTCCACCGTCGACCTTACACTGAACAGCGATATCCAATTGGATACGCCACGCACCATCGGGAGCCTGATCTTCGGCGATGCTGACCCCAGTACTCCCGCAAACTGGTCGCTGGCGAACAACTCCACACCCGCGAATGTTCTTACGCTCAGTGGTGCCAGCCCGACGATCTCGGTCACCGGTGGCACACTGACGCTAAGTACCGTTCTCGCGGGCACCGAAGGGCTGACCTATGCCGGCCCGGGCACGGTCCTCATGCAGGGTGGCGTGGGCCACACTTACACCGGGGGCACGATCCTAAAAGGCCGTGTCGAGACCACGAACCTTGCCAATGTGCCACTCACGATCTTCGGAGCTGCGGTCGCAACTAACACGCTTACCTTCGATGGGGGATTCCTGAGGCTCTTGAATACCACCGGGGCCACCAGCGCGGGTGGCGTGGTGAATAACATTGTAGTTAACACAACGGGAACGCTCGAGTACTCGGGACGTAGTTACACAAACGGTACGTTGACCGGAAGCGGCGTGCTGGATGTCATTACCCACTACGTACGCTCTGATAATGGCGGTAACTGGAGCGCCTTCGCAGGGACGATCAATGTCAGTTCTGGGGATTTAGGCACCTCTGACTTCCGTCAGACAAACTACAATGGTTTTGCTGGAGCCACTCTCAACCTGGGCAACAATGCCAACCTGTATTTCACGCCGAACCAGGCGAATACAACCAACCCATACGGAGGAACCTTCGTCGAGATCGGGGCGCTCTCGGGAGTGAGCACTGCACTTCTGCGGGGAGGTCCGCAGGCAGGTCGCGTCACCAGCTTTCGAATCGGCGGGAAGAACATTGACTCCGAGTATGCAGGCCGAATTGTCGAACAAGGCGCGACCGGGCTGACGAATGTAGTCAAGAACGGCACCGGCACATTGACGCTGAGCGGCACCGCATCGTCGTACGGCGGCCCGACGACGATCAATTCCGGTACGCTTGCGATCTCCGTCCTCGGGAACGGCGGCACGACAAGCAGCATCGGGCAATCTTCCAACGCAGCGGCGAACCTACTGATCAACGGCGGCCGCCTGCGCTATCTCGGGTCCGGCAGCTCTAGTGACCGGCTCTTCACTATCGGTGCCCTGGGTGGTACCCTGGATGCCTCCGGCACGGGCCCGGTTAGCTTTACGAATGCCGGACCTCTGGTCTTCACTGGCGGGACTGAGCGGACGCTGACCCTGGCGGGGAGCAACACCGGTGAGAATAGCGTTGCAGGCACGGTGCCTGACGATGGCGCGGCAACTCATCTTACCAAGACGGGTGCGGGATCCTGGGTCCTCTCTGGTGCGAACACCTACTCCGGCATCACGTCCATCCAGGGCGGTGTACTCAGCGTGAGCTCGCTTGCGGACGGTGGCCTTCCCAGCGGGATCGGGCAATCAACGAACGCTGCAGGCAGCCTGGTGATCAGCGGTGGCACCTTGCGCTACACCGGCGCGTCTGCTTCGACCGATCGCGCCTTAACCGTAGGGGCAGGCGGCGCAACGCTCGACGCTTCCGGGAGCGGGGCCATTACCTTCAGCAATCCAGCAGCCATAATCCTGGCAGAACCGAACGTCGCGAGAACGATCGGTCTGTCTGGCTCGAATACCGGCAACAATACCATCGCTGCGCCGTTGGACGATAGCGGTACCGGGGCAACTTCGCTGGTCAAGAGCGGGCCGGGAACCTGGGCGCTCAGCGCCGCTAGCAGCTTCACCGGCGGGACTACGGTGACAGGTGGTCTGCTCCGGTTGAATAACACTACGGGTTCAGGCCTGGGCACAGGGGCCGTCCTGGTCAGTCCCGGAGGATCTCTGGGTGGTCTCGGCTCGGTCAGCGGCGGGGTCACCGTGAACACTGATGGGCGCCTAAGCCCAGGTGACAACGGCGTTGGAACACTGACCGTTGGCAACCTGAGCATTTCGCCCGGCGCAATTTTCGACTACGAATTTGCGCTGAACTCCGGGAATGACCTGGTCGCGGTCACGCTCCCGGGTGGGCTAACCCTGAATGGTGCCGGCTTCAATCTCTTTGCCGCAGGCAGCACTACCCGCTTCACCAATCCCGGGACCTACAATCTTCTCCAATACAATGGTGCGCTTGGCGGCACAGGAACGGGCGGTCTCTCCGTGCTCAATCCCCAGAGCGGGCTGAACTATGCTTTCGGGAGCAATGCTGGATTTGTCACGCTGACGATCAGCACAAACGCCACGTTGTCGAATTGGACTGGGCCGACCGGCGGAAGCTGGAACAGCGCCGGGAACTGGAGCAGCGGCATTCCCAATGGCCGGAATGATGTCGCTACCTTCGGTACGGTGCTGGCTGGACCGGGGACGATTACGCTTGATGGAAGCAAGACGGTCGGGACCGTGCAGTTCGACAATGCGAACTCTTACACGGTAGCGCCAGGAAGCGGTGGCACGCTCGTGCTGGATAGCGGCGCGAGTACCGCGCAACTCAGCGTGCTAAATGGCAGTCACACTATCGCCGCGCCGGTCACGCTCGCCAGCAGCACGATCGTGGAAGCAACTCATGTCGGGGATCTGCTCCGGATCACTGGCAACATCGGTGGCAGCGGTACTCTCACGAAGCAGGGTCCAGGGACGCTCGCCCTCTCCGGGGTAAACAGCTTCGCGAATGGTACGACGGTGGCCGCTGGCACTCTGGAGGCGGGCAGCAATGCGGCGCTCGGCACTGGGCCCGTGAATTTTAGCGGTTCCGCGGCGCTCCGCGCTGGAGCTGATGGCCTCACTCTCGGAAACTCACTTTCAATCGGAAATGCGGCCACAGTTTCCGTGGATACCGCCGCGCGCGAGCTCACGCTTTCAGGAGTAATCAGCAGCGCGTCGATCAACGGGGGGGTCGCCAAGGTCGGTGCCGGCACACTGACCGTGGGAAGCAGCAACACCTACAGCGGAGTCACGACCATTTCCGCGGGCGTGCTCAGAGCGGCTGCGCTCGTGGATGGGGGTTTGCCCAGCAGCATCGGGCAGGCGTCGAATGCCGCAGCCAATCTCGTGATCGATGGCGGCACTGTTCGTTATACTGGTGCGGCAGCTAGCACCGATCGAACGTTCACCGTCGGGGCAAGCGGCGCGACTCTCGAGTCTTCCGGCACCGGTGCTCTGATCCTCTCAAGTACCCAGGCACTCGCGCTTCCTGGCGGCAATACACCTCGTACGCTCACTCTTGGCGGGACGAATACCGACGCAAACACCTTCACGCCAATATTCGGCGATAGTGGAACGGGTGCCACCTCGCTGGTCAAAGCCGGGATCGGGACCTGGCGCCTGGCAGGGGCAAATACCTTTACCGGGAATACCTCGGTACAGGCGGGCTCGCTAATCCTCGATAACCCACTGGCGCTCGAGCGGAGCACCCTGGACTACACCACGCCCGGAGGGACGCTGGCCTTTGGCTCCATCTTTGCAGCAACGTTGGGCGGACTCGCCGGCAACAAGGCGCTTCCCCTGGAGAACGAGTTCCTTGATGGCGTTGCGCTGACGGTAGGCGTCAACAACCAGAGCACCACGTACGAAGGTGTCCTGAGCGGCTTCGGCTCGCTGACCAAGGTAGGCACTGGAGTGCTCAACCTCGGAGGCGTGAATACCTATGGCGGCACGACGACGATTGCAGCGGGCGGTGGCGCGCTCAAGCTGCTCGTCACTGACGCGATCAGCTCGACGTCGTTCATCAACGTGAACAACTTCAACGGGCTACAGCTCGGCGATGGAGTCACACTGGGGAGCAGCATTACCGCGGCGACGGGGGCGAATGAGTTTGTCGACGTGCCCGACGGCGGAGCGGTGGCGACTCTTTCTGGGGCGATCGGTGTGGCGGGAGGCGGCAATCAATTTCGCCTCGGCGTGAACCCGGCTTCGACACTGCGGGTCACGGGCAGCGTTAACATTGGCAACGCGGGCACCATCACGTTCATTACGCGCGGCAACATTGTTTTCGCGGGAAGCGCCGCCTTCAACTCCGCGCCGGGCATCACCGTGGGTCGTTCGAATCAAACTACGAACCTGATCTTTCAGGATAGCTCCACGGCCACGATCGGGGGCGGGATCAGCTTTGGGGGTAATCAGCCCAATCCAAGCATCACGATGACACTGAAGGATGAGGCCGTGGTCAATGCGGGGGCCTTTGGGATCGACCTGAATTCCAGTTCCGCTGCATCGAATCAAACGACCTTAAACCTGAGCGGCGGCACGCTCACGGCGGGCGGTTTCTTCAAGACCAGCATTGGAGCGGCGCAGTTCTCAACGCTGAACTTCAATGGCGGCACCCTGCGCGCGGGAGCCAGTAGCGCCACATACCTCCCCAATCTGATCGGCCTGACGGCACACATTCAGGGCGGAGGTGCGAGGATCGACACAGCTGAGTTCGACATCACCATCGTGCAACCGCTGGTCAGCGACCCCTTACTGGATGGTCTCGATGGCGGTCTGACCAAACTGGGTATCGGTACCCTGACTCTTGCCGGGGAGAACACCTTTATTGGACCAGCCCGAGTGAATGAAGGCGCGGTCGTCTTAAGCGGAAGCCTCTCTGGGACCACCTCTGTCCGGGTACGGCAGGGCTCCCTGACCCTCGGTGGTGCGGATCGTATCAATGACACTGCCCTCCTCGTTCTCGCGGCAGATGCAACCTTCGGAACGGGGGGCTTCAGCGAGACGCTCGGAGCTCTCTCCCTGGAGGGTGGCGTAAAGGTCGATCTCGGACTCGGCGCCAGCATCCTCCGCTTCGCAGATAGTTCCTCAACGGCCTGGAGCGCTGGGCGCTTGACGATCGCGGGCTGGAGTGGCTCGCCGGTGGGCGGTGGGGTTGATCAATTGTTCTTTGGCAATGGATCGGCTGGCTTGAATGGGTCGCAGATCGCGCAGGTGCGCTTCGAGAATCCAGACGGTTTTGCGCCCGGCGAGTATGCCGCGCAGCTCCTGGGCACCGGCGAACTTGTCGCAGTGCCTGAACCCGCCACGGCCGCAATGCTCGCGTGTGGGATTGGTAGTCTCGCGCTGCGCCGCCGCCGCAAGTTCTACCCAGCGGCTCATGCCCAAGGAACGGCCGGGGGATTGTAAAATCTAGCGCAGCGAGCTCAGTAGGCGCGTTCCCCCTAGACTTCCGACCTGTTACGGTGGACCGTTGTCGCCCTCTCGCGACATCCCATGGCAACCAAGGCCACCATTTACAAAGCAGAAATCGAACGCGCCGACATGGATCGGCACGTGTACACGGATCATAGTGTCACCATCGCACGCCACCCTTCGGAGACGGACGAGCGGCTCTTGATTCGACTGCTCGCCTTTGGTTTGAACGTGCCGGTGAACGATGATGATGGTGCCCTGGAGTTCGCCAAGGACATGTGGGATCCGGATGAGCCGGCGCTTTGGCAGAAGGATCTCACCGGTGGACTTGTGCACTGGCTGGAAGTCGGGCAGCCGGACGACAAGCGGTTAATGCGGGCGAGTTCGCGTGCAGGACGGGTCAGCGTCTACAGCTTCAGTTCCAGCACGGCGATCTGGTGGAGCAGCATCGCGGACAAGCTTACCCGCGCAAGAAACCTCACGGTGTGGCAGGTGCCTGCCGAGCGCAGTGAAGAATTAGCCAGCCTTGCAGAACGATCGATGCGCCTGCAGGTGAGTATCCAGGACGGCGCGATCTGGGTGGGCAACGGTCAGCGCTCTGTCGAGGTCACGCTGAATCGCCTTTGCGGCAGCGAAGAGGCGGAGAGCACCGCGCGCTGATCGCGGGACTCTGGCTTCAGAGTTCGGCCGTGATAGCGACGGTCGTTGCCGCAGATCCGCGGCCGTCGCTCTCTAGGATGACCATTGCCAGTGGTCCTTCGGCGGGGACAGGGATGGTGAACGCGCGCACTGCCTTGCTCTTCACCACGCCTGCGGCGAACTTCGAGCCTGGCACGTCGATGTCCCGGATGTAGTCGGTAAAGACGACCCCGTTGCGTAGCTCGACTTCTTCGGTCTTGCCGCTGGCGAAGACCATCTTCACGCGCATCGCCACCGATCCCTCCTTCGCCTCGAGCGCACCCCAGCCCGCGACTCCGCCGAGGAAGTGCAGCTTGCGCGCTGCGTAACCAAGCGGGATCTCCACCTTATTGGGCAGGCTGTTTGCAAAGGTATCAGGCCCGCCACCGCGCAGTACCACGACATTTCCGCCGAGGACGCTTTTAGAAGGATCGACGATATCGAACGGCACACCCTCCACCTCGACGATACCGAACTTTGCGAAGGGGAGCGTGTCGCTGGTTTGGGCGGCGCTCTGATACAGACCGCGTCGTGTGTCTGCCGTGAAGGCACTCGCCAGATTGACCACCCGATACTTCGACGCATCGGCACAAAGGTAGGCGAGCAGATCGCGCAGCACCTCGCCTCCCAGTGCTTCGTACCCTTCTGGCATGAGGGAACGGTGGGTATTCACTCGGCTGGCGATCTCCGCCTTCGCCACCTTTGCATCGCTTCCCGGCATCTTCAGGAGCACCTCCGCCGGATTCTCGTTGGCAATGATTCCCGACTGCAGTTTCCCTCCACTCGTTTCGAGATTCCAGACCTCATAGTTGGCGTCCACCTGCCTATTTGGATCGACGATGTGCACGAGCAGATCCGCCGGCCCGTGCAGGCCGACGCCGGTGAGGATCGGTCCAATCGCGACGCCCACGTTCCCGAACTCGTGGCACATGGCGCAGGTCGCTGCGTAGACCGCGCGTCCCTTCTCGATGTCGCCCGGCTGCATGACCACCGGGAGGAGCTTTGCGATTACGTCATCCTTATCCTTTGAGGCGGTGCGGAGGCTATCGAGCATCTGTCCCGCGCGTTCCGCAACGGCTTTCGCCGGGTGGGTGCGAAGGCGGAAGACGTTCGCCGGTCCGAGCACATTCATGCTGACTTCCTTGCGGTCGATCGCATCGAGGAAGGCGATGGTCCACTCGGCGCGCGTAAGCAGCAGATCCAGCGCGGTTGGCTGAAGGGAGGAGGGGAGTATGGCGAAAGCTTTCACGATGATCGCCCCGGCAACGGGGTCGTTAAGCGTTCCGAGCTGCGCCAGGATGTGCCGCTTCAAGGTATCCGACGCTTTGCTCGAGAGAACTTGTGATAGGACGGGCAGGATCGCGGGGTTGGCCGCGCGCGCGCCGATCAGAGCAGTGGCAATCTGCGCTGACCGCTCGTCGGAAACGACCGTGGCAGCGAGTTCAGCGAGCAGTGCGGTGATGCGAAGCTCTACGCGTTCTCGAACCGTTCCGGTCTTCACCCACGCGACCGCGACCGGCAAGGCTGCGGTGCTGATCGTCGGATCTGATGAATCAACCAAGGCAGCGAGTGCGGCCGTGAACGTTGCCGAAGGTGAGACGGGAGGAGGTAGCGCGGCACAGGCGTCCAGAATCGTTCGGACAATTGGCGCCGCCGCTGCGGGCGCACTGGCGCAAGCCTCCAGCAGAGGCGGGAGATCCTTCGCGTCGAGACGTTCACCGAGGCGCGCCGCAACGCCTGTGGCGAAGGACGGCAGAGCTTCCGGCTGATTCGCCGCGAGCGCCGCACACAACGTGGGGAGAGGACTATTCGCAGCCACGCCGATCGCGGCGGACCTCGCCCAATCGTCCACCAGGCGGGGCACGGCGTCGACGAGCTTGGCCGCGCCTCCTTCATCCAGCCGTGTGCCGGCAAGCGCGCGCAACATGGCAATCGTGACCCGCGGATCAGGATCACCGAGGCCTTGGATCAATTCATTCGTCGCGGCTGGATCCGGTGAAGCCTCGGCAATCAGCGCGGCGTTCTTGCGCACCGCTGGTTCGGTGTCGCGCAGCGCTGCCTGCAGTGCCGCGGAAGGGAGTGAACTGAGCCGGTGCAGCGCCCAGAGCGCCAGGACTCGCGTCGTGGCTGGCTTGCCAGAGGCAAGGAGCGGCTGCAGCGCGACGACGACTTCGGCCCCGCCGGTCTCGCAGAGCAGCCGCTGCGCATTGGCTCGCACAATCTTGTTCGGGTGCTCCAGAGCTGCGACCCGCTCGCTCAGTCCGGCCTTCATCAGGTCGGGGACGGCGAGCTCTTTCGCCCGCTGATGATCGATCCGATAGACCCGCCCAAAGTAGTGATCGCGATCCGGTCTCACGGAGGCGTTGGCGCGGCCATGCTGCGGTCCGCGTGAGTCGCTGTGGGCGACTACTAACGTGTAGAAATCGACCACGTAGATTGCGCCATCCGGCCCGGTGGCGACATCGAAAGGGCGGAACCAATGATCGCGTGAAAAGGCAAACTCCGCGTCCTTTCGCGGCATCTCACCAGTGAAGGTCGAGCCTTCGGGCCGGAGCACTTCGTGATGGATGATGTTCAGGATCGGCTCGGTAACGAAAGCACTCCGATCCCACTCGGACGGCCACGTGCCGCCTTCATGAATGAGCGCCGCACAGGCGGAGCTGTACCCGCCGACCACGTCGATCTGCATGAGCGCGGCGCGATCCGGCAGCTTCTCGCGCACGACCTTGCGCCGCTCGATGACCGAGTGTGCCCCCAGCAGATTGCCCACTCGCCCACGAGCCAGCGTGGTCTCGGGCAGCGCCACGTGCTGCAGCGGGTTGCCGCTCGTGGCCTGGCTGAAGAAGATCTCGCCGTCGCTGGTCACCTCTGCGCCGAAGCCATTGCCGCCCTTACTGGAGACCTGCTCGATGGCCGAACCGTCCGCCTTGAACCGGAAAACACCCGAGACGATCCGGCCAAAATCTCGCTGCCCGTCAGGCGACTTGACCTGCGCGTCGCCGCCCATGTTTGCATAGACCCATCCATCCATGCCCTGGATGAAATGATTCGCCACGAAGTGTGTGTCGCCGGGGGAAAAGCCCGTGAAGATCCGCTCCACCTTGTCCGCTTTGCCATCCGAATCCGTGTCGCGGAGGAAGACAATATCCGGGTTATGCACAGCGATCACGCCATCGCGATGCAGGCAAAATCCGGAGACCAGTTCCAGCCCTTCGTAGAACACTGTCTTCTTCGTGAACTGGCCGTCTGCGTCGGGTTCACTGAGCATGCTGATGCGATCCGTCGCTGGCCGATCATAGCGACCGTGCGCGAGCGGCGCGCTGTCCTTCCAGGCCTCCGCTACGCTCTCCCTGCGGCCATTCGGATACTCCGGCGTCTCCGCAACCCACATGCGACCGGCAGCGTCCCATTGCACCGCGACAGGCTTGTTGATCAAGGGCTCCGCGGCGGCGACGCTCACTGTGAAATCCGGGTGCAACTCGATCTGCTTGACGGTTCCCTCCGGCCGCTGCGCTCCGCCCACGGGATACCGGAGCGCCGCGATCTCTTGCGGAGTGAGGAAGGCGTCAGCATCACGTTGGCCAGTCCATGCAATACTGCGCAGGAGCATCGCCCGGATCGTCGCATGCTGAAGCGTACTCGCTGACCCCTGCAGCATGACCACCGCGCGGTGGCTCGCGCCCTCGTAGGCCCACATCTGTGGCTGAATGTCGAAGATGTTGGCGCGAGAAGCATTCGCTTCCCTGGGAGTCCGCGCGTCGTTCCGCCGCGAGGTCACTTTGGGCGTGAAGGCGGATCCCAAGACGGTCAACTTGGGGTTCGCGAGATCCACCTCAAGGTCGTAGAGCGTCTCGTCGTCGAGATCGAAGGATGAGGTGCCGGAGACAATCGGGTGGCGCTCGCCCATGGTGTACAGAGACATCCGGCTGGCAAACTTAAGGCTCTTCTCAGTCCAGCCGCCGCCAACCAGTGCCTTCATGAATGCGGGATCCGCGCCGGCTATCGCATTGTGCAGCAGGACGATCCCACCGCCGCGCTGCGCGTGCGTCTGCAGTTGCTCCTTCTCGGCTGCACTCCATTCCCGGGGCTGCGCTGCTTGAAGGATGATCACGTCGGCGTCGCCAGGTAGAACGGTGGCAACGATCTCGCGGGCATCGAAGGCGGCGACCAGCGACACCGCGAAGACCTGATCATCGCCAAGTACGGCCACCTTGAGCGGCACCGCTGCGAGAAATGGAGTCGCAGCGAAGTTCGCAAGAAAGACAGTCAGGACGAACCGCAGGAACTTGGGCATGGCACTACGACTACCTGCCTCGTCCCGATGTTCGTTACACATTCATCTATGCGAAATCCACGCGACCGGCCGTCGCATAACCGAGAATCCAGTTGGAATAATGGCATTCCGACCTCAGAGGGCGGCGCGCCGCCCTATTTGCTCGGCAGGCCGAGCAAATAGCTCGGCTGTGGGTGACGAAAGCTCGGCGCGCCGAGCAAAAGGCTCGGCGTGCCGAGCTCCGAGGGCGGCGACCCGAGCAAATAGCTCGGCGCGCCGACCCAAAAGCTCGGCACGCGGACCTAAAAGCTCGGCGTGCCGAGCAAAAAGGGCGGCACGCCGAGCAAATAGGGCGGAAAGCGACTTTGCACAGGTAGCGCCTGCCAAAAGATGCCTAATCCACGGCGCGCGGACGCTGACTGAGCTTCGATTTGCCAGAGCCCGCTACTCTGGAACACCTTTCCGCCATGTACTCTACCAAGTCCTTCGCCGCGCAATCCGCAACCTCATCCCTCGCTCCGTACTCCTTTGAACGCCGGGATCCCCTACCGGGGGACGTGCAGATCGAGATTCTCTTCTGCGGCGTATGCCACTCCGATCTCCATACGGCGCGCGGTGAGTGGGGCGGTACGACTTACCCCTGCGTGCCGGGACATGAGATCGTGGGACGCGTGACCAAGGTGGGCTCGGAGGTGAAGAAGTTCAAGGAAGGCGATCTGGCCGCGGTGGGTTGCCTGGTCGATTCCTGCCGCACCTGCCAGAGCTGCCGCGATGGGTTCGAGCAATTTTGTGAGACAGGGATGATCTTCACCTACAACGGCGACGATAAGGCAAGTGGCGGCGTCACTTACGGTGGCTACTCGCAGAGCATTGTAGTTCGGGAGGAGTTTGTCCTGAGGATTGCGTCGGACGCAGACCTCGCGGCGACTGCACCGCTGCTTTGCGCGGGGATTACCACCTACTCGCCGATGCGCCACTGGAAGGTGAGTAAGGGACAGAAAGTCGGAGTCGTCGGGCTCGGCGGGCTCGGGCACATGGGGGTAAAGTTCGCGAAGGCCTTCGGGGCGCATGTCGTGGTCTTTACCACTTCGCAGGGCAAGACTGAGGACGCGCTCCGCCTCGGTGCGCACGAGGTGGTCATCTCAAAGGATGAAGAGGCGATGCAAGCGCACGCGAACAGCTTCGACTTTATTCTGGATACCGTCTCGGCGAAACACGACATCAACGCCTACATCAATCTGCTGAAGCGTGATGGCACGCTCGTCCAGGTGGGGGTACCGCCGGACGCGCTCGCAATCGACGTCTCCGGACTGGTCATGAAGCGGCGCACGCTGGCCGGATCGCTGATCGGTGGTCTTCCGGAGACACAGGAGATGCTCGATTTCTGCGCTGAGCACGGGATCGTCTGCGACATCGAGCTAATCCCGATTCAGGAGGTGAACGAGGCATATGATCGTCTATTGAAGAGCGACGTGAAATACCGCTTCGTGATCGACATGGCCTCGCTGAAATAGGTGTACCAGCTTCCCACCGGACGGTCAGGCCTCTGGTAAACCGGCGGTGCGCTCAGTTCAGCGTCTGGAGAGCGCGTGCTGCATGAGCGCAGCAAAAAGCCCTTCTCGCTAGAGAAGGGCTTTAGGACGGAACGATGTGGTTTGGAAAAGACGATCAGGTCGTCATGTCTGCATCCGGAAGATCACGCGCTTGGGAGGTGCGCCAGGCGACACGGATCTCGCGGCGGAGTTCCGCGAGCATTTCACGGGTCACTTCTGCCTGTTCAGTTCGGCGCTGCAGCCACGCCTCAACAGTCTGCTGGGTCTGCTCGGCGGCGGCGCTCAAATAGGCTCGCGCAGCAGTGGTAAGATTCGGGGCCTGCAGGCGGCTCTCCATATGACGTTTCGCTTCTTCGAGCTGCGCCAATAGGATGCGCTCTTCGCTGACCCGTCGGAGCTTGGAGGCGAGGCCCAGCTTGGAGAGCGTCCAGATGATCCATTTCGTCGGATCGAACTGCCAGGGCTTCACGCCATTCCGATAGTCGTGCTGAAACTCGTGGTGATAGTTGTGATATCCCTCGCCGAAGGTCACGAGTGCCATCACGAAAGAATCCCGTGCGCTGCAGCGCGAAGAGTACGGACGGGTGCCGACTGCATGGCAAAGCGAATTAATGCAGAAGGTGCAGTGCTGGAGAAACACTACGCGTGCCACTCCGCCGATCAGGAACGCCCCCAGAGCAGAAGTCCAACCGCCCCAGACGTAACCGAGGACCGCAGGGAACACAAAGGCCACCGTTACACCGATCCAGTGGATGTAGCGGTGCTGCCACATCACCATCGGATCGCGCTTGAGGTCGTTCACGTTGTCAAACGGAGGCGGTGGCGACAGCTTGAAGAGGAGCCACCCAATGTGAGCATGGAAGAGGCCCTTATTGATGTCGTAGGGGTCCTCATCCTGATCCACGTGCTTGTGGTGTGAGCGATGCTCGCACGCCCAGAGGAGCGCCGAGTTCTCGAAGGCTCCAGCGCCGAAGACAAGCGTGAACAGACGGACGCTCCAGTGTGCCTGAAACGTGAGATGCGAGAAGAGCCGGTGATAACCCAGCGTGATGCTGAAGCCACAGGCAGCGAGCATCACGAGAAAGAGAATGGCTTGAAACCAGTCGAGGCCGAAGTGCCAGATGTAGGCGGGAACGGCAGTCAGCGAGAGGGCGAGGGTGCCGATGAGAAACGAACTGGTGGGCCAGTTCACCTTATCGAAGGGGATTCGTGGAAACATTCGAGGACCTAAAACGAGGAAGTGTCCGCTTCAGAGAGATACCCGGGAATCGGGTCCTGCTCCGCGCGTGCAATGGCCGTGGAGTTTCTCCGTTATTTATTCGATTGCCAGCGGTTTTTGAGGGAGGCTTGCAGAGCTGGGGCGTCACAGCTGTCGCCGCTTGGTGAGCATGATTTCATTGCCTTCGGAATCGGCGCACATGGCAAGGTGCGCGGGTTCTTCCGGCGAGTCTTGCGGTTCGCGCAAGACCTGCCCGCCTCCCGCTCGAATTGCTTCGCAGGCGGCGAAGAGATCGCCGACCTGGAAGCTCATCCCTGTCCAGGTGCGCTTACCCTCACCGCCACCGTGGATTCCAATCGGTACGCCCGCGATCACCACCTCGCCCATGACCTCCGACTGCCGCACAACTTCACCGTCGAAAACCTCACGATAGAAGCGGATCGCCCGCTCCATGTCCTGCGCCCAGATGATGTACTTCAGCTTTTCGACTTTCATTGGGCCAGCCCTACCAGAGTAGAACGCCTCTGCCGGCATCTATTCTGCAATACTTACAGAGGACAACCGGGTGCTTTGGCAGGAACGAATGCCACATAGTCCTCCTACCATATGATCTTCGTCGGCTACCTCGTCGGTTTCCTTATCCTAATCGCCGGCCTCGCCTGGGCGGCGCTTACCGCAGGTGCGCCAGAACTCTGGGTGGCGATTGGTGCGGTAATCCTCCTGGGGATCGGGATTATCACGGCAGCGAGCAGGGCGCGCTACCGGCGTGGCGATGTCACCGTGGTGCAAGACACCGACGGGCACTGAGTTAACTGGCGAACGGAGCGCCTCCCCGCAGCTCTCCGTTGAGAAGCTCTAGCCTCCTACTTCGAGCTTTGCCTCCGCAGCAAGTGCGGTGGAGAGGTAACGTTCCCCGGTCGAGCAGGCGATGGTTACGATCAGCTTTCCCTTGTTTTCCGGACGCTTCGCCACCTCGATTGCCGCCCAGACGTTCGCACCGGTCGAGATACCGGCGAGGATTCCTTCCTCCTTCGCCAATCGACGCGCCATGGCGAACGCATCATCGTTCGTTACTTGAACGCACTCGGTAATCTGTGTGTTCCCGTTGGAATCCTTCAGGTGCAGGTTGTTTGGGATGAACCCTGCGCCCGCTCCCTGAATCTTATGCGGCCCAGGCTTGAGCGGCTGTCCGGCGAGGGTCTGGGAGATAACTGGCGAATCCTTCGGCTCCACCGCGATTGCGCGAAAGCTGGCGCGACGAGGCAGGATGGTCTCGACGCATCCACTGATCGTTCCTCCAGTGCCGACTGCGGCAACCAGGATGTCCACGTTCCCATCGGTGTCTTCCCAGATCTCCTCGGCGGTCGTCGTGCGATGGATCTCCGGGTTGGCAGGATTGTTGAACTGCTGCGGCATCCACGCGTGCGGCGTGTTCTGCACGAGTTCCTCTGCGCGCGCGATCGCGCCTTTCATGCCCTCGGTACCCGGAGTTAGGATAAGCTTGGCCCCGAGCATCGCAAGTAAGGTCCGACGCTCCATCGACATGGTCTCGGGCATGGTCAGGATGAGCTTGTACCCTTTGGCCGCACAGACAAAGGCGAGCGCAATTCCCGTGTTGCCGCTCGTCGGCTCGATGATCACGGTATTCTCATTGATCTTTCCATCGCGCTCCGCTGCCTGGATCATCGCCATGCCGATCCGGTCCTTCACTGACCCGAGCGGGTTGAAGTACTCGCACTTGAGGGCAATCGTTGCGTCGAGCCCCGCAGTTACGCGGTTGAGTTTCACCAGAGGAGTGCGACCGACGGTCTCGACGATGTTGTTGTAGATCTTGCCCATGAGAGTTGCGGAGGAATGTAAGCTGCGGCGGAAGGAGTTTTTTACACGTGGAGCAGCGGGAGCAGCAAGGGGGATGTTTCCTTGCATGCTCACGGCCAACATTCCCTTGGAAATGCGAATCTCGAGTGCTAGCTCTGCTCACCCTACACCAAGATAACTGCTATGGCCGATTTGCTTACTGCTCAGGACATCAAGGATTGGCTCAAGAAATTGCCCGAGTGGGAGCTCGAGAAGAAACACATCGAACGGACCTTTGAGTTCGAGGATTTCAGCGCGGCGATCGACTTCGTGAACAGCGTCGCAGAGATTGCTGAGGACGAGGAGCATCATCCGGAGATCGACATCCGCTACAACAAAGTGCGGCTGCAGCTTTCGACCCACACGGAAGGCGGGTTGACGGAGCGTGACTTCGAAGTCGCGCAGAAGGTTGAGACCCTTGCGGAATAGCTCAGATGACTGAGCCGCTGGCGGAGGGCGAACCGACTATGGTTCGCAAGGTGGTCAGCGGCATCATCGTAGTCATACTCGTGATCGCCGTGTGGTGGTTCATCGAGTGGAGAACTGCCCCACCTCCGCCTCCGAATATCCCGTTGCCGGAACCCACGCCGGAAGAAGTGGCAGGTGGGCCGCCGGTTCCAACGGCTCCTGGTAATTAGCCGGGCCTACTTTGCCCAGCCGTTTGCTCTAAGCCAGAACAGGCAGTCTTGCGTCCAGGGATGCGTGACTCCGGCTTGACGACCGCTTCCGAGCCCCATGCCGTGGCCGCCCTTCTGGAAGACGTGAAGATCAAACGGCACGCCGTTCACCTGAAGGGCGCTCGCGAAGGCGAGCGCATTCTCCACCTTGACGGCCTTATCCTCCCACGTGTGCCAGATGAAGCAGGGAGCGGTCTGCGCAGTAACCTGCTTCTCGTTTGAGAGTTCGTCGACCAGTTCGGGTGACGGATTATCACCGAGCAGATTCTTCTTCGAACCACCGTGGGTACTGGCACCCATGCTGATCACCGGGTAGCAGAGGATACCGAGATCCGGGCGGGAACTCTCTCGCTCGATCGGGTCGGCGTCGTCTGCCTTACCTGCGTCGAAATGTGTGAGCAGCGTCGAAGCGAGATGCCCGCCGGCGCTGGAGCCCATGATGCCGACACGCTTCTGATCGATCTTCCACTCGGTGGCTTTGCTCCGGGTAAGGCGCACCGCCCGCGCGGCGTCCTGGAGCATCACGGGATGCCGGTAGCCTTGGGAGCCGAGCCGGTACTTGAGGACGATCCCGGCGATGCCGTGCTCGGCTAGCCATTCGGCGTACCCTTTTCCTTCATGGTCAGCAAGCATCCCGTAGCCGCCACCTGGGCAGATCACAAAGGCCGCTCCGGTTGCTTTATCAGCGGCAGGAAGGTAAGCGGTGACCGTTGGGATGTCGGTTTCGGCAGTACCCTTCGCGCCGGGCGCGCCGCCCGGCCAGAGGGGAAGGGGATCAAGGGGCGCGGCGGTCGAGACGACCGAGGAGATCACCAAGGCAGCGAGTGTACGAAGGAGCATATTCGTCGGGTAGCTAGACCTGCTCCGGCACAATGAACGGCGCGCGGTACTCGCGGGTCAGGAGTTTGTCGGCCGCCGGGTTCCCGATGAACTTCTCCGTGGTGGGATCCATCTTCAGGACTTCTCCGAGCGTGAGTTGGTCCATCTTCACATCCACCGCGTTGGCGGCGAGGTGCTCGATCATGCGATTGAGCGAATCGACTGCTTCCGGATCCGACTTCACCTGTTCCATGATGGCCTCAGGAGCGGCCTTCTTGCCTAGTCGATATGAGATGTTGCCCGTGTGGCAGAGAGCGCTCGAGATATGGCCGCCCTCGATGTCGGCAGTCAGGTCTGTGTGCTTCCGGCTGCGCACCGCCGTGATGAAGTTCTCATAGTGGCCTTCCATCTTCGTCTCCTCACCCTTCGGCGCATCTCCCTTGGCGGAGCCCCAGCGCATCACGGCTTTGCCGGCCTTGTCAAAGGCGGTGGCAGAACTGTAGTCCGGAATGAGGATGTGGCCGTTCTCGTACTGCACGATGACTCCCACGCTCGCTCCGCGGTATTTGCCCATGCTCTTTGCGTCGGTCGCCTCTGGCAGGCCCTGCACTTCAAAGTAGAGAGGAGCCTTTTCGTACCCGTGAACGATCATCTGCGTATTCGGAGTCTCGCCGTCGTCCACGTAGCCGAGGCGGCCTCCCACACTGTAGACCAGCGGAGAGAGCGCGGGCTCACCGAGGAACCAGCGCGCGATGTCCATCTGATGGATCCCCTGATTACCGAGATCGCCGTTGCCGGTGTCCCAGACCCAGTGCCAATCATAGTGGAGCTGCTTGCGCATTAGCGGACTCTTCGGTGCCGGCCCGGACCAGAGATCGTAATCTATGCCAGTCGGGATCGGCTGTTCACCATCGACTTTGCCGATGCTGGCCCTGCGCTTGTAGCAAGTGCCACGCGCCCAAAGGAGCTTCCCGAGGTTCCCTTCACCCGCCCATTTCACGGCAGCGTGCAATCCGGCCGACGACCGGCTTTGCGTTCCGGTCTGCATGATCCGCTCATACTTCCGTGCGGCTTCCACCAGCTTCCGACCTTCGAAGACATTGTGCGAGACGGGCTTCTCGACGTACGCATCCTTGCCCGCCTGTGCCGCCCAGATGCCCGCCAGCGAATGCCAGTGGTTCGGCGCGGCGATCATCACCGCGTCGATGTTCTTACTCTCGAGCATCTTGCGGATGTCCACGAAGGTCTCGCACTCCTGTCCCTTCTCGGCAAAGTGCGCTCGTCCCTTGTCTAGAACGCCTTGATCCACATCGCAGAGCGCGGTAAGGCGCACTCCCTTCACGCCGAGCAGGCCGTTGATGTTTGCCATGCCCCGGCTCTTGAAGCCGACCGCACCGATGCGAATGTCGCCATTTGCGCCCTCTGCGGCGGCGTGAATCCGAGCGGGAAGTGAGAGGGCTGCAGTGGCCGCCAGGCTGGTGCGGAGGAAAGTTCGGCGATTGATGCTCATATGGGGAGAGAGGGGGATGCTACTTGGCGAATTCGGCGTAACGTTCGGCAACCTTTGCGGACGCTGCGTCGCCTTCATGAATGTAGATGCGATATCGGAAGGTCACAGTCTTGCCTGCAGCCAGCGTGTAAGCAGCGGCGCCCTTTGCTTCAGACTTATCCATTTCATGTCCGCAAAAGGGATTCGCTGCGAAGAGACCGTAGTCACGCACATGCCAGCGAGTGGGGTGGCGTGGGTTCTTGGGATGATCGAAGAGACCAATGCCCAGAGTCTTCCCACCGATGGGCCCGGAGTAGTCCACCCAGGTCGCCTTTTTCCCCCAGGCCTCGCCATCCTTGATGCCCTCGCTGTTCACGATCCGTCCTTCACCTTTCGGATGATCCTTGGGCCGCTTCAGCCTCATTGATTCTGCGATCCGCAGCGCCATCGTGCCTTCCTTGGTGTCTCCGAAGACCACGTCGTTCGCGCCTGCGGTGAGTGTCACCTCAAAGTCGCAGAGCCGCTCCGCTTCAGTGGTGTCATATACTCGAAGAGTCTGCACGCTGGTCACCGGCACGCTGCCATCCGCCGCCACCCACTTCTGCTGGCTGCTCACCACGCCTTCCTTCTCCCCGCCTTTCACCTCCAGGAACTTCTCGTGCTGGATGATGCCGACGGGATGCTTCGGCGTCGTGCCTGCCTTGTGCTCGCTCCAGAAGTCGATCCCGTTTACGTCCCCATGGGAGAACCAAAGCGAACGGTGGTGCGGATGATCCCGCTCTTCGCCCTCTACCTCCGCCATCGGCCAGGCCCGCGTCATCTTCGCTCCGCTCGGCCCGATCACCGGGTGGAAGTACACGTGCGGCGCGCCGGTGTAGCAGTATTCCGTGAAGAGCTGCCCGTCGATTTCCACGCGGATCTTGCCCTCCAGTTCCTTCACTTCTACTGCCGCGAAGCTGCTGGCGACGAGACTAAGCGACGAGACGACGAAGAGGGGGAGCCGTGGGGAGAGCACGATGGGGAGGCTAGATAACGAGCTGCGGGTGGGTCAACAGAACAACCTCCCTCCCGCTGCTTCGTTGCGGGGAATCTGCATGCCCTTCGCTCAATCCCGGGACTCGCGGAGGTACGCGATAAGATTGCGCAGCTCCTGCGGCGTGAGCGTCGCATCGAGTGCCGGCGGCATGAGCGAGATGTCCAGCGGCTCGCGCGAAGTGAGATCGTCGAACTTGTACTTCTCCTTCTTCCCGGTGGCATCCATCAGCGTGAGCTGCGATTTGTTGTCCTCAAAGAGATCGATCCCAAGCACCTCGCGTCCGTCCTTCAGCTTCAGGTGCCACTGAGTGTAAGCCGGCGCGACTTCCTTGCTCGGCTCGCGGATTGCCTCCAGGAGCTGTGCCTCGGTGAAGCGCCCCATCTGGGTCAGATCCGGACCGACAACTCCGCCTCGGCCTTCGATGGCATGGCAGGTCGCGCAGCGCGGGCCATCCGGATGGTAGAAGAGGCGACGACCCGCAGCAGTATCGGGTTCTTGCGAAGCCAGAGCCGCAACTGGCGCTGTCTCCGGGATACCCAGGGTGCGCTTGGCTTCCTGCGCCAGCACCGGCTCCGATCCGGCTGCAAGCGTCGTGAGCACCGTCTTCGTCTCAGGCTGTTCGCGTGACCCTGCAAGCCCGGCGAGTGCCTCGGCGCGGAAAGCGGAGTCCAGCGACTGCTCAGTAGCGAGTTCCCGCAACGCAGTTTGCGACGGGGCATCCCTCCGCGCTGCGAGGATCCGGACGGCTTGTAGCCGAATCCCTGCATGCTTCAGCGCAATCAACTTCTGTAGCGTGGCCGTATCGAGCGTCTTGTAATCCACCGGGGCGAGCCGCAGCGCCAATGCACGAAGTTCCGGTGACCGCGCCTCATCCAAGGCTACGCGGACGATCTTTGCATCCACCTCATCTTTCTTGGCCTCCTTGCCGAGCAGCATCTGCTCCGCTGCCAGATAGGCCAGGAAGGTGCCGCGCGAGGGATTCCCCCCCAGCACCTTTTCGAGAGTAGGTGCGTGCTCGCGAAGATTCTCCTCCGCGATCCACTTCAAGGCGGCGTGCCGCACTGCGCCGTCGCTATCCGTCAGCCATACTGACAGAAGCTCACGTGCGGCCGGATCTCCCTTCAGCCGCAGCGCAAGCAGTGCACCGAGCCGGTGCTTGGGATCGCCCGCTGCCGCCAGTTCCTTAAGTGCCGCCATGTCTTGCCCCACTAGTCCCTGGACCGCGGCGCGGAACACAAAAGGATCTTCGCTGGAAAGATCCGTCACCTGCGCTTTCGCCGACGCTGCTCGAGCAACTCCGGTCGGCGCAACCGTTCCTGGAGCTTCGCCAGTCGCAGTCTTTCGCTCCGGTTTCACCTCTCCGGTCTCTGGTCTCGCCTTAACCCGCCAGACCCGGCCCTTTCCATGCACATCATATGAGCCATCCGCCCAATCGCTGATCACCAACGAGCCATCGGGGGCTTCCGCGATCCCTGAAGGTCGAAAGGCCTGCCCGCCACGCACCACCCATTCCGGCTTGCTGGTATAGGAGACTCCCTTCGCGGTGAGTGGATACCGCTGCACGCCATGCTCAGTCCAAGTGCAGCCCAGGAGTTCGCCGTGCAGTTCGGATGGGAGCGCCTTTCCTTTTACCTGAGTGAGTCCGGTGGGCGCTTCGCCGACCAGGCAGACTGGCGGGAGCGTCCCGGGGATCTGCCCGAGCCAGGAGAGAAAGGGGTGATCGATGGTCCGCCCGTACCGATAGCGGTACCCATAGTCTCCACCCGGTACGATGTGGAGCAGTCGGCAGAGCGAACCACCGCCCGGATCGTTCTCGAGTGCGAAGAGCTGCCCGTCTTTGCCGAAAGCAACGCCGTAGGGATTCCACATCCCCAGCGCCCACCACAGCACATTCCCGCCATCGAGTCCGACTCGGAAGATCGCGCCTTCGTCCGTCCCCTGCAGCTCCCGCCCATCCGCTCCGGTAAGCTTCCAAGGGATCCCGTGATTCTCCCCAAAGCCCACGAAGAGCACCGGTTTCCCGTTCTCATCCGGCCCGACGGCCAGGCCCGAGAGACCATTGTGCGGATACTTGTCCTCGGTTACGAGCTTCAGCAGCGTCACGCCCTCATCGGCGCGCCCGTCGCCATCTGTGTCGCGCGCTTTGATGACCTCGTCGCGCGTAGCGATGATCACGTCGTCTCCATGGAGCAGCAGGCCCATCCCATCTCGGAAGTTCTCCATGAACGTCGTAAACTTGCGGGCGCGGCCATCCGGTCCGAAGTCGTCCAGGATCACTACGCGATCCGTCGCAGGCGCATCGTAGATCTTGGGGCGGAAGTGCGTGTTGTTCTCCAGCACCCAGACGCGGCCGCGCGCGTCCGTAGCGATGGCTGTGGGCGTGCGGATCTCCGGCTCCATGGCCACCAGTTCCACCTGCAGGCGTTTGTCCACCGGGACGGGCGGAGTGGGAAGTGCGGCGTCGGCGAGCGGCACGCCGAGCAGAAGAGACGCGAGGAGATGCGAGGGAGACATCGTGCTGTAGTGGTAATGGGAGTGCGTCGAGCATGCAACGGCGCTCTGCGACCCAAGTGCTGACTCGGAAACTTTGACACTGACATCATCTCCCTGCCTGCTTGGCTGCGGCATGCCGCCGTCGGTATCCGCACTGCTCCTCACTCTACTACTGCCGATCGCGGGCCTCAGTGCCTCAGCGTCGGCAGCAAATCCCCGTAGTCACGACCAGCTGCGCCGGATCGAGCGGGGCACTCTCGCTCCGGTGCTGCAGATTGCCACCAGCGCACTTGCGAACATCGCAACCACGCCCGGCGCTGATCAGCCGCTTCGATGCGACGCGATCCGGTCTCTCGCAGCACTCGGAGGAGACATCGCCGAGCAAACCGTTGAGAAGCTCGCTGAGCAGGATCTATCTCCCGAAATAATCGTCGCGCTAATCCAGGCAGTAGGCAGCCTGGAGCTCGCGGTTTCCGCCGAGCAGCTTGTGAAGCACGCACTTCACCCGGCACCCGAGGTGCGGCTTGCTGCGATCGAAACGCTGGGCCTGCTCGGGGCAACCGGCGACCTGATCAGGCCTCTTATCTCCGCGCTTGCTGACGTTGACCACCGGGTGCAGACCGCATCTGTAAAAGCTCTCGGTGCGGCCAAGGCGAGGCCTGCTCTTCCTCAGCTAATCGCGATGGCAGAGATGACGATGCGCGACGAATTCCGCCGCGACATCCTCGCTGCGATTAAGCAGATCGTCCTCGAGTAAAACGCGGCCCGCTGGTGCCAGTCCGCGGCTTTCTTCGTCAACCGGAGACGGAGCAGTAATTGCCAAGGCAGGTCTGCGGAACCGAGAGTAAAATTCAATCTCGCTTCACAAAAAGTGACTCTCGCCCCATTGCCGTCCACTCACGACTCGCTGAAATCGGCTCAAGCCTGAGCAAATCTCACTCAATGCTGCGTCCTGGCCGCTCACCGCGCGATCAATTCCTCTCACGCCTGAGAGGAATCCAATGTCGGTTGAGGCTATTTCACTCTCCCGAGACTCTATTTCACTCTACCGACACCAATCCTGTCGCACCCGAGAGTCAAAAAGACTCACCCGAGACTGATTAAGTCCAGCCCGAGAGCCAAAATAACTCGGCTGACAGCAGATAGATCTAACCCGAGACTGAATGCAGACTAGCGCCAGAACCAAGTTACCTCAGGGTTGAGAGAAAAAGACGGAGAGTTGAGTAAAAAAGAGTCTCCCGACACTGAAAATAACTCAAATTCGGGTGTTTGGCGCTGTAGCATGATCCGTTCCGGGAAGATTGGCACAGAATCCCGCGCTAATCGACGGTTGGAGACTAAGTAAGACCGCAGATTACGCAGCCAACGCAGATTTCTGCGCACTACACATTTTCGAGCCGGGCGGTTTACGGAGACGCCGTCCTCGTTCCCATTTCTGGTTGTCACTTCCAGCCTACCTCCGCATCGTGCGCACCCACCTATGCAAGACACATCCTCCCTGGTCTGGTGGCGTCAGCTGACGCCCTATCATTGGTTCGTCTTTCTTGTCGCCTCGGCGGCGTGGTTCTTCGATTGCCTGGATCAGCGACTCTTCTCGCTGGCGCGCACGCCTGCCCTGGCTTCGCTCATGGGAGAGCCTCCCGGCAGCCTCGCCGTCCAGAGCTTCGGTAAGGAAGTCACCGCCTGGTTCCTGATCGGCTGGGGCATCGGCGGAATGGTTTTCGGATCGCTCGGAGACAAATACGGGCGAGCGAAGATGCTTACCTTTACGGTCCTCATCTACTCTGTCTTCACGGGTCTCAGTTTCTTTAGTCAAACGGCGATCGACTTCGCGATCTTCCGCTTCCTAACGGGACTCGGGGTGGGTGGCGTCTTCGGTCTCGCGGTTTCATTGATCGCCGAGACCGTTCCTGCCGGAGCGCGCGTTCAAGCGCTGGGCATGCTTCAGGTGCTCTCGACGATCGGCAACGTTGCAGCTGGCTTCACCAAGATGGGCATTGACCATCTTGAGGCCACAAAGGCCATCGAACCAGGGCAGGGCTGGCGATGGATGTTCCTGGTCGGGGCGATCCCGGCGGGCCTGGTCATCCTCATTCGCAAGTACCTCCGGGAGCCTGAGCCATGGATGCGGCTGAAAGAGCAGGGGATGCTGCCCAAGGGCGGGATCTTCGCGCCTTATAAGGGGCTGCTCGGCGAGGCTCGCTGGAGGAAGAACCTGATTGTCGGTTCGATTATCGCCTCCACTGGCGTGGTGGGTCTGTGGGCCATCGGCGAGTATGCAGTGGATCTGCAGAGTGCGGTCTTCAGCAACTACTACACTGCGCGCGTCCCGGCGGAGGTGGTGGATGCGAAGGTGTGGATTAAGAAGAACGTGGAGAGTGCCCGCACCTACGCATACCTGCTCAACATGCTGGGCGCAGCGGTCGGCATGTGGGTGTTCACGCAGGTGGCAAACGGCATGGGTCGCAAGTTCGCCTTCGCCGTGGGCTATGTGGCCGCTCTGGTGATCACCGTGGGAGTGTATTGGAAGATGGATTCTCCGCAGGACGCCTATTGGATGATGTTTCTCATGGGGGCCGCGCAGCTTGGTCTCTTTGCAGGCTTCGCCATCTACTTGCCAGAACTCTTCCCCAGTCGCCTGCGCAGCACCGGCATTTCCTTCTGTTACAATCTCGGTCGTTTCGCCGCAGCCGGTGGCAGCTTCTTCTCGGCAGTGCTCACGCAGCAGGTATTTGCCGGATACGAGTCCCCGCTCCCGTACCGCTACTCTGCGATGACCATGTGCGTCATCTTCCTGATTGGTCTGGCGGTGCTTCCATTCGCTCCCGAGACCAAGGGCAAACCGCTCCCGGAAGATCTGCCAGAGGACCCACCACAGGATCGGCTCGATCCCGCGCCCGTCATGGGCGGGGCCAAGTAGGTGGCGGGACAGCACCCGTCGCCTGGCGGGTGCTGGGAAATAGAGGCTGGCAGTGCAAGGCTTAACGGGTAAAGTCGACGCTGGTTTCGATCTGTCCCCGGATATGCTCACCGTACGATTTGCCGTGCCCCTCCTCGCGGCGCTCTCACTCTGCGCTGGCCGGAGTGAGGCGGTGGGAGAGGTGGCGTTTCACGAGCAGGTGTGGCCTATTCTCGAGCGCGCATGTGTGAAGTGTCACGGGCCGGAGAAGCAGAAAGGTGAGCTGAGGCTCGACTCGCTGGAGGCGGCACTCAAAGGCGGAAAAGGCGGAGCCGCCGTGGTGCCGGGCAATGTGGAGAAGAGCCTCCTGCGCACGCTTATCCAGCATGAGCAGCCGGACGGCGATCGCATGCCGCCAAAGGAGAAGCTTCACCCGGATGAGATCGCCATCGTGGAGAAATGGATTGCGGCGGGTGCGCTGTGGCCAGAAAAGACGGCGTCGCCCGTGGCGACCGCTGCTCCCGGCGAGAAGCTCGGCAATGCCTGGAGTGATCCGCGCAATCCCATCGTGCGGATCTTCGGTGGACGTCGGCTGGATCTTTGGTCGCTGCGGCCGATCGCGGAACCCGAGCAGCCAACCGTCCGGAACGAAGCTTGGGTGCGGCAACCGCTCGACCGTTTCGTGCTCGCCGGGATCGAGCGAGCCGATCAGAAACCTGCGGACGAAGCGAGCCGGCAGACCTTGGTGCGTCGGCTCTACTTTGACGTGATCGGCCTCCCGCCGACTCCGGAAGAAGCGGCCGCATTTGTTGCTGATTCCGCTCCCGATGCCTATGAGCGTCTCGTCGACCAGCTGCTCGCCTCGCCGCGCTACGGAGAACACTGGGCGCGGATGTGGCTGGATGTCGTCAGGTACTCGGATTCGAATGGATTCGATTGGGACGAATTCCGCCCCGAAGCGTGGCGATTCCGCGACTACGTGGCGCGCTCGTTCAATTTTGACAAGCCGTTCGACAAGTTTGTCCGCGAGCAACTGGCCGGTGATGAAATGGTCAAGGCCGAGCCCCTGACCGCAGCTGAGCAGGATGCACTGATTGCCACCGGCTATCTTCGGATGGGGCCGCACGACAATAGCGCGGCGCTTTTCGGCGAGACGAAGAAGGTGCGGCAACAGCTCATGAGCGATCTCGTAGACACGACGGGCTCTGCCTTTCTGGGCATGACGATGTCGTGCTGCCGCTGCCACGATCACAAGTACGATCCGCTTTCCCATGCGGACCATTACCGGCTGCGCGCGTTCTTCGAGCCCATGCAACCCGCGGACGATCTCCCGGTCGACCTGGCGCAGCAACAGCAGGAGATCCGTGACTTCAATGACAAGCTGAAGCCGGAGATCGCCGCCATCAAGGAGCAGATCGACACGCTCCTCGCACCCGTGAAGTCACGGCTTGTTGCTGAACGGCGGGGCAAGCTTTCAGATGAAGAGCGGGCTTTGCTCGATGTCCCTGCGGTCAAGGAGAAGGGGGTCAGCGATCAGCTGAAGAGTATCCAGGAGAAGCTTAAAGTTCCGGACAAAGAACTAGAAGAGGGGCTTGATCCTGCAGGAAAGACTCAGCACACCGCGCTCAGCGAAGCCCTCGCGGCGCTGCAGAAACGAGAGCGCAAATTTAGCACCGCGCTAATCGCCAGGGATGGGACCGATGTTCCGCCGACCCGAGTTCTGGAAGGAGGGAATCTCGAACAGGAGAAGGAACCCGTGGTGCCAGGTTTTCTCTCCGCCCTCGATCCAAATCCGGCAAAGATCGATCCGCCTGCCCGGGCTGGTTCGACGGGACGCCGGAGTGCTCTGGCGGAGTGGATTGTATCCGAGACGAATCCGCTGACCGCCCGCGTCCTGGTGAATCGCATTTGGCAGAGCTATTTCGGCGAGGGGATCGTGGCCACTGCAAATGACTTCGGGCTCGCTGGTGCCCGGCCAACGAATCCCGAATTGCTTGATTGGCTCGCCAGTGCTTTCACGCGCCGCACCACGGATGACGCAGCCACCCAGCCGGCTTTGGCCTGGTCTCTGAAATCCTTGCACCGGCTCATCCTGACCAGCGCCACCTACCGGCAAAGCTCCTCCTTCCCCGAGACGGAGCGGGCAGCACCGAGTCAGCTCATGGCGCGGCAGATTCCCCGGCGCCTCTCTGCAGAAGCGCTTCGCGACTCGATGCTCGCAGTCAGCGGACGGCTGCTCGCAACGGAGGGAGGCCCGCCGATCTGGCCGGCGCTCCCGCAGGAGGTGCTGAATGCCAACCCGGCGGTGCTCGACGATAACAAAGAGAAGACCAAGGGCTGGTATCCCTCGCCGCCGGAAAAGAGCGGGGTGCGCTCACTCTACGTTATTCAGAAGCGGAACATCCGCGTGCCGCTGCTCGAGACCTTTGATCTTCCTGAGAACTCCACTTCGTGCGCCCGACGCAACATCTCCACGGTCGCGCCGCAAGCGCTGACCCTGCTGAACAGCCCTTTCGCCACGGAGATGGCGCACGCCTTCGCGGGGCGCATCGAGGCGGAGGCAGGTGACGCGGTGGAGGCGCAGGTGGAACGCGCCTTTGCGCTCGCCCTGCAGCGCGCTCCGGATGCCGAGGAGCGCCTTGCCTGCGTAAACTTTCGCAAGGAGCGCGGTCTTCCCGAGTTTTGCCGGGCCGTGCTGAATCTCAACGAGTTCGTTTACTTCGATTAGCGCGTCATGGATCACGATTGCAACTTCTGCTCCCGCCGTGATTTCCTTACTCGCGTGGGTGGCGGCTTCGGTGCGCTAGCGCTGAGCGCAATGCTGCAACGGGATCTGCGGGCGGCGAATCCACCGGCAGTGGAGATCGACCCGATCAGCCCGTTTGCTCCGCGGCCGACTCACTTCGCTCCCACCGCGAAGTCAGTGATCTTCCTCTACATGGTTGGCGGACCGTCGCAAATCGATACCTTCGACTACAAGCCTGCCCTGCAGACGCTGAGCGGAAAGCCGGTGCCGGAGTCGATCCGAAGCGCGCTTCGGGCATCGAAGCACGCAAACGTCTTCGAAGGCTGCAAAGACGAGATCATGGGCAGCCCTTACAAGTGGGCGCAGCATGGGCAGAGCGGTAAGTGGGTCTCGGAGCTCTTCCCGAACGTCGCGCGGCACGTCGATGACCTTTGCTTCATCCACTCGCTGCAGGCGGACTCGAACAATCACGCACCGGCTAGCTACCAGATGCACACTGGCGAGATCCTTGCCGGCAAGGCCAGCATGGGCTCCTGGGTGACGTACGGCCTGGGGACGGAGAATCAGAACCTGCCAGGGTATGTGCTGCTCTTCGATGCCGGCCCGCTCGGCGGCGCCGCGAACTACTCCAACGGTTTCCTTCCGCCGGCCTTTCAAGGGACACGGCTCCGCGATCAAGGCGTGCCGGTGCTCGACCTGCTGCCCCCGGAAGCATTCGCCTCCGGACAGCGTGCATCGCTGGACCTGATCCGCGATTTGAACCTGAAGCACCGCGCAAGTCGCCCTGGCTTACCGGAGTTGGATGCGCGCATTGCCAGCTACGAACTCGCGTATCGCATGCAGTCCGAGGCGATGGAGGTGGGTGACATCCAGAGTGAATCCGCAACCGTGCGGGAGAGTTACGGGATCGACCACTCCGAGAAACGTCTGGCGGCGTATGGCCGGAAGTGTCTGCTGGCGCGGCGCCTCGTGGAGCGCGGCGTGCGGTTTGTCCAGGTGTACGACATGCCCGACAAGGACGGCTGGGATGCACACGATAATGTAACCAAAAACCACAGCCCGCGCGCGCTCTGGACCGATCAGCCGGTGGCAGCGCTGATCGCGGACCTAAAGCAGCGTGGCCTGCTCGACGAGACGCTGGTGATCTGGGCCAGTGAATTTGGACGCACACCGATGATGCAGGGCGACCGTGGTCGACAGCATAACGCTGCGGGTTTCACCATCTGGATGGCCGGCGGGGGAGTGCAAGCGGGCACGAGCATCGGTGCCACCGATGAGATCGGCCTGATGGCGGTCAAGCAGCCGACTCCATTCTGCGACTTGCACGCAACGATCCTGACTGCGCTGGGGATCCGTTCCGACGACCTCTACTACGAGCACAATTCGAGGATGGAGCGGCTCACCGGCGTAGCAGGCATTGCCAAGGTCATCCCAGGAGTGCTGCGCGCGCGGGCCTGAGAAGCCCAGGCGCGCAGCGCCTACATTCCGGGCTCTCGTATCTCGACGCTCGCCCCTCGACTCCGCTTACTTCTTCTCGCCGTACGCACGCACGAAGGCGATGCACTCCTTGATCTCGCCGACATTGCCATCCCAGTTGTGCTCGTACTCCACGGAGATCGGTCCGTCGAACTTCTGAGCCTTCAGCGTGTCGAGGATGCCCGTAATGTCTGAGACACCCTTTCCGTACGGCACGTCGTGACCCTTGTGTGAAAACACGTGCAGATCCTTCAAATGGCTGCTGACCACACGACCCTCTAGGATCTTCAGGCACTCGACAGGCTTTAGCCCTGAGCGCACCCAGTGACCAGTATCCGCGCAGGCACCAATGCGCTTGTCCCGGTCCTTAACCAGCTCCGCAATGTAGTTGGGATCCCAGACCCTGTATTTGTCATCATCTGGCCGGCGCGGATGATTATGGTAGCCGACCTTGATGTCGTACTCCTTGACCAACTTTTCGATAGTGTCGATCGACTCGGTATTTTCCGTATTGATCATGCGAATCCCCATGGTCTTGGCAAACTCGAAAACCTTGCGCGCTCCCTCTTCTTCCTTCGGGATGTTCACTACGCCATAGGCCGTCACGAGCATGCCGTGCTCCTTTAGCTTGGCCTTCACCTTTTCCACCGCATCGGCAGGTGCATTGTGGTCGAACTTTACATCGCCCTGCCCTTTCGAGAGCGCCTGGCCGGGGAAGAGTTCAATGACCTTGCCACCGGCTTCTGCGTTCTTCTCGATGGCCTCAAAGACGGAGAACCGATTGAAGCTCCAAGCCTGTGCGCCGATGGCAAAGCCGCCGGTCTTGTTCGCGTCCGGGATCGGTTCGGCCGCGTGCAGCGTTACGCCGAGGAACGCGAGGGAAAGGAATGTTGCGAGGGATTTCATTGGGAAGAACGATTGGCCGGGATGGCGCGTGGGAAGTCAAGGAGCTGCATCTTTCCAGCGCTCACACCCCTCTCGTCCGAGTCCCTCTTTTTTCCGTGTCTTTTCGTGCCTTTCGTGGACTCACTTCCGGCCGCATGAAGATTCGTTCCCTCGAGACGTTCATCGTCGCCCCGCGCTGGTGCTTTCTGAAGATCACAACCGACTCCGGCCTGGTCGGGTGGGGCGAGCCGGTGGTGGAAGGCAAAGCTGCGACCGTGGCCGCTGCCGTGGAAGAGATGGCCGACTTCGCGATCGGGCACGATGCCTCGCGCATTGAGGATCTCTGGCAGGTCCTCTATCGCGGCGGCTTCTATCGTGGCGGTCCTGTGCTCATGAGCGCCATCTCCGGGATAGATCAGGCGCTGTGGGATATCAAGGGCAAGGCGCTCGGCGTGCCGGTGTACGAGCTGCTCGGCGGGGCAGTGCGCGACAAGATTCGCGTCTATGCCTGGATCGGTGGCGATCGCCCCGAGGACGTCGCCGCCGAGGCGCTGGCGAAGAAGGAGCAGGGCTACACTGCAATTAAGATGAACGGCACCCACGAAGTGGAGTGGATCGGCTCGCCCGAGCGCATCCGCGACGCTGTCGCCCGGGCCTGGGCAGTGCGCGAAGCCTGCGGGCCAGACTTTGGTATCGCCATCGACTTCCATGGCCGAGTCCACAAGGGCACGGCGCGTCTTCTCGCTCGAGAGCTGGAGTCCGTGAAGCCGCTTTTCATCGAGGAGCCCGTTCTTCCTGAGAACAATGAAGCGCTCGCCGACATCCGGAGCATCTGCGCCACACCCATTGCCACAGGCGAGCGTCAGTTCACACGCTGGGGATTCAAGCAGCTCCTCGCGAGTGGCGGCGCTGACATCATTCAACCGGATGTCAGCCACTGTGGTGGCATTTCCGAACTCAAGAAGATCGCCACCATGGCGGAGGCGTATGATGTCGCAGTAGCACCGCACTGCCCCCTCGGCCCGCTCTGCCTGGCCGCCTCGCTGCAGGTGGACTTCTGTACGCCCAATGTCTTCATCCAGGAGCAGAGCCTCGGCATTCATTACAACCAGGGAAGCGACCTCCTCGACTATCTCGTGGATCCGAGTGTCTTTGACTACAAAGACGGCTTCGTCGCCCGACCGACCGGGCCCGGACTTGGAGTGGAGATCGACGAGGCGAAAGTGCGGGAGGCAGCAAAAAGCGGCCACCGCTGGCGGAATCCGATCTGGCGGACGGATGATGGGGTCGTAGCGGAGTGGTAAGACAGGAGTTCCGAACGGTGCTTAGCGATTTGGACGATTCGCGAGATGAAAGAAGGAAGCCATACTAACACTGAGGGGACACAGGGTCCGGACACATCGGTGATCCCAATAACCCAGGACGCAGACCTCCACGGTGCGAAGTTCGTGAATACTGATCTTAGCGGTGCCTGCTTTCGTGATGTAAGCCTCGCGCGCGCGCAGTTTGTAGACGTCAGCTTCGTAGACAGCTGCTTTGAGGACGTCTCGCTGAAGGGGAGCATCATTCGCAACGCCAATTGCTCCGGACTCTCAATCACCGACGCAGTCTACGATGGCATGCGAATCGAAGGCATCCTTGTGACCGATCTCCTCCGCATCTATCTTACAGCGAGCGAGTAGACGCTGGTGGAAAGATTGCATCGCGGGTGTTCATACCCGGTTCTCTGCTCCGTCGCGGACTAAGAGGTACAGCTTACGGCGCACCGTGGTTATTCTTTGACCCCAGTCTTTATCACGAAAGCCCTTAGTTCAACGATCTTATCGCCACGAAAGCGCCAGACATCGCAGTACGAGTAATGCACCGCCTTACCGTCCTCATCCTTCAATGTGATCTCGCCGAGTGCCGTGACGAAATCACCTTCCGCGATCAGATTGGTGACCGCAAACTTCGGCGGCTCGATGTAGGTCGCTGCCATATACTGGCGAACGGCATCTTTTCCTCTTAGGGTATTGTCCCCGACAAACGTCCATTCAGTGTCTTCGGCGCAGAGCGACAGGAATCCTTCGTAGTTACCCTCTGTGACAGCCGCGTTGCCCTGTTCTAGAAGGGCTTTGTTTTTCTCTGACATCTAAATCTGTCCTTTCCCCAGGTTGAAGTGGTTACCTCTTCGCGTCACGCGGATCAGTGTGCATAGGGTCATCGCGCGAGGGTAGCCGCTTTTGAATCCCGACGGCACCCTGATCCGCATCAGCGAAGCTTCGCCCAGAAGTCGCTGCAGAAGCATCGCGCATCGCTGGAAGGGCGGGTGCTCATGGTCGGAGCGGGGGTCATTGTGTTATCATTTCACGAGAGGTGTGAGGAATGCGCGAATCAAAGTCGCCACTTCCTCGGCGTGGGTTTCCAGCACGAAATGTCCGGCGTCGAGCAGATGAATCTCCGCCCCGGGGAGATCTCGCTGATAAGCAAGGGCTCCGGCGGGCAGAAACGCCGGATCATGACGTCCCCAGACGGCGAGAAGCGGTGGTAGGTGTTTGCGAAAGTAGGCCTGAAAAGCCGGGTACAGAGCGACGTTGCTGCGATAGTCGAGAATGAGATCGAGCTGGATCTCCTGCGCGCCCGGCCGCGCCATGTAGGCAATGTCGAGTTCGTAGCCGTCGGGCGACAGAAGGTCGGGATCGGCTCCGGTGCCATATTGCCAGTTCCGGATCGTCTCCCGCGCGAGGGAGGGTCGGCAGGCTTCCCGGGTTGCGGCGCTTGGCTCGCGCCAATACGCCTCCCAGGTTCCCCATTGGTCGCTAAACCCCTCCACATACGCGTTGCCATTCTGCGAGATGATCGTCGATACCCGCTCGGGATGGTGCATCGCCAGACGCAGGCCCACCGGCGCACCGTAGTCGAAGATATAGAGGGCATATCGTTTGAGCGACATGGCCTCGGTGAAGCCTTCGATTACGCCAGCAAGGCGGTCGAATGTGTAATCAAACGTCCCTCGTGGCGGCACACTGGTCTGTCCGAAACCGGGAAGATCCGGCGCGATGAGCCGAAACCGATCCGCAAGGAGCGGAATGAGGTCGCGGAACATGTGGCTGGCGGTTGGAAAGCCGTGCAGGAGCAGAATCACCGGCGCGTCGTTGGACCCCGCTTCGCGGTAATGAACCTCGACGTTGCCGACCTTTTGAAATCCGTAGCGTATTTTCATTGTTAGATTCCGATTCAAGCGTTGGCGCCGCCATCCACTCTAATTGTGGATCCGGTGGCGAAGCTGGATTCCCCGGGAGATCATCGTCAAATTTGGGTGACTCCACCATCGACAAAGAGTTCGATGCCGTTGACGTAGCTGCTGTCATCCGATGCCAGGAACGAAACGGCCTTCGCGATCTGGTCCGTCGTTCCGACCCGCCCCGCGGGGATGTTGGCGACCTGTAAATCCACGAAGCCCTGGACCTGCTCTCTCGTGAGTCCAAGGCCGTCGTAGCCGGGAGTGGGCACCACGCCGGGGCTGATGACGTTGACCCGAATGCCGCGGCCCTTAAGATCGAGGATCCAACTGCGTGCGAGGTTTCGCACCGCCGCCTTAGTTGCGCTATAGATGCTGAAGGCCGCAGTGCCTTTGATCGAGGTTGTCGAGGCATTCAGGATGATCGAAGCCCCCTCGCTCAGCAGCGGCAGCGCTCCTTGAACGGTAAAGACCACCCCTTTGACGTTAGTGTTGAATGTTTGGTCAAACTGCTGCTCGGTGATTTTCCCAAGCGGCTGGAGTGTGCCGCTGCCGGCGTTTGCGAAGACGATATCCAGATGGCCCTTTTCTGCCTTGATCGCAGCGAAAAGCTGGTCGAGATCGGCAAGTTTGGCGACATCGCCCTGGATAGCGGCGACGTTGTTTTTACCGATCTTCTCGACGGCCTCGTCGAGACTCTGCTGACGGCGACCGGTGATGAAGACGTAGGCCCCCTCCGCAACAAAACGCTGCGCGGTTGCGAGGCCGATGCCGCTGTTGCCGCCGGTGATGAGGGCGATCTTTCCCGCGAGTTTGTTCGAATTGCTGGGTGAGTTCATTGGATGGGTGATTGATGCTTCCTGTTGGTGGCTTGCGGTGCGGCGCGGGTAAGGCTGGTCCGCCAAAGCTCGCGTGCTCGTCAAGGAAGCTGCCCACGGCGGCGCGATCTCTCCCGATGTTCCATAGCGTCCCAAGGCGGTCAGTGTGCGGCTCTTTCCGCGAATTCGCTGTTGGCCGGATTGCTGACAGTATCAATCGGTCCCGGTTGAATGAGGAGGACCGTGATGTTCTGGGTTCCCAAGACGCGGGTGAAGGCAAGCAGCGCAGACTCCGTAAGCGAGCACATGGTGGGGCCGGTAATTTGAGTCTACAAACTCGCACGCGCAGAGTTAGCCGACGGATTCGACTGCAATGGCGACTTTTCCCCGGACATTGTTATTCGGGGTCTCAAGCCGGGCGTGGGCAAGAGGGATTTCAGCGAGCGGATAGACAGCGCCAACGTGCGGCCGCAGCTGACCACGTTCTACCAGGGTGCTCAGTTCATCAAGTTTGCCGCGGTTCTGTCTTGTGAAAACGAAGTGAAAACTTGAGTTCTTGCCCCACGCTTCAATGAGTTTCTGTGGCTGTGCGGTGTCTACGATCGTGACCACGCGGCCAAGTTGTGCGAGCGCATCCGGGCTGCGGGACAATGTGTCGCCACCAATGGTGTCAAACACGACGTCGACACCGCGGCCACCCGTCTCCCGCAATATAGCGCTAACATATTCTTCTTTCTTGTAGTCGATGACTACGTCCGCGCCAACGCCTCGCGCGAACTCGAAGTTATCTTCGCGCACTGTCGTGAATACTTTCGCACCAATGGCTTTCGCGATCTGGATCGCTACATGGCCGACCCCTCCTGCGCCGCCGTGGATCAGAATGCTTTCCCCCACTCGTAGAGCTACACGGACGACCAAGGCCTCCCACGCCGTCCCGCCGACCAGGCTCAGGCTTGCTGCTTCGAGATGGTTTAGTGAGGAGGGTTTCCTCCCGATAATGTTCTCGTTTGCAACGTGGTACTCGGCATAACTCCCCGGTCCGTCAAATATCTGCGGGGTGTACCAGACTTCGTCTCCTGGAGAGAACGTTGTCACGCCCGGTCCAATTGCTTCGACAACCCCGGATACGTCATGCCCGGTAATGGCAGGCAATGGTACCAAGTCGCGATAGTCGCCGCGCCGAACTTGGTAATCCAATGGGTTGATTGACGTTGCATGTACGCGCACCAGGACTTGTCCCGCATGCGGAACAGGCTTTAGCACGTCGCGAAGCTCGAACGATTCCGGGCCGCCAAAAGAACTGAGTGTCATCGCCTTCATTGCAGATCCTCGTTTCAGTAAAAGGGAATGTAGGGAGTTCTCGATAACTGTCTGCTAGGAACTTGCTTTCGTGCTCGCCGCACGAGCGAGCGGTGTCAGGAAGCGAGGGTGAAGAAAGGCTAAATTCAGAGGGGGAAGAATGAAGTGCTAGTGACGCTGGTCGGCCCGAGTCCTCAAGAACTACGATAGTGGAGGCGGTTCAGCGCAGCCTCCCGGGGGGCACCACGCCGCCGAGGCCGTAGCGGTCGGTGCTCGGCGGGCTGCTCTCGTCGCCCACTCCTACCGGCACTTGGTCGCGAGGGAAGCTGCGGGTCGGCCCAGCGCGGTTCCCGTCGGGTACTCCGCGTTTAGGAGCCGGAGGTGACAACAGGTTCCACAGGTGGCGTCTGATACGTCAATAGATGAATCAACCGCTCGCCGGCCGCGCTTAGTTTCGGCTTCTCCTTTGTCCCCGTGAGCAGCCGATGAGTGAGGTGTGAAAGCGAATGCTTGCTCTCCTGCAGCACCGTCACTCTGCCGGTCATAACCGGTTGCTCCACCCGCTCGATCCGCAGCGGGGTGCCAGCCTGCGTGAAGGAGATTCTCCAGCCTGTCGGTTTCTTCGCAGCGTCCACTCCAGCGCGTGGCGGAACTAGCATCCATGGATAACGCGCCAGGAGATCGATCGTCAGTGTACCCGGCACATCCACTTGAAAGAAGACCGGCTCCTTCGCCAGAAACTGCGAGATCGTCAGAGCCGGATTAGCGCGGGCTTCCTTGAACAGCCTTGCTACATCAAACGCTTCCAGATTGATCCCATTGTAGTTGCCGTGCCGATTGGGCCCATCCTTCCAGTTCAGGCTGTAAAAGCTGTCGAACTCGTCATTGAGAAGCACGTTCACTTCCAGATGCAGATGCGCCCGCACGCGATCAATCCCGCGCCCGGTATAGCCCATGCGCCCGATCTTCGCACCTCTGGAGAGCTGCGTGTCCGGCTGCACATGGATCTCGCTGAGATGTGCATAAAGACTGTAGTACGGACAGCCGTCCCACTGGTGCCCGACCACCACGTAGCGCCCATAGTTTGAGCCGCCCGCCTCCGCACAAGTGTACGCGACACGCCCCGGCGCAATGGTTCGGATGTCGTCAAGCGGCTCCCCCTTCGCATCCCGGTGCAAGGGCCGGATATCAATACCGGGATGGAATCGAGTATAGATCAGTCCTGCCGCGACCTGGCGCGCATCGCGGACAAAGCCGTACTGCCCGCCCTCCCAAGGAGTTGATTGCACCCCGTCAATCCAACGGTCCACGTGCATGTAGAACTTCTCCGGTGATCCCGTGAAGAGCGCATCGTTGTCAGTTGGCAGGTCCAGCTCCAGCGCTCCGGCACCGGGAATGAGGAGGAGCTGGAGGTAGAGGGTAAGAGCTACGACAGGAGGGGTCATTGAAGAGGGGGACTAGCCAGTATTATCGCGTACTTCAACAGGCACTCCTCCCTTCGAGCGGAACCCGAAGTTTGGTCTCAGCCAAAGCGTGTTCGCATGCGATTGTTTCTCTTTGACGCTTCACCAAAGCTGCCAGATTTGCTGCTCTTAATACCTACCGTTCCTTCCTACGGGAGGACTCGAGGAAGCAATAGATCGACGGAGGCTGCCAAACTGGGAGCCCGGGTTTTCCAACCCGGAGTTTCTGGTCTTCCCTCCGCGTAGACTACGGTCGCGACGAATGTCCTCCGCTTCAATGGCTCCAGGCCCCATCGGATCGTTGAGGGGCTGGGCAGCGGGTTAATCGCGCTCAACATTGTCAGTGCACAGGAAGGACGTTAGCGTCCCCGCCATGAAGCCACTCTCGGACTACGAGATGAAGATTGACCCGGTGCGCGATGGTTGCCCCGTGCGCGCGGCGGTCGATGTCATCCGCGGGCGCTGGAAGCCCATGATCCTCTGGGAACTCTCTAGCGGCGACACGAAGCGCTATTCCGACCTGCTGGCAGCGCTCCCGTCAGTCACAGGGCAGGCGCTCACGGTTCAGCTGCGACAGCTGGAAGTGGATGGTGTGATTGAGCGGACCGTCTATGCGGAGGTACCCGCCCGTGTAGAGTACGCGCTCACCGCCGAAGGGCGGGCGCTTTCATCAGTGATGGATCAACTCGAGAAATGGGGAGCCGGCTACCTGATGCGTCAGTCCGAGGGAAAAGCGCTCGTGTAGGCAGGGCAGGGGTGGTCACATTTACGTGACTCACTCACAATCTTGAGACGAAGCAGTGCGCATGTGGGCAGAGCACACTCCTCTCGTTATGAGATCACTGCTCGTCATCAACTCCAGCGGACGCGTCACGCGTTCGATCACCCGCCAGCTCACCACCCGCTTCTCCGAGGGCTGGATCGCCCGCAATCCCGGAAGCGAGATCATCCTCCGCGATGTCGGCTTGAACCCTCCGCCAGCGGTGGACGAGGAGTGGATCGCCGCTGCATTCGCGTCGCCCGACTCGTGCACCCCTGCGATGGCCGATGCGCTCGCTGTGAGCAATGCCTTTATCGACGAAATCATCGGTGCAGATGCAATTGTGGTCGGTGCGCCCATGTACAATTTCGGCATGCCTGCCCAGCTTAAGGCGTACATTGACCAGATCGTTCGCGTCGGCCGGACCTTCGCCTTCGGCCCGGATGAATCAAACCCGTACGAGCCACTCCTGGAAGCAAAGCCGCTTCTCCTCATCACTGCCACCGGCACGGGCGGCTACGAACCAGGCGGACCGTCTGCCCACATGAACTTCCTGGAGCCACATCTTGAAGCAGTTTTCGGTTTTCTCGGCCTCACGAATATCTCGCTCGTTCGGGTTGGCTTTGAGGAGCATCAGGACGAGCACTTCAAGAAATCAATCGCAGGTGCTGAGGCTGCTGTGGACGCCATGCTAGATAAGTTCTCGCAGGTAACGCACCCCCGTGTTCTCGAGATGTCCCAAAAAGAGAGGTGATCGGCGACGAGCGACAATGGGTGCTGACGTTTCTTTCGTTTGGGCCCTCTCTCCTCCGCCGTTCTCCAGAACCTCGTGATCGCGATGCCTTGAGGATGTAGATCACTCCGCCGATTGGGACGCTTTTGCCATGATCTTCCTGATGATGGATTCAACCGGGCATTGACGGAAACCGGTGGAAGCCGGATTGCGCTCCGCGCCTCGAGCAAAGCGCACGCACGCTGGTCCTGGATCTTCCCTCAATGCTGCACACATCTTGCTACGACCAATATCGGGTGCCATCATCTCAAAAGAGTTCACTCTCACGTAACTTACACTCTTCGAACATTCTGGCTCCAGTTGCCACTTTTGCCTGCACCGCAGCCATGCTGCGAAGCCGAGATCACCTATTTTCACTCGCTTTGCTCAACCCGGTGCGACTATCGATCCCGGGATGGCGAGGAAATACGACATCTTCAAATGTAGCAATATCGCCCTTTCTACACCTCAGAGGCGCGGCGATAGTCCGCATGAGCTGCCAAAGAAGTTGCCACACCCTTTCATGTATAAATCTGAGTTCATCCTGATCCTGGCTTCCGCCTTCTTGTTGGCTTCGTGCCGCGACGTCCCAACGGTAGTGAAGAAGGTGCCGCCGACACCCCATCCCGCTCGGGGAGCGAACGAGCAGGCGGCGCGGCTTTATCCTGACCTCGCAATCAAAGACTCCCATTTCCGCCGCACCTTTGAAGAGGTGTACGGGTACGAGTTGGGGCACAATCCCAAGGCGCTTACCAAGGTGGATTGGCCGCTCACGCTCGCACGAAGGACAGCCGGCATGCTAGGCGTGGCGGAGTACAAGGCACCACCTGCCGCAGCCACGCCGAAAACCAATCCCCTGGAACGGGGGGCATACGATCAACGGCGCGCCGTGGTGAGATCGCGGTATTACTCCGATGGGCAGTACCGCTCCCGTGACGAGTACCAGTAGCCTGGAGCTATTTCCTGGGTAACGCTGCGGCAACGCCCGAGCTTTGTTGGAAGCCGGGACGAACCAGCCGGATGCGGCTGCTGAAATCCGGTGCCTCGTTGGCGGATTTCGCGGCGCTATCAATGAGCGCTCGGGCTTTTAGCTCTTCGAAGGGCAGACCTGCGGAGACAATCGTTCCGCGCTCGTACATGAGCTCGTCGCCTTTACCATTCAGCAGGATTCGCCAATCCCACGGCGTTCGTTCCGTGGCGGGATGCTGGTGGCGGATGCTCGTTGTGCAATTGGTGGTGATCGCATTGTACCAGCGGGGGCGTTCCCGCAGGGCATTGAGTGAGCGCAGGTATTCGAGGAAGCGCTCTCGAGCGCGAGCTGGCGTCGTCGTCGTGCGGTAAAGATAGATGTCTTCGCCAATGCGATAATTGGTGCGGACGCGGACGACATCGCGCTCATCGGCAACAATGTAGATCAGCTCAAACTGCCGGTAGAGGCCGGCGATTGCTGAGTAGGTTTGTCCCTTCGTCTTCCGGGTTTCAATGGAGAAGCAGAGGGGCGGCGCATCAGCGAACTGAAAGCTAAGGATGGGGTGCGCGATCCATGGTGACCCCCAGTAGTTTATGACAATATCTATGCCGGTGATTTGGGAGAGGCGCACCGTGCGTTTCTCCCAATGCGGAGTGAAGTCGTGCTCAGTGCGGTAGTCGCGATTGCGCACGTTGTGCAAGGTGACCACATCACCGTCGATCTCTGCCCAGGCGAGGTCAAACGGCTTGAGGTTCGTTGCTTCCCCATGCTGGAGGAAATTCAAGATCTCCCGCACCAGCGTGAAATCAAGGACCCCGTGGGGTAGCCAGATAGCGAGCTGGGTGTTCGTATCAAGTGTAGCTCCGCTGGGCAGAGGTGCTTCGGATGCACTCGACATAGGCTTACCGGGTTCCCAATGCTTGCGAGGAGGAACTGGTACGCACGTTGGCGTGAAGCCCCAGGATGCGCTTCACTTCCTCCATGGCACGCGGGTTCTGATGAGCGCTGTGACTCGAGGGAACGACGAGTTCGCTGGAGGCGGTGTCCATGTGTGAACTCCAATACGGAACAATCCCATCCGACATCACCGGCGGGGTCTTGTCTTTATTTCCGCCTTTTCCGCGATCTCCGCTGATTACGTGATGCGGGATACTAGGGTTGAGCGGGATGGTTTGAATTGCGCGCACGAAGCGGTTGTTCGGAGCTAGCGTATCCACGCTGTTTGGGATGCGCTTCAAGCGCAGCTCGTCATTCTGGAAGGAGACCACCTTCAATGCGTCCCTGCCTGCGGTGATCAAAGTTGCCGGTGATTTGACGAGCATCGAGCCGATGCGGCCTGGCAGGGTGCTCGCCAGGTCACTGCCGCGCAGCGGCGCGGCGATGAAGATTACGCGACCCACCTCCGGTCGGTGCCGGAAGATGAGACCTTCAGTGAAGAGCTTTCTACTCTCTGGAGAGAGTTCAACCTCGGCCGGTGGACGCTTGAATAGTTCGCGCCAGAGCGTTTCTCCGGTGTCGGTGATGAGTAGTCGGCTGATGCAGCCGCCCATGCTATGTCCCACCACCACCATCTTCTTACGTAATGGAAATCGCTTTTCGATCGCGTCCAGTTCGCGCCGCAGGATTGCGGCCGAGTACGGGTACGGGTATCCGCTCGGGTAGCTATAGAACCAGAACTGGTAATTCCGCCTGATTTGCTCGTCCGCCCGTAGGTGGTTGATCATCGGCGTCCAAGTTGCGGGCGAATCCTTTAGGCCGTGGATAACTAGCACAACCGTCTTGTCTGGATCGTAGGGTTGGAGGCGGGTGATGCGTGCGGTCTCAGCGTACTTCTCGGGCCGGAGCAATCTCGCAAGTTCCAACGAGCTGGTGTCCGTGCTCGCAAGCATCACTGCCAGGGGAACCGTATAGTTAGCGGCTAGCGGAAACCTGTGCCCGCCCATGGTCACTTCTTCCTTAGCGAGTGGATCCTCGAACCCGATCACTGCCCGTCGTCCTTCAAACCGAATGACCGCAGTGATTCCATAGACCGTACGAGGCGTCAGGTAGTCCGCCGCTGCGTTCACATTCTCTGTACGTCCGACGGCGACGAGCGGCGCGCCAAGGCCGCTCTTGCGGACCTCTTCGGAGACGTAGGTGCCTTTCACGTCGAACTGGTCTGCTGGCGTGAAATCATAGAGCGCAGGATTCCACGCCCTTCGCCGGTCTGCCTTTCGAGTGAGGATATAATCGCCTCCCGCCGCGGGGATACGCAGCGGCTTCGTCCATGGATCGAGCTTCGCCTGCTCGATAGTGCCAAAGGCCCGTGCAACCGCGAAGTTGTAGGCATCGCGCACCGCGATATCTCCGGGACTGCGGGTGAGCTGTTCCGAGGCCACCTGCGCAGCAGTGAGCAATTCACCCAGCGCAACCAGCGGCTCTCGCTTGTCACGCTTCATCGCCGCAGTGATGTTCTGCTCCACCCGGGCCATCGATACGGTGGCTGCCTTGATGGGCCTGAATTGCGGTTGCCGTTTGGAGACGCTCGCATATTGCGCGCATCCCGCGAGCGCGAGGGTCGCCGCGAATGCGGCAATGCGGGCGGTCCACTTGGGAACTATAGATGAGCAGTGCATGGCGGGAATTCCTTTCAATTCATTCGGCAAGCCATGCACGAGCCTCGACCTCGCCTGCCTCGGAGTAGAACTTCACCGGTCCTTCGCGCAGCCCCTTGGTTTGGTAGCAGCCAATATTCTCGAGCGTAGCTCGCTTGAAAGATCCCATGGAGTCTCGTGAGTTTCGGCTCTTAGACCCCTGTCCTGTTCCGAATTGCAGTGAGATGCCGCCCGAAAGGATGGATGTCGATTTTGTAAAGCGAAGGAGTGCGTGAGTAATCGCTTTTATCGAGAACCTGGTTGGCGAGTGACCTCCGAGAGTCTGTTCTGAAGCTTCACCTCGTTCACCTTCGAGAGTCGCAATCTGTGGGCCTTGATCCCTCAAGAAAACAAACGTTCCACAAGCCTGTCCGTTCACCCGTATCCGCTTTTGCACCAGCCGACCAAAAGAGGCGTTACGTATAACGAGCAATCATGAAGCGACTTACGCAGCACCACTCCAGGCTGCAGCGAATCCGCCAGCGGATCACTGCTGTTCGTTTAGTAGTCGGATACTCGAAATTCAGCCCACCGCGCCTGCTCTAGCAGGGCCGAGTGCCTGCTGCTTGAGGTCAGCCTCCCTGCTCGATGGGCCAATTTGGCTCAAGCGACACTCTCCGAGGACTGTCCTTTGAGCCTCCCACGCCTGTTGCGACAGTGCCTGTGCACTGCCGCAGCAGGCTCTGGTACTGCGCAAGCAGTCCCTTGCAGATCCAATGCCAGCGGTTCGCACCTGAAGTGACAGCGGCCCGGCAGTGAACTAACAGCGTCTGACTACTCCAGTATCCTTTGGGGAATGCATGTTCCACAAGAGCGGCTTCAGTAGCTGACCTTCTCGCGCCTTATTTTCGATAAGCGGACGCTTCATCGAACGGATTGTAAACGTCAGAGCTGTTTTGTGCTGGAGAATAAACGAACCCGTAGCGGTCGGCTTTTTCGTCAACCGGCTCAAGAAGGAGGCCTTTATTCGTGGCCTTCCTTGTATATTCAATCAGGACTCTTGTCGTACCATTAAGGCCCCACATATTGAAGCCCGTGCCGAAGAGTCCCCCGTTGTGGTATAGCTCGTCCAATCCCCCCATAGCATGGAAACAGTTAATGGCTGTTCCCTCTTTTCGCGTGAGGCGGTCATCGGCCCGGTACTCGATCGTCCCTCCTTCGAGCAAGCGTAGCCGCTTCACTCCTCGATCGAAACCCGCTTTACTAATCTCGTACGGGCCTCACATGCAGAGGGCGTTCTTCACGTTTACTGCCAAGCCGATGGTTTCCTCGAGGTCAAAGCTTCTCCCGACGGAAGGGGGACAGGTGTTGAGCTTTGGGAAGATGCGACCTCCCGCGCCCGCGAAAACACAAAGGTTTGGATTGGTCGAGAAGTCCTGGGGGAGCCAGCTGATGGTGAAGGCTTCGAACGCTCTGTTCTTGTAGGACCGCTTCTGAAGGCCAGAGATCACTCTGGCCGGTCCACCATCCGCGAACACCCGAATAACCGACATGAACGAATGCGAGTACCCAGGGTCGTTTCCTCGATTTTCGTAGGCGAAGGGGATGATGAAATAACGGTCGCGTGTAATCTTGCCGCTGCCCAGGCGCTCCGCCACCTTCCTCTGGATTCGCTCTACGACCTGCTCATAGAGGGGCACGTCGTATTTGGAGAAATCCACTGCCTTGGCGTCACCCGCGTAGATTGCAACAGGCGTCCAAAGAAAGAGGAGACAGGAGAGAAGCCTCCAGGAGGGAATGGGAAAGTGCATCTGCAATGTATGTGAGCTTGAGGTCTCGAAGCAAAGTACCTCTATGCTATCCCCGAACCCAACGGTTAGTCTAAACACGTCGGTGAGCAATTGTGTCTTCGGAGTATATTGGGGGCGCGGCCTCTCGGACGGATTCGAACGCCGCGGGCCGCGGCTCCACGCGTTCGGCCACCCACACCAGATGAAGGCCATAGCTCGACTTGTCGGCCCGCTCCATTCGCCAGCCGGCATTGCAACGACGGCAGTTGCAAATTCCTTACCAAGCGACGCTGTGATCTCCTGCGGGTCGGCCTTGGTAACTCGTGCACGCCCAGGAATGGATCCCCGAGTTGTTCCTCGTTTCCCCCTTCCCGCAGTGAGCCAAGTGCCGCAAGGGCATCGGCGTCCAGCTGCGGACCCCTTCGGTCCTGGCTGAAATAGACGTGTTTGAAGCTCACCCGTGCCGCCTTGTTATAGCGGGCCGCATTCAGGTCGAAAAAGGCTCGTAACGCCGCGTCGTCAGGCTCGATCGCCGTCGCGATGTCCTGAGTGAGGAAGTCCATCTTCTGCGCCATCTTCCGGCGCACGATGGTGTCGTCGCGATCGAGCCCCAGGGCTTCCGGCTCGCGGTAGAGCACTTCCTCGCGGATGTGATCCTCCATGAGCCCTCGAAACCCTTCCGCATCTGGCGGTATCAGCGGCATCCCGGGTGTTGGGATTTGCTGATCCAGTCATGAGAATGACACGCGCCTCCGGAGAGAAGGCTCCAAGTTCGGCCATGACGTTGAACCCGCTCATCCCTAGCATTCGAATGTCGATGATGGCCACTTGCACGGGGTGATTACGGGCGTGCTCAAGAAAGTGCGCTGGATCGGAAAAGGCCTCCGCGCGCAGGCTGGCGGAGGCAAGCAGCCGTCCAAGTGCTCTGAGCACGGAAGGCTCGTCATCGAGTAAACAGATAGAAGCGTGAGGGGGCACGTCCGAGGGTGGAAAGCAGTAGAACGCAGTGAGCGTCGAGGCCAGTGAATATCGGGCATCAGTCCTACTGTGATCTCTTCGTTTCTGGCCCGCGGGAGTTCACATTTCGCGTGTTTCGCGTCTTTCGTGGACCAGTTCCCAGCAAATTGCGTCGCGCTCGCAAAGAGGACGGCTAACCTCCTCGGCAGTTATGAACCGCCGCCAATTTCTTGCGACCACGGCTGCCGGGCTGGGAAGCGCCGCCGTGTATGCCGCCAATGCCGCTGAGCCAAAAAGCACAAGTGCGCCGATTGCCAGGAAGAACCCGATCAAGCTCGCTGTCTCCTCTTACTCGTACTGGCATTTCCAGGCTCCGAAGGTACCGATTGAGACAGTGATCGAGAAGGCAGCCGCGCTTGGAGTCCAAGGCGTAGATGTTCTCCACCGCCAGATGCAGCTGGAGGAATTTGGTCCGTTGGACAAGGCAACGCATGTGCATTGCCAGCAGCTCAAGCGTAAGGCTTTTCGAGCCGGGGTTGATCTCGTTTGTCTTTCGATCCATCAGGACTTCGTCTCGCCAGATCTCGCCGAGCGGAAGAAGCAGGTTGAGCACACAGAGAAGTGTATTGAGATCGCCTACTCGCTGGGGATCTCGTGCATCCGCCTGAACTCAGGGCGCTGGAAGACGATCCCCGACTTCTATGCGCTGATGAAGGCACGTGGGGAGGAGCCAGTGCTGCCCGGACACAAGGAGGAAGACGGCTTTAAGTGGTGCATCGAGGCGACACGGCATTGTGTAGATTACGCGGAGCAGCGCGGTGTGGTCCTGGCGCTGGAAAATCACTGGGGGCTGACGCGAACTCCGGAGGGGCTGCTGCGGATCCTCGATGCTATCGAGTCCCCGTGGCTCGGGGCACTGATGGATACGGGAAATTTCCTCGAAGACCCGTACGACAAGCTCAAGGCGATCGCAGGGAAGACGGTCTTCGTGCAGGCGAAGACGTACGAGGGTGGGGGAGAGTTCTACACGCTGGACCTGGACTACAAGCGGATCGCGGCGATCCTCCGCGACGTGGGGTACACGGGGTACGTATCGTTGGAAATGGAGGGCAAAGAGAACTCCGATACGGCAGTGGCCAAGAGCATTGCGATGCTCCGGCAGGCCTTCGGAACTTGAGGCAACCGAAGGTCAGGAAAACCTAAAAGGCGAGGGGTTACTTGCGGCGCCAGAGCGTTGCTTCGGCCATGCTCCACTGGAACTTTCGCGCGTGCTCTCGGATCAGGAAGGGGAGATCCTTCCTGGTCAGAAGGGTGAAGTCCTTGTCCAAGTGCTGATGGAGCCCATCAAGGGTCGTTACGCGTTGGCCGGCTCGCTCGTATCCACCAAGCCACTGGGTTGGCTCGGTAAAATCGGGCATCCAGGTATATGGAGATGTAATGACCAGCTGACCGCCTGGGTTCACGAGACCGGAAAGCCGCTCGAGGCAACGACCGGGGTGCGAAAGGCGGTCGATGAGATTTGCCATAAGCACGACGTCGTATGCGCCCAGATGATCGCGAAGGTCCATGGCGTCGCCGGTCTCAAAGCGAACCCGGGTGCGATCGATGTCGTCCGAAATGCGGGCGGTAAGCGGCGTGCGCAGGGTGCCCTCGTCCGTGCGCTCGTAGGTGAGCGATCCGTTCTTCTGCAGCTCCTGGGCAGCGGCGATGAAGCGATGTGAGTAATCGATCGCGACGACTTCGCCGCACCAGCGAGCGAGTTCGAAGGAGGAACGGCCCACCGCGCACCCGAGATCGAGTGCGCGGGAATCGGGTCGGAGTGGCGCAGGATCAACGCACTCTGTCACGCAGCGCACGGGGTATCCGAGCGCCTCCGCAGGACCGGCTGGGTAGGGGAGGATCTCCCCCGCCGTCCCGTAGTGAAAGAGAAGGTACTCGGAGAGGAGGCGATCGGATTCGTAGAGGCTCATCGTGCCTCAGCCAGCGAGGAGTCCGCGCATGTAAGCGGCGGGAGCGAAGTGTTCAATCAGGATCTCTGTCTTACCGTTGCGGCGCATGCGAACTTCAGGCACATCGATGTCCGGTGTCTTATGAGGTGCAAAGAGGATGTCGTCATGCGTGGCGTTCTCGCGCTTGGCGAAGCGGTCCGGGGTGAGCTTCCCGCCGAGATGATCACTCCGGCCGGTTGCCACATGGAGCGTACCGAGGACCTTCTCGTCCTGAATGTCGCGGCCCGAGACCGGCAGGACCTGCGTCCCGAAGCCCAACTCGCCAAGCTCGCCTGTTACTGGGTCGGAGGTGAGCTTCTGGTTGTGCTCCGCCACGGTGGCTTCGTCGCCGCGCAGAAGAGTGGCCCGCTGGATCCGACCTCCAGTGACGTGCATAAGGCCGATTGTCCCATCCTCGTACTGGAGGGGGAACTGTCCCTCGGCACCGGCAGGCACATAGTAGATCTCACCGGCAGGGAGATTCGCAACGTCGGGACCACCCCGGCAGAGGCCGTGGCTCTTCTGAGCTTCCTGACCGGCGAGTTCCAGTCGCAGGGTGTACTGGTCGTCCTCAAAAGTGTAGTCGATCTCGACCCAATCGGCCCGCGTCATGCCAAGCCTTAGTTTCTCGGCGTCTACACTGACTTCGTCATAGTCTACGGCCAGACCACTCTGGAGAATGATCTCATTGACCCCGTGCAGCGTAGCACCGCGGAAGCCGTACTGCTTTGCAAAGGCGGTCAGAGGAGCAGTTGCTGAGTAGGTGGAGATACAGAGGATCAGGCTGTAGGTTTCGTACACATCCTTCACGAGATTGATCTCGCACCCATCGGTGTCGTAGCCCTTTTCAGGAAGGTCGAGGTTGCTCCCCCCAGTGATCTCGTAGGCGAACATCTCTCCGCCCGTCATGCCAAGTTCCGCCATTACGCCATCACGCAGCCCTTGATAGAAGACCTCGTAAGCGTTCCGCTGGATATCGAGATCCGAGTCCTGAAGAAAACGGAAGTCCTCGATCTCGCGCGGATCATTGAGGTCGATGAGAATGCAGACCCGTTCGCCAGCTTTGGGAGCGAAGACCGTCTTCAGCAGGCGGGCCAGGCTGAAGGCCGGGAAATGACGGGTGGGCTCAACGACGGGATCCATGGTGGCTCGCATAATAGGAAATTAGATTGGCGGCAATGAGTTTACGGGCATTGGTTACGCCAGCCGCTATCACAATGTTGCATGAATCCTTCGCCCCACACCCGCAGATTTGGTGGACCCGGACGCGGACGTTTGATCTCGCGAATGGCGGACTGATCATGGGCGTCCTGAATGTGACAGCTGACTCGTTTTCAGATGGGGGACACTTCCTTGAGCGAGAGCAGGCCCTGGCGCACGCTCGGGAGATGATCCGGCAGGGGGCCGATATCATTGATGTAGGTGGAGAAAGTTCCCGCCCGGGCGCGGAACCTGTTCTTGAGGCAATCGAAATGCAGCGCGTGATTCCCATTATCGAACAGCTTGCTGCGGAAGGCATCGTCGTTTCGATCGATACGGTGAAGCCTGGCATAGCCCGCGCCGCGATGGAGCGGGGAGCGGAGATTATTAACGACATCTCGGGTCTGCGAGAGCCGGAGATGCGGGCTGTGGTCCGCGAGACAGGCGCGGGTGCAATCGCCATGCACATGCAGGGCACTCCGCGGACCATGCAGGAAGCACCGCACTACGAGGATGTCGTCGGCGAAGTCAGCTATTTTTTTCGACAAACTATGGACGCGTGCCTACGCTGTGGCGTTGACCCCATGCGCCTCGCGTTCGACCCAGGAATTGGCTTTGGAAAGACGGTCGCGCACAATCTCGCGCTACTGCGTAAGCTCGACTCGCTAAGCGTCGATGGGCGCCCACTGGTGCTCGGGGTATCGAGGAAGTCGTTCATCGGGAAAGTCCTGGGCTCCGCTGCGATGGCGGACCGAAGCTGGCCGACGGTGGCTCTCACGAGCCATGGGCGTGGACAGGGTGTAGGCGTCTTTCGAGTGCATGATGTGAAGGAGAACGTGGAGGCGCTTCGCATGACGGAAGCGATGGCGCACGCGTGAACTTCGCGGAGGTCGCACAGCGCTATTGGCGCGAAGTGCTGGAGGTTCTGGTGCTCTGGCTGGTCATCTACCAGCTCTGGGTCCATTTCCGAGGAACGCGCGGGGCGAAAGTGCTCTCGGGCCTGGCGGTCCTCACGCTCACGGTGCTGCTCTTCTCGCAGTTCTTCCAGCTACCGGTCATCGACTGGCTCTTTCGGAACCTCACGACGGTGCTGCTCTTCTCTCTCGTAGTGATCTTTCAGCCGGAGCTGCGGCGCGCTCTGGCGGCTCTCGGGAGTAATCGTATCCTCTCCTTCGCCACGCAGAGCCGGGAGACCGTGGAAGTGCTCACGGACGTGACCTTTGATCTCGCGAATCGTCAACTCGGCGCGTTGATTGCGGTGGAGCGGGACACGAACATCGAATCCTTTGCTGAGAGTGGAGTGGAGATTGATTGCCGGATCTCACCTGAGCTCATCGTGACGATCTTTCATCCGAAGACTCCGCTGCATGACGGCGGTCTCATTGTGCGCAACGACCGGATCGTCTCTGCGGCCTGCATCTTCCCTGTTAGCCAGCGGGTGGATCTGGATAGAAATCTTGGCCTGCGCCATCGCGCGGGACTGGGGCTGGCGGAGGAGACTGATGCGGTGATTATCGTGGTAAGCGAGGAGACGGGGATCGTTTCCATTTGCCACCGGGGGAAGGTGGAAAGAAACTTTGATCCCGAGCGATTCCGCGACCGCCTCGGAGAACTACTCCTTCTCGATAAGCATGAAACGTCTGCTGCTGAGCCATTGGGTCGCGAAACTCGTCACTCTCGTTCTCGCCGTCACGGTTTGGGGGGCCATAAAGATGAGCATGACCGCCTCGCGTTCTAAGATTGAGAGCAGAAACTATTTTCAATTTGAATCCACACTCCATGGCACCTCAGGAAGGAAGTAGCGGAGCCCCTGCCATGGAAACCAGGGAGAAGCTCTTCGGGACCGACGGCGTCCGGGGAGTGGCGAACATCCATCCGGTGACCGCAGAGACCGCGCTGAAGCTCGGTCGCGCAGCGGCGCATGTCTTCAGCCAGATGAGCGGCCATCGTAGCCGTTCCGACGGCAAGGCTACGATCGTGATTGGCAAGGACACGCGGCTTTCCGGCTACATGCTCGAGAACGCGCTGGCCGCGGGGGTGATGTCGCTTGGCGCAGACGTGCTCCTGATCGGGCCGCTCCCCAGTCCGGGGGTCGCCTACGCCACACGCTCGCTGCGAGCGGATGCCGGGATCGTGCTCAGTGCCTCGCACAACTCGTACGAGGACAATGGGATCAAGTTCTTCCGTCACGACGGCTACAAGCTGGACGACGAGATCGAGAAGCGGATCGAGGACCTTGTTTTTAGTGGCGAGATCGAGAGCATTCGTCCGACGGCCGGCCGGATTGGACGCGCTACCCGCATCGACGACGCTCTGGGACGGTACATCGAGTTCGCGAAGACCAGCTTCCCGCGTCAGATGACGCTGGAGGGGATGAAGATCGCCGTGGATTGCGCAAATGGCGCGGCCTATAAGTCCACGCCGTGGATCCTGCGGGAGCTCGGCGCAGATCTCACGGTCTTCCACAATGTGCCGACGGGCCGGAACATTAATCTGGATTGCGGAAGCACCTACCCTGCGGAGATTCAGCGGATCATGAAGGAGACCGGCGCGCAGGTCGGCATTTCGCACGATGGCGATGCTGACCGGGTGCTGCTTTGCGATGAGAACGGCGAAGTTGTCGATGGGGACGAGATCATGGCCATCGCTGCTGTGGATTACCTGAAAGGCGGCCGGCTTGCGCAGAACACGCTCGTTTCCACGATCATGAGCAACTTTGGTCTCGACGAAACGCTAGCCCGCAACGGCGGGAAGGTGCTCCGGACCAAGGTCGGCGATAGGTACGTGATCGAGGCCATGATGAAGGGGGACTTGAATGTAGGCGGCGAGCAGAGCGGCCACATGATCTTCCGCGATTTCACGACAACAGGGGACGGAATCATCAGCGCCTTGCAGATCCTCCGGGTGATGGTCGAAACCGGCAAGCCGCTGAGCGAGTTGAAGCAGTGTCTGGTCAAGTACCCTCAGGCGCAGCGTAGCCTGCGAGTCCGCGAGAAGCGTCCGATCCAGAACATGCCGGCGGTCGAGCAGCTGGTTGCCGAAGCCGAAAAGGAACTCGCCGGAGCAGGGCGGGTGCTGCTCCGCTACTCAGGAACGGAGCCAAAGATCCGCCTGCTCATCGAAGGCCGCGACGGGGATCGGATCAACGCCCAGGCGGACCGAATCGCGGATGTGCTCAAAGAGGCCATCGGCGAGTAATGCCAGCATTCAAACGCGGCAGAGCCGGTAGGGCAACGGGAGGCGTAGTACTGCTGAACCATACTGTGATCGATGAGCGAAGTGAGTCTTTCCGAACGGGTGCAGGGGATGATCTGGGGTCAGTTCGTCGGTGATGCTGCCGCGCTAGGTACGCATTGGATCTACGACTTGGATGAACTTGCCGCTGCGTACCCGGCTGGAATCCACGGCTTTGAACGTCCCATGCCGGGGCACTACCACGAGGGGAAGGAGCCCGGTGCGCAAACTCACTACGGCGATGGCGCGCTGCTTCTGCTGGAGTCAGTTGCAGAGAGAGGAGTATTCGACGTTGAGGATTTCGCGCAGCGTTTTCTGGCGTTCTTCGGATCACCCGCGACTCTCAGCTACCGCGATCACGCCACCCGCGAGACGCTCGCGCATCTTCTGGAGGAGCCGGGCGATCTCAGCAACGGTGCGGACGATGATCAACCAGCTACGATCACCCGGATGGCATCGGTGGTCGCGGTACATGGCGCCGACCCCGCGGTGACTGAGGCGCTCACTCGATTCTGTCAGAACAACAAGCAGGCGGTCGCGTACTGTCAGGCGCATGCACGTATCCTGTCGGCGTTGTTGGAAGGCGCTGACCTTCCGATGGCCTTCGCACAAGCCGGGAACGAGGTTGCGACGTTTAGCATTACTCGAGCGGAAGCAGCGCAAGACGTCTCTGTGGAGCAGGCCACACTCGAGTTTGGGCAAAGCTGCCCTCTGCCCAACAGCTTCCCCGCAGCCGCTCACGCGGCGCTCCGGCACGCCTCAGATTTCCGGGCCGCAATCCTCCACACGATCAAAGCCGGGGGTGATAACGCGGCGCGCGCGAGCATCGTAGGTGCATGGCTAGGCGCAGCAGGAGGACTGACCGCAGTACCGGAGGAATGGCGTACTCAACTCGCCGCAGGTTCACGGATCGAGGCGGCGCTTGAACGACTGGCTACGCGATCTTTGGTGTGAAGACTTTGCTCCTTGTCCTGCTGACGCTGATTACGTCGAGTTTCGGCGAGGATCCAAGACTTCCGGAACTCATCGCGCAGGGCGACGCCGAGGATCGGGAGCATCGGCCACGTGAAGCCTTGCGGGCGTTACATCAGGCTGAGCAGCTCGACCCGGAGAACGCGGGCATCCTGCTCCGCCTTTCCAAGCAGTACTCAGACCTTGTGGACGAGACGAAGGGGCCTACTTCTGAGCAGATGGCAAGGAGGTCTCTCCAATATGCTGAGCGCGCCTTGAAGGCTGATGCGCACAGCTCCAAAGCCCATCTCAGCATCGCCGTTTCCTACGGCAAGCTGGCCAACTTTGTCGGCAATCGGGAGAAGGTGGATTACTCGAAGATCGTGCGCGATGAGGTTCGCAAATCGCTGGCCATTGATCCTGGCGATTCGTTTGGCTGGCACGTGCTTGGGCGTTGGCATGTCGGCGTCGCCAATGTCGGGCCGGTGCTCCGGGCGTTGGCCAAGGTGGCTTACGGTGGTCTTCCCCCAGCAAGCAACGAAGAGGCGGTGAAGTCCTTTCGCAAGGCCATCGAACTCGCGCCCGACCAGCTCGTGCACCGGACGGAACTCGCTCGCGTATACCAGCTCATGGGGAAGCAGGAACTCGCGCGCACCGAGTGGCAGGCAATCGTCGACAGTGCGGGCACCAGCTCCGATGACGTGCGCGAGAGGAAGGTTGCCGAGACCGCACTTACAACGCTCGGCGTTCAGGCGAAGCGCGAGTGACGCGCAGCTCAGCGGTGCCGCTGAAAGGCCAGTGACAACCAGCCACCCAGCAGGCACAACCCGCCGAGCGGTGTAATCGCGCCGAGCCAGCGTACGTTTGTGACCGCAAGAACGTATAGCGTCCCACTAAAGACGAAGATCCCCACAACGAAGAGCCACCAAGACCGGCGGGGAAAAGGCTCCCGGGCTGCCACATAGAGCAACACCGCTGCATGTACCAGATGGTAGAGCGCCGCCGTTTGCCAGATCGCTGTCGTGCCGTTCTGGTCCAGCTGTACCTTCAGCCCATGCGCTCCGAAGGCTCCCAAAGCAACAGCGACAAAACCTATGAGAGCGGCGATGCGAGTGGGCGACATGGATGCGGCGGTCATTGATGAAGCGGACTCTGCTCAACTCGAGCCGCAATGTCGCTCTTCGTCGCTCAACATTTGGGGCTTTGCCCAAAGTAGGACCTTAGTCATTCCTGTGCAATGAACTGGAGCACCTGGTCCCCTCGTGAGCGGGCAAATCTCTGCTTCATCATCAAGGGCGGGCGCGTGCTCCTCATCCGAAAGAAGCGTGGCCTTGGCGCGGGTAAGGTGAACGCGCCCGGGGGAAAGCTCGAACCCGGCGAGACGGCCTATGACTCCGCGATCCGCGAGACTCAGGAGGAGATCGGCGTCACCCCCTGCGGCCTGGAAGAGCGAGGGACGCTCCACTTTCAGTTCACGGACGGCTACAGCCTGCACTGCACCGTTTTCATGGCGCGCGATCTGGAGGGCACCCCGATCGAGACCGAAGAGGCTGTTCCTTTTTGGGTACCAATCGAGGCGATTCCTTATGACGAGATGTGGGAAGACGACCGGCACTGGCTTCCATCCGCGCTGGAAGGAAAGTCCTTCGCGGGTTTCTTCACCTTCGACGGGGACCGCATGCTCACCAAGGCCGTGGAAATTGGCGACGCGGTCATTCAACCGTGAACGGGTCGCGTGTGCTCATCGCTGGTTGCGGGTTCGTCGGTCTGGAGACAGCGCGACGTCTGCATGCGGAGGGGTGGCAAGTGACCGGCTGCACGCACTCAGACGAGTCCGCCGCAGCGCTGGTGACGGAGGCTTTTCCAGTCGTGGCGTGTGACATCGCGGATCCGAGCGGAGTTGCGTCGCTCCTGCGCTTTGGCCCGTTCGATGCCGTGGTTCATTGCGCGAGTTCCGGGCGCGGCGGCGTCGACCAGTATCGGCGCGTCTACCAGGATGGCGCCCGCCTCCTTCTCGAGATCCTGCGTCCGGCACACCTTGTTTTCACCAGCAGCACCTCAGTTTACGCGCAGGTCGCGGGCGAGGATGTCACTGAGTCCAGCGCTGCAGAGCCGGATCGCGAAACCGGGCGCATCTTGCGCGAGACTGAGGACTTCGTAGTAGCGCACGGCGGTACCGCAGCTCGCCTTGCCGGAATATACGGGCCCGACCGGTCAGTGCTCTTGCGGAAGTTCTTTGCCGACGAGGCAAACATTGAGGCTGATGGCACCCGTTGGATCAACCAGATCCATCGCGATGATGCGGCCGCAGCCCTTGTATGCATCCTGACGCGACGCGCTGCCGGCATCTTCAATGTCGTAGATGACCGACCTCTCGCCCAAAGGGACATTTACGCTTGGCTGGCTGCGCGTTTCGATCGCCCGCTGCCTCCGAGTGGCCCCATCGACCCGAATCGCAAACGTGGCTGGACGCACAAGCGCGTGCTCAATGCCAAGCTGCGCGGCATCGGCTGGGTTCCACGCTACGCGTCGTTCTTTCAGGCCGTGGACGAAGACCCGACTCTCCATCCTTTCCTGTCCACACCGCCCAGGAGCGCCTAGGGCGTTGGGGTGTCCTCTTTCTTCCGCTCCACTTTGGAGGAATAGAGCGACTTCAGCGTAGTCCACTCCTTCTCTGCATTCTGCACATAGTTCGATGTGCCGTGCTCAAAGAGCACTGTGAACGCGAAGGTTGAAGCGAGAAAGATAGCTGCCCAAAAAATTAGTCGGAGAAGTCCCATGGCAAAACAAAAGGGTGCGTACGAGGGGAGTACCGTAAACGGGCGGCGTCCGCAATGGCTTTTCCAAGCGGCCAGGCCGCTTAGGCCACCTTCTCCCGCGAATCCTCATCGTCCAGATACCCGTGCAAATGGGTCATCGTGTACATGGTCAGGTAGATTAGCAGTGAGAACGCGAAGAAGGTGATCATGAAATAGGCGAGCTCGGTGGGCGGCATCTTGCCCATCCGGCGGGGCGCGTCCCCGCCCATCCAGCGGACCACGTCACCGGCGAGGAGAAAGGGATTCGTCAGGATCTCCCATGAATTCCAACGCCAGAAGCGCCCCACGAAGACGCCCAGCGCACCGAGCCCCAGCATCGCCACCGCAAAGCTCCAACCAGCTACCCGCCCCTTCCATTCCCGAATCGCCTCCTGCATGAGGTACAGCGACAGGTAGCCGAGAAAGAGCCCCGTCCAGGCGAAACTCATCATCATCACGAGATCGTACCAACGCGGAATCGGCAACCGGGTCTTCAGATGTACCAAATCAGTGATCAAGTAGGGCGCATTCGGGTAGAAGAAGAACCAGGTAATCGCGCAGAAGACGAAGAGCACCTTGCGACGGGAACGCCGGACCCGGAGCGAATTGAATCCCAGCGCCGCGAAGAGTGGGATCCACGCCAGGAGGAGATTGCCCGGGAAGAACTTGAACTTGAACTCACCCGCGATCTGCGCACGCACCAGGAGGAAGGCCACGCTGATTGCGGAGGCAGTCACCAGGGCCACGATCGCTGCGAGGATGCGGCGCTTCGGGATGAGTCGTTCTTGCATGCGTGGTGGGACTCTGGCATCGCCTTCGCCGCAGAGGCAAGTATCGCCCACCCGTCCTTCCGTTCGCATGACCGATCACTTTGCTTCGCTCCAGCAGCCCCGCCGCCCGTGGCTCGATCTTGAAGCTCTCAAGGATCAATTCCACGCCCTCGCAGCGCGCCATCACCCGGATACTGCCGGTGGCAGCACCGATGCTTTCGGAGAGATTTCCCGTGCCTACGAGGTGCTTAAGAATCCGTCCAGCCGCGTGAAGCACCTCCTGGAGGTGGAGTACCCATGGGCGCTCCAGGGCGGAGACGGAGCGATCGCGCCTGGACTCGCGGACCGCTTCATGGAAGTCGCGACCTTGCTTCGCGAACTGAATGTCTTCCAGCAGCAGCAGCCGGAAAACACCACCCCGCTGACTCAGGCGCTACAGGCATCGGAACGGTTTTCGTTGAAGCGGGATGCTGAGAAGGTGCTGGCCACAGTAGAGATGGAGTACGCGCGCTCGCTCCGGCTGCTGCAAGCGGAGGACGAAATCTGGGAAAGCCGCTCGGAGGCGACGGCAGTCAGGCTGGTGCGGCTGGGAGACGAACTCTCATACCTGCGGAAATGGTCGAACGAGCTTCGTGAAGCATTACTGCGGCTGCAGGGGTGAGGAGAGAAAGCACGCGACAATCAACTCCCGCCGGTAGCGGTAAAGGTGGGCTGGATCCCTGGTAAAACAGGCCCATCCAGAGCAGGAATGTTCCACGAGCTTGGTGGGTCAGACTGCCGAATTTGCTGTCGAGCTAGGTTGAAGACCTATCGGGATAGGCTTTTCTCCTCTCCGGAGAGGTTTATTTGCGAGTGCAATAGACTCTGCCTTTGACACATCCGGTTTTCTTCCTATTGCGGTAGACTTTTCGCCTCTCCTCCTAGCCATTCTTCCTCTCCAGAGAGGGATGTAACCTATCGCCGGAGTCTTTTTTCCTAGGTTGATAGGTTTCCAACCCTGTCGATTTCCGTCCAGGTCTACAGATTGAAGGTCGTGCGCCTCTCAGAGGATCTTACCATTGGGCGCCAAGCGGGTTGCGCCGGTAATGGGCAGTTTGTACTGTGGAACATTTGACGGTGTGCTGCTGGCGGCGTCGAAGGCCGCTGTGGCCAAAGCGGACCTACATGCGTTCTCATCGATCAAGAATGAGGTGGGCACTGTCGGCGATTTCTGTCCCACTTCCGTGTAGCTTCCAATGTCCGCCTCTTTCGCTTCTGCTCTCGAATTCGTGCATACTGCGGTCTCGCAAATGCAGGCTCGCGGGCTGCCTTCAACGGCCTCCAAGCAGGTACTGGCGAGTCTCGCTGCGCTTGGTGGTGCCGAAACCGCAGCCGAACCCCCTAAGCCTGCACAGGCAGTGGCAGCAGTGCCCGACGCAGAGCGAGCTACGTCAAAGGCCGAGCCGCCTGCGGTCGCCGCGGAGCGACGCCCGCCGACACCCATTCTCCCTCCACGTACCAGGTCCGGGAATGCGGCTGCGGATTTAGAAGCACTAAGAGCGGCCATGCTCGCCTCGCCGCTTTTCGCTGCGGAATCTTGCGGGAAAGCAGTGTTCGGGACGGGCAGCGCTGAGGCTGATGTCATGTTCATCGGCGATGTGCCGGGTGAGGAAGAAGCCGCAGCGGGTGAGCCTTTCGTGGGACTAGCTGGCCAGCTACTAACAAAGATTATCGAGACCATGGGCTACCGCCGCGAGCAGGTGTATCTCGCAAATCTGCTCAAGTGCCGGGTTGATTCCAGCCCCAGCGGAACAAGCAGCCGAAAGCCCACCGCTGCGGAGATGCAGAGCAGCGTGCCCTTCCTGGAGGAGCAAATCGCCATCGTTCAGCCGCGAGTCATCGTCGCGCTCGGAGCCACCGTGATGGATGGTTTGCTCGGGCTTACCGATCCAATGGCGCGGCTGCGCGGGCGTTGGCACGAGTTCAAGGGGATCCCGCTGATGGCAACGTACCACCCTTCGTATCTCCTCCGGAATCAGGCACTCGGCGAAAAGCGGAAAGTCTGGGAGGACATGCTGCTCGTCCTGGAGCGACTCGAGCGTCCCGTCACCGACAAGCAGCGAGCCTTTTTCCTGCCAAAGCGCTAGCGTCCAATCGGCGGGCGGGAGAGATCGAGCGCAGCGTTGGAGAATGCCACGAACGGAGCCCAGGCCAGGCCCCGGTAGACAATGCTGCGCGGGACCTTGATCTTCGCCTGGCTATTAAGCGGAGGAGTTTGCCGAAGGCGCTCCAAGGTATGGAGCCCGAGATACCAAGGCAGATGGCAACCCACGCGCACGCGGGCGGGACGGATCGCAGCGATGTACTCGCGTCCGGCGTCGAGCTTCTCACCAGCGATTCGCCACCAATGCTCATAAGTGTCCCGGCAGGCGCCAGGATTTGTCAGCAACTCGCCCGGTGAGGCGCCGGCGGCGGCGAGTTCATCCGCTGGCAAATAGCACCGACCGCTGCGGAGATCGCTCGGTAGATCGCGCAGGATATTCACGAGCTGTAGCCCTTGGCCGAAGCGAATACCCACTTTGGAAAGAGCCTCGAGATCGAGATGCGAATAGCGGTGCAGGTGCTGCGCGCAAATGCGGGTCCAGAATTCGCCGACGCAGCCAGCGACAAGATAGGTGTACTCCTCGAGCTCGGCGGCGTTTGCCAGGGCAACAGTATCCTTAGCGAGATCAAGCACGGCTGCGGGAAAGCGCTCCAGGTCCAGCGCCTGACCACGAATGATCTCCCGGAGTACGCGCCGGATCTCGTCGCGATCGCCCTCCGAGAGCTGCGCGAGCCAGTCCAGACAGTCCGGGAGGCGGGCGATCAGGCGCACTTCACCTGCATCGTCTGGCTGGATCTCTCGCATCAGCTCCGGAAGCCCGTCACGGGTGCTGGTGGTAATCATCTGCCCGAAGCTGGCGAGGTGCCGCAAGCGCACTTCCTTCGAGGCCTGGGCGGTATCGGCGATCGTGTCGCTCGCCCGCGCGAGAAGATAGGCGAGTCCGATCGGTGAGCGAAGCGCCGCGGGAAGAATCTGGATGGTAAGATAGAAGCTCCGCGACACCGCTGCGAGGATGGCGCCGGAGAGTTCAGTCTTACTCATGGATACGCCGAGACGGATTTCTGCTCGATGCGATCAAGGCTGGCCACGCCGACTCCCCCTTGTTCAGCGTCGGTGAGCCACTGCGCACGACGGCCGAGCGGTGGCAGCTTCGCCTCCTTGCGCCAGCCATCGATAAGCGAAACCGCAATGGCATCGAGGGCTAGCGGATCTGTGCTGGCGTAGAGCGTCCCGTGGGCAAAGGCGTAGTTCGGACTGAAGGCCGGGCCTCCTGCGTACTGGGCCACGAGCCCATCGAGGATATGCAGAACGACCTTTGGTCCGACCCGTGGATCCAGGTAAATATCGCTCATCGCGTACGACGCCGGGCCCTGAGTGAAGCGCCGGTTATTGTCCACGTTCGGCACGGTCATGTTGTAAACCGCGCCCGCGATCCCGCATCCCGCTTCATCGGAGAGCGTCGCGATGTTGATGACCTTGGTGACGTCGCGGCTCAGGACCGATGCGAGGAAGCTGTCAGAGGTGAGCTGCTCCTCAGCGTGCTTCCATCGTTGAGTGAGCCGCTCGGGTTTGCCGCGGAAGAGGAGATCGCCCCAGATGAGCTTGCCCATCACGGGTGCGGACACCTTTGCCTTGGGATCGAAGCCCCCTGGCGGATCTATGCCCCGGACCAGGACCCCGCCCTTCATCGTAGCAAATCCCGCGGCTCGCAAATCCTCGGTGTGCCGATCCCAGACGATGATTCTGCTTCGCGGAACGCCTGCAGATTCCAGCCCTGCCACTACTGAACTCACGACCCCTTGGTGCGACGAGAAGTACTTCCCTCCGACCGTTGAGACCTTGATCCCGACCCGGTCGCTAGGCTTAACCATGCTGCTCCAGGCTGAGCGGAGATCCGGCTTGCCGGTGGTCGCGATAACCAGTTGGTCGGTCATCCGACGGGTTACAGACTGATTCTCCAAGAAGCCGGTGACCGCTGACGAATCCTGGGAAGAGTAGACCGTCGCGCGCGCAGGGAGCGGTGCTGGACCCTGCGCGTGCAGGGGAATCCCCCCAAACAGCGCGAGTGCAAAAAGAATCCGGAACACAGCGGGCGAATAGGCCGCGATGTTCCGGAAGTCAATTACGGGCAGGGCCTGGAGCGGCTAGCCAATACCCAGTGCGCGCAGCAGCGAGCTATCGATCCGGCCGGTTACCGAGAGTCCGCGGTCGGCCTGATACGAGCGAATGGCGGATCGACTACCGGGCCCGATGTCGCCATCGATGCTCCCGCGGTAATATCCGCGACGCTTTAACGCCTGCTGGACCTCAACCGAGAGTTCATTGTCGTATGAAGAGCTGCGCGGCTGACTGCGATAGGTGGTGTACCTCTCGCGAGTGTAGTAGGAGGGGCTGCTATAGAGAGACACGCCGATGCTCGGGCGAGCGTAACCGTAATAGCTCCCGTAGCCATAGCCGGAACCGTATCCATAGGGCGAGCCATACCCGTACCCCCCGTGACCATATCCACGACCACCATACCGGTATCCGCGCCCCCCATAGCCATACCCGCGCCCATAACCGTAGTTTCCTCGATTGTACCCGTGCCCGTGGTGGTCCCGATGATGGCCTCTCCCGACGTTGTAAGTCTTTTTGTTGAAGTGACCGTCGCCATCGAGGTCGCGGTAGACCTTAACTTTGCGATCAGCAAAGCTGGAAGCAGGGGCTGCCACGCACACGCCTGCCACAAGGATGGACAAAAAACGGGAGATGCGAAAGTGCTTCATCATAGGGCTATGTAAGTTGCGACGGAGGAAGCGGTGAGTTTGTTCACCCTTTCCAACTATTTCGTAGCACGCCTATGAGAAGGCCCTGTGAAGGACCAAGGCTACCACCAACCCTTCCTCTTGAAGTAGATGATCTGTCCCGTTGCGATCGTCGCCATGAGCACCAAACAGCCGAGATATCCATACGGCGAGTAGAGTTCTGGCATGTTCCACGGGAGGCGTTCTCCATTCGCCTCAGGAGAGAAATTCATCCCATACACACCGGCCACAAACGTCAGAGGGATGAATATGGCCGAGATCACTGTGAGCACGCGCATGACTTCGTTAGTGCGGATACCCACAAGGGAAAGGTAGATCTCCATGAGGCCCGACACAATGTCGCGGTAGCTCTCGATGAGGTCCATGATCTGGATGGTGTGATCGTAGCAGTCGCGCAGAAAGACCTTGGTCGATTTGTCAATTAGACCGCCGTCATCGTGCAGCAGCGCATTGATGACATCGCGCTCCGGCCAGGTGAAACGGCGGAGCACCATGAGCGAGCGCTTCATTTCGTGAAGCTTCCGGAGACACTCGGGCGTGGGCTTTTCCGTCATCTCGTCCTCCAGCTCCTCCACGTTGTCCCCAATTGCCTCCAGCACGGGGAAGACGTGATCAATGATTGAGTCGAGCAGAGTATATGCGAGGTAATCCGGGCCGGACTTCCGTATGCGCCCCCTTCCACTACGGAGGCGCTCGCGCACCGGCCCGAAGACATCGTCATGCGGCTCTTCCTGAATGGTAATGAGCGTGTCCCTCAGCAGGAACATGCTAACCTGCTCGCCACAAAGCCGGTCGTCCGCGTCCCGGTAGATCATCTGAACGACGATAAAAAGCTGATCGTCGTACGCTTCCACCTTGGGCCGGTGCCCCAAATTCAGGGCGTCCTCTAGCGCGAGCGGGTGTAGATTGTACCTCTGGCCGAGGGCCTGCAGCGCCGTCGTGTCTCCCAAGCCGTTCAGCTCGATCCAGCGGATCGTACCCGCTGGGGGGTCAGCGGGGATCTCCGCAACCGAAGCGTATTGCTTCTCCTCAAGCACGCCTGGCGAATAGTCCGCGACCCGCAGTTCCTGGATGCTCTTAGCCGCAGCCGAAGGGGCGATAAGCGTAGCCGGTGACGTCCCAGGAATGGAGTGGCGCTTGAACATGCGAGCCGCCTTCTACCGCATTGTCACCTGCCGGGGAAAGGTCCTACTCCGTACGCCGAAGAGCAACCACGGCGAGATCGTCCTCCAGCGTCTCATGATTGCTCCTTCGTCCGACTTCGTTGAGCAGATCATTCAGGAAGTCCTCCGCCGAAAGCGCGTCCTTGGGGAGCATGCCTGGCACCTGTTTAGGTGTCATGCGGGTGCCCGTGTCATCCTGCAGCGAGTAGAGCCCATCCGTGTAGAGAAGCGCCATCTCACCTGGTGCCAGCATTGCGCCGGCCTCGGTGCACTGCTGTCCCGGGAGAATGCCGACGGGCGGGCCTTGCGAGGAAAGGGCCTCTACTTGCCCCGATGCTCGCAAAATAAGGAGTGGGGGATGCCCGGCGCCGCTGAAGGTCAGCTTTCCCGTCTTGGGTTCAACAACCAGGCAAGCGGCGGTCATGAACGACTTTCCGCGGAGCATGGAGAAGAAGTCTGCGTTTGCGGCCTTCAAGATCTCCGACGGCGAAGACGATTTGCCCGCGGCATTGCGGAAGACCAGCTTGCAAAGCGTGGTGAGCAGCGCGGCGGAGGCTCCATGACCGGTGACATCCGCGATCCAGAAAAGCCAGCGCCCATCGGGTGCCAGGATCCAATCGTACATGTCGCCGCCCACTTGAATCACCGGCCGGTAGTGGGCAGCGGTATCCCACCCCGGAATTGTCGGGTTCTGGGATGGCAGAATCGCTTCCTGCGTGATCTGCGCCGCTTCGAGATCCATTTCATGCGTCCTGCGCCACCGCTCCAGCTCGCCATTCTGCTGCTGGAGCTGAGTGCGAAGCGCATGCAGCCGCAGATGGGTTTCAATCCGTGCACGCAGGATTGCGGTATTGACCGGCTTTGAGACGAAGTCGTTCGCCCCAGCTTGTAGACATTCCACCTCGTGCTCCTCCCCGCTATGAGCCGTGAGGAGGATGATGGGAAGATTGGCGATCTCCGGATTCGGGTGTTTGCGAATGAGTTCGCAGAGTTCCGCACCATTGAACTCCGGCATCTCATAGTCAGAAACCAGGAGGGCTGGAAGTGACGTTTCGATCATCTCCATCGCCTCTCGCGCCGTCTCACAATCAACCGCATCCAAACCATCCCGCCGCAATGCTCTGGTCAGAAGTTGCCGGGAGAGGCGGTCATCATCGACCAGCAGAATCGGGCGGTTGGACATGAGCGGAACGTAAGTTTCTCCCGAAGAATCGTAACGTGAAGCAGTCGCGCTGTATCCGACTAGGCTAAATCGCCTATCCGCAAGGCTGCGACATCGCAAGCCGACACTTGGCGCTTGGCACTATGGGGGCGGCCCCTCTTCACTCACCGCCCAATGGCTAACGTTGTTTTCCTCTGGCACATGCATCAGCCGTATTACGTCGACCCGACGACCCAGACGGCGACCATGCCTTGGGTGCGGCTGCATAGCGTGAAGGGCTATCTCGACATGATCTCAGTGATCGAGGACTTCCCGGGCGTCCGAGTGAATTTCAATCTCACGCCGGTGCTCATGCTCCAGATGAAAGAACTCATCGAGGGACAGGTGAGTGACCTCTGGATGAGCTGGGCGCGCCGGCCCGCGGCGGATCTTCAGGAAGACGAGAAATTCGCGTTGCTCGAGAACTTCTTCAAAATCAATTGGGACAACCTGGTAAAGCCATTCCCCCGCTTCTGGGAGCTGCTGAACAAGCGCGGCCTAACCTTCTATCGAGATGAAGTCCGGCGCGGTCTGCGTTACTTCACCACTCAGGAGTACCTGGATTTGCAAACGTGGTTCAACCTGGCGTGGTGCGGCTATACCGCTGACCGGATCTATCCGGAACTCGCGGAGCTGAAGCGCAAGGGGAGGGGATTTACGGAAGAGGAGAAGAACCGCGTGCTCGATCTCCATCTCGAGATCATGCAGTTGGTCATCGATAAGTATCGCGCAGCAGAGGAACGCGGGCAGGTGGAACTCACCACCACGCCTTTTTTTCACCCGATCCTGCCGTTGATCTACGACAGCGCCTTCGCCGAACGTTCGCTGCCTGGACGCAAGTTTCCGAAGCGCTTTCACTGGCCGGAAGACGCGGCTGCTCATCTTACGCTCGCGGTTGAGCAACATGCCGCTATCTTTGGCCGAACTCCACGTGGGCTCTGGCCTAGCGAAGGATCGATCGCCCCAGAGCTGATTCCCCTCATGGAGCAGTGCGGGATCGAGTACTTCTGCAGCGACGAGGAGAACCTCTTCAATTCTCTGAAGCGGGATCCTGCGTACAAGGGCGCAGTCATCGACCATCTCGAACTCTTTCACGGCTGGCGCGTTGAACATGAAGGCGCTTCAGTAAACGCCATCTTCCGGGAGAAGCCCCTTTCGGACTTCATCGGTTTCATGGCGGCCAAGAATGATCCCGCGCAGGGTGCCGCTCATCTTCTGCATCATATGCGGCACATTGCTGATCTCCTGCCGAAGGGGACTGGCGTGGTTCCGCTTATCTTGGACGGTGAGAATGCCTGGGAGACCTTTGCGGACGGCGGTGAAGGCTTTCTCCGTGCGCTTTATGGTGGAATTCAATCCGATCCCGAGCGGCTTCACTCCTGCACGATTGAAGACTATTTCCGGGACCACCCTCCGAAAAAGAAGATCACTGATCTGCACACCGGATCGTGGATCGGCAGTAACTTCGATATCTGGATCGGCGAGGATGAGGAGAACCGGGCTTGGGATCTTCTTGGGGACACCCGGCAATTCCTTCAGCAGCAGATCGACGGAGGCACTCTTTCTGAGACTCAACGCTGCGCAGCTTTAAGAGAGATCTACGCCGCGGAAGGAAGCGATTGGTTCTGGTGGTACGGACCCGATTTTAGCACAGAAAACGACGCCCTCTTCGACGAACTTTTCCGCCGACATCTCAAAAATGTTTACACGATCTGCGGGACCCTCCCGCCTGCAGTCCTAGATCTGGCAATCACAGCTGTTCGCAGCGTCGCTCTCTTCGATTTACCGCAGGGGCTCGTTACGCCTTTGATCACTGGCGTGCGAGAGAGCTTCTTCGAGTGGAATGGCGCCGGTCGCTATGCAACCGGGACCGAACAAGGAGCGATGTACCGTTCCGATCGCATCCTGAGCGACATCTACTTTGGACACGATGAAAGCTGTTTCTATCTGCGGCTCGACTTCCATAAGTGGGAGCCACTCTCGCTGCTGGTGCAGTTTCAGAGCCCCGCGCCAATCCGCGTTGAAACAGGTCAGCTCACCCGGGAAGGCGTGCAATGCTCTATGCTTTTGCGGGGAGATGGCACACGGGTCGAGCTCGCTACGATCGCTGTCCGTGATCGGGTCGAACTCGCCCTTCCACTCGTCGAACTGCAAGCTGATGGGCGGAAATGCGAGATCAGCTTCCAAGTTAAAGTCTTTTCTCTCGGGGTTGAACGTGAACGTTACCCCGAAGCTGTCCCCATTCAGTTTAGCACCCTCGGCGAGGAGTACGCGCTAGAGAACTGGATGGTTTAGAGGCTTGGCGTCCCCGGAAGCCCCAGAACGCTACGAAGCTGGTAGTCAGCCTTCCGAAAGACAAAGGGCGCTGACCTTTTGATCAGCGCCCCCCGGCTATGCTGCAAGTGTCGGAGAAGACCTAATTGATGTAGGACGCCTCATTCGAAAGGATCAGGGCGTGCGCGTACGTCTCGTACGGGGTAAGTGACCTTCTTTCCACGAGTTTACCCTCGTTCTGGATCGCTTTTGCCCCGTCATTTCGGCCCATCATCTCTGACTGCTTCTTCTCCACGTCCTTCTGCGCCTTTTCCACATTGTCTTTCATGGAAGCGACTAGGGCAGTCTGCGCCCGGTTCTCGGCAGTGAGAAACTCGACGCCAACCTTGATCTCAGTTGGGCTGGGCTGCCGCTGGAAGATGATCTCGTAGATTCGGAGAATACGGGTGTGGTCTTCACGAACGCTTGCGACTTCCGGACGGGCAATGATGCGGCGCGCCACGTCCACGGCCATGGGACTGTTCATCAGAAACAATGCCTGCTGTGGTACAATGGTTGTGGTCCTCGCACTGTTGGTCATCTCAGGATTGCTGAAATCGAAACTCGACATCAGTTCCGGAAGGTTCCCTCGGTCAATGTAGCCGTACACGCTCCGACGGTATGAGTAAGGTTCGTCGGTCAGGTTGACGGGCTGTCCTCCGGCGGGAGAGATCGTGCCATTCGCATTCCGGACGAGAGCGCGATCTAGTTGTCCGCTGTAAACAAGCAGGGAGTCCCTCAGTGACTCGAAGTCGAGGCGCCGGATATTCGCGCGCCAGAGAAGCCGGTTTTCGGGATCGCTGACTTCGTATGCGGCGTTCTTATAGCTGCTGTTTTGGTAGACCTTCGACAGCATGATCAACTTGTGCAGCTTCTTCTGAGACCAGCCCTGCTCCATGAAGTAGTGCGAGAGATAATCAATGAGCTCAGGATGGCTTGGGGCCTCGCTCTGTGTGCCAATATCGTCGGGAGTACGAACGAACCCCTGGCCGAAATGGTGCATCCAAACACGGTTAACAAGCACCCGCGCAGTTAAAGGGTTCTTCTTGCTCGCGATTGCCTGGGCGAGTTCCAACCGTCCACTGCCTTGTTTGAAGGCCCGGGGACGTCCGTCGGATAGGACCTCCAGGAAGCGACGCGGCACAGAATCTCCGCGGACATCTGCCTGGCCGCGAATGAACACCTGCGAGTCCCGGGGCTTCATGGCATCTGCTACCGCCATCGCCTTGGATGGAGCGCCGTCGTGAGTCAGCAGCAGCTCGTTTATCTTCGCGAAAGAGAAGTTCGCCTTGTTCTGCATCTGCTGCGGCCAGTTCCCAGAGATTTGGCGCAAGCGGTTCGTGGACAGTTCCGAGACGGCAACCAGCTCAAACGGGAATTCCACCAACTGCGCCATCGTTGCATCCACAGTGACTGCACCGCTTTGCGCAGTTGCGTAGGCCTGAACTACATCTTTTGCCTTCGATCCGACACTTGCGAACGCCTTGTCATAGAGTTTCGCAAACTCTTCCAGAGTCTTGGGCGTGGCGCCCTTAAAGGCCCCTGCAACCAATGGATTGACTTTTGACTCGGGCTTCTCGAGGTCCGCCAGGATTACTGCGGGCTTCTCGCCGCCGTTGATGAACCTCGCGAGTGGGCCAAGGATCGGGTCGTCCTTCCGCAACTCGCGCAGCACTTCCCGCATCAGCTGCACGTCCAGCTTCTGGTCACGAATGATCTGATCGGCCTCCAACTGGTCCTTTTCAGAAGATGCCTGTGCGCGCTTGTGTCCTGCAACGAGATACGCAGATGGCTTCTCACGGAAAAGGGCAGTCTGCTCCGAAATTACGTCGTAGTACTTCGTTCTGTTTTCCTGCTCAATTGCTGCAAGCTTCTGTTTGAAGTCTTCCGCGAGCTTAACATCAGAGGTCACTCCGAGGAGCGGCTGTTCGCCTGGCTCGATGGTACTCGCGAAGATGCCGTGCAAAGCGTAGTAATCCTCCGTCGGGATTGGATCGAACATGTGATCATGGCACCGGGCGCATGAAACCGTCAGTCCCAGGAAGCCCTTCGTGACAACGTCGATCCGATCGTTGATCACGTCGTTTGCGTTCTCAAACTGCTCTCCCACCGTAATGAAGCCCAATGCAGCGGCGTTTGCCGTGGTGTTCTTCGGGAGCTTGTCTGCTGCAAGCTGCTGCAGGATAAACTGGTCGTAGGGCATGTCGTCATTGAACGACTTGATCACCCAGTCACGATAGGTCCACGCGTACGGGAAACGGTAATCGGCGCGAGCCGCATTACGTTCGCCGCCAGTGGTATCGGAATACCGTGCGCTATCCAACCAATAGCGTGCCCAGCGCTCTCCATAATGTGGGGAGGCCAGGAGACGATCGACAACCTTTACGAAGGCCTGCGGTGAATCGTCCGCCAGAAATGCGTAAATTTCCTGTGGCGTTGGAGGAAGACCCAAGAGATCATACGTCGCACGCCTCAGTAGGGCCTCCTTCGTAGCGGGAGGAGATGGCACCATTCCCTTGGCCTCCAACTGCTGCAGAACAAAAGCGTCCACTGGGGTCACGCACCAGGCTCGGTTCTTAACCAGGGGAATCGCTGGCTTCTTCACCGGCTGGAAGGCCCAGTGCTCACGCGCCTTATCCGTAAGGCCAGTCAGCTTCGTTGCAGCCACTTCCTTTCGCGGGTCCGGAGCACCCATCTTTACCCAAGCCGTGAGATCAGCGATTTCTGAATTCGTCAGCTTCTCACCTTTCGGCGGCATCTGGAGGTCCTTGTCCTTGTAGCCGATCGCTTGAATCATCAAACTGCCGTCCGGGTCTCCTGCCTTGAGCGCGTCTCCAGTATCGCCACCCTTAAGCAGTCCCGCCTTCGAGTCGAGGGTCAGACCACCCTTGGCCTTTCCTTCTTCCAGGGAATGGCACTTATAACACTTTGCTGAGAGTACAGGACGGACCTTGCTCTCAAAAAATTGAATCTGTTCCGGCGTAGGATCAGCGGCAAACGCCGCTGACGCCATGAAGACGCCAGTAAGAAAGAGGGAACGAGAAAGCATAATGGTTGGTTGGTACGCTGGCACGCGATCAGCCGCCCCCAGCGATTGCCGAGGACAGCTCGCGGCCTTGATCGGGAAAGTACTAAGCGATGATGTCCTTCACCACGTTGCCGTAGTTGTCGGTGAGACGGAAATCCCGGCCGTTGTAACGGTAGGTGAGCTTCGTGTGGTCGAAGCCAAGGAGGGACATGATCGTTGCGTGGAGATCGTGGATGTGGACCTTGTTCTCCACGGCGCGTGCGCCGAACTCATCGGTGCTGCCATAGGTAGTCCCACCTTTGACGCCGCCACCCGCCATCCAGGCGCAGAAACCACGACCGTTATGATCCCGGCCTGGAGTGTCATTGCCATTCCGGTCCTTCACGATGGTACGACCGAATTCTCCGCCCCATAGGACGAGCGTCGAATCGAGGAGACCGCGTTGCTTGAGATCCTTAAGAAGAGCCGCAGCAGGACTATCGATTGCACCAGCAGTCCGGCGAAGATTCTGATCCAAACCTGCATGGTGATCCCATCCGCCGGCCTGCACCTGCACAAAGCGCACGCCGCGTTCGACAAGTCGTCGAGCGACGAGCAGTTTCGCACCCAAGTCGGATGTCCCATAGGCAGTCCGAGCCTCAGCTGGCTCCTTTGTGATGTCGAAAGCATCCGTTGCCTCCGTTTGCATCTTGAAGGCGATCTCAAATGCTTCAATCCGCGCTTCCAGCTGCGCGTCCTGCTGGATCGCCTTCTGGTGCATCTGGTTCAGCTTTGCGGCGAGATCCAACTGCCGACGCTGACGATCGAGAGGCGTGAACTGGTTGCGAATGTTCAGAAGCACCTCTTCAAGAGGCATGTTCTGACGATAGTTCACGTTGCAGCCCTGGAAAACGCCGGGCAGGAACGAAGCCTGCCGCCATTCTGGGTCGCCACCGAGTGTGACGAAGCCAGGCATATTCTGGTTCTCGGTACCGAGTCCGTAGACCACCCATGAGCCAAGGCTAGGCTTCGGCAACTGCAGTGAGCCCGTGTTCATGAACCGCTGTGCGACGTCGTGGGCGGGAATGTCCGTCCACATCGATCGAATGATCGCCATGTCGTCGATGCATTCACCGAGCTTTGGGAAAACTTCGCTTACTTCGATTCCGGACTTACCAGACTTCGTGAACTTGAAAGGTGAGGCATACGCGAGACCGTCGTGACCGGGGATGGTCTTATTTGCGTACTTATCGAGGATCGGCTTCGGATCCCACGTATCGACCTGAGAAGGTCCGCCCTCTGCGAAGATGTGGATCACTGCCTTTGCCTTGCCAGCAAAATGCGGCTGGCGCGGGGCCAGCGGAGACATTGCCTTGGTCGCAGCGCTCACCGGAGCGCCCTGCGCATCGACGACATTCAGGCCGAGGATCGAGGCCAAGCTCAGGGCACCCATGCCCATACCGGTCCGCTCCAGGAACTGGCGCCGGGTGAAAATCAGGTCATCAGCACCAGCGGTGTGTTCGCGAAGGTACTTTTCGGAGCAGGAGGAGCAGGGGTCTGGGCGCATAGCGTTATAATTACTGCCACAAAGCAGGAATCGGTGCAATCGAATCACGCTTCTGCGGCCCTTCTTTATTTATGCGTCCGCGCAGATGAATCGGATGCGCTAATCGAAGAACTTGCCAGCCCTGAGAGATCCAAGAATGGGTACGTTCGTAAACTGGAGACTCCTGTTTAGGCGACGCCAGCAACCCGGCCCGGTCAGGATCAAGGTCATAGTTTCGAGGGCTGGCTTACCTCGTTTTTACTGATCTGCGCCTTCCCTCTAGTACTACGCACCGTTCCAGTTTGCGGCTCGTGCTCTCGGGAACGGGAGTCCTCCTTCCATCAGTTCAACACGAACTCTCTCAGGCGCTTCGGTCAAATAACCAGAGGTTCGACGCGCCTAACGACTTCGATTTATGGCAAGCGACTTCAGACTCTGTCAGCGTTTCCGATTAGCAGATGCGTCAGGCGGGGACGTCCTCAAGGAACGCCTAAACTGCTTCATCGCCTCGACGAGCTCAGCCAGCGGTATCGGGTACCGGGCGAAGCGATGATCAATGTAAGCATCGCCCACTCGTTGAATGGCGGGAGCAAGCTCTGGCAGCTTGGACGCCGCGCGGTCTACGTAAATTTTCGGACCCTCGGAGAACTCACGTGGCACACCTCGCTTAGCCAGCAGTAGGCAGAAAACGTCGTATATCCTTACAGCGGCACTTTCTGCCTGGCGCTTTGGTTGGCGAAGCAAAAGAGCCAGCGTCGAGACAACCAAAATAACCACCACCGCCAGAAAGACCGAGAGGCTGGTCAGGTCCATGGCACCCACCCCGATCATCAAAAAGAATGACCGCTGGGTGTCCTCGTCGAAGTTCAGTACCCGCAGATCCCATTGGTACGAGATGTTGTCCCAGGCAAAACGCGCGTCCCGCAGAGCGTTGCGCCAACTGGATCCTGTACTGCTGCTGCTGCTTGCACCACCTTCCCCCGAGGCCTGCCCCTGCAAGTACGACTCCAGACCAGCGCTAATCCGCTCTGGCGCGATCACGTTGGTCGGGTCGATCCGCTTCCAGCCCACACCCTTGAGCCAGACCTCGCACCAGGAGTGGGCATCGGACTGCCGCACGATCACGTACTGGCCGAGACTGTTGAATTGCCCGCCGTGATATCCGAGCACCACTCGTGAGGGCACGCCAGCGACTCGCATGAGCGTCGCAAAGGCGCCGGCGTAGTGCTCACAGAAGCCGATCTTCCTCTGGAAGATAAACTCCTCTAATCCGTTCTCGTCGTAGGTGCCAGGTTGCAGGGAGTAGAAGAAGCGCCCCTCTCTGAAGTACTCGAGCGCTCGCTGGACAACCATCTCATCGCCCGTTGCACCCTCGCGCCACGATTTCGCGAGCGCCTCGACCCGTGGCGAGATCGTCTGTGGTGTCCGCAGGGCGGCGTCCAGTTGATCGGAGGGAAGGCGTCTTTCGCGATTGATCGGTCTCGAAGTCAGCTCATAGCGGAAGGGTGAGACAACGGGGCGAATGCTTTGGAGAAACCCTCCCGGCTCCATGATCATGCCGCGTTGCGGGTTAGTTGGCCGGTCGAGCGCAAAGATGTACCTCCCGCCATGCGGCTGTAAGACAATTCGCTGGCGGACCGCTTCGCCGGTCACGGATCCTTCGCTCTGTTCTGACGAGAGCATCCCGCCGCGCACCCAAGTAAGGCCGTTGCCCCGCCAGAGCACCATGCCGCGCCAGTAGAGCTCCGATTGTGGAGGAATCCGACCATCAGGAAAGTCCGCGCGGAACGCGACATCCTCGCGCAGCGCAAGGGACGCAATACTCCCAGGCTCCATGCGATCTCCCAGCCCCGCGAACCCAACCGGGGATCGTCCGAACTGAAATCGCAGCCCCCCGTAGCTCCGCGGGAAGAACGCGAAGAGCAGCACCACGAGCGGCAATGCTTGCAGGAGGATGATGCCGGTTTTCTTTAGGATCCTCCGCTGCTTCATGCCCGCTCCACGGGAGTGAAACGCGATCAGTAGGCCGAAGAACGCGAGCAGCACCCCAGCGAGGTAAAGCCAGCGATTCAGCTCCTGTGAGAAAAAGAGTGCGCACAGGCAGAGGAAAAACCCTAGCAAGGTCAGCACTTGGAAATCCCGGGGGGACGACGTCTCCAGTGCCTTCAGCGCCACCAGCACCAGGAGCACGCTGAGACCCGGTTCAATTCCCGTGATCGTTCCAAAGGTGAGCGCAATCCCGCAAACTCCAACACCGACGGTGACGAGCTTTACCCAGATCGAGGGAAGCCGCCATCCGCGTCGCGCATAGAGCAGCCGTACTCCTGCGCAGCCTGCGAGCATCAGCAGCGTCCACAGCGCCACCTGCCCGTATAGGGGAATTGCCGCCGCCAGCACGCACCCCATGAGGAGTGCCAGCTGGCCAGTGCCCACCCGGGAGCGGTGATCGTTCAGAGTCATAGGAGCGCCGTCCCTGTCGGTTCATCGTGTTCGAAACTGGCCAGCGCGCGCATGCATTGGTGCAAGTGGCCGTCGCCCCGCGCAGGGAGCAGCTTCGCACCCGGAATGGTCAGCCCATACTTCAGGCCCTGCGCTTCCGCGAGGAGCACCCATCTTGCGAGCTGCTGGAGGCGCGCTTCCGGGTCTGTGGACGGGACCGCATCCCACTTCAGCCACAGGTCCCGTCCGGCGGACCCACTCCATTGCTTGATTAAGAGCGTCTCGTTCCGTGCGGCCGCTTTCCAGTCGATATGCCGCATCGATTCACCGGGCAACCAGCCCCGGACGCCGGCGAAATCATCGCCACTGTACCGATGACCGTCGGCATTCTCGTGCTGCCGCGGCCCTCTGAACGGGAGGGGTCGCTCGCCCTTTGGCTCCGGGTAAATAAAATGGGTGCGTTCGAGCAGAAAGTGCCGGCGCACAGTGAAGAACCCAAGGGGATAGATACTGCGCACGGCAATCTCGACGTTTTCGAAGACCCCCCGTTGGCGCGCCGGCACTGCGAGTTCCAGCCGCAGGGCTTGGGTGCCACTCAGTTCTGGAATGCGGAGCTCGCGGGCCTTTCCCTGGGTCACGGCCAGACCAAAGTGCGAGCGGCCATTGGTACTGCGCGCTAAGATCGGCAGGATTAACACCCCCCCTTCGTACGCCGGAGCGACCGCACCGATGCCAAAGGTAATGCCCTTGAGGTTAGCCCAGGTATGCGCCGCAGAGACGAGCACGACTGCTCCGATGAAGAAACAAAGGAGATAGGCGGCGCCATTGTTCTGGCTGCTGCCCGCATACCACATCGCCGCGAGCACCGCCAAAAGGCCGATCGTGTTGCGGTTTGGGAAAAGGTAGGTGCCGCTTCTGGGGAGGCGCATCGTGGTGGACCTTCGAACGCCTTTGCTTCGGACTCAACCGCAGACCGCTAAGATCATCACGGATTCTTTATCGGACCGGGACTCGCTCGAGTAGCGACCGCGTCAGCGTGCGTCCATTCTCTGCGCCAGTCTCCAGGTCGTGAGCGAGACGATGTGCCATCACCGATGGCGCAACGGTCTGCACGTCCTCGGGCAGCACCATGTCCCGTCCGGCCATCAGCGCCCATGCTTTGCTCGCGTGGAGCAAGGCGAGGCCGGCTCGCGGGCTCAGGCCGGCTCGGTGGTGTTCGCGGCTGGCCTCCAGCAGATCCTGTAGGTAGTCGAGCAGGGCAGGGGAGACATGTACGCCTCGTGCCTTTGCCTGGAGATCCGCCAGTGCCTCCGCAGTCACGCTGGGCTGCATGGCCCGGAGCATATCACGGCGGTCGCTTCCCAGAAGCATCGCACGCTCGGCGGCTCGATCCGGCACCCCCAGCTCGATCCGCATGAGAAAGCGATCGAGCTGCGACTCGGGGAGAGGGAAGGTCCCGATCTGCTGCTGCGGATTCTGCGTCGCCAGGACGAAGAACGGCTCCGGCAGTGGGTGGGTCACCCCATCCACGGTCACGTGGCCTTCCTCCATGGCTTCCAGGAGCGCGCTCTGCGTCTTCGGGGTCGCCCGGTTCACCTCGTCGATCAGGATGACATGGGAAAAAAGCGGTCCGGGATGGAAGACAAACTGGCCGAGTTCACGATCGAAGATCGAGTTGCCCACAATGTCTGCCGGGAGAAGATCGCTGGTGAACTGCAGCCGTCGAAAGCTCAGCCCGACGACCCGGGCAAGTGCCTGTGAGAGAGTGGTTTTGCCCACCCCCGGTACGTCCTCGATAAGCAGGTGTCCCCGCGCCAGCAGACAGGCCACCGCCAGGCGGATCGGTGCCTCCTTGCCGACGATGATCTCGCCGACGTGAGCGACGAGTGCATCGATCTGGTTCTTCATCGGCCGGGAATGTGGGGGGAACTACGGAGACTGTCCAGAGGCCAACGGGCAGGAATCAAGGTCAAAGCGCGTGTGAGGGTCTTGTGTTAAGGGAGATGTTACCGGGTGCCTGTCGTACTTAGAACGGCGCTCCCCGCGCCCCAGATTCGTACGCGGTCCTACGCAAGCTCGGCTGATCGTCCGCAGAAAGCGCGGCGCAGACGAATTTGCGTACAATTTGATGCGCCACGTGCGCACGCAGTTACTTGATCCCACCAGCGCTCGGAATCACCTCACAGAGTAGATCGGAGCCAGGCCTGCTTCACCTGCCCTCGGGAATCCAGGTGGACTCTCCCGGTGAGATATGCCTGCCTCCGCTGGCTCATTCCAGATGCACTGAACTAATAGAGGGCTCCGACGCCGGAGCATAGAGCCTCACCGCTGAAGCAAACAGCCCCGGCACCGGAGCAAAGTGCTCCGACATCGGAGCAAAGAGCCGCAACGTCGGAGCAAAGTGCTCCGGCACCGGAGCAAAGAGCCACAACGTCGGAGCAAGGTGCTCCGACACCGGAGCAAAAAGCCGCAACGTCGGAGCAAAATGCTCCGGCACCGGAGCAAAAAGCCGCAACGTCGGAGCAAAATGCTCCGACACCGGAGCAAAGAGCCGCAACGTCGGAGCAAAGTGCTCCGACACCGGAGCGAAAAGCCGCAACGTCGGAGCAAAATGCTCCGGCACCGGAGAATAACAGATTTGGAACATTCCACCGCCAGCCCACCTCTTTCTGGAACGTCGCACTCCTTATAAGAAAGGTGCGACGGAGCCGATGTAGCGCTTCCGATGGGCAGAGCGAGGCCTGAGCATTCTTTCCATCGCTGCGGCTGAGTTCCCGTCGAACGGAATTCTACTACGCTAGGAATTGGCCAAAATCCGGCGCTTGCCCTGCGTGCAGGCATGTTCCACTTTGCCAACATGTTGATCCCAGTACGTTCCTTCCTGACGTTGGCCCTTGCGGCCGCCATTGCACTGCCCACTGCTTATGCGCAGACCGCGCCTGCCACCAGCGCTGCGGGTGGTAAAGCCAAGCAACTTGCTCAGAACGAGAAGAAGTTCGTCAAAGACGCCGCCGATCAGATGATTGCAGAGATTCACCTGGTGGAAATTACCAAGCACGGCGGTGCCGGGTCCGAAGGCATCAAAAAGACCAATGAGAAGATGAACAAGGAACTCGGCGAAGCTTGGGGTGCCTTGGCGACCATTGCGGAGACTCACAAGGTCGAATTTCCAAAAACAGACGTGAGTGGCTCGGAGAAGACCAACCTCGAGAAGCTGAAGAAGCTCGAGGTTGATAAGTTCGACAAGGCCTTCCTGAAATCACTAAGCAAGGAGACGAAGAAGACCGCCCAGATCTTTGCCGGTGCCGAGAAGACGGTGCAGGACCCCGATCTGAAGGCTTACCTGGCGACGTGGGCGCCAGCGATCGCGGCACATCATGCGGAAGTCGAGAAGGCAGAGGACGAAGCCAAGAAGGCCAAGTAAGGCCGAAGGTACAGCTGAGTTTTTGACAGGCGCGGCATGTTTGCCGCGCCTGTTTTTGTGTCATGACGTCAGCGATCCACAACCGAGAGCGCGCAAGGTAGCTGGGGGTCTCGATTCCCGGGTGACCATCCCCCATGAACAGCAATCGGCGCGTCTCATTCCACATGTTCCTGCCGCTTGTAGTCGTGGTGGCGGTGCTTTACGTCGCGCGGGACTTCTTCATCCCCGTTGCGCTCGCGGTGCTAATCAGCTTTCTGCTGGCGCCCGTGATCAAGAAGCTGGAGCGCCTGAAGATCGGGCGCGTGGCATCTGTGCTCATCGTGACCATCGGCACCTTCGCAGCGATCGGTGGGATCGGTTACATTGTGACCGGACAGGTAATTGATCTAGCTCGGGATCTGCCCTCTTATAAGACCAATCTGAGCGCGAAGGTCGCGGCGTTTCGCGGGAGTAAGGATAGCCCGTTGAGCAAGGCTTCTCAAACCCTTCAGGAGGTAAGCAATGAAATGGCTGCCGAGGCTCCGGCGGAGAAAGTGCCAGAGAAGACAGCAACTGAGTCCGCGGACCCACCACCTGCCCTCGACAAGGCGAGCGCCGTCCCTGTTCAGGTGCTGGATAAGCCGGAGAGCCCGATTGAGACCCTTAAAAGCTACCTCGGTCCTGTGCTCGGTCCTTTGGGAGTCGCGGCACTGGTCATCGTCTTCGTCATCTTCATCCTGCTTCAGCTCGAGGATCTTCGGGACCGCATGATTCACTTGATTGGTCGCGGGCATCTGCGGGTGACGACTCAAGCCATCGATGAAGCAGGGAAGAAGGTGAGCAAGTATCTACTCGCTCAGCTGATCGTGAACGTGACCTACGGAATACCCGTGGGCGTCGGCCTCTATTTCATCGGCATACCCAATGCCGTGCTCTGGGGAATGCTGGCGACGGTCCTGCGTTTCATCCCGTACATCGGTCCGTGGATGGCGGCGATTTTTCCGATTTTCCTTTCATTGGCAGTCTCGCCGTCCTGGAACACTCCACTGCTTACGATCGGGCTTTTCCTCGTGCTCGAGATCATCAGCAACAACGTCGTAGAGCCCTGGCTGTATGGCGCAAGCACCGGGATTTCCCCTGTTGCGGTGATCGCCGCTGCTGCTTTCTGGACGTGGCTCTGGGGTCCGATCGGGCTGCTCCTCGCGACGCCGTTGACCGTCTGTCTAGCCGTTCTAGGAAAATACATTCCGGATCTGAGTTTCATTGACGTGCTGCTCGGAGATCGTCCACCGATTGCTGTCGAGGACCGCTTTTACCAGCGGTTGCTCGCGAGGGATGCGGAAGAGATCTGCGACCTCGCGGAGAAGCATTTGGAGGAGCACAACCTTCAAGACACCTTCGACCAGCTCATCATCCCGACGCTCCGCCTGGCCGAAAAAGATTTCCGTGACGGTGTTCTCTCCGAGGAGACACGGGCGGAGATGCACCAGCTGGTCAATGATTTGATTGAGACGCTGGGTGACGAAGCAGGGCCGCAGCTCCGGAAGAACGCGACCGCGCAGGATGTGGCTGTGGAAACGCCAGAACCGCAGACCGCAGCAGCGGTCTTTTGTCTACCGGCATGCAATCGTGCCGACGAGCTTGCGGGCCTGATGCTCGCCCGGGTGCTCGCGCAGCAGGGCGTAGCGGTAAAGGTGTGCGCTGCCAAGCTGCTGACCAACGAGATGGTTGAACAGGTTTTGGCCAGCGAGATTCGCTTGATTTGTATCTCCGTGCTCCCTCCGAGCTCCGTCCTTCCTGCGAGCCTAGTTTGTCGTCGGCTCCGGCAGAGGCTGCCCGACGCTCGAATCGCGGTGGGGCTCTGGGAGGAAGCCGCTCTTAACTCTCGCCGCCGCGAGCGCTTCGAGCAATCGCGCGCAGATGTGATTTACACCACTTTGCAGGTTGCGAGCCGCGAACTGGCAGCGCAAGCGGAGCAGTCGCTTTCCAAGCAGATCATGGAGAAAGAGGAGGAACCCGTGACATCCTAGCCGGAGTTGCTCCTTCCGCAGGGCAGCGTATTATCTGCCAACGCTTCCTCGCATGGACGAACAGCAATCCGACTTCCCGGGCAGTGGTGAGTCAACCGGCCCGCTCGATACCCTCGATCGTCTCATCGCCGCGCTTCCTCCGGGAGACATGGTGCGGCGGGAGCTCTTCGATCTCCGAATGGCAGTAGCTGAGCAGGAGGACTTGATTGGTGAATCGCGTGAAGCCATCGAGAAGCTCGAGCAGATCGTCCGCAAGGTCACTTCGCCGGCAAATCGCATCGGCACATTCCTTGGGGCACCCAGTCCGGAGACGGTTCAGATCGTGGTCGGTGGAGCAGATTACTACTGCAATGCCGACCCGCGCGTGGACATCCGCTCTTTGCGCCGTGGGACGCGCGTTCTCGTGAATGAAGCTTACGTACTCGTAGGCGATCTAGGGTTTGAGAAGAGCGGTCCGGTCACGAAAATTGCGGAGGTGCTTGGTCCCGACCGCTTGCGCGTAGGGGGTGAGCACGGAGCCCAATCGATGGTGCTTCAGCGCAGCGAGCTGCTCATGAAGGAGAAGCTCAAGGCGGGCGATGAAGTCCGGGTAGATTCGAACTTCCGGGTGGCAATCGAGGTCCTCGCCCGGCCACATTCCGACGAGTACTTTCTGGATAGCGTACCAGAGCTGCCCTGGGAGAAGGTCGGTGGGCAGAGCGAGGCCCTGGCGGGTATCCGCGATGCCATCGAGCTGCCCTTGCTCCACCCCGAGCTTTTCCAGCGCTTCCAACATTCGACGCCCAAAGGTTTCCTCCTCTACGGCCCGCCGGGATGTGGGAAAACACTGATCGGCAAGGCGACCGCGTACAATCTAACGCAGCAGCTAAAGCGGGAGAGCGGTCAGGAGATGCGCGAGTATTTCATGCACATCAAGGGGCCGGAGATCCTGAACATGTGGGTCGGCGAGTCTGAACGAATGGTCCGTGAGATCTTCGCTACTGCTCGGGAAAAGCGGAAGGAAGGCTACCTGCCGTTTCTGTTTATCGACGAAGCAGAGAGCATCCTCGGCACCCGGCGCGCGTCCCGCTTCTCCAGCATCCTCTCCACGCTTGTCCCGATGTTCTGCACGGAGATGGACGGCATCGACTCGCTGAACGAGGTGGTGATCATCCTTGCCTCTAACCGAGCTGATCTCATCGACCCCGCGATCCTCCGACCGGGGCGCATCGATCGGAAGATCAAGGTCGCCCGCCCGGATCGTGAAGGCGCGCGTGAGATCTTCCGCATCTACCTTTCACCGTCGCTGCCCTATGATCCAGCACTCGTGCGCGAAGTGGGCGGAGTGTCCGAAGCGATCGATGCTCTGGTGGATCGCACAGTCGATCTCGCCTTCTCCCGACGTGACGAGAACCGGTTCCTCTCAATCACCTTGCGCAGCGGAAAGAAAGACACCCTCTTCCGTGGCGACCTGATCAGCGGCGCGATCATCTCGAGCATCGTCGAGCGCGCGAAGTCTCTCGCAATCAAACGTGCGATCAACAGTCTCGAAGAGGAGGGGATCAGTGAATCCGACCTGCGCCTTTCCTTTGAGGCAGAGTACGCGGAGAACGACATCTTTCCACCAAGCGACATCACGGAGGACTGGCTGCAACTCCTCGATTACGATTCCGAAAACGTGGTCAAGGTTGCGCCTGTCCGTCCGAGCCTGGGGAAGATGTCCACAGCATCCAGCGTGGTCTGAAACAGCTTTCGGAATGCATTCGACGCGCCTCCAGGTACGACTAGCTTAGCCATCGATGAAACGCGTTTTCGGCATCGAAACCGAGTACGGGATCACGGTGGACGGCCTCGACTCCCTCGACGTGGTGCGTGAGTCCATTGAGATCGTCCGCTCTTATACCGACCATGGAGCCTCCATGAAGTGGGATTATGAACTGGAGGATCCACATCAGGACGCACGTGGATTCCGGGCCGCCGAGCTCTTGCAGGACACCGATGAGGCATCCTATTACGAGCTTGATCGGACGCGCCCGCTCTCTTTTGAGGAGATCAAAAGTGACCTCGTCCTGAGCAATGGCGCGCGGTTTTATAACGACCACGCTCATCCCGAATACTCCACGCCAGAGTGCACTACACTGCGCGAGATTGTGGCGCAGGATAAGGCGGGCGAACGCATCATTGCCGAGTGCGCACGTCGCCGGAACACCAAACTTCCCGAGGGTTGCACGGCGCGCCTTTACAAGAACAACACGGACTTTGTGGGCCACTCCTATGGCTGCCACGACAACTACCTGATGAGCCGAGCCGTCCCGTGGGATCGCCTCGTGCGGGACGTGGTACCCTTCCTGGTGACCCGGCAGATCTTCGCTGGTGCGGGCAAGATGGGCGTGGAGGGAGAGGATTCCGCGGGTCAGCAGGGCATCTTCCAGATCGCCCAGCGGTCGGACTTCTTCAGCGTGCTCTGCTCCATCGATACGATGAACCGCCGACCGCTCGTGAACACGCGGGACGAGCCGCACGCGGACTCCGCACTCTACCGGCGCTTCCACGTGATTATCGGCGATGCTAACATGAGCGAGTACGCGACTGCGCTGAAGATTGGCACCACCGCGCTGGTGCTGGATCTCATTGAGCGTGGAAGGGCCCCTCAGCTGGAGCTGGCTAATCCAATCGAGGCCACCAAATCCATCTCGCGCGACGAACGGTACGATTGGATCGTTGAGTTGCGCGACGGCCGCAAGATCTCCGCCATCGACATCCAGCATCTCTATCTCGCTGCTGCTCGCGACTCTCTAGACTCGCAAGACCCAGATTCGGTTTGGTTGCTCGCACAGTGGGAAGCCATCCTCAACGACCTACAAGACGACCCGATGAAATGTGGGGATCGACTCGACTGGGTGGCAAAGAAGTTCCTCCTGACCACTCTGCAGGAGGCTGAAAATCTGACTTGGGACGATCCGTGGCTGCAGTCGATCGACCTCGAGTACCATAACGTCGCCCTCGACCAAGGGCTCCACTACGAGCTGGTGCGGAGTGGGCAAATGCAGCGGCTCGTCTCGGAGGATGACATCCGTCACGCGATCTTCCAGCCACCGGAAACGACGCGAGCATTCTTCCGGGGGCGCGCGGTGGCCAAGTTCAACAACGAGATTGCGTCTATTCAGTGGGATGAACTCACCTTTCGGTATGGGGCGGAAACGCGCAGCGTCCAGCTTCCGCATCCGGCGCATGATCCGAGTCTGGACCGGCTCAATGCGTTGATTCGTGACGTGCGGGGATTTCTTGCGTTCAACGCTGCGTTGGCAGAGGGCGCAATGAATTGTCCGAAGGTTTGAAGAGGAAAAGCTGGAGGCGTCACGTCCACTTCGCGGACTAAGGCGGTCAGCACTACGGACTTTGTTGGGTTCGTCTGCGCTCTGTGACCTGATTTTGTATTGCTGAATACTGGCTGGCTGGAATTCGGGTGTCATGTCACGTTCCCCGCGCTCTTTCGCCCTAACTGCACATCCGATGGCCCGATGCATACCCTTCGCAGTACTCGCCATCATCCTTGCACTGGTCGCAGGATCGCAAGGCGCCATTGTCTTTTCTGAGGATTTCGAAGGCGAGACAGGGATGCCATCCGGATGGACGGAGTTTGATGATAACAATAGCGGGACGTTCACAATTGGCGTTGGGCACAACGGCGCAGGCGGGAATACCGGGAGTGCTGCGAACTATGACGAACCTACCCCAGGCCCCGCAGAGATCATCGGTGGCTTCTTCAAGGCTCCCGGCACGATCACTGGCGCACAGGCCTTCACGCTAACTTTCGATTTCAAGATCGTTCCTGACGGGACGACCTCAGATGACAGCGCAATCGTGATCGGTGATTTGAGTACTCCCTACGGCGCCGCTGGCTCCGAGTACTTGATGATGATCTTCAATGAGGGAGGCGCGAATAACCAACTATTCACCGTCTCAAACGGGGTTCGCACATCGATTGTTAATGGGTTCGTCCGCAGTGATGCGGGGGTGACTGGAGCCGGGTTGATTGCTGATCGTTGGCTTCGAGGCACGCTTGTCTGGACTCCCTCCAGCGGCACCTCTGGCACTGTTACGTTCACTCTTCGTGAACTCGTGGGAAACATTCTTCGAGCCTCGTTTTCCACCCCTGTCATTGAACTTGGATCTACGGTTCAGTTCGGCTTTGGCACCTTCAACAACCAGGGTCGTTTCGACAATCTAGCCTTGAACGCATCAACGCCCGTCAATGAAGTCCATTCGGTTAATGACGTAATTGAGGTTGGTACGGGTGGTGCTATTGCCTTCGATCCAACAACAAATGATACAACGACCTTTGGAACTCTTGATCGTTCTACGATCACGATTCTGACGCCCCCGTCCTCTGGAACGGCGACTGTAGATCCGCGAACCAAACAGATCATTTACCGACACACCGGGAATACACCGGGGGCGGACAACTTTCAGTACCGCGTCGGGAACTTTGCGGGCGCCATAGGGGCTGCTGCTGTGCAGGTGGCGGTCAACGGCGCGATGCGTCTGGCAAACTCCACCGTGAGAATGCCTCTCACTCCGCCGCCTGCCGGGTCCTTGCAGATGGTTGATGCGCTGCCCGGGGTAGAATTCCCGAATGCGGTCGCACTAGCTCCGGTGCCGGGTTCGCCGAAGAGCCTCCTGGTAGCATCAATCAACGGAGCAGTTTGGCTCGTTCCCGATACGACCGTGCCGAATCCGCGCAAGGTGGAGATCTTTAATGTAGCCACGCAGTCACTCTTCACTCGGGGCCGCAGCATTTACGGGATTACCTGCCACCCGGGCTTTGCGACAAACGGGCAGATCTTCCTTAATTATCAAGGTGATAAGGTCGGGCTACCGCCGGATGCGCAGGTCCCAAACATGGACAACAATCTGGGAGACACGAATGTGAGCTGCGCGCTGCGTGTCAGCCGCTTCGTCGTCACGCCCGCGCAACGCGCCACGCTCCTCACTTCCACAAGTACGACCGAGACGAATTCCGTGAAGGCGGCTGTCCTCTCATCGGAGGTTCGGCTGCTCAATCTTGCAGAGCAGGCAATCTATCACAGCATCAATGATCTTCATTTTGGGCCTGACGGATACCTGTACGTTTCCTTCGGCGACGAAGGTGAACAAGGCGAGCCGTATCTAAACGCGCAATCAATCACGCGGGATCAGTTTTCCTCGATCATTCGGATCGATGTGGATCGCAAAGCAGGAAACCTCGAGCCGAATCCGCATTACTCCATTCCGACGGATGCAGGCGTGGCGCGCTTCAAGGTCCCGGCGGACAATCCTTATGTCGGGCCGAATCCTATTTACAACGGTGTCGCTATCCCGGCAGGCAATCTCGCAAAGGTTCGTACGGAGATTTGGGCAACTGGCTTTCGCAATCCCTTCAAGTTCCACATCGACCAGCCCACCGGACAGCTCTGGGTAGGGGATGTCGGAATGGATCTTTGGGAAGAGGTGACCGTGGTGCAGAAAGGGGATAACGCGGGTTGGTCCTTCTGGGAAGGGAAGCATGAGCGTACCGACATCCCGCATCGCAAGCCGGTCGCGGTTCATAAGGAACCGATCTACGAGTATGCGCACGCCAACGGGAACAACTCCGTGACGGGCGGACTATTGTATCGAGGGAACGCCTATTCTGGATTCAAGGATAAATATGTCTTCGGAGACTTCGGATCGAGCCGCATCTGGAGTCTCACTCCGAGCCTGATCGGCGGTGCACCGGTGGTTGCAGAACTGCCGAGTGGAGGGTTAAGCGGCATCGTTGCCTTTGAGGTTGATCAGCAGACTGAGCAAATTCTCCTTCTTCAGCATAACCTGACAGGAAAGGTGATGCGCCTGATCGAAGCTGTGCCATCGGGCGAAGACTTCCCGCAGTTACTCAGCCAGACAGGTGTCTTTGCAGACCTGGCGACACTGGAGCCTAACCCGGGTGTGGTCGCGTATGAACCGAACCTTAAGTTTTGGTCTGACCACGCTGACAAAGCTCGCTGGTTTGTAATCAAGAACACCGCCGATCAGGTCGGGTATTCCCGCGATGGAAACTGGACGTTCCCGACGGGTATGGTCTGGGTCAAACACTTCGACATGCAGATGAACCGGGATTTTCCGGGCTCGGCAACGAAGCGACTGGAGACCCGTTTCCTCGTCCGCAATAGCGGTGGAACGTACGGAGTCTCGTACCGCTGGAACGACGCAGGGACGGATGCAACGCTGGTGAGCGTGGCCGGTGTCGATTTCGATCTCGCAGTTCGCGAAGGCGGCACGCTTCAGGCGGACCAAGTAACAGGCGGGAACATGGTGACTCAGAAGTGGCGTATCCCGTCGCGCAGTGAGTGCCTGAATTGCCACAACCCAGCGGCCGGCCACGCGCTGAGCATGAGCACGCGGCAACTGAATAAGCTCGGCGAATTAAGGAACACTTCGGGCAATTTCCTCACGCTGCTTTCCCAAGCGGGTTACCTCTCCGGTTTCGCTGATAACCCGGCCAATCTGCCGCGCTTTCATTCTCCCGCAGACACCTCAGCAAGCTTGGATGAGCGGGTGCGCTCTTATATCGCGGTGAACTGCAGCTACTGCCATCAACCGGCAGGAGGCGGGAACGATACCTGGGATGGAAGAGGCCATCTTACGTTTGAACGAATGAGCCTGTTCTACGGCAAGCCGCTTAGCGAATCGTATCATGACGAGAACGACCGGTTCGTGATCCCCGGCAACACGACGGACTCGTTGATCTTCAACCGGATCCAAGCCCGTGGCGCGATCGCGAATGGGACTCACAACGGGTACTCCCAAATGCCGCCGATTGCGACGAACGTTGTCGATCGAGAAGGCGTACAATTGCTTGCTGCCTGGATCGAGAACTATGCGAATACCGCGCCCGCTTTCACGGGAGGCAGCACGGTTCAGAGCTCCACTTCGGAAAATGCACCGCTCGGTACGCAACTTGGCATTGTTGCAGCGGCAGATCTGGATGTCCGCCGAGGTATCGCGGATGCCAACGCGTTACGCTTCACCATCACAGGAGGGAACGGGCGGCAACTCTTTGCGGTGGATCCGATTACTGGGCTGATAACCGTCAACGGGGCACTGGATTTTGAGAAGGCACCGCAGCACCTGATTCAGATTACCGCCACGGATAACTTCAGCCCAAATCCGCGAACGGCGCTGCACTCGCTAACAATAGACCTTACCGATATTACCGTGGGCGATGCCACTGCCGACGCCAACGGGAACGGTCTCTTCGATGTTTGGGAAATCGGGTTTGGTCTGACCGGCGCGCGTGACACGGATCTGGACGGCTCACCGGACTTCTTCGAGTTCCTGGCCGGAACGGATCCTACGTCAGCAGGCGTGGGATCAGCGGCTTTCGTTCGGGCTCGAGAATACGTCGACCAGCCGCGAGAGGGCATAATTTACGAGTGGCGCGTCAGGAACGGGATGGCACTCGGCTTAGACTATCTGCCGCAAGCCTCCAACAGTTTGCAAAGCTGGAGCCTGCTGCAGTCAACGGGCTATCAGGTGCTTTCCATTGAGCCTGATGGTCCGGGTTTTTCGAAGATCTCGATTCGTGTTCCCAAGGATGGCGCGCAGAGCTTCTTCCGGCTGATCGCGCCATTCTAGACCGCCCTATCTTCCAATCCGGAGTACCCGCTGATAGATCTCCTCATAGCGCTGCGCAGCCTGCGGCCAGGCAAAGTTCTTCTTCATTGCGCGCCGCATGATAGCCTGCCAGCGAGGCTGATCCCGATAGAGTCGCCTGGCCCTGACGACGGCATCCCAAAGTGCCTCTGCGGTCTGGTCAAAGAAGAGGAATCCCGTACCTCGATCTGCTGTTTCGTCATAGTCTTGGACGATCTCATAAAGACCGCCGGTCGCCCGTGCGATAGGTAGCGTGCCATACTTAAGCCCGTACATTGCAGTGAGACCACAGGGCTCGTAGTGCGAGGGAATGAGCGTGATGTCCGAACCCGCCTCCACCAGATGAGCAAGGGGCGTATTCACTTCCCGCCTATAAACGAAGCGGCCCTCGTGACGCCGGCTCGCAATTGCAAGATCCCGCTCCAGTCCCGGATCTCCTTCGCCAAGCACGATCAGCCGAACGTCGTCAGCGAGCAACCGGTCGAGGACGGGGAGAAGCAGGTCGATGCCCTTTTGCGAAGCGAGGCGCGATACAATGGAGAAGACGGGGCCGCTCGGATCGGGAATCAGCTCCAACTCGGCGAGAAGCGCTGCGCGGCACGCCTTTTTCCCCGCAAGGTTCTCTGCGGAATAGCATTGTGTTATGAGGCGATCCGTTTCTGGGTTCCAGAGAGAGTAGTCCGCTCCATTCAGGATGCCGGTGAGTTTCGCAGCGTGCTCCCGCAGGACGACGTGGAGCCCTGTTCCGTACTTCGGCGTGAGAATCTCGCGAGCGTAGCGTTCACTTACCGTCGTGATGGCATCGGCGGAAACGATGCCGCCTTTCAGCAGATTCATACTCCCGAAAAACTCCACGCCGTTCGCTGAGAAGTACTCGCCCGGCAGATTTGTGAGGCCAAAGTCGAAGGCCCAGAAGCTGCCTTGGTACGCGAGGTTGTGAATCGTGAGGACCGTCTTAAATGAAAGCCGCCGCTCTTTGACGAGAACGGGAACCAGCGCGGTTTGCCAATCATGGAGATGGAGTACCTGGGGAGCCGGCAGGGCACGACGCGCGAGTTCGACCACGGCCTTGGAGAAGAAGATGAAGCGTTCCGCATTATCCTCATACGCGCCGCCCTCACCGCCATACAGGCCAGGACGGTCGAAGTACTCGTCCTGCCGAACAAGGAAGACTTGCACACCATTCGCCGTGACACATTCCAGGATCTCCGCCTGATGCCGCTTTGGGCCGACTTGCACCGGAATCTGCACCCCTGTGGATCGCACTGCGAGTTCCTTGCTCTCACGAAGGCCCTGGTAGCAAGGAAGGACCACGCTCACTTCATGGCCTCGTGCACGCAGAGCCGCAGGCATGGCCTCGAGGACATCCCCTAGACCCCCCGTGCGGGCAAGCGGGTTCAGCTCCGTGGCGGCAAAGAGAATCGTCATACGTGATCAGTGCAACAAACGAGGAATCGCTTGCCAATCCCGAACGCGTGCTGCCAGTACGCCCTAAGTTGGCTTAGGAACAGGCTTTGCAGGCGATTCGCGCCACCACTTGCGCAGAGGGAATTGCTTCTTGTCACGATAGTTCCCATTGCTACAGTCGCCCCACTTTTCGCCACGGCTCACTCTACGAATGACCCTCGGTAATCTCCTTTCTCTCGACCAGATCATCCCGGAGATGCAGGCTACCGAGCGCTGGTCAGCGATCGTGGAACTCGTTGAACTACTGGTTGCAAAGGGCAAGATCCGCCCGGAAGATCGGGAGGTGGTACTCGGCGCTCTCCGTGCACGCGAAGAAACGATGAGCACTGGGATTGGCTTTGGGATCGCCATACCTCACGCATCATCAGATCGCGTAGGAGAAGTCGTCGCTGCCTTTGGCCGATCGTCAAAGGGCATTGAGTTCGACTCACTCGACAACTTGCCAGTCCGCTTCATTGTACTTTTCGTGGTGCCAAAGGATCAGTTTCAGACGCACCTGCGCACGCTCGCAGCGATCGCGAAATTTCTAAACGATCGCACTGTGCGGGAGCGTCTTGGGACGGCGCAGACGGCTCCCGAGATCCTCTCGATCTTCGAAAGCACGGGCAAGTAGTCGGTGAAACGCTCGAGACCTTCGTTCTCGAGAGCGGCCTAGGAGTTTAGGCGGCACCCGCTTTCTGGCTCGCTCATTCTCGTTATGCAAACTCTCTCTGCTCTGCTGGAAGATCGTCTCCGCGCGGCCCTAAGCGATTTCCCCGGCTCGCAGGCCAGGATCACTGCCGCCTCCGATAGCCGCTTCGGCGATTATCAGACAAACATCGCGATGATTCTCGCGAAGCAGCAGCACGCGAATCCACGACAGATCGCGCAGGAGCTAGTTGCCAGGCTGGAAGTAGGCGACGTTTGCGATCCGCCGGAAATCGCTGGCGCAGGATTCATCAACTTCCGTTTCCGGGTGGACTGGCTGGCGGCTCGATTCGCGGAGTTTGGCGGTGATCCCCGACTGGGGGTGCCGATGCCTGCCCATCCCAAGACTGTGGTGATTGACTTCTCGTCCCCAAACGTCGCGAAGCCAATGCACGTGGGGCACATCCGTTCGACGTTCATTGGGGACGCGCTGGCCCGCATTGCCGCGTTCATCGGGCATCGGACTGTTCGCGACAACCATATCGGCGATTGGGGAACACAATTCGGCATGCTGCTCGTGGGTTGGAAATCCGAGCTGGACCGAGCCGGGCTTGAAGCCGATCCGCTTACGGAGATGGAGCGCATCTACAAGCTGATCAGCGCGCGCTGCAAGGTCGACCCGGAGACATTGGCGCGCGTGCATCAGGAGTTGGTGAAGCTACAAAACGGCGATCCGGAGAATCTGACTTTGTGGCAGGAGATGATCCGGCTGTCGCAGCAACAGTTCGATACCATCTACGCACGGTTGGGAACGCAGTTCGATGTGACTCTTGGGGAGAGCTTCTACAATGCGCGGCTGAAGGCAGTCGCGCTTGAGTTGGTCGAACTCGGCATTGCCCGGGAGAGCGAAGGAGCGTTGTGCGTGTTCTCCGACGGCAGCGTGCCGCCAGAGCAGGATCCTTTTCTGATCAAGGATCAGGACGGATGGCGGCCTAATCCTGCGCTCGTGCAAAAGAGCGATGGCGCGGCGAACTACACCACGACCGATCTCGCAACGCTTCAGTATCGGGCCGAGACATGGCAGCCTGATGAAGTGGTGTACGTGACCGATGGTCGACAGCAGCAGCACTTCCGCCAGCTCTTCGCCATCTTCCGCCGATGGAAGCCGGAACTCGCAAGCCGGATGCGGCTCGCACATGTCTGGTTTGGCGCAATCCTGGGAGAGAACGGCAAGCCCTTTGCGACACGGTCGGGCGAGACGATCCGGCTAGCGGATCTTCTCGATGAAGCGGAAGAGCGTGCCTTGAAGATCGTCACCGAAAAGAACCCGGATCTTCCTGATGCAGAGCGTCGCGAGATCGCTCGATTCATCGGTATTGGCTCGATCAAATACGCCGATCTCGTCCCGAACCGCCAGAGCGACTACGTGTTTTCGTGGGACAAGATGCTTAGCCTCACCGGGAACACCGCTCCTTACCTGCAGTACTCATATGTGCGGATCCTCTCAATCTTCCGCAAGCGGGATGCCGAAGGCGCCGCCGTCATCGCACCTGTGTCATTCCTCTTTGAGGCACCTGCGGAACTCGCATTGCTGAAGAAGCTCTACCAGTTTGGCGAAGTCCTTCCGCAGGTACTGGAAGATTACCGTCCGAATGGCCTGGCTACTTACTTGGTCGAGTTGGCTGGGCTCTTCCACAGCTTCTTCGAAGCATGCCCGGTGCTTCGCTCAGAAGGTGCGGTGCGGGACTCTCGGCTGGAGCTTTGCAAGGTGACAGCACGCGTGTTGAAGCAAGGCCTCGGACTTCTTGGGATTGAATGCCCGGAGAAGATGTAGCTATCCGGCTGCCTGGAGCACGAAGGGATTGGTCCGCCGCTCGATGCCGACCTTCGTGGCGGGGCCGTGGCCCGATAGCACCGTCGTCTCATCTGGAAGTGGCAGCACTTTCTTGAGGATCCCGTCCATCAGCAACTCGTAGCTGCCGCCGGGCAGATCCCACCGGCCGACCCCGCCGGCAAAGAGCACATCCCCACCGAAGAGATGTGCCGATTCGCGGTGTAGGAAGCAGAGCGATCCAGGGCAATGTCCCGGCACTTCCAATACATCGAAGCGGTTATCCTCGAAGTCCTGCGCTCCGCCTTCTGAAATTGTGAAGCCGGGCTTGATCGGATTAATGTCCCATCCGAAGCCCAGCTTCCGAAAGTAGTCGGCCTCGGTGACCATCGGCTCTGTCTCGGGGTGATATCCCAAGCGGCAGTCGTGCTCGCGCTGGATTCGTGCGGCATCCCACACGTGATCAATATGCCCGTGGGTGAGCAGCAGTAGTCGCACTTGGAAGCCGCTGGCCTTTAGCCAGGCGGCGGAGTCTTGCGGGGCGTCGATGAGAATCCCGCTCTGGGGAAGGAAATAGCAGTTCGTGTCGAAAATACCTCCGGTGAAAGTCTCAATGTGCATGCTTCCTGAGGACTCAGCGAGGCGCTGCCGTCAAGCCGCGTCTTGGTGAACTATTAACCACGTGAATGAACCTTCCCGCTCGCCTGTTGTCTGAAAGTCGATTCTGCTACACCCGATTTGCTCTTCAACTGGTTTCTGCCACTGTGTCTTTGACCCTCCCCAAGTCGCCCTGTTCCTCGATGAAGCCGCTCCAGTTCCTACGCCTTCCGCTTGCCTCGCTGTTCATCTTCTCGCTCGTCGGCATTGCCGCCGATGAACAAGACCTCGGGCAAATCCAGATTTCCGTCGGTAAGCTGCTCGAGCAGGGGCACTACAGCCGTACTCGCCTAGACGACAAGGTGTCGAGGGAGCTCCTGAAGAACTACCTCGATAACCTCGATTACAACCACCTCTTCCTCACGCAGGAGGATATTGCCGGTTTCACCGCAAAGTACGGGTCGACGCTCGACGATGATATCTTGCTGGGGAACTCGGAACCTGCCTTCCAGATCTACAACGTTTACAAGAAGCGGGTCGAGGAGCGCGTTGCCAAGGTAAAGGTGCTGCTTGGGCAGGAATTTACCTTTTCCAGTGATCGGAGCATCAAGATCAATCGCCAGAAGGTACCATGGCCGAAGGATATCGCTGAGGCGGATGCCCTATGGCGCGACCGCCTTGAAGGCGAGATGCTCCAGGAGAAGCTGAACAAGCAGAAGGTGGATCCGCCGGTGAAGGTGCTGACCCGCCGGTACGATCAGCTTCTGCGGAATCTCAATGAGCAATCACGTGAGGACGTGGTGAAGATCTTCCTGAGTACGCTGGCTCAGACGTACGACCCGCATTCGGAGTACATGAGTCCATCGGAACTCGAGAATTTCTCGATCAACATGCGTCTGTCGCTAGTTGGAATCGGAGCGGTGCTAAACTCCGAAGACGGCTATGCGAAGATCATGGAACTCGTCCCCGGCGGCCCTGCCTCCAAGGACGGTCGGATCAAGGTAGGTGACCGCGTCACGGCAGTCGCCCAAGGGCAGAAGGCCTTTGTGGATGCGGTGGACATGAAGCTCGACAAGGTTGTGGAGATGATCCGTGGCAAGAAGGACACAACGGTCCGGCTACAGGTAATCCCCGTAGATGCCGCTGATCCATCCTCCCGCAAGGTCATTGATATCCGCCGCGACGAGATCAAGCTGAAGGAGCAGGAAGCAAAGGCAGAGATCATCGAGCGTCCGCTGCCAGATGGTTCTTCACAGCGGCTGGGGTGGATAACGCTCCCTTCGTTCTATGCGGACATGGAGAAGAGCGGTTCGCCAAATGCGAAAAGCACGACCAAAGACGTGCTCGCCTTGCTGACCCGCCTAAAGGCCGAAGGAATCACTGGCCTCGTGATGGATCTGCGCCGCGATGGTGGCGGCTCGCTCGAGGAGGCCGTGAATCTTACGGGACTCTTCATCAAGAAAGGGCCTGTCGTTCAGAGCAAGGACAGCAATGGGAACATCAATGTCTCGCGGGATCGTGATGCCACTCTGGCCTACGATGGCCCGATGATCGTCCTGACTAATCGGCTGAGCGCGTCGGCCAGCGAGATCTTCGCAGCTGCCCTCCAGGACTACGGTCGCGCTTTGGTCGTCGGTGATTCAAACACCTTCGGAAAAGGCACCGTTCAGACGATGCTCGAGATCGGTCGCATAATGCCCTTCCTCGGTGGCGGAAATCAGGCTGGCGCTCTCAAGCTGACCATCCAGAAGTTCTACCGGATCGCCGGCGGTTCTACTCAATTGCAGGGGGTCGCTTCGGACATCCGGCTGCCGTCGCTCTTCGATCAACCAGAGATTGGCGAGGGTTCCCTCAAGGCCCCGCTGCCTTACGATGAGGTTCGGAAAGTGGACTTCGATAAATGGGAGCGTCCGCTCTTTAAGAACGAGCTTTCGAAGCGCTCCGAGGCGCGTGTCGCCGCCGATCCAGAATTCCGTTATGTGATGGAGGATCTCGATCGCATCAAGACCCGCATCTCGGAAAACTCAGTTTCGCTCAACGAGAAGACACGGCTGATGGAGATCGAGCAGGATAAGGCAAGGAAGCAGGCGCGCACTGCCGAGCGGCTCGCTTTGAAGCCGGTTGAACCCAAGGTCTTTGCGGTGACTCTCGACAATGTGACCAAGCCGCAGCTGGAACTGGTGAGCCTTGAGGAGAAGGCCGAGGCAGAGAAGCAGAACAAGTCGGGAGCAGCCGCCGGTGCGTCTCTTGACCCTGACGCAGATCCAGAGGACGAAACAGACTCCAAGGCTCCCGCTGTAGATGCTGTGAAGAACGAGTCACTGAACATCCTTGCCGACATGGTTGAACTCGCGCGTGCGCCTAAGACCGCCAGCACCAAGTAAGGCGCTCCCGTACAAATCACTTAGAAACCTTGAGCCCAGCTGATTCCAGCTGGGCTCTTTTGCGTTGGAGGATCAACTCCTGAAGCGAGCACCGATCCGAAGTGAGTCGCCGCCGGCGATCTCCACATCGTGCAACTTGATCTCTCCCATGCTGAGTACGGCTAGCGAGATTGGCTGGCTCTGTAGCCGTTCGAGATGTGGACGCGCGAAGCTATTGGCGATGTTCGCGGCCATATTGTTGCCACCCACCGTCAGTTCCGAGAGTCGTAGATCCAGTGCATCATTGATCTCAGCGTGCCCACGGAGCGTGACCGGTGCCTTCATGATGAAGACCTTCGCAATCACCTCCGCCTCGAAGGTCAGCGTTCGAGACCCCGTGCTCACCAGCTTCAGATGAACTTCGCGGATTTCCACCCCATGCTTGCTCGCGACCTCGGTGGCGGCTTTGCGCAGGAGCTCCTCCAAGGCGGGGCGCGTGGCCTCGACGGACAGCCGACCGTTCTCAGCACGAATTGGCGAAAGTACCTGCTGCCCTGCTCCTGCTTCAGAAAGCGCAAAGACAACCGCATCGGCTTCGAGATGAAACTCCAGGGCAGCTCCTTCCAGCAGCAAGGGTTTGGCGTCGATCGCCAGGCGACTTGCCGTAATCGTCTCCGCACCCGCGACTCCTGGCTTCTCCACCCGGAGGTTTCTTGTGACCTCGGCGCCAGAAAGATCAATGCGGAGGTTGTCGAGAGCACTCGTCGTCTGGCCTTGGGCCTGGACACTCCGAGCCGTGATCGAGTACCGCGCAAAACCAGCTCGAACAGCATCCTCCAGGAGACTTGGCGAAGTGGGCAGGGAGGGGGTGGCCAGTGGGATCATGCAAGGTTCTTCTGTGATGCACAAGCGAGTGCGTCAAGCCCCTCGCGCCGTTTACTTGATCAGCGGCATGAGCTTGCGTCGCGCGGAAGGCAGCTCGTGATAGGTCCGTGCCAGGGAGATCGCGCCAGTTAGTCCTGTCTGCTGAATGCCGAGCAGCCGGCACAGCTCGTTCTCAAAATGTTCGAGCGCGCGCCTTGTTCCGGTGCTCTTGTCCAAGTGAGCCAGCGCGCGCTGCAGGAGATCGAAGAGATCCGGCGCCGGGTGCTCCGGCTCCGTCACAAGTTCCAGCAGCTCAACGAAGTAGCCTGCGAGCAGGAGTCGTGGATACTCCGTGCGAAGGCCGGCATACGGATTCCGCAGGGCGACCTCTCTGAGCGCGTGAAGGTCACTCTTCCGACTACGTGCAAACTGGACATCGCACTGGTAAAAGAGGTCCAGCAACCCCGAGAAGCGGCTTTTTTGACCGCGCGCACCTTTGGCCACGGTCTTGATGCGACCATGTTCCTGGGAAAACCAGGTTACAATGAGGCTGGTCTCCGTAAGCCGCATCTTTCGGAGGAGGATGGCGTGGGTGGTATCCACCTGCGTTGAACAATCGCTGTTCGCTCTCCCGTTGGCGAGGTCGGTTATTGGATAAAGCTGCTCCTCGGCTACGACGAGTGGCTTCGTTGGTTTTGCGAGCGCGCTAGTCGCCTTGAGGAGCTAGCTCGTCCGATTGACGTGACGGCTCGCAAATCTGGCGAGAAGGCTCGGTCCATTTGCGAGCGCGCTCGTCAATCTCGCGGAGGCGCTCATGAATTCAATGAGCGCGCTCATCAAATTAACGAGCGTGCTCGTTGCCATGAGAAGCAAGTTCGTCAATTTGACGAGGTGGCTCGCAAATCTGGCGAGTCGGCTCGTTGGATTTGCGAGAATGCTCGTCAATCTCGCGAACGCGCTCATAAAATTAACGAGCACGCTCATCAAACTAACGAGCACCTCATCAAAACAACGAGCATGCTCATCAAATTCGCGAGCAATCTCGTGGAACTAACGGGAGCGCTCGTCGCCAAACCGGACCGCTCCCAAGCGCCAAGTCGGTGCGCTTCAGTGAATTTGATCGTCCTACGCGGTCTCGGAACGAATGGACGGAGAATAATTGTCGTTGCCCCATTGCTGACCGTTCGCTAATCGTGCGAGCCTCTCTTAGGACTTAAATTTATGAGTGAAACCACCAAACCCGCTACGCCGCAGATCGATCAAACTGGTCTGACCGTATCGTACGCCAATGTCTGTCGCATCGCGCAGACCCCGAACGAAGTCATCGTAGACTTCGGGATGAACCCGAATTTCTTCGGTAACATCCTCGACGAGCCTCTGAAGCTCGATAATCGGGTGATCATGTCACACGACGCTGCGAAGCGCCTTTGCCTGCATCTTACTGCTACGATCCAGAACTTTGAGTCGCGCTACGGGACTATTGAGCTCGATGTCGCAAAGCGCTTGAAGCAGGCCCCACAGCAGCCTGCTCTCTAGTCGCAGTCCTCTTCACCGGGCGCGCCTTTTGGCGTGTCCGGGACTTGTCCCCCCAGGTGCTAGGTTCAGAGTTCCGCCAGTTTAGGTACAGCCCCCTGAGGGATCCCGGAAGTGGTCCGCCGCGCAGTTTCCCCCTCTGCCGATTGAATGCTGTCTCTTTGACTTTCCCCGTGTTTACGGCGATTAGAAGACGCGTTCTCCCCGACGGTGATAATTTCTCTATTATCGCCTTGCAATTCTCCCCGTTTCCCCTGATAAAAACTTGTAGCCCCCGGCGCCCCGGGTCCTACTCCCGCCCCACGTCTTACTCATGAAGCTCACCAAATCCCCCGGCAGAAGGTTCAGCTCGGTTGAACCGCTCGAAGCCCGCATTGCTCCTGCCGCGCTGACGCGGTTTTCGGCAGGTCAGGTCGATTCCACGCTGGATATCGACTATGACGATGCGACGAATGCCTTCGAGGAGTCTGTCTTCATCAGCACCAATGACCCCTCGGATCCGATCGGGGCAGTTGTGGGGCCAGGTGCGTATTACATGAAGCTTTCGACGGGCGATCTGCTTCAGCTCGTCAATGAGGCGAGCATCTCGCCGCTGATTAGTGGCGATGTCCGTGGCGAGGCCGGAGTGAAGGGCAACATGATTGCCTTCTTCGTGGACAAGAACAGCGACAACAACGTCCAGCCAAACGAGCTCGTCGGCCTATCTCTTGGCAATAAGGTTAACGTGGTCATCAGCGGTACGGTCGACGGAGACGTGGTGACGAATCTCCGCGATTCGAACTTCACGCTCGGTGGAACCGAACTTCTGAAGAACGCGACGGGTAAGCTCAGTATCGCGGGCGATGTCACCGGCAGCGTAGTCAGCGGTGGGACGATCTCTGGGGTGAATGTCACCGGCCGGGTGACCCAGGTGCTCGCCGGTTCGGCTGCCAATGGTTACATCTACGACTTTAACGGCAGCGTGAATCCAGACGGGGGCGATACGCTCGTAGTCACCCAGGCTGCAAAGGAGAAGGGTGTGGCAATTACCAAGTCTTCGTTTGGTAACATCACGAATCTAATTGCGGGAGATGGCGGAGCGGGTGCCGTGGGTGGTGCGGTGAGCTTGATTACGTTACGCGGCGATCAGGACGGCTTTACCATCCAGGCGGGCAATGGCGGTGCGGGTGGAGGTTCAAGTATCAATGGCGGCGCAGGTGGTGGAATTTCATCGATCATTGTGAACGGTCTCGCAGGAAGCGCGGCGGATTTGACTCTTAATGATCAGGTCATCATTCGTTCCGGGGCCGGTGGTGATGCTGCCGGGAATGGTAAAGGCGGGGCCGGTGGGACGGTCCAGAATCTTTTCGTAAGCTTCGAAGGTGCGGCGGGGCAGAGGGCTCCGCAGCGCTCCGCGACTCCAATTGCTGACGATGTCCTTGTGGAAGCGGGTTCCGGGGGCGATGGACGAATCGGCGGGGCTGGTGGATCATTCCGCGGAGTTGACGTTTTTGCGGCGCCAGGGGGCTTGGGTAACGACCTTCAGCTAATCGCTGGAGCAGGTGGCACTGGAACTTCTGCCAAGGGCGGCAACGGCGGATCGATCACCAATGCTTTCGTGCTGAACTCGAATGTCTCGGCGGAAGCAGGCTTCGAAGGAGCGGATTCACAGATCATTCTTCGGGCTGGAGCAGGCGGAGCGGCTTCTGCCGGCGTCGGCGGGTTGGGTGGCTCACTTTCGGGTCTGGAGCTGACTGGCTTTAATGCTGACCTCGGTGCTGGAGCTGGTGGTAATGGATTAAAGAAGGCTGGCAACGGCGGTTCGCTTAAGACCACGCTGATCAGCGACGGTGGCCTAAGTGCGCAGCCGGAGAATGTCACGTTGAACGCGGGCCTCGGCGGTTCAGCAACGTCAGGAAAGGGCGGCAACGGCGGATCTGTCTCAGGTTTCCGCATCCTCAATTCCGACCTCGAGACACTCGTAATCAACGGAGCAGTCGGTGCCGCCAATGGGGGCGCAAGTGGCCGCGGCACCGGTGGAAAGGGCGGCTCAGTTTCGAAGCTGGAAATCACTGAGTCTGATTCCGGCAACGCTGGCGTCGCTACGATTCGAGCTGGATCCGGCGGCAACGGCGGAACGTCGGCTCCTCAGGGAGGAGCAGGTGGTGTTGGCGGGAGTGTCTCAAGCATTACATTGCGTGCAGTGCAGCTCGATCTCACGGTTAACGCCGGTGATGGTGGCGACGCCACAGTGAAAGGCGCGGGCGGCAAGGCGGGGTCAGTAAGCCAGATGTTCTTCAGCAGCTTCCGCCAGGCGGGCGGTACGGATGTGACTGCAACCTTCGTATCCGGTAGCGGTGGCGACGGCGCTTTCGCCAGCAAAGCGGGCGCGGGTGGCGACGTGAGCCGGGTAAACGTGGTGCTCGGTCGTGAGCAGCAGGTGCTTCGCGATGATGGCCAGGTCTCGCTGATCGACGGTGGTGCAGTAATCGTAACTGCAGGATCTGGAGGCGCATCCGGTTCCGGTGCAGCCGGCGCTGGCGGGTCGATTATCTCTTCGAATTTCACCACCTTCGCAGGCGATATCAGCCTGACGGCAGGAGACGCCGGCCTCGCGGGCGGCAAGGCGGGCAAAGGTGGCAGGATTCAGTCGGCGTCACTCGAACTCGCTACCTCGGTGACTTTGCTCTCCGGCGATGGCCGGTCCGGTGGTGCTGGTGGCGACATTCGGAACATCGGATTCTCACGCTCGGTAGAGGACACGCCGATCCAGAATTTCCAAGCAACAATTCAAGAAGGTCCGGGTGGCTCGCCGCTGGGTGCGGTGACGGTGATCGCTGGCGCTGGCTCCGGATTGGGAAGAGCTGCTGGGAACGGCGGTTCGATCATCGATGTCGCCGGTTTCGTCGGTGCAGGTGTGTTCGGAGAGAACTCATTGAGCTTGTTTCAAGCCGGTGCGGGAGGAAGCGGATCGACGAAGGCTGGGAATGGCGGCTCGATCAACGGATTGAGCCTCTTCGGAGGTGGCGGGGATACAGCGGAGCTTCGAGTAGTCGCCGGCCATGCTGGTGATGCGCCCTCTGCCTCGCGTGGCGCCACCGGTGGAAGCGTCGTGAATGTTGGTATCGGCGTGAACGCTTTTGATACTCTCAATCCGTTCAATCCTGACAACACCTTCGCAATCACCCCAGGTACGATCATTCGTCATGTCGCAGCAGGTGACGGTGGCGACGCAAGTGGCCGCGCCGGAGTCGGTGGAAGCATTACAGGTTTGAATGCGAGCTACGACATCGGGGTACGTTCCGGTGAGGGCTTTGGCTTTAGTACGATGGGCGGCATCTTTGCGGGTGTCGGGGGAACCGGCGGTTCCGCCGGAGCTTCAGGCCGGGTGGTGAACGTCACGGCAGACGCGATTGCGGCTATCGTCGCAGGTCGTCTGGAGGTCGGAGATACAGTCCAGCAGCAGAATCTCGTATCCGTAGTTGATCGCATCATCTTGAACAGCTTGGAGAATCCGACCGAAACAGACGCGGTCGGTAACTACACGAACTTTGATACCGCCAGTGTCTTGGGAGGAGTTGTGGATCCATTGGATCCGACAAGTGTTCCTTACACCGAGACGGAGCCGACGAATGATCCGCTCTCTGCGCCCCACGCTAATACCTTCGATGCCGGTATAGACTTCATCGATAGCGGCGACGGCGTCTTTGGAATCGGCGATGTCATCACTGCGAGAACCGATGGCTTTGTAGCGGCAATCGATTTCATTGGCAACCTTACGAACGTCCGGGCGGAGGCGTTGCTCACCATTCAGAATGGTTCACCTACCTTCATCGATCTCAATAATACCAACGGTCAGGAACGAGCCACCGGCGCTTAATCTGACAGCTTAGAACTTCGACACTTATCTCCCCAACATGGAAAACACCAAGTTAAGCCGTATCGAACCGCTCGAGCAGCGCATCGCTCCTGCGGCACTCGCGATCAATCGGTTTGTCGATGCCACAGAAGGCAGCCGTTTGGAGCTTCAGGCAGGTGACATGCTTTCCACCGGCGGCGCCGGTGGCTCGTACTTGCTTTTCGTCGAGAAGGGCAATGCCATTGTCTTCACAACAGATCTGAACAACAACGATCAGATCGATTTCAACGAGATCACGGGTATCTCTGCCGGTAATGGACTACGGCTCATCTCCTTCGTCGATATCCACGGCGATATCGTCACAAACCTGAATTCTGACGGAAAGACGCTAACTGACTCCGACAACGACGCCAGCAATGGCGTGGATGGCCGGGTGCTTAGGGACAGCTTGATCGAGAAGATTGAACTCCGTTCCCTCACCGAAGGAGATCTCTCGGTCGATCAGGCTGCAAATCTCAACGATCGTCTCGCGTTTAGTACGTACTCGATTTTCGGAAGCATTTTCGCGGGCGGCGGCTTCGGTGTCGGAACAGACGGACTGCTCATCGACACGATCGGTGAAACGCTGCAGCAGACCAAGTTCAGCGGTGCTAGTGGCATCACGAAATTTGTCGATTCCGTGCCGATCATTGGCTCTATCAAGGTAGGAACGGGCGCCTCAGGTGAGATGTTCTCTTTTGGAACGAGCGCTGCCGGTCAGGGTGCAGGCTTCAACGGCGAGGACATCCAAGGCGAACTCCTCGCCTTCAAGCCAGGTTCTGGAAAGAACGGCGCTGACATCTCAAACGTTCGCTCTTTCGATGCAACGATGCCATTTAACATTGGCGTGCTCAAAGCGGGTGACGGCGGATTCAATGGACGGGGTGGAAACATCAGCAACATCTTAATCACCGGAGACGTCGCCGGCGGATATTCTCTGATCGCCGGTAATGGTGGAGACGGTGGAGTTGGTCAGGCCGGTGGTTCGATCATTAACTACCAGGATCTTGGGTCCATCACTAGCCAGGTCATTCTGCAATCAGGTACCGGTGGACGCGGTCTAACTGGTGTGGGTGGGAACGGTGGGTCCGTTGACCTCGTTGGAACGGTGCCAATCAGCCTTGCTGGTCGCATCTTCATCACGCTCGGTGATGGCGGCGACGGCCTAACTGGCGGGGGAGTAGGCGGGAGTCAAAAGACAGGATCGATTGGAACCCCTGAAACTCAGGTGCCGTTTGGTCTTAGTGTTGCTTCAACCCAACATAATCCTGGCGACATCTTCAACACGATCAGCGACGTGCCCGCTGGTGAGGCTGGTTACCACGCCATTCGAGGTTTCGACTTCGACTTGGATGGTTTTAACGACATGGTCTACACCACGGCGCAGCCAAATCAGCTTGTGGTTCTCTTTGGTTCGGCAGGAGGGTTCGATGAACAGGGTACCCGCTATCCAGGTGCCTCTGGGACTCTCTACCTCGACAGTCCAATCAACGCTGAGGCGTTGATCGTTGCCGACCTAAATGGCGATGGATTCTCGGATATTGCGACCGCTTCAAATGATCCGTCCATGGCTGGTGTTTCCGTGTACTTGAGTAAGTATACGTTCGATCCGGCAACCCTGGAGCCGACGTTTGTTGGATTCCGCGATCCCACCTTCAATGCGCTACCCGGAATCACCGGTGCCGCAGGGGTGGATTTGTACCTCCAGCGCCCGGTGCGGATCACGGATGTGGTCGCTGGGGACTTCAACAACGACGGCGTCGTTGATTTGGCGGTCAATACCATCCAAGAAACAATTGATACCCCTCGCGAGGAGAACAACGTGCTAATTGTGCTTACAGGCGATTCCGTTGGAGGTTCGGCCACCGGCCGATTCTTCGCAGATACCGTTACCGTCGGGGCATTGGCTCCATTTCTGATTCTTTCGGACAATACAGATGAGGTCGTTTTGCGGGCTTCTGCCCTAAGGGACGGACAAGCTGATCAGATATTTGCAGGGGTCGCTGGACAGAAGGAGATCAGCCAAGTTTCCTTTGTGACGAATAGAGTTGTTTTCACATCGCTTGCGTTGGGCAAGGTCGATACTAACCGCGATGTAAGTGATCCTACGAAGCGCGACAAAATCAGCCTGGAGGACGCCACTCTTAGGGACTTCACGATAGTCGATGTGGAGAATGACGGAGATGCAGATTTGTTTGTGCTGACAGACAATCCCGAAGGGTTTCTAGTAGCTTTCCAAGGAAATCAGAATGCAGCAGGTGCCACTACCCTGACGCTTGCTTCCAACAATCCTGTAGATGATTCACAAGACCGGGCTGGAGAAAACGCTGGCATCCGGCTTTCCGAGGATCCTCCGAAGGGTCTCGGCCTTTCTAGCACGCTGGTAGCGATACTGACCACGGCGGCTGATGCCGATGGAATCGCGAACGACATCACTCTAGTGGATTACAATGGTGACACTGGGCTGTTTAACGGATTCAAGGAAGTCAGCTTTTCGGGTGTGGTGCCCGCCACAGCGACTGCACCGGGCGTAATCTTCACCGCAGCAGTGGCGTCGACTGATGGGACACTTATAAGGAATCGTGACTTGGATCAATCCGTTCTGGCGTTTGACACCTACAGGCCGCGCTCAGGAGTGACACCAGTAGAGCTGTCTACCGTCGGTTATGGAGTGATCATCCCGGTCTTGGACAATGATGATTTGGACTTTCTCACCTTGTCTCGAGGAACATTTGTAGCTGGCCCCATCGTACCCCTACCGCCGGGGACTCCTGCGCCAATTATTCCGTTCGTGGAAATTAGTTTAGCGAACAATGGCTTGTTTATGCGCTCCGGTGATGGTGGTGACGCCGCCAATGGCAAAGGCGGAGCGGGTGGGCAGATTGGCGATAAATTGGTCGCTGCCAACGGTTTGATCTCTGGCACCTTCAATGTGACCCTTCCTGCAGCCGACGGGTACGAACCACTGGTTCGCCTCGTAGCGGGGAATGGCGGTGATGGCTATTCCGGGGGAGGAGTGGGTGGCAGCGTCCGTGGTGTCACAGTAAACCAAGTGAATGATGCTTCCTTCAACGTGCGTACCTTCCTCTTTGCAGGCGATGGTGGCGATAGCATCAAGGGAGCAGGCGGTGCGGGGGGCAACCTCGATGCGCTGTCGGTACTCGGGGGTTCCACTTTCGTCGCGGGCGATGGAGGACGCGGAGTCAGCGGAGGTAACGGCGGATCAGTACTGGGCAACAAGATTGCCGGTCTTCCAGATACCTCCAATTCCCAATCTCTTCGGCTTGCAGTCCAAGGCGGAGAGGGAGGTCTCGGCTTGAAGCGAGGTGGCGACGGTGGAAGCATTCTGAGTTTCACCCCAGAATTCCGCGCCGTACTCGGCGGTGAATCTGGCGGCGTACTCTACTACTCAGGTGGTGCTGGCGGAAACTCCCTATCGGGTGCAGGCGGGCGAGGTGGTTCTGTCGTGAACAGCAGTGCTTTGGCGGTGGAGAATAACCTCGTTGCCGACATCATCCTACTTGGCGGCAATGGTGGCAACGGTGCCTCCGGCGGCGGCGGCGGGGACATTACCAAGTTCGTTAACGTGCAAGGTACCGGCTCGAATCCGCTCAGCTTGTCCGTCATCGCTGGGAGCGGCGGAAGCGGCTCTACTGGGCGGGGCGGAAGCGGCGGCAAGATATCTCAGGTCGATGTGACTGCCCGCGGTGTGGGATCAGTTTGGACGTTTGATTTCGAAGATCCGGATAAAATCGAACTCTTTCCGGGGACCCGATCTATATTACCGGTGAACTTTGGCCGGTATATTGGTGGCGAAGGCGGAGTTAGCTTCGGCAACGTCGGTGGATCTGGTGGAAACGTCGAAGCATCGAAAGGTTCGATTGTAAGCACCTCGATGGTGGTGGCAGCAGGCAAGGGTGGTGACGGAATCCTCGGCGGTGGTGCCGGTGGCTCCTCGCTTAATCTGGATCTCAATGCCTCCGCCACACTCGGCAAGGTGCTTGTGATCGCCGGAGACGGCGGGGACGTTTACGGAGCACAGGTCACCCCTGCCGATCCGCTGGCCCCCGGCGACCGGAATGGTTCCGGTGGGAATGGCGGCAACATCATCGGCTTGAAGCAAGATGCCTCGGGCAATGCCATCACTGACCTGATCGCTGGAAATGGCGGCAGCACTATCAACTATGGCTCAACCTTGGACTCCTCGACCAAGGTCGGTCGCGGTGGTTCGATCTCGAAGGTGAAGCTTGCTGGCGATATCGGTGTCATCGCGCCAGATGTGGCTATTCGTTCATACACGGATATCTTCCTGGACGAGCAAATCTCTGATTTCGTCGCGGCAACGTTGATTAGCACTCCTAGCGCTCAGATCGAGACTCTCGGAAACGTCGGTTTGGTTGCCGGGGCCTCAGGCCGTGTTCGCGACAACAACAACGACGGTACGCTCGATCCAGCTCCGATCTCCAGCGTCAATGGCTCGGTCATCGACGTCGAAGCGAGGAACATCATGTCGGCGATCGCTGGCTCGGTTGATCGGATCGCCTCGATCCAGGTGCTCACAAACGTCCGCACGACTGTCAATGGTGCCGTGTATGGCGCCGACAAGAACATCGATAGCGATGGTAACTCGGCATCGCCAGCCGACGCTGTACCATACAGCACGCGGACCGATTACCTCACCAGCGATGGCCGCCATACTCGTTCGCTCAGCACAGGTGGTGGTGAAGCGGCTCCAGTAATCGGTGGTAAGCTGGTGGACGGCGCCATTGTGGCGAAGAACGATCGTGTGCTGAAGAGCATCCGTGACTTCGTCCGTCGGTAAGCTGGCTCGGTAAGTTTAAGTTAATCACGCAGGCCCGCTGCAGCTCGTCCAACGAGTTTGCAGCGGGCCTTTGTGTTCCGATGGGGCTCGCCGTGGAGTGTTCCGAAAGCGCTCCCAAGTGCTACTCCCCCAAACGAGGGCTCCTGCCTTGACATCGGAAGTCGACTTTCTAGCCTGCGCTCTCCCTACGCCTATGTCCTTGAATATTGATGCTCTCTCCCGTGCGGCGAATGAGGCCCGCGGATTGGCCATGGATGCGGTCCATGCCTGCTCTTCCGGTCACCTCGGTCTCCCGCTCGGATGTGCGGAAATAGGCGCCGTCCTCTATGGGCATGCTCTACAGCACGATCCAGCAGAGCCCCGTTGGCTAAACCGCGATCGCTTTGTTCTCTCCGCAGGCCATGGGTCAATGTTCCTGTATTCCTGGTTGCACCTTTCCGGCTATGAGCGCGTGACGCTGGATGAAGTGAAAAGCTTCCGGAAGATGGGATCGCACACACCCGGGCATCCGGAATCCTTCGAGACTCCTGGCGTGGAATGTACTACCGGCCCTCTCGGACAGGGCGTCGGTAACGCCGTAGGTCTGGCCATCTCGCAGAAGATGGCCGCCGCACGCTTTAACACGGCGGAGCACACCATCTTCGATAACCACATCATCTGCCTGGCAGGGGACGGCTGTCTACAGGAGGGCATAGCAGCCGAGGCTTCTTCCTTCGCGGGGCACTTCCAGCTCGGGAATCTCATTCTCATCTACGATTCCAACGATGTGACTTTGGACGCGATGGCGATCGCCACGCAGAGCGAAGACACCGGCAAGCGTTACGAATCCTACGGTTGGGACGTGCAGACCATCGATGGCAACGATCTTCAGGCGGTGCAGAAGGCCATCGAGAAGGCGAAAGCTGCCGTTAGCGGCAAGCCGCAGTTCATCATTGCTCGAACGCTTATTGGCAAGGGCATTGCTGAGGTGGCGGGCACGGCCAAGGCGCACGGTGAGGGTGGTGCGAAGTTCATCGAGGCAGCCAAGACCAAGCTCGGCTTTCCTGCGGGTGCACATTTCCACGTCTCTGAGGAGACCCGTGGGTACTTCGCGGAGCGTAAGGCGCAGCTCGCTGCAGTCGCTGCGGAATGGCACAAGACTTACAGCGCATGGAAAGCTGCGAATGCCGACCTCGCTCAGCTCCTGGAGAATGCGCAGAATCAGATCGTTCCGTCCGCCGAGGAGTTACTCGGCAAGGTGCCGCTCTTTCCTGTGGACGCAAAGCTTGCGACTCGCAAAGCGGGCAGCGATGTCCTTCAACCGCTTGCTGCAGCGACTCCGCTGCTCGTATCCGGTAGCGCTGATCTACACGGATCCACGCTAAACTATATCAACGCCGACACCGACTTCAGCCCGGACAACGGGTTGGGTCGTAACCTGCGCTTCGGGATTCGTGAGCACGCAATGGCAGCGATGCTCAATGGTCTTGCGTATGATCGCATCTTCCGTCCGAGCGGCGCCACCTTCCTCGTCTTTGCGGATTATGCGCGGCCTTCCATCCGTCTGGCTGCGCTTTCCAAGCTGCCCGTCATCTACATCTTCACGCATGACTCTGTCGGCGTGGGTGAGGACGGCCCGACGCATCAGCCGGTGGAGACCGTCTCTGGCCTGCGTGTGATCCCCAATCTCCACGTGATCCGTCCTGCGGATCCTGAGGAGACTGCGGGCGCCTTTGCTGCGGCGCTTTCGCGAGTGGAAGGTCCTACACTACTTGCGCTCACCCGGCAGGCCGTGCCGATGCTCAACGACATTCCCGTTGAGACGCGCCGCCAGGGCGTGCTAAAGGGCGGCTACATCGCGGTGCAAGAGACTGGCGCGCTGAAAACCATCCTCCTCGCCAGCGGCAGTGAAGTGCAGCACGCCGTGGCTGCCGCAAAGCAATTGGGCGATGGCGTTCGAGTAGTCTCGATGCCCTGCATGGAGCGCTTCAACGGCCAGTCAGCGGAGTATCGCGAAGCGGTGCTCCCAAAGGCTTGCCGCGCCCGGGTCGCGATCGAGGCTGGCGTTCCTGAACTCTGGTACCGCTATGTTGGCCTCGACGGCAAAGTGGTCGGGATCACCACCTTTGGCCTCTCCGCTCCGGGGAATGAGGTCATGGAGCGCCTGGGCATTACCGCAAAGTCAGTCGTGGATGCCGCTAAGTCACTAGTGTAACGGCGCTCCCAAGGCTTCGCCGTGGATCCGAGTCAAAACGGGTCCACTGCTCCTGGTGCTCCGCGGTAACAGTAACCGTGAGGTCACGTATCAGGCACCCTCGCACCTGCTGGCGCTCGGGCGACCAAATGTAAACGGGACGAGCGCTCCAGCATTGCCTCGGGCCTTCACCACTCGGCAGTTGAGTACCGCTCCGGCGCGCCTGTGAAATGCCGAAGGGCGGGCTTCCGTCGGAACGCGGGACTTTGGAAAGTCTTCGCGCCCGACTGAAGGCCGCCCTTCGGGACAAATCTGGTCGTCGAGTGCTATCGAATAGTCGGTGATGTGCGGGCGCCGTAACGGAGCGGATCGGGCTCGATGGCGTGGCGGATGCGCTCCGCAGCATTGCGATAGTCAAACGGGGTGGCATACCCGAGGCCCGGTGCATACATGGACCCCCGCGGTCCGCTGCCGCGACTGCCGCCAGCTACGTCGAACTCATAGATGACCTGACCTCGGCGGCTGAGCGTGCTGCCGTCCTTGTCGTCGACTGAGATTGAGCGTGAGCCCAGGTCGGTGATGCGCACGTGAATCTGCACCTTGGAGCGTCCCGCGCCATTAGCACCAGGGAAGGGGAGCGCGCGGTGGGCAGGCGTGCCTGCGTCCACGAGATCGAATGCGCCGTCGACCAGCCATCCTTGAGTGGCGACTTCGTCGTCCTTCAGGATGCGAGTTGGGGCGAGCTTCGTGAGCTCCTGCTGCAATGCCATCGAGAACTCTGCGGGTGCGAGAGATTTGCGGATCGGGCGCTCTCCGACGCCGCCCGCATGCGAGCCTACGAACTCCGCACCCGCGACGGTAAAGGGCCGGATGTAGATGACTTTGGGATTGGTAGCCCCAGTCGCGACCTGGGTGTCGACAACGTATACGCCCGCACAGGACGTCAGGAACAGTGCGGCGCAAAGAGCTGGGACGGTATATTTCATAGGTAGTTTGGTGAGGACTACTGGTGCAAGTTCCATGCCCACCTTGCGTGCTCTCTTTCCACGCCTAGGTGAAGTCTGCGCAAGGGCAGCTCTACTGACCTGGAAGCGAGATCCCACGCACTCGCTTATAAAGAGAGACGGCGTACGAATCCGTCATTCCCGAGACGAAGTCCGTCATCATCAGCACCCGCAGGTACGGATCGGCCTGCGGCGCGCGCTTCACACCCAGGAACTGCGTGGGCACGAGTTGCAGAAGCTTGCGACTGCGCGCGGATGCCTCCCTCCCATGACGCGCCACATCGTCGGCGCTGCCGAAGAAGACATCCAGCAAACCGCCCAGCACTTCGTATCCTGCAGCCTCGATCTCCACTCCGCGCGTCGTGGCGTAGATCGTCTCCACAGAGCGCTGTCGGATCTGCTCGAGATCGGGTCCGGCGGGAATGTGATCGAGTAGGGGTGCATCCCATTCACCGCGCAAGATTGCATCTTCCTTCTCAAGAAAGAGCGCGGCAGTCTGCTCAATCGCTGATCCGATTGCCTTCGCGCGGAGGAACGCGATTCGGTCCTTGGGATCGTCCATCCGGTCAGCGCGCTCGGGATCTTTCGGATCACCGCTCACTCGCAGAAAGGCATCGCGGACTTCTTCGTAGGTGAGATGTTTCAGCCGAAAGCCGTCCTCGAAGTCCACCAGCCGATAGCAGATGTCGTCCGCTGCCTCCACGAGGAAGACCAATGGATGGCGCGCCCACCAGGCTGACGTGGAGTGGCGGCGAAGCAGACCCATTCGCTCGGCGGCTCCGGCGAAAAGCTCGGACTCACTCTGGAAGAAGCCGAACTTCTTCACGCTCGCGCCTCGTGGCTCGGCGTCTGGCGGGAGGAGCGACTCGCGCGGGTACTTGGTGAAGGCGCCGAGCGTCGCGTGCGTGAGACGCAGGCCGGGGTTGTCCGGCATTTGCAGGCGCGCGACCAGGCGAAAGCCCTGTGCATTGCCCTCGTAGCGATCGAGGTCCGTGCGCTGCGCATCGGTGACTTCGGCGCGGGTTTCCCTGGCGATCGGGGAAGTGCGGAACCAATGACGGATCGCATCTTCACCGGAGTGGCCGAAGGGCGGGTTGCCGAGATCATGGGCCAGGGCGGCGGCGGAGACGATCGCGCCAAAGTCCGAAGCATGGAATAGCCCCTCGAACTTGTGCCGCCGGCAGACCTCCGCCCCCACTCGCGCGCCCAGCGAACGGGCGACGCTCGCCACCTCCAGGCTGTGCGTGAGGCGAGTGCGGACGTAGTCGTTATCCGCCAGCGGAAAGACCTGGGTCTTGTCCTGCAGGCGGCGGAAGGCCGAGCAGAAGACAATCCGGTCCGAGTCAATCTGAAACGGCGAGCGGGCCGGGTCGGCGGTCGCGCGACGTTCGAGGCCCAGCCGATCGGCGGAGAGGAGCTGGGTCCAGTCCATAGGCGGCCTTACTCGTCCTGACCGGCCATTGCCTCCCAGCTTGCCGTGATCCGCGCCAGCTCGCTGCTTACCGCGCTGAGTTCCTGGTTCAGCTTCACCGCATTGCCACCTGCCGCGTACGGTTCGGGGGTCTCGAGCTCGCTGGCGAGTTCGCGCTGTCGCGCCTCGAGTCGAAAGACTTGCATCTCCAGCTCCGCGATCTGGCGGTCGCGCTCCCGCTTGATCTTCGCCTTGGCAATCCGCTCGTTCGCCTCAAGGCGGCGCTGCTCCTTCAGCTCCTTCATGCCCAGCGGCGCGCCGACCTTCGCTTTGTTCACAACCGGCGCATTACCCGCGCGCGAGTCCGTCAGCTTCTCGCCGGCGGTCAGCGCATGACGCGCCGAGGTCGCCTGCGATTTGTCCAGGTAGTATTGGTAATCGCCCGCGTACGGCGTGAGTACGCCGGCGCTGATGTGCAGGACGTTCTTCGCGATCGCGCGGATGAAGTGGACGTCGTGAGAGATGAAGATGATCGTGCCCTCGTACTGCTCCAGCGCGAGGATGAGCGCGTCGATACTGCCGATGTCGAGGTGAGTCGTGGGCTCATCCATGAGCAGCAGATTCGGCGGATCAAGCAGGAGCTTCACCAATGCGAGCCGCGACTTCTCACCACCGCTCAGGACTGCCACCGGCTTGAAGACATCGTCACCGCGGAAGAGGAACGAACCCAAGACGGTGCGCGCCATCTGCTCCCCTACGGGGTTCTGCATGTCCATCACACTCTCCAGCACGGTGTGGCGCGAGTTCAGCATCTCCACCCGGTGCTGCGCAAAGTAGCCCACCCGCACATTGTGCCCGACTTCGCGGATGCCTTTCTGCACTTCCAGCGCGCCCGCAAGCAGCTTCAGCAACGTCGATTTCCCGGAGCCATTCGGCCCCACGAGCACGGTCCGCTGACCGCGCTCTGCCTCGAAGTTCATGCCCTTATAGACCGAGAGCTCGCCATATGCGTGATCGATGTCCTTCAGCGTGATCACCCGCGAGCCGGAGCGCCCCGGTTGTGGAAAGCGGAAGCGCCCGACCGTGCGCTCGTTCCCCTGCGGCGCCTCGATCTTCTCCATCCGCTCGATCTGCTTGAGCTTGCTCTGCGCCTGCGAAGCCTTGCTGGCTTTGGCTCGGAAGCGGTCGGCAAACTCCTGCAACGCCGCGATCTCGCGCTGCTGGTTTTTGTAAGCGGCGAGCTGCTGCTCCTCGCGCGCGACCTTCTGCCCGACGTACGATTCGTAGTTCCCACGGAAGCGGTGGAGCTTGCCATGAGCGATCTCGATAATGCTCTCGACGAGCTGGTTTAGGAACTCACGATCGTGGGAGATCATGAGAATCCCGCCCTCATACCGGCGCAGATGCTCCTGAAACCAGACCAGCGATTCGAGATCCAGATGGTTCGTCGGCTCGTCCAGCAGGAGGAGGTCCGGCTCCTGCACGAGCAGTCGGGCGAGATGCGCGCGCATGATCCAACCGCCGCTCAACGTGCGAGCGGCGCGATTGAAGTCTGCTTCGCGGAAGGCGAGACCGTGGAGGATCTGCTTTGCCTTCGCCGCAGCCGCATGGCCACCGAGTTCCGCGAAGGTCGCGAGCGCGTCGTGATATTCCTCCGTCTCCTCAGCGTCGGGATCCTGCCGATTGATGATCTTCTGCGCCTTCGAAAGCTCAGGCGAAGTTGCGCAGGCCAGTTCCAGCACCGTCTCGTCACCCACGGGCGCGCTCTCCTGGGGGAGGAAGCCAACCGTCGCGCCCCGCTCCTTCACAACCTTGCCATCATCGGGCGCGTCCGTGCCGAGAATCATCGAGAAGAGCGTTGATTTCCCCGCGCCATTTGGGCCGACCAAGCCGATGCGATCATCGCGGTTTACTTGCAGCGACACGTCGCTAAAGAGCGTCCGCCCACCAAAGGATTTACTAACTTGCGCTATCGTGAGCATGAAAAGCGGCGACTCTCGCCAGCGATGAGGCTCCGTGCAAGGGAAAGGGTGCGCGGTCTCGGCAGGGCGACCGCGAATGCGAGGAGGAAAAGCCCGCAGCGGACTTCCGACGTGCAGCTCCGCCCGAGCAGATCGAGGAGAGTCACCCTCCAATCACCCTCCAGCCGCTGGGATTGGCGAAACCCTCGAGATCCATCTACTCTCCGTTCCCTCAAAATGAGGCAACGGGCCCACTCCCGATACCCAACCTCCGAGTTCCCGAGTCGCAAGCTTGCGACAAAATGAGGGAAGCTCCGAGCAATTTCAGGGAAGCTTCAGTATCGGGAGTGGGAAGCTCCGAGTTCCAACTACTCAAGCTCCGCACTATTTTGCGGTACCTTGCACCTTTTAGCTCGGAG